>NZ_KV832194.1:116344-354375 GCF_001837375.1 Neisseria sp. HMSC066H01
GGCCGTCTGAAAATGTTCAGACGGCCTTTTGATTTGATGTTTTAAATTACGCCCAATTCTTGCAAGCCGCGCAATACGCCGTCTTCATCGACACTTGGGCAGACGAATTGTGCGGCGGCTTTGGCCGCTTCTTCGCCATTGCCCATGGCAACGCCGAAGCCGACGGTTGACAGCATTTCCAAGTCGTTGAAGCTGTCGCCGAACGCCATCACTTTGCTCATATCAATCCCCAGTTTTTCCACTGCGTGGGTGATGCCACGTGCTTTTGAACCTTCTTGTTTGAGTAGGTCCATGGCATGTTTGTGCCAGCGGACGGATTTGAAGCCGTGTTGTTGAATCAGCGGTTGCAGGATTTTTTCTTCTTCCTCATCCACAAAGACCAACATTTGATAGACGGGTTGTTTGCGGAAATATTCTTTGTCGGTTAAAAAGTTGGGCAGGATATGCGATAAACCTTCGACAACGCGCGGAGAGTTGGAGGAGACGGCAATTTCTTGGTTGTTGACGAATGC
Source organism: Neisseria sp. HMSC066H01 (assembly GCF_001837375.1). NCBI lineage: Bacteria > Pseudomonadati > Pseudomonadota > Betaproteobacteria > Neisseriales > Neisseriaceae > Neisseria > Neisseria sp. HMSC066H01. Next base: position 116,857 of record NZ_KV832194.1, read on the forward strand.
GTAGTCTATTTTGTGTTGCTCAAGCAGGTGGATGGCGGTTTCGATGTCGGCAATATCCAAGGGGTAGCTTTGCAGGGGCTCGCCGCGAAAGGAAATATATTGGCCGTTGATGGTAACGAGCATGTCGATGCCGCATTCTTGAATCAAGGCTTTGACTTTGGCAGGAATGGCGGCTTCCGGCCGACCGGTGGCAATGGCAGTCAGAATGCCTTTGGCTTTCAATGCGCGCATGGCTTGTGCAACCGAAGGGCGTAAGGTATCCGTGTATTTGCGGTAGAGGGTGTCGTCGATGTCAAAGAAGATGATTGCAGGATTGTTCATGGTTCACTCGTTGGGCCGGGTATACACAGCTTTCATTGAAAATTGTGTGAACAGCTTGTGTATAAATTGGTTTAGTATTTGATTGCTGTTATAAAAATAAGTTCTGATTAAAATTTAGGCAGTTTTTGTGTTGAGAATAAAGCGGAAAGTTATCCATATCAGGCCGTCTGAAAATTTGGTTTTCAGACGGCCTTGTTTTAAGCAATCAGACGGATATTTTCTTTGTCTTGCCTGAATTTGTTTTTAATCACGATAGGCAGGCTGCTGTCGAAATACCAGCTGCCGTCAGGCAATGCCAACGCGCCGCCGGCGCAGAGCAGGGTAATGCTGTTTCCGGTCAGGGGGTCGGTTTCGGTAATTTCAATTTCATGCGCTTTGCCCCAATCGGTTACGGGGAGTAGGTGGGCAAGCTCGGTAATGCGTTGGTTTTGATGTTTGATGCCGTTGGGTTGGCGGCAGTCACCGTTGCATTTTCCGACGGCCTCAACAGGGCAGGGTTCGCCTTTTGCGTAGCCGGTCGGCAAAATATTGAGCGAATCCGGGCAGAGCCTGTGTTCTTGCGACCATTGCGCCAAAGCGCGTTTGGCTGCTTTTTTGTGGGCAAACAAACCGTATGGACGCCAGTTTCTGGTGCCGCTGTTTAACAAGACAATGCGTGCCTGAAGGCTGCCGTGTTCGTCAGCGATAAAGCGGACGGTGGAAAACGATGTGGATTTTTCAGACGGCATCAGTTGGTATTCCTGCATGGTCTGGGCTTTGAGCCATAATGTATGGAGCTGACCGACTGCCGGAATAAAACGGATGGAGGCCGCGGCTTTGATGTGCGGCGGCAGTTTTTTGCTGTGCAGCAGGGTGGCGGTTTCACTGTATGCGCGTTCGTGTGCTTCAATGGCTTGGGCTTTGCCGAAATGGTCAAACCAAACCAATACGCCGTAACTGTCGGGCAGTGCATAGAGTTGCTGGGCGAGCGAATCAGGCAGCCAAGTGGGCAACATTTTCGGATTCATCAATATACGGACGTATTCGTCCCATTGTTGATGATTTTTTTCTGCCAAACTTAATTCGAGATAATCACATAATGCGGCAACATCGGTCATGGCGCGGTGGCGGTTGGCCGTCTGAATGCCGGTGCGTTCGATAATGCTGTCGAGGCTGTGTTTGTAAAACTCAGGATAGAGGCGGCGCGACAGTTGAACCGTACAGAGCGAGGGTGCGGCAAAGTCAGTATGGATACGGGCAAACTCGTGGCGCAGGAAGGTATAGTCAAAGCGGCTGTTGTGGGCAACAACTACAGCACCTTGCAACAGCGGCAACAAATCGGCCGCAATATCGGCAAAGACAGGCGCGTCTTTCACCGTTTCATCATGAATTCCGGTCAGCCTGGCAACAAATTCGGGAATGCTGCGGCAAGGATTAACCAATTGCTCGTAATGTGTGGCGCGTCCTTGCTCAAAACGAACAAGGGCGACTTCCGTTATCCTGTCTTGATAGAAATTTCCACCGGTCGTCTCCAAATCCACCACGACCACAGGCCGTCCAAAACGGGAAAATGCTTCGGATAAGAGCGGCCAGCGTGCGAAATCTGACATTTTATTCTCTGTAAATTCAATAGCAAATGCGCATTTTACACGCTGTCTGCAAGTTTTCCAAATAAAACGCTTGACAGGAAATAGCCCACTCTCTATAATTCAAATCTTTCTTGATGCACCCGTAGCTCAGTTGGATAGAGTATCTGGCTACGAACCAGAGGGTCGGGCGTTCGAATCGCTCCGGGTGCGCCACAGAAAATCTCCGCGCCCATCGTCTAGCGGTTAGGACATCGCCCTTTCACGGCGGTAACCGGGGTTCGATTCCCCGTGGGCGTGCCAGTTTATAAAAAAGCGCAATCTAAACAGATTGCGCTTTTTTGCGTCTATCGGCTTTGAAATAATTTAAGCATATCTTTTATCAGATAATGGCTAATCGACATTTGTCATAATCTACTAAAAGCATTTATTATTACATATCCAATAATCATAATTTAAGGGAAAACGTTCATGGCGTGGCGGTTTGTGTTGCCTGCTTGGGTGGTTGGTGTAGTGCTTTCGTTTGCGTTGCCGTTTGTGCCGCCATGGTGGACTTGGTTGTCTGTAATCATTGGCGCGCTTGCGTTGTGTCGAAAATTTGCTGTGGCTTGGTTGGCTCTGGCCGTCTGCATGGGCATGGCGTTTGGTGTGTGGCGGACCGGGCTGGTTTTGGCCGGTCAATGGCCTGTAGGGGAGGTGGCGGCTAAAGTTTTGACGGTTGAAGTGGCGGATATGCCGCGTGATGATGGTCGGCGCGTGCAGTTTGCGGCAAGGGCTTGGGATGAGCGTGGGCAGGCTTTTGATTTGATGTTGTCGGATTATCAGCGGCGCGATTGGGCGGTGGGCAGTCGGTGGTCTGTATCGGCGCGGGTCAAGCCGGTGATTGGTGAAGTGAATGTGCGCGGTTTGAACCGTGAAACATGGGCTTTGGCCAATGGTATCGATGGTATGGGTACTTTGGGGCGCGACAGGAAACTCGTGCGGCAAGGCGGCGGTTTCGGTTTGGCTAATATACGTGATGCGGTAAGCCGAAGTTGGCAGAGAACGGCGGACAAATATCCTGAGTTTTCAGATGGTATAGGGCTGATGCGTGCTTTGAGTATTGGTGAGCAATCGGCGTTGCGGCCGCCTTTGTGGCAGGCATTCCGGCCTTTGGGGCTGACGCACTTGGTCAGTATTTCGGGCTTGCATGTGACGATGGTGGCGGTATTGTTTGCCTGGCTGATCAAGCGAATTTTTCGTTATTCGCCGTGGATTCCGGCAAAACCGCGTGTGTGGATATTGGCCGGTGGTGTTGCCGGGGCTTTGTTTTATGCGCTTTTGGCCGGTTTTTCTGTACCGACGCAACGCAGTGTGTTGATGTTGGCTGCGTTTGCGTGGGCATGGTGGCGCGGCAGTGGCGGCTCGGGCTGGACGGCGTGGTGGCAGGCTTTGGCCGTTGTTTTGTTGTTGGACCCATTGGCTATATTGGGCGTGGGAACGTGGTTGTCTTTCGGTTTGGTTGCTGCTTTGATTTGGGCTTCATCAGGCCGTCTGAAAGAGTCGGGCTGGCGTTTGGCTGTACGGGGGCAATGGGCGGCGACGGTATTGTCGGTGGTATTGCTGGGCTATTTGTTTGCTTCGTTACCTTTGCTCAGTCCCTTGGTTAATGCGCTGGCTATTCCCTGGTTTTCTTGGGTGTTGACGCCGTTGGCTTTGCTGGGTTCAGTTTTTTCTTTTGAACCTGTCCAGTTGGTAGCGGCATTTTTGGCGGAATATACTTTACGCGGTTTGGTATGGCTGGCTACGGTATCGCCTGAATTTGCCATTGCAGCGACGCCCGTGCCTTTACTGGTGTTGGCGATGATGGCGGCTTTGCTGTTATTGTTGCCACGAGGACTAGGCTTGAAACCTTGGGCATGTTTGGTTTTATTGGGTTTTGTGTTTTACCGTCCTGCCAAGCTGGAGGAGGGGGTAGCAAGAGTTACCGTGATGGATGCAGGGCAAGGTTTGTCGGTATTGATACAAACGCGCAACCGCAATCTTTTGTTTGATACGGGAACGGAGCAAGTGGCGCAAACAGGTATTGTGCCGAGTTTGAACGCGATGGGTGTGCGCCGTTTGGACAGCCTGATTTTGTCGCACCATGATATTGACCATGACGGCGGTTTTCACAGTGTGGCGGCTGTCGGTGCTGATAAATTGCTTACCGGACAACCTGAGTTTTATCCGAATGCAGAGTTTTGCCAAGAAGACAAATGGCAATGGGACGGCGTAGATTTTGAGTTGCTCCGGCCGTCTGAAAATACGGGCAAGGAAGATAACGACCAGAGCTGCGTATTGCGTGTCGTGGCAAACGGCAAAGCCTTGTTGATAACCGGCGATTTGGGCGTGAAGGGCGAGGCCGGTTTGATTGAGAAATACGGCAATGCGCTGTATAGCCAAGTGTTGGTATTGGGACATCACGGCAGCAGCACGGCTTCGTCAGGCAGCTTTCTGCATACGGTTTCGCCGCAATATGCCGTGGCATCCAGCGGCTATGCCAATGCCTACAAACATCCGACCATTGCCGTACAAAATCGTGTCCGTGCGCACGGCATTACTTTGTTGAGAACAGATTTGTCAGGCGCATTGGTGTTTGTTTTGGGGCAAGATGATGTGTTCCGAGGCCGCCTAAAAAAGGATAAGTTTTATTGGCAGAAGAAACCGTTTGAGTAAAAAGGATAACAGGCCGTCTGAAAGACTTTTTCAGACGGCCTTGATATTTTTTTATTATTGACGGGCATTATCCAAATTTTGTGTGAATCCAATTGTGGATAGTTTGGTTTAATTATTGATAATAAAGAATAAACTAAATTTGATTAAATAATAGGCAAATAGAAAAGAGAAAAATAATTACAAAGTTATTAGTAATTATCGGTATGATATTCTGTATATCAAGCAGAGCCTAAGGCAGCACAGAGTTCTTGCGCTTCTACAACGAAGACGCTGCGCAGCTGACGGCCGCCAATATTATCGGCTGATGGTTGTTTTGAAGTTTAAGGCCGTCTGAACTTGATATTTCATGTTCAGACGGCCTTAAACTTTGTGTTTGTTAACTATATAATATCCGCCCCATCTGTTTAAAAAGGCCATTGCCATGAACACCATACGCACCAAAATTTGCGGTATTACTCGACCTGAAGACGCGCTGGCTGCGGCCGAATTGGGCGCGGATGCCATCGGGCTGGTGTTTTACGCCAAGAGTAAACGGGCTGTGAATATTGAGCAGGCGCAGGCGGTTGTGAGAAATTTGCCGCCGTTTGTATCGGTGGTGGCCTTGTTTGTGAATGAAAACGAGCAAGCCATCCGTGAGATTTTGCGTCAGGTGCCGATAGATGTGATTCAGTTTCACGGCGATGAGGACGATGATTTTTGCCGTCGGTTTGACCGCCCGTATTTGAAGGCCGTGCGCGTACAGTCCGCTGCCGATATTCAGACGGCCTGTGCCAAATTTCCGAATGCCCGTGCCTTGCTGTTTGATGCCTATCATCCGACCGAATACGGCGGTACGGGACAAAGTTTCGACTGGACCATGTTGCACGGCAATATCGGCAAACCGTGGATACTTGCCGGCGGATTGACTGCGGAAAACGTTGCCGAAGCGGTGAAAATCAGTGGCGCAGCGGCGGTGGATGTGTCCGGCGGCGTGGAAATCTCTGGTGGGGTTAAGAGCAGGGAGAAAATGGCGGCGTTTATTCAGGCAGTAAAGGCCGTCTGAAATTTTGTTTGAATTCAAAGCAACCGGAATACAGCTATGCAAGAGCCAATCGTTGAGTCCCACCCCTTCGCAGCCTTGTTGCCGCCGCAGGCAACGGTCATGATGATGGGGACGTTTCCGCCTAAAGAAGAAAAACACGCGATGCAGTTTCATTATCCGAATTTTCAAAACGATATGTGGCGCGTGTACGGGCTGGTGTTTTTCGGCGATGCGGCGCATTTTCAAAAGCAGGGCGAAAAGGCGTTTGATGCTGATAAAATCAAAGCGTTTTTAAGTGAGAAGGGCATTGCATCCTGTCCGACCGTGTTGAAGGCAATACGCGAACATGGCAATGCTTCGGATAAGTTTTTAAAAGTGATAGAAACCGTCGATTTGGCGGCAGTATTGGCGCAAATGCCCGAGTGCCGCCATCTTTGCACCACCGGCGGCAAGGCAACCGAAGTTTTGTTGGAGATTCAAGGCAGCGGCATGAAGATGCCGAAGACCGGCGAAACAGTGCCGTTTCCCTATGCGGGGCGTGAGTTGACCCTGACGCGCCTGCCTTCGACTTCGCGCGCCTATCCTTTGAGTTTGGCGAAAAAAGCGGCGGCGTATCGGGCTTTTTTTGAAACGGCTGGATTGACTGTTTTTCAGGAGTAGGGCGATGGACCGTTATGAAATCTCTTTAATGACGTTTATGGCGTTGTGGTGGCTTTTTAATGTCGCCTCAGTGTGGCTGAAGGCCAAACAATGGCAGATCAAGATATTGTTGGGCGGAACGCTTTTGTATGTGATACAAATATCTACAGTCATTATGTCTGTTAACGGCCTTAATTGGATATTTTTGAACACAAGTACCATAAATACTGATTCGTTGATCATTGCTTTGCTTGCGCTTAACTTTCTGGGTTGTTGGTTGCTGGCACTGTGGCTGGGGATGTTGGCACTAAAAATATGCCTGAGAAACAAAAACGAAGAAAAATATATTGCGCCGCCGTTGGGTGCGGCATTGCTTGCAACATCGAGCAGTACGCTGTTGTTCCTATTTTGTCTGCTGATATTATTATTCAATTAGTTGCCGACAAGATGAATGGAAAACGGCTATAATTGCTGACAATTTTTACTTTCAGACGACCCTTTACTGAATCGGGCCGTCTGAAACCATAAAACGAACAAGGAAAATTTCCATGAAAAACTATCACGCTCCCGACGAGAAAGGCTTTTTCGGCGAACACGGCGGTCTTTATGTTTCCGAAACCCTGATTCCGGCTTTGCAAGAATTGGCAGAAGCCTATAAAGCAGCGAAAGAAGATCCTTCATTTTGGGAAGAGTTCCGCCATGATTTGAAACACTATGTCGGCCGTCCCAGCCCTGTTTACCATGCCGCGCGATTGTCCGAGCATTTGGGCGGCGCACAAATTTGGCTGAAGCGTGAAGATTTGAACCACACCGGCGCACACAAAGTCAACAACACCATCGGTCAGGCATTGCTCGCTCGCCGCATGGGCAAAAAACGCGTGATTGCCGAGACAGGCGCGGGTCAGCACGGCGTGGCTTCCGCCACCGTTGCCGCACGCTTCGGCATGACTTGCGACGTGTACATGGGCGCGGACGACATCCAACGTCAAATGCCCAACGTGTTCCGCATGAAATTATTGGGTGCGAACGTGGTCAGCGTCGACAGCGGCAGCCGTACTTTGAAAGACGCGATGAACGAAGCCATGCGCGAATGGGTGGCGCGCGTGGACGACACATTCTACATCATCGGCACTGCCGCAGGGCCGGCGCCGTATCCCGAAATGGTACGCGATTTTCAATGCGTGATCGGCAATGAAGCCAAAGAACAAATGTTGGAAGCCATCGGCCGCCAACCTGATGTTGCCGTTGCCTGCGTGGGCGGCGGTTCGAATGCCATCGGTTTGTTCCATCCCTATATCGAAGAAGAAAACGTGCGTTTGGTCGGTGTAGAAGCCGGCGGTTTGGGCGTGGATACGCCAGACCACGCCGCACCGATTACCAGCAAAGCCCCCATCGGCGTATTGCACGGTTTCCGCAGCTATTTGATGCAGGACGAAAACGGTCAAGTCTTGGGTACGCACTCTGTTTCCGCAGGCTTGGACTACCCAGGCATCGGCCCGGAACACAGCCATTTGAACGACATCAACCGCGTGGAATACACCGTTGCCAAAGACGACGAAGCACTCGAAGCCTTTGATTTGCTCTGCCGTTTCGAGGGCATTATTCCTGCGCTGGAATCCAGCCACGCCGTTGCTTGGGCGGTGAAAAATGCGCCGAAAATGAGCAAAGACCAAGTGATTTTGGTCAACCTCTCCGGTCGCGGCGATAAAGACATTAACACCGTGGCAAAACTCAAAGGCATTGGGTTGTAAGCCTGATTGATTGAGCAGTAAAGGCCGTCTGAAAAAGCTGGGTTTCAGTCTTTCAGACGGCCTTTGTTTCCGTGATGGTTGGCGCAAGCTTAAAACCGATTATTCAAGTTATTTATCACCATGAAACATTTGGCAATCCATCTAAAACTATTGGGCATGGCGGCGTTTTGGGGCGCATCTTGGCCGATGGGGCGGATGTTGGGACAGGCACTGCCGCCTTTAACGGGCGGTATGCTGCGCTTTTTGACGGCGGCGATCTTGCTTTTGGGTTGGCTGTTTGCACGGTATCGGTTGCGTACTTTGGCGGTTTTGTCGCGCAAACAATGGCTTGGATTGGCGCTGGCGGCGGCATTCGGCGTATTTGGTTTTACCGTATTGTCTATGCTGGGTTTGCAGCGGATTCCTGCTTCAAGGGCAACGGTGTTGGTCACGTTCAATCCTGTATTGACGATGTTTTTTGCGGCTTTGTTGTTTGGTGAAAAACTCAACGGCAAGATTGTGTCGGGTATGCTGTTGGCTGTGGCAGGCTCGATATGGGCGGTTACGCATGGCGAGATTGCGGCGTTTTTGTCGGGCGGCGGCATAGGGTGGGGCGAAGTGCTGGTGTTTTGCAGCCTTTGCTGCTTGGTCACTTATACGATGATAGGCCGGGCGGTGTTGCAGGGGATTGATGCACTGACGGTAACCGTGGCCACCGCTTGGCTGGGTGCAATGATGTTGCTGCCGCCTGCGCTGATTTCAGATGGCCTGCCGTTTTGTATGCTTGCCGAAATGGACGGCAGGGGCTGGTTTGCTTTGATTGGCCTGTCTGTCGGTGCAACGGTCTTGAGCTATGCGTGGTATTTCGAGGGCGTGAAGACTTTGGGCGCAGGCAGCGCGGCAGCGTACATTACTTTGGTGCCGGTATTCGGCATTTTGTGTTCCGCTTGGTTTTTGGGCGAGGCATTGCATGTTTCCTTGGTTGCCGGCTGTTTGGCGGCCGTAATCGGATTGGCGCTGATGCAATATGGAAGACGCGCCGTCTGAAAAGGTAAAGATGTTATATAATAACGAAAATTGTCAATCAGTCTTTAAAAAGAATATGTCCGAACCGTCCTCCCTGCTCGATTTTGACCGTGCCCACCTACTCCATCCTTATACATCCATGACCAACCCGTTGCCTGTTTATCCGGTGCGCCGAGCGGAGGGTGTACACATCGAATTGGCGGACGGCACGCGGCTGATTGACGGGATGTCGTCTTGGTGGTGTGCGATACACGGCTACAATCATCCTGTTTTGAATCAGGCGGTTGAGGCGCAGATTAAACAGATGTCGCATGTGATGTTTGGTGGTTTGACGCACAGGCCGGCGGTGGAACTGGGCAAGTTGTTGGTCGGGATTTTACCGCAGGGGCTGGACCGTATTTTTTATGCGGATTCGGGTTCGGTTTCGGTAGAAGTCGCGCTGAAGATGGCGGTGCAATACCAGCAGGCGCGGGGTTTGACCGCGAAGCAGAATATTGCGACGGTGCGGCGCGGGTATCACGGTGATACTTGGAACGCGATGTCCGTCTGCGATCCGGAAACGGGGATGCATCATATTTTCGGCAGTGCGTTGCCGCAGCGTTATTTTGTCGATAATCCGCAAAGCCGTTTTGACGATGAATGGGACGGGGCGGATTTGCAGCCTGTCCGCGCCTTGTTTGAAGCGCATCATGCGGATATTGCCGCCTTTATTTTAGAGCCGGTCGTGCAGGGCGCGGGCGGTATGTATTTTTATCATCCGCAGTATCTTCGTGGTTTGCGCGATTTGTGTGATGAATTTGATATCGTGTTGATTTTTGATGAAATTGCCACTGGATTCGGGCGCACGGGCAAGATGTTTGCCTGCGAACACGCGGAGGTCGTGCCGGATATTATGTGTATCGGCAAGGGTTTGAGCGGCGGCTATATGACGCTGGCGGCGGCAGTCACTTCACAAAAAGTTACCGAAACGATTTCGCGCGGCGAAGCGGGCGTTTTCATGCACGGACCGACATTTATGGCGAACCCGCTGGCGTGTGCCGTTGCCTGCGCTTCGGTCAAACTGCTTTTGTCCCAAGATTGGCAGGCAAATATCCGCCGCATTGAAAGCATCTTAACAGGCCGTCTGAAAGCTGCATGGGACATTCGCGGCGTGAAAGACGTGCGCGTTTTGGGTGCCATCGGCGTGATCGAGCTGGAAAAAGGCGTGGATATGGCGCGTTTTCAAGCGGATTGCGTGGCGCAGGGCATTTGGGTGCGCCCATTCGGCAGGCTGGTGTACCTCATGCCGCCTTACATCATTTCAGACGGCCTCTTGACCGAACTTGCCGACAAAACCGTACAAATCTTGAAGGAACACAGCAAATGAAAGGCGTTTACTTCGTCAGCGGCATAGACACGGACATCGGCAAAACCGTCGCCACCGGCGTGTTGGCAAAACGATTGTTGCAGCAGGGCAAAAGCGTGATCACGCAAAAGCCCGTGCAAACCGGTTGCCAAAACATCGCCGACGACATCGCCGTCCACCGCAACATAATGGGCATATCCTTGCAGGAAGCTGACAAACAGCGGCTGACCATGTCCGAAATTTTCAGCTATCCCGCCTCGCCCCACCTCGCCGCCCGTCTGGACGGCAGGGCTTTGGACTTGGACAAAATCCGTATCGCCACGCAAGAATTGGCGGCGCAATACGAAATCGTCTTGGTCGAAGGAGCAGGCGGATTGATGGTGCCGCTGACGGAAGATTTGTTGACCATTGATTATATTCAGCAACAGGCTTATCCCGTCATCCTCGTTACCAGCGGACGGCTCGGCAGCATCAACCATACCCTGCTCAGCTTCGCTGCGCTTAAACAATACGGCATCCAGTTACACAGTCTGATTTTCAACCATATTCACGACAGCAAAGATGAAACCGTTGCCGGCGATACCTTGGAATATCTTAAAGGCCGTCTGAAAGATGAGTTTCCCGAAGCCCAATGGCAGGAGTTGGCCAAAACAGAGGTGCCAGATGGAGCTTGATATACCGCGTGGCACGCTTTGTTCACATGCCGAAGCTTCAAGTCTTCTGCCGTCTACGGTCGGACATCTACTGACCGTTTCTTCGCTAACCGCTGCGTTGCGCGCTTCAGGTAAGGATTTTTCAGTCGAGCCGGTGTATTTGGGTTTGACGAAGGAGGAGGAAAATGGAGAAGAAATCTTTGTGCGCGATGTTTTGCTCAAACTGGACGGCGAAACAGTGATACAAGCCAGAAGCGCGTGCCGGCCGGATAGCCGCCTATGGACAGAATTATTGGATTGCGGAACGCAGCCTTTGGGAGAGCGTCTGTTTGACGGTACATTGCCGTTGAAACGTTCGGATTTTGAGTTTCTTCGTTTTGAAGATGCCGATCATCCGTCTTTCAGACGTCCTGTTACCGCGCGCCGTTCGTATTTCGATTGGAACGGCGAAACATTGGAATTAACAGAATATTTCTTATTGAAATTAATAGATTTATACCGATAAGGCCGTCTGAAAAGAAAACCGATTGCCGAGATTTGTCATAATTCTGTTATAATACAACAAATTAAATCATTAAGATTCGTTTGATTTCAGACGGCAATAAATTATAATAAGAGCTAAGGCTCTAAAATGCCTTTCCTTCAGCATCAATACATATACAACGACACATTACACCAATGAACATACGGCGCTTTTTCCTACAATTTTTACCACGTTACGCTGTCGGACGGATGGTGATATACGCCAAACTGATGCGCATCGACAAACCCATCGGCACCCTGCTTTTGCTGTGGCCGACTTATTGGGCATTGTGGATTGCGTCTAAAGGCGTTCCCGACGCGGATATTTTTATTGCCTTTACTGCAGGCACGTTTTTAATGCGCAGCGCAGGTTGCGTCGTGAACGACTTTGCCGACCGCAATTTTGACGGCGCAGTAGAGCGCACCAAAAACCGCCCGTTTGCCAAAGGTTTGGTTTCCAAAACCGAAGCGCTGCTTTTGACCGTCATGCTGTGTCTGATGGCGGCCTTGTGTCTGGTACCGCTCAACCGCTTTACTTGGCTGATGAGTCTTCCGGCCTTGTTTCTGGCTGTCACATATCCCTTTACCAAACGCTTTTTCCCGTTGCCGCAGTTTTATTTAGGACTGGCATTTTCGTTCGGCATTCCCATGGCCTTTGCCGCCGTGCAAGGCCGAGTGCCTCCTGAAGCGTGGCTGATGTTTACCGCCAATGCCTTATGGACGCTGGCTTACGACACGATTTATGCCATGGCGGACAAAGAAGACGATTTGAAAATCGGTATTAAAACTTCGGCAATCACATTTGGCCATCACGACATTAGCGCAACCATGCTTTGCCATTTTTGGTTTACCGTATTGATGGTAGTGTTGGGTATCAAAATCGGCGCAACTTGGCCGTATTGGCTGGTATTGCCGATAACCGCGTATTGGCAGTGCCAGCAATATGCCGCCATTCGTACGCGCGACCGTCAGTTGTGCTTCCAAACGTTTTTGGCCAACAACCGCATCGGCTTGGCGTGGTTTTGCGGATTGGTCTGCCATTATTTTTGGTTGTTTTTGGTTTCCAAATTGTTTTAAAAAACGAGGCTGGGGCCGTCTGAAAAGAAAGGGAAAAGGAGTATGCCGGACATACTCCTTTTTATTTAAACCGTGATTTAGCCAATGATGGAATTTTTACTTTAAATTAATCATAATCAAATGGTTGGATTATTTTCGGCTCGTTAAAAAATATCAAAAACAACATGGAAAATGTTAGCGGGACGAGTGTAAATTACGCCTTCAGGATTGAGATTTGCACCGACAATCGGTACAATCCCATTGTTTTGCGACATTTAAAAGAGATACATATGAGCCTGATCGGCGAAATTTTACCTTTGTCCCATATCGTTTTGGATTTGGAAGTCAGCAGCAAAAAGCGTCTGTTTGAAGAGGCCGCACAGCTGCTGGAGAATGAAGCAGAATTACCGAATGCCAACGTGTTCGACTGCCTGTTTGCTCGTGAAAAACTCGGTTCGACCGGTTTGGGGCAGGGGGTGGCGATTCCCCATGGCCGTCACGCATGCGTGAAAAAAGCCACCGGTGCGTTTATCCGCACCAAAGAGCCGGTCGCCTTTGATGCGCCCGACGGCAAACCCGTTTCCCTGATTTTCATCCTGCTTGTGCCTGAAAACGCTACCGGCGAACATTTGGAAGTCTTGTCCAAACTGGCCGGCAGATTCTCTCAAAAAGCCGTCCGTGAAGCATTGATGGCCGCGACTTCTGCCGAAGAAGTACGCACACTCCTGACCGAAGAGTAATTCATGCCCAGCATATCCGTCCGCCGCCTGTTTTCCGATAATCAGCACAAACTCGAACTTGCTTGGGCTGCCGGCAATTCCGGCGCGGACAACCGTATCGGTGTCGAAGCCGATAAACCCGTCTTGGCCTTGGTCGGCCACTTAAACTTTATCCATCCCAACCAAATTCAAGTTGTCGGCGTAGCCGAAGCCGAATATTTACGCCGTCTGGAATCGGGCGAACTCAACTATGATTTCGGCGAGCTTTTCGACATCCCCATGTCTTTGGTCATCGTCGCCAACGGTTTGCCGGTTTCGCCCAAATTGCGCGATTATTGCCATACCAACAGTATCCCCTTGCTGACTTCCAAACAGGAAAGCCCGCACCTGATGGACGTTTTGCGGATTTATCTGCAACGCACATTGGCGACTTCCACCATCAAGCACGGCGTATTTTTGGATGTATTTGAAGTGGGTGTACTCATTACCGGACAATCCGGCTTGGGTAAGAGTGAATTGGCATTGGAGCTGATTTCGCGCGGCCACAGCCTGATTGCCGATGATGCGGTCGAACTCTTCCGCACCGGCCCGGAAATGCTGGAAGGCCGTTGCCCGCCTATGCTGCGTGATTTCCTCGAAGTGCGCGGTTTGGGCATACTCAATATCCGCCATATTTTTGGCGAAACCTCCATCCGTCCGAAAAAAATCCTCCAGCTGATTATCAATTTGGTTCCTGCCGACGACGGATACATGAAACAACTCGATCGATTGAGCATCCGTACCGAAACAGAATCTATCCTCAACGTCAGCGTCCGTTCCGTTACCCTGCCTGTTGCAATCGGTCGAAACTTAGCAGTATTGGTTGAAGCTGCGGTGCGCAATTACATCCTTCAATTGCGCGGCAAAGACAGCACCAAAGAATTCCTCGAACGCCATCAAACACAACTCAAAGAAAACGAACAAAACCATGAAAATCGTCCTGATTAGCGGCTTATCCGGCTCAGGAAAATCCGTAGCCCTCAAGCAGCTCGAAGATTTGGGCTATTACTGTGTCGATAACCTTCCTTTGGAAATGCTTCCGTCGTTGGTTTCGCTCCACATCGAACGTGCCGATGAAACCAAACTCGGTGTCAGCGTTGACATCCGTTCCGGTATCAATATTCAGGAAGCGCAAGAGCAAATCCAATATTTGCGTCATGAAGGGCATCAAGTCGAAGTCCTCTTTATTGAAGCGGAAGAGGGCGTGTTGGTACGCCGCTTCTCGGAAACCCGCCGCGGCCATCCTTTATCCGGCCATAATCTGACCTTGTTGGAAAGCCTGCAAAAAGAACGCGAATGGCTCTTTCCGCTGAAAGACATTGCATATTGCATTGATACGTCCAAAATGAATGCGCAGCAGCTGCGTTATGCCGTTCAACAATGGCTCAACATTGAACGCATCGGCTTGCTGGTTATTCTTGAATCCTTTGGTTTCAAATACGGCGTTCCCAATAATGCCGACTTTATGTTTGACATGCGCAGCCTGCCTAATCCGTATTACGATCCCGAATTGCGCCCTTTTACCGGTATGGACAAACCCATTCAAGATTATTTGGACCAGCAGCCTTTGGTTCAAGAAATGGTTGATGATATTGAGCATTTCTTAAACCGCTGGCTACCGCGCCTGCAGCAAGAGAGCCGCAGTTATGTGACGATTGCCATCGGTTGTACCGGCGGTCAGCACCGCTCCGTTTATGTTGTAGAAAAATTGGCCGAACGCCTCAAAGGCCGTTACGAACTCCTTGTCCGCCACCGTCAGGCACAAAGCTTGGCAGGACGCTAACTTGCCGTTTCAGACGGCCTCAAAGGAAGAAACCATGAAAAAAATCAGTCTGACCGCATTATCCCTGCTTATCTTGACCGCCTGCGCGACAGAGCCTGTTACTGCTTACCGTTGGCACCGTACCGGAGCGAGTGAAGCTGAAGTTTCCCGCCAAATCAATACCTGCAAATCGCAAGTCCAAAATGGAAATACATCCAAAACGTTTGAGCAATGTATGGATGAAGCAGGTTATTACAGCTACGAGCATGGCAATCTCTAAATCCTGATTGACCGATTATCCCAATATCGAGGCCGTCTGAAAAACAATGATTGTTCAGACGGCCTCAGATACGAATAGAAAGAACAAAAAGACATGGCTATCCAATGGTTTCCCGGCCACATGAACAAGGCAAAAAAAGCCATTGCCGAACGCATTAAAAGCGTTGATATGGTGATTGAGATGTTGGACGCGCGTATGCCTGCTTCCAGCGAAAATCCATTGCTTGCCCAGTTGTCCAAAGGCAGGCCCAAACTCAAAATCTTAAACAAGCAAGACCTTGCCGATCCCGAGCGTACCAATGTTTGGCTCGAACACTACAACAGCCGCCAAGATACCCGCGCCATTGCGCTGGATTCTTCCGAAACCGGCGCGCATGGCAAAATCACCCAAGCCTGCCGCGACATGATTCCGCATCGCCAAGGTATCGAGAAGCCGTTGCGTGTCCTGATTTGCGGTATTCCCAACGTCGGCAAATCCACCTTGATTAACGGCATGATCGGCAAAAAATCTGCCAAAACCGGTAACGAACCCGGTATTACCAAAGCCGAACAACGCCTTTTCCTTGCCGACGATTTCTGGCTTTACGATACCCCCGGTATGTTGTGGCCGAAAATTATTGTTGAAGAAGGCGGATATAACCTTGCGGCCGGCGGTGCAGTCGGACGCAACGCGCTGGACGAAGAAGAGGTGGCGCTTGAGCTTTTGGATTACCTCCGCCGCCATTATCTGGCCCTGTTGCAAGAGCGCTATCAAGCCGACAAAGATCCAAGCAGCCATTGGGACGATACTTCTTGGTTGGAGTGGATTGCCAAAAAACGCGGTGCGGTTTTGAGCGGCGGACGGGTCAACTATCAAAAGGCCGCTGAAAATATCCTGACCGATTTCCGAGAAGGCAAAATCGGTAGAATCACGCTGGAAACGCCAAACCAATGGGAGGCTTGGCTGAAAAAAGCCAGACAGAAAGAGGCCGAACTCAAAGCCATTCGCGAAGCCAGAAAGGCGGAACGAAAAGGGCAGCAGCCTTCAGCCGATTAATACAAAAGGCCGTCTGAAATCTATTTTCAGACGGCCTTTTGTTGGGATAGACAATTAGAGGGCGGTACGGCTGAAGCTGTCCAGAGCTTTATCGGTTTGGATTTGGTTGAACTGCATGGTGGTTTTGTCGCCTTGCTTTTCGTCCAATTCGATTTTACGCACCAGCGTATCGCCGTTGATTTCGATACGGTTGAAGATTTGGCGGGTAATGGCGGTTTTCGGAGTTAAGGTCAACGTCCATTTTTTTTCGTTGCCGTTTAATTTCAAATCAAATTGTTTTTCCAAACCTTGGGTATTGCCGCCCAAAAGGTCGAGGAAAAGTTTGATTTGGCGGCTTTGGCCGTTGAGCTTGCTGGCATTTGGGTTGACCCATTGGCTGCCGTTCCATTGCATGATGCCGTCTGAACGCACGCGCAGGGTGGTTTCAAATGGTTTTTGCATTTTCCAGAGCAGGCCTTTTTGTGGGACAAGGGTAAAGCTGCCGCTGGTAGTCATGGGTTTGCTGAGGGATTTGAGCTGGCGTTGTTGGACAAAATTGCCTTGCACGTTTTGCGGTTTTTGCAGGGTTTGTGCCAATTCGGCAGGGGAAAATGCCCACAAAGCTGGAGCGCTGATGAGGAGAGTAAGAGAAAGAAAGGTTTTTTTCATTGTGTTTCCATAAGGTCTGAGGCCGTCTGAAAGTTCAGACGGCCTTTTATTGCTTTAATTATAAGGCTGACAATGCCTGATTAAAGGTTGCGCTCGGACGCATTGCTTGTGCCGCTTTTTCAGGATTGGCTGCGTAGTAGCCGCCGATGTCGACCGCTTTGCCTTGTACGGCAGAGAGTTCTTCAACGATTTTGGCTTCGTCGGCAGTCAAAGCGGCTGCCAACGGCGCAAATGCGGCTTTCAGTTCGGCATCTTTATCCTGCGCCGCCAATTCTTGCGCCCAGTAGAGGGTGAGGTAGAAATGGCTGCCGCGGTTGTCGAGTTCGCCAGCTTTGCGTTTGGGCGATTTGTCGTTCAACAGCAGTTTTTCGGTGGCTGCATCCAAAGTGTCGGCGAGAACTTGGGCTTTGGCGTTGCCGGCTTTTTGCGCCAGATGTTCAAACGATACGGCAAGCGCGAGGAATTCGCCCAAAGAGTCCCAACGCAAGTGGTTTTCTTCGAGGAATTGTTGAACATGTTTCGGTGCAGAACCGCCAGCGCCGGTTTCAAACATACCGCCGCCATTCATCAATGGAACGATAGACAGCATTTTCGCGCTGGTGCCGAGTTCCAAAATCGGGAACAAGTCGGTCAGGTAGTCGCGCAGGACGTTGCCGGTTACGGAGATGGTGTCCTCGCCGTTTTTCAGACGACCCAAGCTGAATTTAGCGGCTTCTTCGGGCGCAAGGACGCGGATGTCGAGGCCGTCGGTATCCAGTTCGGCAAGGTAAGCTTTAACCTTGGCGAGCAGGCTCTTGTCGTGCGGACGGTTTTCGTCGAGCCAGAACACGGCTGGTGTATTACTCAGACGGGCACGGTTAACAGCGAGTTGTACCCAGTCTTTAACCGGAGCGTCTTTGGTTTGGCACATACGCCAGATGTCGCCAGCTTCAACGTCGTGTTGCATCAGGACATTGCCTGCTGCATCAATGACTTGAACTTGTCCGTCGGCTTCAATTTCGAAAGTTTTGTTGTGTGAACCGTATTCTTCGGCTGCTTGCGCCATCAGGCCGACGTTGGGCACGGTACCCATGGTTGTCGGGTCAAATGCGCCGTGTTCGCGGCAGAAGTCGATGGTTGCTTGATAAACGCCTGCGTAGCTGCTGTCGGGAATGACGGCTTTGGTGTCTTGCGCTTTGCCGTTTTTGTCCCACATACGGCCAGAATTACGAATCATCGCGGGCATAGAAGCATCAACGATGACATCGCTTGGGACGTGCAGGTTGGTGATGCCTTTGTCGGAATCGACCATCGCCAAATCAGGGTTGGCGGCATAAACGGCAGCGATTTCGGCTTCGACGGCAGCGCGGGTGTCCGCATCCAGTTTGTCCAGATTGGCAAGCAGGTTGCCGAAGCCGTTGTTGACGTTGACGCCTGCGGCAGCCAGTTTGTCGCCGAATTTTTCAAAGACAGGCGCGAAGAACACTTTGACGGCGTGTCCGAAGATAATCGGGTCGGACACTTTCATCATGGTGGCTTTCATGTGCAGCGAGAACAATACGCCTTTTGCTTTTGCGTCTTTCACTTGTTCGGCAAGGAAGGCGAGCAGGGCTTTTTTGCTCATCACGGTCGCGTCGATGATTTCGCCGGCTTTCAGGGCAACAGGCTCGCGCAGCTCTTTTTTGTTGCCTTGTTTGTCGGTGAACACGATGGATACGGAAGTCGCATCGGGTACGGTAACGGATTGTTCGTTATGGAAAAAGTCGCCGCTTTGCATGGTGGCAACGTGGGTTTTGGAGTCTTTGGTCCATGCGCCCATGCTGTGCGGATGTTTTTTCGCAAAGTTTTTCACTGCTTTAGGCGCGCGGCGGTCGGAGTTACCTTCGCGCAGGACAGGGTTTACCGCGCTGCCTTTGATGCGGTCGTAACGTTCGCGTACGGCTTTTTCTTCATCGGTTTGCGGGTCGGCGGGATAGTCGGGAACGGCAAAGCCTTTAGACTGCAATTCTTTAATCGCAGCAGTCAGTTGCGGTACGGATGCGCTGATGTTCGGCAGTTTGATCACGTTTGCATCGGGCTGTTTCACCAGTTCGCCCAACTCGGCAAGCGCATCGGGTACGCGCTGCGCTTCAGTCAGGTATTCGGGGAACGCCGCCAGAATACGGCCGGAGAGAGAAATGTCGCTGGTTTTGACATCAATATCGGCATGGCGGGTAAACGCCTGCACAATCGGCAACAGGGATTGGGTGGCCAATGCAGGAGCTTCGTCGGTGTAGGTATAGATAATGGTGGATTTAGTCATGGGTTCATTCTCTATGTAGGTTAAGTTTTTCTTTTCGGGCACATCGCGAGATGAAATGTGCTAAGCCTATTATGGCATATTTCGGCGGATTTGGTTGTTGTTTTGATGTTATTGTTTTTTAAGTTGCGCCAAAGAAAAAGGCCGTCTGAAAAGACAGCCTAAATATAAGGACTTATCCGATAATCAAAACGGCATTGCTGCCACCGAAGGCAAAAGACGAGCTGGCGGCAATGCGTTTTTCAGACGGCCAGCGGCTGTTGCCGTCGGTCAAAGCGATGTTGGGCAGCTCGGAATCGGGTACATTGTCCCATTGTTGGGGCGGCAGTTTGCCTTCCGGATTGTATTGGCGGTTGACCATCAACCAGGCAAACGCGGCTTCGATTGCACCGGCTGCGCCCAAAGTATGACCGGTGGACGGCTTGGTTGAGGTACAAAGGGTGTGGCTGCCAAAGACTTCGGCAACGGCCCGGCTTTCCATGCTGTCGTTGTGCTGCGTGCCGGTGCCGTGTAGATTGATCCAGCCGATGTCTTCCGCTTTCAAACCGGCTTTATCCAAAGCAGCCTGAAAGGATTGGGCCGCCCCCAAACCGTCGGGGCGGGGCGAAGACATATGGTAGGCATCGCTGCTTGCGCCGTAGCCGAGCAACTGCATTTCGCCGTCAAAATCGGCATCGCGCGTCATTACGAAAAATGCGGCCGCTTCGCCGATATTGATGCCGTTGCGGTTGGCGGAAAAAGGTTTGGCGATGCCGTCTGAAAGCACTTCCAAAGAGGCAAAACCATTGATCGTCAGCGGAGAAAGCGTATCTGCGCCGCCGCAAATCACGGCATCACACAATCCGGCACGAAGCAGCCGGGCTGCGCTGATGAGGGCGCGTGCACCGGAAGTGCAGGCGGTGGAAACGGTATAGCGCAAGCCGTCCAGACCGTAAACTTGGGCGATAAATTCGGAGGGCGAAGCCATGGTGTGTTGTAGCTGTTTGAACGGAACATCCGTCCATCCACCGCCTTGGACAACGTGTTGGAACAAAGGGATATTTTCGTCTGCGCCACTGGTGGACGTACCGGTAACGACAGCAACCCTTTCTTTGCCGTAACGGGCAATGGCCGTCTGAATCAGTCCGTCTATTTGCGAAAGCGCGTGCAGGATAAGCTGGTTGTTGCGGCTGCGGTGTGCTTCGGGGATGCTGTCGGGCAGGGGCATCAGGGTTTCTTTGACGGCACCGAAAGCATGCGTTTTGCCTTTTACCCATTGGTCTGAAAAAGTCAGGGGCGTGTTTTCAGACGGCGTGAGTAAGGCTTCGGCATGAACTTGCAAGCCGCTGCCCAATGCGCTGGTCAGTGCCGGACGGCTGAGATAAACAGGAGTATTCATGAATTAGTCTTCTGCAATCGGGCTGACCGTCCAGAAAGTTTGGTCGGGGAAGCCGATGAGGAATTGTTCGGAATGGTGGGCGACACACCACAAATCACGCTTGCGGTAGCTGAACACCGCGCCTTTGCCGTCAGGGCAGAAGCCTTGATGGGTGGCGTTTTGTTGGCGGGCTTCAGGGTAAAGCGTGGCGGCGTGTTCGGCGGCCAAAAGCGGTAACAAGGCGGCAAACAATCGGCGCGAAGTGGCATTAGGCATCACAAAGCCGTCGTTTTTCCAGCCTTTGGTACTGACCGATTGACGAGATACCGGCGCACCCAGTGCATCGGTTTGGACAAAGCGGATGCCGTCTGAATGAGGCTCGACTGCCAAGAGATTGGTTTGAATGGTTTGCCCCGCCGCATTGGTCTGCTCGAGTTTGAACCATTGGCCTTCTTTGGAAAGCGGCGGCAGCGTTTGCGGATGGGGCAGCGAGGTCGCGCATGCGGAAAGCAGCAGTGCGGTAAGCAAAGGGATAAATCGCATAAGGTTTTATCTATCGGTCAAAATATTTAATGATGAGGGTAGATTTTCAGACGGCCTGTTCTGTTTTTAGGCGCGGCCGTCTGAAAGGCATTTGTCCTTATTCTACCTTCAAATCGCCCACCAATGCGGCAAGCGTGGACAAGCGTTGTTCGGATTTTTCCACGAATGGATTGTTCGTGTCCCAAGCGTAGCCTGCCAAAATAGACGAAATCATGCGGCTGATTTCAGGGCTGCGGTTGGGTGCGTAGATGGCGTTTTGGAAGCGGAAATCGTACCAACCGTTTACATAAGTGCGGAATGCGTTCACGCCGATCATCAGTTGGTCGGCAAATTCGGTTTGCCAATCGACGGCTTCGCCTTTGAGCTGTTTGCCCAACAAATCGGCAGCCAGTTTGGCAGAGTGCAGGGCAATGGTTACGCCGGAGGAGAAGACGGGGTCGAGGAATTCGGCGGCGTTGCCCAAAAGGGCGAAATGTTTGCCGTACAAGGTTTTCACGTTGGCGGAGTAGCCTTGGATAGAGCGGAACGGGAAGTCGTTTTCCCAAACGGCTTTATCTAAAATTTCCGCCAGCATCGGGCATTCGTACACAAATTTTTTCAACACGGCTTCTGATTCGCCGGCCAGTTTGTCGGGCGTGCCGACAACGCCGATGGAGCAACGGTTATCGCCGAAAGGAATCAGCCAAATCCAGACATCGCGATGTTCCGGATGCGTGTTGATCAGGATTTTATTGCGATCGAATTTCGGGCTGGTGATGTTGTCGTCGATATGCGTGAAGTGGGCTTGGCGAGGAGGCAGCTCGGACGGACTTTCCAAGTCCAAAAGGCGGGGCAGGACGCGGCCGTAACCGCTGGCATCCAAAACGAATTTAGCGGTCAATTCATAGTTTTCGCCTGTATCGGTCGCAACGCTCAAGCGTGCCACATCGCCGCTGTTGTCAAATGCGGTTACGCCGTGTCCGAAGCGGACATCGACGCCTTGTTTTGCCGCTTCATCAATCAGGATTTTGTCGAAGATGCCGCGGCGCACTTGATAAATGGTGCCGGGGCCGTCTGAAAATTTTTCAGTAAAGTTGAAATCTGTGTAACGGCTGCCCCATGAAAACGCAGCGCCGTCTTTAAATTGAAAGCTGGGCTCGGCATGCACTGCATCGGCAAAACCGGCTTCTTCCAACATTTCCATGCAATGCGGCAGCAGGCTTTCGCCGATGACAAAGCGCGGGAAATGTTGTTTTTCCAATACGCAAACTTTAAAGCCTTGTTTGTTCAGCAAAGCGGAGGCAACCGAACCCGAAGGGCCTGCGCCGATAACGGCAACGTCAAATTCTACGGACATTTTAAAATACCTTTGATTTTAATGATAAATAATGTTTAATCCGTCGCCTGAAGTTTTTCAGACGGCCTTCTTACAACGTGACAATAGAAGTTGAAACAAAATATCGCCTTAATTTCAATCGTCTTTATTTTTTTGTCTAATTTTTCAACAATGTGACTGCCAGCCAAATATTGAATGCCACGCCGATGGTAACCGTCATGCCGAATGCGGCAACGGCGGGCGTGCTGCTGATGGCGAGCAGGGCAAAGGAAATGGCAGTTGTCGCGGCGGCAAGCAGCATGCCGCCTAATTTTGCCGGCGCGCTGTGGTGTGCGGTGGCGGCATAGACGGCATAGTCCACGCCGATGGCGGATACTAAAAGCAGGCCGAACATGGCAAACAGGCTGACGGGAATGCCGGCCAAACCGAGTACGGCAACGGTGCAGATGGCGGCGGCCAGCGGCACGGCAAGGATTTTGCTGCCGCGTTTGAAACCGAACATTTTCCATAAAAGCAGCCATGCCAAGGCATAGGAAGCCAGTTTCAACCATGCGGCCTGATTGCGCGTGTGGTGGAAAAGCTCGTTTAAGTGGGCGCGTTTGTCTGCCCAATGTATGCCGGAGACGTGTTGCACTGCGGCGTGTACGGCGGCTTCATCGGTCATGCCGTTCAAACGCACGACGGCAGCAAAACGGCCTGGTTCCACTTCGCCCAAATACAAGGAACGCCAAGCTTCTGCCAAATCGGTATTCAGGCCGTCTGAAAGCGATAATGGTTGCGTATCGGCGGCTTGCAGCAGGGCATCGCGCACGGTTTTGCGCGGAATACCGATTTCTGTGAGCGGTTTCCAGCTATCAGGCAATTTGGTCAATTCGCGCAGGCGGTTTTGCAGTTTTTGCTGCTCCGTTGTCGGCAGGATGAATTGGTCGGGCGATTGGATGCCGGAAAGTTTGCCTTGCGCGATTAAGGGCTGCAGGGCGTGGCCGAGTTCGGCGGTTTTCTTCAACAGGGCATCTTCGCTTTGTGCTTCGGCTACCAAATATTTGCCACCAAAATCTGTACCGCTCAACCGGCCGATTTGTTGTA
The DNA here is from genome assembly GCF_001837375.1 of Neisseria sp. HMSC066H01. Classification (NCBI taxonomy): domain Bacteria; kingdom Pseudomonadati; phylum Pseudomonadota; class Betaproteobacteria; order Neisseriales; family Neisseriaceae; genus Neisseria; species Neisseria sp. HMSC066H01. The sequence goes on from NZ_KV832194.1 coordinate 140,494, forward strand.
CTTCTGTCAACATCGCGGTCGGCATATTGACCCATTGACGGATGTCGTCACGCCAGTCGCTGCGCCACAGTCCGACTGCCAGCAAAATTCCGCCCACGATTAACCAGCCGCGTTTGTGCAGGCGGTTTTTCAGACGGCCTGACAAGGAATAGAGCTTTTCGGTTAATGCGGCAAAAGGCACGGTTTTGGCACGATAACGGCGAAACAGCGGCGGCAGCCATAAAACGGTGGCACCAAACGCACCAAATAAGGCAAAGCCTGAAAATACGGCGGTCTGGCGCAGTACAGGCAAAGGGGTGAACCACAGCAGCGCGTAGCCCAAGACGGTAATCGTCAGGCTGACGGCAAAGCTCGGCAAGACATGTTTTATTGCCGATTCGGCCTGCCAAACAGTCTTTTCAGACGGCCCGAATACCGACGGCGCAAGCCAGTGCAACGGGAAATCCACCAACATGCCCACCAGGCTGGTGCCGATGACGATGGTCAGGATATGCACTTCGCCGAATACCAATAAAGCGACTGCCAATCCGGTTAACATACCGGCTGCCAGCGGCAAGGACAGCAAAAATACGCGGCCGCTGCGGAAGACCCACAACAGCAGCGCAAAAGTCAGCCCAAGTCCGACCATGCTCATCAGCCGGCTTTCTTTTTCTGCGGCTGCTTTGGATACGGCGGCGAACAATGCGCCACCTGCGCTTAAGGTTTCCGCGCCGTTTTCCGAAGCGATTTGACGGCTTTGCGCCATCAGCGGCAAGAGGGCATCGTTGCCGGAAAATTGATCGCCGCCGGCGAGCCGTCCACGTAAAAATACCCAAGTTTTGCCTTGGTCTTCGGCAAACAGCATGCCGTTGTCCATGTCCCACTGCAAACGGCTTTGCGGATTGGCTTTGTCGGCAACAAAGCGTCCGAAGCCCAGCCAGTCTTGTTCTAAAGACAAAGGGGAGGGGGCGGCAAACGGATTGGCCGCGGCTTCTGCGCGCGCTTGAAAATAGGCTTGCGGCTGCTCGAACAGCAGGCGGATTTCGTCTTGCGGCAAAACGGCCAAGCCCAGTTTCTGCATATCCGCCCGCACTTTGTCCAAATTCGGCGTCATGCTGCTGTCGACTTGTTCAAATATGCCGCTCTTGCGCCATGCGTCGGCAATTTGTGAGGCCGTCTGAAAAGCGGTTTCGGCATCGGTACTGCCGGCAAGCAAAATGACTTGCGAATTGAGCTGCGCTTCTGCGGCTTTATCCGCAGCCATCAGTAAGGCATCGGGTTGCTGCTCGCTTGGCAATAACGCGGTCAAATCGGTTTGGATACGCGCTTGTGAAGCAAAGGCATAAACCAAAAACAGAGTAAGAAACAGGATAAGGGCAGTATAGAGGCGGTTTAGGAGGCGAAGATTCATCGTTCAGACGGCCTTGTGCAAATGCTGCTGTTGGTGTGTGGAATCAGTAAAAGTACAGTAAATTAAATCAGATTATTATTATTTTGTCAGTTATTAGATGGTTTGCCGGTCGGTTAAATCATTGGGCTTGAGCGAACCGAAAAACTGCCATTGCAGAGCGACGGCTTTTCCCTGCCAAACGCAGGCAAGTGCCATCGTATCCGCCAAAATCGCGCTTGTGCCGTGCCAATTGGTTTGCTTTCCAGCGCGTAAACCGATGGGTTGCCCCAAATCGAAAACATAGCCGACCGATTTCATGTCTGACGGGAAATCCAAATTCGCCGCTTTAATCAAGGCTTCTTTGAAACACCACAATCGGTAAAACGTTTCAGACGGCCAGTTTGCCGTTTCCAAATAGTCTTGCTCTTCCTGCGTGTAGACCAAAGCCGACAGCGCTTTGAAATCACGCGGGCGGATACATTCGATATCGACACCGGCTGTTAAGGGCTGAGGCGCACACAATAAAGCGGCAAAGCCTTGGCTGTGGCTCAGCGATACAGTCGGTAAATTGGTTTGCTGTTTTAACGCTCGGCTGACTTGCCAGTCCTGACGCTGCGCCAGTTGCGGCGTGGCAGCCAAACGTTGTGAATCGGCTGCGTTTAGAGAAGCATGGTCGTAGCAGGCGGCAAAAGACGGATCGGCCAGCAGACAGTGAAGGGGTGTCGTATCCATAAAATAGAAAAATGCCAAACTTCATCTTGAAGTCCGGCATTTTTGACATTGCTTAGTGGAAGCTGCCTTTCAAAACCACACGGCTGTTGAATGTAGCGATGTGGCATTCGTACTCGTTACCGCCTTTGGTTACTTTGTCAAAGTAGCTAACCAGATGAACGGATTTGGCTTTTTTGCGATGTGCAGTGCTTTGGAAGCGTTTAACTGCGCTCAAGAACGCGCGTTGACAGGTTTCATCAGGGGTTTTGCCGACTGAGTTGGAGATTTGACGGGAAGTCAAAGTTGCGCCGGATGTGCTGCCGTAGTGAACGCGGATGCTGGGATCCAAAGCGGATTTGGCTTCGGCAGAGTTCAAAGCCACATCGACTTTACACATATAAATATCGTTTTGACCTTTGCCATTGACTTTATGTCCTTCACCCATGCTGCGGCAGGCAGAACCGGCGGCAGTTGTTTTTTGAGTAGAAGTTTGAGAGGAGGAAGCAGATGGTTGGGAATTGCCGGATTGTGAGCAAGCGGCAAGCATCAGGGCGGATACGGCAACCAAAGCAGAAAAACGTAACATACGAACTCCTTTATAATAAGGGGTGTGAAAAAAGGTTTACAGAAAACAAAATCATTTTAACATATATGAAAGCCGTATAAAAATAGGATGATGCAAAAAATATTATATTTTTATTTAAATGATTTCATGGTGTTAAGAAAGTTTGAGGCGCTAATGCTTGACGAAGGAGGGCAGAGGGCGTATATTGCAGTCTTCCTTAGGAGTAATGGCTGAGAGGCTGAAGGCACTTCCCTGCTAAGGAAGCATGTGGGGTCAACCTGCATCGAGGGTTCGAATCCCTCTTACTCCGCCAAATATGAAAGACACCGTTTATACGGTGTCTTTTTTATTATCCGGGATCGCTTGGAATCTAAGGCCGTCTGAAAGTGTGAAATGAACGATTTGATTATCCTAAACAAGCCTTATGGCGTGATTTGCCAGTTTTCTGCACATGAAAAACATCCGTGCCTTAAGGATTTTGTCGAGAAACCGGGATTTTATCCGGCTGGCCGTTTGGATACGGACAGCGAGGGTTTGCTGCTGCTGACCAATAATGGCCGTTTGCAGGCGCAGATTGCCGACCCGAAATTCAAGCAGGTCAAAACTTATTGGGCGCAGGTGGAGGGTTCTCCTGATGAAGCCAAATTGGATTTATTGCGCCGTGGCGTAGATTTGGGCGATTTTGTCACCCGTCCGGCCGAGGTCAGGGTATTGGAAGAGGGCGAAGCGGATGTTTTATGGCCGCGCGTGCCGCCGATTCGCGTGCGCAAATCCGTACCTGATTTTTGGGTGGAAATTAAAATTTCGGAAGGGAAAAACCGCCAAGTGCGAAGGATGACGGCGAAAGCAGGCTTTCCGTGTTTACGTTTGGTTCGCGTGGCAATAGGCCGTCTGAATCTGTTTGATTTGAATTTGGAATTGGGACAATGGCGGTTTGCGCCGCATCGTCCTTAAATAGGATGAATAAAGGCCGTCTGAACTATTCAGACGGTCTTTTGTTATGGAAAAATCAATGATGTGAATGACCGATTTGGAAAGTCAAAGTAGTGTAGTTCGCCTGTTTTTGGCACACGCTTTGATCAGGGAAATCGGCTTTGTGTTCTACGCTGGCTTTCCAAAAACCTTGGCGCAATGGAATGATGCTGACTTCGCCTTTGTCATCGGTGGTATCGGAGAAGGCTTGGGCTTCGGTTTTATGGGTTTTGCTGCGGTCGCTGGTGTCGAAGCCGTCAAATGTGGCAGTAACGGTGGCGTTAGGCAGCGGCTCGCCATTGAAGAGGACGCGGACTTTGAAGCGTTCGCCGACGTGGACGTTGGCAGGGTTGTCCAAAGGTACGATTTCCAAATGTTGGCCGACTTGCTTGGTGATGATGGCAGTATCTGCGCTTTCATGGCCGACATTGACGATGTTTTTGCCGAACATACGGGTTTGTTCGCAATAGCTTGCATCAGGCATTTCTTTGATGCTTGCCTGCTTCCAGCCCGCGCTGTTTTTTGACCAGAAAGTCGGTTGGTATTCGGCGGTTACCAAGTAGCTGCCGTCTTTGACCGGCAGTTTGCTGCGGTATTGGTAATTGTATGTGCCTTTTTGAATCATGTTTTCTTTGCCTTTTTCAGTCACCAGTTGCATGGGTTTGCTGAAAATGTGCAGGCGGTCTTTGGCGATGGGCTCAAGCTCCGGGAATTCGCCATAGCCCAATTCGGCTTCAAGGTATTCGCCGCCATGTGTGTGGGCGGTTTCAACCCAAACGCGGTGGGCGTGTGCGGCAGTGCTGAACAGGAAGGCAGATGCGATAAGCAAAGCGGTTTTTTTCATGATTTCTCTCCGATTTTCGATGTGTAGAAAAGATAGAATAAAGTATTTCGTTATAATATAACAAAATTATTTAAATTTAAAGAGAGGCCGTCTGAAAACTTTCAGACGGCCTTTTAGCTGATTGTTTTTTGAATCAGATTATCGAAACGGTTTAGTCCCCGTCACGACAAACATCAATCGCTTCCTGCAAACTGCTGACGCCGTAGATTTTCAGGTTCGGAAATTCTTTGGCATTGCGCGGCATATTGGCTTTGGGGACGATGGCGCGTTTGAAGCCGAGTTTTTCCGCTTCTTTGAGCCGCTCTTGCCCGCGTGCAACAGGGCGGACTTCGCCGCTTAAGCCGATTTCGCCGAAAACCACGGTTTTTTCGGGCATAGGGCGGTTACGGAAGCTGGAGAGCATGGCGAGGATGACGGCGAGGTCGGCGGCGGGTTCGCCGATTTTAACGCCGCCGACGGCGTTGAGGAACACGTCTTGGTTAAAGCAGGCAATGCCGCCGTGGCGGTTGAGGACGGCGAGCAGCATGGCGAGGCGGTTTTGTTCGAGGCCGACAGTGAGGCGTTTGGGGGTGAAGCCGTGCGCGTCATCGACCAATGCCTGGATTTCGACCAGAAGCGGGCGGCTGCCTTCTTGCGTGACCAAAACGCACGAACCGGGCGTGTCATCGCGGTAGCTGGCAAGGAAGATGGCGGACGGGTTGGACACGCCTTTCAAACCGTTTTCGGTCATGGCGAATACGCCCAGTTCGTTTGCTGCACCGAAACGGTTTTTAATGGCGCGGATCATGCGGTAGTTGGAATGTTGGTCGCCCTCGAAATACAGCACGGTATCGACCATGTGTTCCAGCACGCGCGGGCCGGCAATCGCGCCGTCTTTGGTAACGTGTCCGACCAGTATCATGGCAATGCCCATCTGTTTTGCCATGCGCGTCAGTTGGGAGGCACATTCGCGCACCTGCGACACGGAGCCGGGTGCGGAACTGATTTGGTCGGAATACATGGTTTGGATGGAGTCGATGACGACGACTTCGGGCTGATGCTGTTTTAAGGCCGTCTGAATCGCTTCCATGCGGATTTCGGCAAGCAGGTTTACGCCTTCGGTGGGCAGTTCCAAACGTTGTGCGCGCAGGGCGACTTGTTGGGCGGATTCTTCACCGGAAACGTACAGCACTTTACGGCTTTGCGCCATTTTGGCGATGGTTTGCAACAGCAGCGTGGATTTGCCGATGCCGGGATCGCCGCCGAGCAGGATAACTGCACCATCGACCAAACCGCCGCCCAATACGCGGTCAAGCTCGCCCATGCCGGTCGGATTGCGCGGCACTTCGGTGGCGGTCACGGCGGATAGGGATTGGACGGTAGAAGTGTCTGCCGCCCAAGATTGGAAGCGGGCGTTTTTCGGTTCGGGCGCGGCCAGGCTTTCCTGAAGCGTGTTCCACTCGCCGCAATGCGGGCATTTGCCCTGCCATTTCGGGGAAGTACCGCCGCATTCGGAACATTGGTAGATGGTTTTGGGGGCTTTTGCCATGGTGTTTTCCCTGTGGAATATTTGATGTGTGAAAAGGTCGTCTGAAAACAATCATATCGTTTTCAGACGACCTTTTTTATTGAGAAATAACAGGTTTATTTCTTACTGTCTTTATCCGCATCTTTTTTCGGTGCAGGTTTTTTCGCTGCCAAGCCCAAAGATTTTTGCCATTCGGCTGGATTTTTCACTAAGTCCAAGGCTTTGCGGAGCTGATCGTCTTTGGCCGGATTTGGAATGCGGCGGCTGGAGATGTCTTCGTCTTTGTCTTTTTTGGACTTGTCTTTATCGGATTTGGTTTCTGAGTTGACAGGCGTTTCAGTATTGCTGTTGACGTCTTGGCCGCCCAACGGATTGCCGATATGGCCGACCAAATCGGCTTCGCGGCTTTCAAAGGCGCGGTCTTTGTCTTTGACTTCAACGTCAGGAACAATGCCTTGCGCTTGAATCGAGCGGTCGTTTGGCGTGTAGTAAAGGGCGGTGGTCAGTTTGACTGCGCTGCCGCCGGAAAGCGGAATCAGGGTTTGCACTGAGCCTTTGCCGAAACTTTGTGTACCGACGACGACGGCGCGTTTGTGGTCTTGCAATGCACCGGCAACGATTTCGGAAGCAGAGGCCGAGCCTGCGTTAATCAGGACGGTCATAGGAATAGTTTTCAGCTCGGCAGGCAATCCGGCCAACGGGTCTTTGCCGCTGGTGGTGATGTAGTCTTCGGCAGTTGCTTTGAGTACCATGCCTTCTTTTTTGTTGCGGCCTTTGGTGCTGACAACGGTTACGTCAGGTTGCAGGAAGGCTGCGGATACGCCGACTGCACCGTTGAGCAGGCCGCCCGGGTCGTCGCGCAAGTCGAGGATGATGCCTTTGAGCGGGCCTTTGTTTTCTTTGACAAGGGCTTGTGCGGCTTCGTTGAGCGCGGCAACGGTGCGCTCTTGGAATTGGGAGACGCGGATGTAGCCGTAGTCTTTTTCAAGCAGGTGATGGCGTACGCTTTTGACTTTGATGATGGCGCGGGTCAGGTTGACGACGATGGGTTTGTCGGCATTTTTGCGTGAAAGGGTCAGGGTAATTTTGGTACCCGGTTTGCCACGCATTTTTTTGACGGCTTCGCTGACGGTCAGTCCGCGGGTAGAGGTATTGTCGATTTTGACGATGAAGTCGCCGCTTTTCACGCCGGCGCGTTCTGCCGGCGTGTCTTCAATCGGGGCAACGACTTTGACGAAGCCGTCTTCTTGTCCGATTTCCATACCCAGGCCGCCGAATTCGCCGCTGGTGGATTCTTTCATTTCGGCATAGCCTTTTTTGTCCATATACTCGGAATGCGGATCGAGATCGGACACCATGCCTTTCATTGCGCCTTCAAAAAGCTCGGCGTCGGGCTTGTCTTGGTAATAGTTGGCTTTGATTTGGCCGTACACTTCTGCCATAGTGCGGATGGTCTGCACGGGCAGGGCCTCGTTGTCTTTTTTGTCTTTTTCGGCGGCAAAACTTTGTACACTCAGACTGAGGGCGATGCCGCTAAATGCGCCGAGAGTGTAGATTGCAACTTTTTTCAAAGTGGATTTTGTTGACATTCGTTTGACTTTCTTTTTGTGTACGGTAAGCAAAGTGGTTTTTGTTTTCTCTGAACCCGTTGACTTTATGTGATTTAAACGCTCGAAACAATAAGTTTAAGGTAAAAGTTTGTTGTTTAATGTGCTGAACAGGCGTGAAAATCGTGTTTTATTGTAGTTTATGATGAAAATTCAGACGGCCTGGCGGGAAAATTCACTCAGGCCGTCTGAAACATCAGTTAATCCATGAAAGCGGATTCATGACTTGTCCGTTGTAGCGGACTTCAAGGTAAAGGCCGGTTTCGCCCGACGGCAAAGTGCCGCTGGTACCAATCTTGCTGCCGGCATTGACGGCGTAGTTTTGGGCGATGTCAATTTCACTCAAACCGGAGTAAATGCTGACATAGCCGTCGCCGTGGTCGAGGACGACTACTTTGCCGTAGCCTTCAAGCTCGCCGGCAAAAGTAACTGTGCCTGAGGCAATGCTGCTGACCGGAGCCGGAACGGTATTGTAGAACACGCCTTTCCAAACTTCGCCATCGCCGCGGTCTTGACCGAACAGGCCTGCCAATGTGCCGTTGACCGGTTTTTTCAGACGGCCTTGCATACGGCTGAAGCTGTTGGCGTTGCTGACGGTCAAGCCTTGGGTATTTGGGGCTTGCAGTTTCATGTCTTCGTCAGTCAGCGTGGACATGGCGGCGCGTTCGGCCTCGGCTTTTTGTTGGGCGGCAGCCTGCTCTTTGCGGGCTTTTTCGGCGGCGGCCAAACGGGCTTCAGCGGCTTTTTTACGCGCTTCTGCTTCGGCTTTGCGTTGCTCGGCTTTGCGTTTTTCCAAATCTTTCAAGAGATTGTTGAGGCGTTGCTCGTTTTCTCTATGGTTAATTTTCTTTTGCGCTTCTTTGGCCATTTGCGCGTTTTGACGGCGGCTTTCGGCTTGTTCGGCGGTATTGGTCACGCCTTGTTGACGCAACGAAGCTTGGATGTTGGCTTGCAGTTTTTTCAGGTAAGCCAATTCATTGTTGATTTTTTGCTCTTGCGCCGCCAGCTCTTTTTGTTGTTTTTCCAAGTCTCTCATGACTTGGTCGTTGGCGTTGTTGATATAACGCGTGTAACGCAGGAAGCGGGTTTTTTGACCGGCATCGGCGTTTTTCAGGAAGAGGGCGACCGCGTTGGGCTGGCTGTTTTTATAGTTGCCGGACACAAAGCGCGAAATTTGGGCGCGCGTGTTGGAAACTTCGGCTTTCAACTGGTTGGCATCGGCATTGAGTTTTTGGAATTTTTCCCAAGCGTCGCGTTGTTTGCGGTTGATGCCGGAGAGGTTGTTGCGTGTTTGTTGCAGCTGTTTGAGCGTGGCATTGACATGGATAATGAAACCCTCGTTGCGTTTGGCAAAGGATTTCTTGCTTTCCATCTCGTTGGCGGCGGCAGTCACGGCTGCTTTGAAATCGTTGTCGGCTGAAGAGACGGCTTTAGGCTCAGCTTTAGGCTCGTCTTTTTTGTTTTGCTCTTTGGCTTTTGTGTCTTTTTTATCTTCAACAGCTTTTTTGGCAGGCTCTTTGGCTTTGGTTTCTTTAGCGTCAGCCTTTTTGTCTTCGGCTGCTTTTTTTACTGGCTCTTTGGATTGACGGTCTTTTTTATCCTCAGCTGCTTTTTTAGCAGGCTCTTTGGTTTTGGTTTCTTTAGATTCTGCTTTTTTTACAGGTTCTTTGGCTTTGCTGTCTTTTTTATCTTCAGCAGTTTTTTTGTCTTGTTCTTTGGCTTTGCCAGATTTTGCGGCTGCAGCTTTTTTGTCTTTTGCTGTTTCTTTAGGCTCTTCGGCTTTACGGTTGGCCTTTTTATTGTCGGCCGAGGCCTCGGCGGCTTTAGCCGGTTTGTTTTTGGCTGAAGCGCGTTCGTTCTTGTCGGCGGTCTCCTTCTCTTTGGAGGCTTTGGCTTTAACCGCTTTTTTGTCTTCCTCTTTTTCTTTTACTACTTGTTTTTTTGGGGTTTCTTTTTTGACATCCGCCTTAGCGGCTTCTTTCTCTTTTTTTACGGGCGCAGCTTTTTTGACGGCGGCCGCTTTTTCTTTCGGCGCGTCTTTGGCAGCATAGGTTGGCAGGGAGAAGCTGAGCAGCAGGGCGAGGATGAGGGGTTTGTAACGCATGGTTCGATCTTGCTATTAAAGTAGGAACAATAGGACGGATTATACTGTCTGTCAGGCCGTCTGAAAATAATATTGGGTTGCAATATGGACGAACGGTCTTATATAGTAATGATGGAGTAGGCGGATATGATTCCGCCTGTCTGGAAACTGACAGTCTGCATTGACAGGATATTATGAAAAAATATTTATTAGTAGTGTTGGGCGCCATGGTTTTGGCGGCTTGCGGTAACGATACCGATAAAATCGGACGCGCCAGTACGGTGTTTCATATGCTGGGTAAGAACGACCGTATTGAAGTGGAAGGTTTTGATGATCCTGATGTGCAGGGGGTTGCCTGCTATATTTCGTACGCGAAAAAAGGCGGTTTGAAAGAAACAGTCAATCTGGAAGAAGATGCCAGCGACGCATCCGTTTCCTGCGTGCAAAGTGCGGAAGTCATCCGTTATAACGAGGCTGCGGTTTTGAAACCGCGACAAGTGTTCAAACGCAGCGCCAGCATGGCATTTAAGAGCCAGCAGATTATCCGTTACTACGACCCGAAACGTAAGTCTTTCGCTTATTTGGTGTACAGCGATAAAATCGTTCAAGGCTCGCCGAAAAACTCTTTGAGCGCGGTATCGTGTTTTGCCCATGCGAAAACCGATGCGCCGGTACCGGCAGGCGGCGCAGTTTATGGCGCCTGCGTGGTGGACGCGCCGATTTCTGACGGCCAAAAATAATAAAATCAGCTTAATAGATTAAGAAGAATATGAATTTAGCCAACCATTTCCTGATTGCCATGCCTCATATGGACGATCCGTTTTTTACGGATACGGTCATTTATGTGTGTGAACATGATGAAGAAGGTGCGCTGGGCATCATCATCAACAAGCCTTCGCCGATTACCATGGACATGATTTTTGCCGCCGCCGACCGCAATATCCCGTTACGCCTGCAACATGAAAACGTGATGATGGGCGGGCCGGTTCAGATTGAGCGCGGCTATGTTGTGCATACGCCGATCGGCCGCTGGCAAAACAGCATGGTGGTAACCGATAACGTGGCGCTGACTTCTTCGCGCGATGTGATTGAAAACCTGTCTAAAGAAGGCGCGGTGGATAAGGCTTTGATCAGCATTGGTTATTCAAAATGGGGCAAAGGGCAGTTGGAGCGCGAGTTGGCAGAAAATGTTTGGCTGACCGTCCCTGCGGATGAGCATATTCTTTTTGATGTGCCTTACGAACTCCGCTATGCCGCCGCTTTTGAAAAATTGGGCGTCAATCCGAACGCCTTGGTTTCAGGAGTCGGCCATGCCTGATGCACCAAAAGGCACGGTTTTGGCCTTTGATTTCGGCGAGGCGCGTATCGGCGTGGCGCAGGGGGATGCCGAGTTGGGCATGACTCATCCGCTGGCGACGGTAACCGGCAACAGCAATGATGAAAAATTTGAGGCCATTGCCAAGTTGGTCAAAGAATGGCAACCCAAGTATTTTGTGGTCGGACTGCCGACGCATACCGACGGCACGGAGCATGAGCTGACCCGTTTGAGCCGCAAGTTTGGCCGCCGTTTGCATGGACGTTTTAACTTGCCGGTTTATTGGGTGGACGAAAGGATGTCTTCCCTATACGCGGAAAGCTTGCTTGCAGAAGCCCAAGTATTTGGCAGAAAACAAAAATCCGTACTTGACCAAGTAGCGGCGCAGGCGATTTTGCAAGGGTTTTTTGAAGGTGGAGCGGCCGAGTATTTCAATGGCCGCGAAGAATAGCATTATTCATTATAAAGGCCGTCTGAAACTGGGTTTCAGACGGCTTTTGTTTTGTTACGGCTTTGGGATAAAAGAAGTTTAGTTTGGTTAAGCCTGATTTTTTTCAGTGCAAATTTTGCTACACTCCGTTTTCTTTTTTTAGACATAAATACAAGGAAAAAGTCATGGCACTCATGGACAATCTTTTGAATGCGGCTACCCAAATGTTGGGTGGCAACAGCGAAAACGGCGCACAAAGTTCTCTGACCGATATGGCGATGGATTTGGTTAAGCAGCAAGGCGGCGTGGGCAACCTGATCAACCAACTGCGACAAGGCGGTTTGGGCGATGCACTGAGCAGCTGGGTGTCCAACCAATCCAGCAACCTGCCTGTATCCGGTAGCGACCTGCAAAATGCCTTGGGCAGCGATACCGTAAACCAAATCGCGCAAAAATTCGGCGTGGATGCCGGTCAAGCAGGCGATTTGTTGGCAAAAGTATTGCCTGACTTGGTCGATAAAGCCACGCCTAACGGCACGGCTCAAGATGCGGATGGTTTCGGCTTGGACGACATCGCTTCTATGCTGCTGAAAAACTTTATGAAATAATGAGTTGAATCATTTGATAAGGCCGTCTGAATCCGTTCAGACGGCCTTATAACTTTTGGTTCGCGGCAAATAACCAATAAGTCTTTTTCTGATGGAGGCGGATGGCTTATGATGGGCACTCCATTTCACCAGATAAGAAGGTTATACACATGTCTCGCTTGACCATACACACAGTTGAAACCGCTCCTGAAGCTGCTAAACCACGCATTGAAGCCGTATTGAAAAACAACGGCTTTATTCCTAACCTGATCGGCGTTTTGGCCAATGCGCCTGAAGCTTTGGCGTTTTATCAAGAAGTTGGTAAGCTGAATGCGGCCAACAGCCTGACTGACGGCGAAGTTGAAGTTATTCAAATCATTGCCGCCCGTACTAACGAATGCGGTTTCTGCGTTGCCGGCCACACCAAACTGGCTACCTTGAAAAAACTGCTGTCCGAACAATCCATCAAAGCCGCACGCGCATTGGCTGCAGGCGAGTTTGACGATGCCAAACTGGGTGCTTTGGCAACATTCACCCAAGCCGTTATGGCGAAAAAAGGCGCGGTATCCGACGACGAGCTGAAAGCTTTCTTCGATGCAGGCTACAACCAACAGCAAGCCGTTGAAGTCGTTATGGGTGTTGCTTTGGCAACCTTGTGCAACTACGTCAACAACCTTGCCAAAACCGAAATCAACCCTGAATTGCAGGCATTTGCCTAATCCCATCAAAGGCCGTCTGAAAATTCAGACGGCCTTTCTTAAAAGAACTCAATATCGCCAAAATATCCAGAGGAAAAAAAATGACACGCGAAGCTTTACTGAACAATGTTACCGAACTCGTTAAAAGCAAATTAAAACCATTGGTGGACGACATCGACCGCAAGGGACTGTACCCGAAAGAATTTATGCTGGAATTGGGCAAAATCGGCGGTTTTGCCGCAACCGGTACGGTTGAAGAAGGCGGCAACGGTTTGGGTTTGGCAACGCAAATCGCCGTATTGCGCGAAATCGGTAAAGAATGCGGCGCGACTTCGTTCAGCGCATGGTGTCAGGCGGCTTGCGCGTGGTATCTGCACCAATCGCCTAACCAAGCGGTCAAAGACAAATATTTGGCCGATATTCTGCAGGGCAAAGTTTTGGCCGGTACGGGCATGTCCAATACCGTCAAACACCTTGCCGGTATCGAAAAACACAACTTGCAAGCCGAGCGCGTCGAAGGCGGCTACAAAATCAACGGCGCTTTGCCTTGGGTATCCAATATTGGCGAAGACCACATTTGGGCAAATACCGCCCAAATCGGCGACAGCTATGTGATGTTTATCACCGGCGGCCAATGGGAAGGCGTTACCCTGCAAAACTGCCCTGAGTTCTGCGGTTTGGAAGGTACGCGCACTTACAGCCTGAATTTTAAAGACGTGTTTATTCCCGATGAAGATGTGATTGCTACGCCTGAGCAGTTCCAGTCTTATATCCCGACCATTAAAGCCGGTTTCATTCTGCTGCAAATAGGTATCGGCGCCGGTGTGATTGACGGTGCGCTCGGCATTATCCGCATGGCCAATGTGGTGAACGCGGAAGTAAACTCATACCTCGACCACAGCTACGATGAATTGAAAGCCACTTTGGACGGCGCATGGGCGGAAACCGAACGTCTTGCCGATGATGCGTGGAACAATAAACCCGATACACTGGCAACCTTGAAACTACGTGAAGCGGCTGCCGTATTGGCACTGAACGCCACTCAATCTGCCGCATTGCATGCAGGCGCGAAAGGTTATCTGATGCGCAGCCCGGCACAACGCCGCGTCCGCGAGGCCATGTTCGTCGCCATCGTAACACCGGCCATCAAACACCTGCGTAAAGAAATCGCCGCTTTGGAAGCAGCGCAATAAATTCAAAGTATCAACAATAAGATACACGAAAGGCCGTCTGAAAATACGGTTTCAGACGGCCTTTAAAAATGGAAGGAACACAAAATGGCTCAATATATGTGCGGCCCTTGCGGCTGGATTTACGATGAAGATGTCGGCGACCCCGAACACGGCCTGCCGGCAGGCACCAAGTTCGAAGACATCCCCGACGACTGGAAATGCCCTGAATGCGGCGTAGGTAAAGAAGATTTCTACCTTCTGGACTTCACCATATAAATTATCCGATTATTTAATAAAAAGGCCGTCTAAAGTTTCAGACGGCCTTTGTTTGCTTAATCGTCAGCGGTAGAGCGAAACAATGGTTTCAGCCGCTTTGACACAGCTTTCCACGTCGGCAACCAAAGCGATGCGGACGTAGCCTTCGCCCGGATTGCCTTGCTCGGTATCGCGGGCAAGGAAGCGGCCGGGCAACACTTGGATGGCGGCTTTCTGCCACAGGTTGCGCGTGAATGCCAAGTCGTCGCCGTCGGGAACTTTCAGCCAAATGTAGAACGATGCGTCAGGCAGTTTGACATCGAATGCCTGTTGCAAGATCGGAATGACGCGGTCGAATTTTTCTTGGTAGAGGCGGCGGTTGGCAATGACGTGTTCTTCGTCGTTCCAAGCGGCAATGCTGGCGCGTTGGACAGGAATGCTCATCGCGCTGCCGTGGTAGGTGCGGTAGAGCAGGAAGTTTTTGAGCAACTCGGCATCGCCTGCGACAAAGCCGGAACGCAAACCGGGGACATTGGAGCGTTTGGACAGGCTGGTAAACATAATAATGTTGTGCGTGCCGCGCCCTAATTGCGCCGCAGCCTGCAAGCCACCGATCGGTTTGTTGTCGTCAAAATAAATTTCGGAATAGCATTCGTCAGAGGCAATAACGAAGCCGTATTTGTCTTGCAAATCAAAAATTTCTTTCCAGTCTTCTAATTGCAGGACGCTGCCGCTCGGATTGTTGGGCGAGCAGACAATCAGGACTTTGGTGCGCCGCCATACGTCTTCGGGCAGGCTGCTCCAATCGGGGTTGAAGCTGGGTGCAGGGCAGTTGGCAAAATGGATTTCGCCGCCGCCCAAAATAGTCGCGCCTTCGTAAATTTGATAGAAAGGATTAGGGCTGATAACGACCGGTTTAGGGCCGTCTGAAGCCGGATTTAAAACGGTTTGGATAAAAGAGAACAACGCTTCCCGGCTACCCAATACCGGTAGGATTTCATTGTCGGGATTGAGGCTCAAACCATCATAACGGCGGGCAACCCATTCGGCGCAGGCTTGGCGCAGTTCAGGCAGGCCTGCGGTCAGCGGATATTTTTCCAGTTCGTGCAGGGAGGCGGTCAGCGCATCTGTAATGACTTTGGGCGTCGGGTGTTTCGGTTCGCCGATTTGCAGATGAATAGGCGTCATGCCTGCGGGTGCATCAATGCCTTGCATGGCTTCACGCAGGCGGGCGAAAGGATAGGGTTTGAGATGGTTCAATAATGGGTTCATGATGTTTCTGCTGATAAATTAAGGCAATAATCTTAGCATTTTTTAGATGGATTGGGACAAAAAGGCCGTCTGAAACAAGGTTTAAATGTTTTTCAGACGGCCTTTTGAATATTGATGTGTTTATTTGGCAGGGGCGACGGGTAGGGAACCGTTCAAGAGATAATGAATGGTTTCTTGAACCGTACGGATGGCGTTGCCAAATGGCAGCGGGTCTTTACCGCGGAAAAACAGGCCTTTGTCGACTTCGCCGCGGAATGCTGCGGAAAGTTGGATGTCGATACAGAATTGGCCGGCTTTGGCCAAACCATCGCGCAAGCCGCAACTGGTCAGGCAGTTCAGGCCTTGGGTGCAACGGCGCGGATCATTTTTGGCATTGGCTTGCAATTTGGCTTCGCGTTTGATGTAGCTGTCGAGGAATTTGGTGCGCACACCGCGAGCAGGCAAACCGGCAACAGACATGAATTCAACCACTTTTTCGGTTTCCGCACCGGCCAGCGTTTTCTTGAAGTTGATGTGGGCATCGCCTTCTTCGGTCACGGCAAATGCGGTACCGATTTGAACGGCGGACGCGCCCCAGTTTTTCAAGGCTGTTTTGACTTTTTCAAAGTTTGCCATACCGCCGGCGAGTACCAACGGGATTTTTTCGCTTTCCAAGCCCAAGTTTTTGAATACTTCAAACGTTTCTTCAATAACGCGTTTGAACTCGAATTTGGCATCGTTCACGCCGTCAACGGTTGCCGCACCCAAGTGGCCGGCCGCGTGGGCAGGGTGTTCGATAACGATGGCATCGGGCAAAACGCCTTTTTTCATCCAACGTTTCAAAACGATATTGATACCGCGTGATTCGGACAAGATAGGGAAAAGGGCGACATCTTTGTGATAGCCTTCGGCCATTTCCGGCAAGTCCAAAGGCAAACCCGCGCCCATTACAATCGCGTCCGCACCGGATTCGCAGGCCTGACGGACGTAGGCGGCATGGTCTTTTACGGCTTTCATGACGTTGACGGCAATCATGCCTTTGCCTTCTGAATCGGCTTTGGCTTTTTTGATTTCACGGTCAAGCGCGATGCAGTTGAGGCGGGTGTATTTTTCTTCGCTGGAATCGATTTTTGATTCGGCCAGCAAATCTTCGTGCAAGTGGCGCAAATCGACGCTGGCGATGGTACCTACGCCGTTTTCGCGCGCAACCGCGCTGGAGAGTTTTGATGCGGAAACGCCTACACCCATACCGCCTTGTACGACGGGAATCAGTGATTTGCCACGGATAATCAATGGGTCAAAGTTGTTTTGCATGGATGCTCCTTCATAGATTCTGGATGGTGCCGTCTGAAATCCTATGAAATGGATTGGATAACGGACTGATGTGTATATAAATAAGTGTGTTTTTCGCCGCCGTTTTTCAGACGGCATGAGGCGTGTTTTTAAAATTTTAGGAATTATACTCTAAGTTAGTGTAAAAATTAGAGTATTAATACAGTTTTTTTGAAGGAAAAATTGAAAAGTCTTGTTAATAAAAGAATAAATTTTATGACAGGTTTGGTTGCGGAGAAGAAATTGCAAACAAAATCCACAAAGAAAAAGGCCGTCTGAAATTTCAGACGGCCTTGAGTATGGGAATCAGACAGATGTCGGATTACATTTGTTTTTTAGCGGCGTCAATGGCGCGTTGGTCAGGGTTGATCAAGATTTCAACGCGGCGGTTTTGTGCACGGCCTTCAACAGTAGCGTTGGAGGCGATTGGTTGACGGGAGCCGTAACCGAAAGTGCTCAAACGGGTGCTGCTTACGCCACGGGATTGCAGGAAGGTGGCAACAGATTCGGCGCGGTTGCGAGACAATGGTTCGTTGATGGCATCGTTGCCGGTATTGTCGGTGTGGCCGTTGATGGTCAAAGTGGTGTCAGGATATTGAACCAAAGTTTGCGCGGCGGCAGACAAGGCGCTTTGAGCATGGCCGCTCAGGGCAGCGCTGCCGGTAGCGAAGGTTACGTTTTCAGGCATAACCAGTTTGATTTGGTTGCCTTGACGTTCAACTTCGATGTTGGTGTTGGCCAGGCTTTGACGCAGTTTTTTCTCTTGGTAGTCCATGTAACCGCCGATACCGGCACCTACTGCACCACAAGCCAATGCGGAGTTACGCGCGCCTTTACCACCGTGGGTCAGCGCACCAACGATGCCGCAAACAGCCGCACCGCCCAAACCGTACATAGCGGTTTTGCTGGCGGATTGTTGGCCGGTAACAGGATCGGTTACACAGCCGGTGAGCGCCAAAGGAATTGCAGTGGCAATAACGGTCAGGGGTTTCAAGAATTTCATGTCGTATCCTCTTTTTAGATGACGGCTCGGGCCGTCTGAAAAAAATGAATAAAAACCGCGTGGGTCATTACGGATTTATGATACCCAATATCCGAAACGCAAAAGAATGGGTTTAACCCGATATTACGAAAATATTTGCCAGTTAACATAATTCTGAAGCATTTCTGCATTTTTCTGGCAGCTTGGCCGTTTTGCCACGAAATAACAAGCAAAGTTTTTTACAGTTTCTTCCGTTTTTTCTGCTTGCGGCGATACCAGTTGACGAATGCCCATTTCAATCTGACCTTGACGTCATATCCCACCGAACCCGCACCCAGTATGAGCAAAACGGCGGAAACGGGCAGGGCGAAATGATGGCCGACCAGATGATAACCCCATGCGCCAACCACACCGCCCAGCAAAAACGACAACATCAATCCGCTCAAAAGCCACATTTTCGGTTTGTTGATGCGGACGTGCGGCAGGCGCGGATGATGCTGTTTGGAGTAATAAAGCGCGCGTGAAATTTCAATGCCCAAGTCGGTCGCCGTGCCGGTCATGTGGGTGGAGCGGATGGCGCCGCCGGAAAGAAGCGTGATAACCGTATTGTGCATGCCCATAATAAAACACAATAAAAACAATGCTAAAGACGGCATAATAAAATCAGAGCCGCCAAAATCCCACTCCATCGCAGCGATACCGAACCAACCGAATATCAACAGATAAACTGCTTCCAGCCACATGGAAAACCCAAAGCTGCCACGGAAACGCATTTGCTGCGTCCATAAAATTACCCAACCCGAATGCGCGGCACCGGCAACAAAACACAACACGCTGATTGTGGCAATAATGGCCACACTCCACTCTTGAAGATACAAAACATCTGCCAACAGCGACATTGAGCCGGTAACGTGGGAGGTATAACGTGAGAATGCGAAGTAACCGCCGGCATTAATCGCACCGGCAAGAAAGGCCATGATGTAGCCCAGCCGTCTAAAACGGGCATCGGAAATATTGTGTTCGTGCAGATACGGGCGATCCGCCTGCCAAAACGGCGGCGTGTGTTGCCTGTGGTGGCGCAATCGGTAGGAGTGGGGCGGTTTGTCAGCGTTCATTGAGTGGGTTTGGAGTTAAACATTCATACAGAGTATATTTTATATGCAACTGCCTGCCGATAAGAACAAATAATATAAAGTGTTCCTAAGTTGCCACACTTGCCCATTGCAAGACGAGAGCGTACATTAATAGCCATATATGAGTATAAGGAAACATCCAATGAATCCTATCCGCCTGACCTTATTGTTTGGTGCTGCCGCATTGCTGGCCGCCTGCGCCACCACGCCCGAGCAAAAAGCCGCACGCGCCCAAGCGCAGAAACGCTATGAGCAGGAACTTCAAGTCAATCTTGCCGCCCAATGCGATCAGGAAACAGCCGCGCTGATCCGCCGCAAATTTGAAGAAGAAGGCAAACCCGGTGTAGCAACTGCGGAACAAAAAGCCTTCCGCCTCAAATATATCGACAAAGTTTCCGACCCGATGTTTCAAGCCTGCTACAAAATGGCATGGCAAAACTATATTTCCCAAGAACAGCTGCGCGAAGCCCGTTACTATCGCTATTACGACGATTGGGGTTATCCGTTTGGCCGTTATCCTTGGTGGTGGTAAGGTATTAACAAACTTTAGGGCCGTCTGAAAGCATATATTTATTGGTTTCAGACGGCCTAAGGTTTATTGAAACGGCAATAACGTTTACAATAGCCGCCTATTCAAACACACTACCCACCACCCATGAACATCTGGCTTGGACAGCGACACCCGCCCCAATTTCCGCAAGGAGCCGCCGTAACCATCGGCAACTTTGACGGCGTACACCTCGGGCACAAACATATCCTGCAAAAACTCAAACGAGAGGCAGACCGGCGCGGTCTGCCTGTTGTCGTTGTTATTTTTGAGCCTCAGCCCAAAGAGTTTTTTGCGCGTAAAGCCGGGAAAAAGCTGCCTTACCGCATTAGTCCGCTGCGTACCAAATTGCGCCTTTTGCGTGAAACCGGCTGTGTGGATGCCGTTTGGGTTTTGCGCTTTAACCAAACTTTTTCCGAGATGAGCGCGCAAGTGTTTATCGACCGGCTTTTGCGAAAAACGCTCAATACGCGTTATCTGCTGATTGGCGATGATTTCCGTTTCGGTGCGGGTCGGGAAGGCTGTTTTGAGCTTTTGGCACAACAGCCCGATATGCAAACCGAGTGCACACCGTCCGTTATCGTTGAAGACATCCGCACCAGCAGTACCGCCGTCCGCCAAGCCCTTTCAGACGGCAAGTTGGAATACGCCAAAAAACTGTTGGGGCACGATTACGTGTTAAGCGGCAAGGTCAAGCACGGGCAAAAGCTCGGCCGCACCATCAACGCGCCTACCGCCAACGTCCAGCTTCCCCCATATCATTATGCGCTCAGCGGCGTATTTGTCGTCGAAGCTGACGGCGCATTCGGTACGCGCCGAGGCGTGGCCAGCTTTGGTTTTAACCCCACTGTCAGCAACAATCGTTCGCAAAAGTTGGAAGTCCACCTGTTCGATTTCAGCGGCGATTTGTACGGCCAGCGCATCTTCGTCCGCTTCCTGCACAAACTGCGTGACGAGAAAAAATTTGAAAGTATCGAAGCATTGAAAACCCAAATTTTGCAAGATATGGAAGATGCAAAGGTTTGGAAACCATAGAAACGCTTCTATACGCTTATAAAATCAAGACAATTGGGCTACAATAAGTCCTTTGAATTCTTTCAGACGGCCTGTTCTTTTTAAAATGAGCAATCAGACCGTCTGAAACCGAAATACCGCAACAATAGAGATTAGAAAATGACCGATTACAGTAAAACCGTAAACCTGCTCGAAAGCCCGTTTCCAATGCGCGGTAATCTTGCCAAGCGCGAGCCTGCATGGCTGAAAAGCTGGTACGAGCAAAAACGCTACCAAAAACTGCGCGAAATCGCCAAAGGCCGTCCGAAATTCATCCTGCACGACGGCCCTCCGTATGCCAACGGCGACATCCACATCGGTCATGCCGTCAACAAAATCCTCAAAGACATCATTATCCGCAGCAAAACCCAAGCCGGTTTTGACGCGCCTTATGTACCGGGTTGGGACTGCCACGGTTTACCTATCGAAGTGATGGTAGAAAAACTGCACGGTAAAGACATGCCTAAAGCCCGTTTCCGCGAATTGTGCCGCGAATACGCCGCCGAACAGATTGCCCGTCAGAAAAAAGACTTTATCCGCTTGGGCGTGTTGGGCGATTGGGATAATCCTTACCTGACCATGGATTTCAAAACCGAGGCCGATACCGTGCGTATGCTCGGCGAAATCTACAAGTCCGGCTATCTCTACCGCGGTGCAAAACCGGTTCAGTTCTGCTTGGACTGCGGTTCTTCACTGGCGGAAGCGGAAGTGGAATACAAAGACAAAGTATCGCCTGCGATTGACGTTGCCTATCCGTTTAAAGACAATGCCGCGCTTGCCGCCGCATTCGGTTTGCCAGGTATCGAAGGCACAGCGTTTGCCGTCATTTGGACAACCACGCCTTGGACGCTGCCTGCGAGCCAAGCTGTTTCAGCTGGTGCAGACGTGGTGTATCAACTGATTGATACGCCTAAAGGCAAATTGGTGTTGGCCAAGGATTTGGCAGAAGATGTGCTCAAACGCTACGGTTTTGCTTCAGATGAGCTGAACGTATTGGCAGAAACCACCGGCGACAAGCTGGAAAACTTGCACATGAACCATCCGTTCCTCGAACGCGATATTCCCATGCTCAACGGCGACCATGTGACCACCGATGCCGGTACCGGCTTGGTGCATACTGCGCCTGCGCATGGTTTGGAAGACTACGCTGTCTGCAATAAATACGGTATCGAGCTTTACAACCCTGTCAACGCCGAAGGCAAATACATCAGCGAAACGCCGCGCGTCGCAGGTATGCGCGTTTGGGAAGCCAATCCTGTCATCCTGCAATGGCTGGAAGAAACCGGCAACCTTTTGGCAAGCAGCAAAATCGAACACAGCTACGCCCACTGCTGGCGTCACAAAACCCCGCTGATTTACCGCGCGACCGGCCAATGGTTTGTCGGTATGGACAAAGGAGGTGCCGACGGTAAAACCCTGCGCGACAAAGCCATCAAAGCCGTGGACGACACCGAATTCTTCCCATCATGGGGTCGTGCGCGCTTGGAAGCCATGATTGAAGGCCGCCCCGACTGGGTCGTTTCGCGCCAACGCTACTGGGGCACGCCGATGACTTTCTTCGTCCACAAAGAAACGGGCGAGCTACATCCGAACTCCGCCGAGCTTTTGGAGAAAGTAGCACAACGCATCGAAGAAAAAGGCATCGAAGCATGGTTCTCACTCGATAAAAGCGAATTATTGAGCGCGGAAGATTGCGAAAACTACGACAAACTTTCCGACACGATGGACGTATGGTTCGACTCCGGCTCGACCCATTATTCCGTCTTGAAACAGCGCGAAGAATTGGATTGGCCCGCCGACCTCTACCTCGAAGGCAGCGACCAACACCGCGGCTGGTTCCAATCCTCCATGCTGACCGGTTGCGCCTCATCCATGGGTCGCGCTCCGTACAAACAGCTTCTGACCCACGGTTTTGTGGTTGACCAAAACGGCCGCAAAATGTCAAAATCCATCGGCAACGTCGTTGCACCGCAAGAAGTCTATAATGAGTTCGGCGCAGACATTTTGCGCCTGTGGGCGGCATCCACCGATTACAGCGGCGAATTGGCGATTTCCAAAGAAATCCTCAAACGCGTTACCGAAAGCTACCGTCGTATCCGCAACACCTTGAGCTTCCTGTTTGCCAACCTCAGCGACTTCAATCCTATTGAAGATGCCGTGCAACAGGCAGACATGGTGGAAATCGACCGCTATGCCTTAGTATTGGCACGTCAGCTGCAAGAGCGTCTGGCAGGCGACTTCTATCCTCGCTACGCCTTCCACTTTGCTGTAAAAGACATTGTTTCTTTCTGCTCGGAAGATTTGGGCGCGTTCTACCTCGACATCCTGAAAGACCGCCTCTACACCACCAAAGCTGACAGCCACGCCCGCCGCAGCGCACAAACCGCTCTGTACCACATCACGCGTAGCTTGGTTCTCTTGATTGCACCGATTTTGTGCTTCACCGGCGAAGAAGCGTGGGACATCATCGGCGGCGGCGAAGAAGACAGCGTCCTCTTCCACACATGGCATGAGTTCCCACCAATCAACGAAAAAGCTGAAGCCGAACTGGTGAAAAAATGGACGGCAATCCGCGAAGCCCGCGAAGCCGTAACCGCCGCTATCGAGCCTTTGCGTACAGACAAAACTGTCGGCTCTTCATTGCAAGCAGAAGCCGAAATTACGGCTCCGGAAGAAATTGCCGACTATCTGAACACTTTGGGCGAAGAATTGCGTTTTGCTTTGCTGGTGTCTAAAGCCGAAGTGAAAGTAGGCGATGAACTTGCTGTAACCGCTAAAGCCAGCGATGGTGAAAAATGCGAACGCTGCTGGCACTACACCCACGATGTAGGCGCAGTTGCAGGCCATGAAACCATCTGTAAACGTTGTGCCGACAACGTGGACGGTAAAGGCGAAGACAGACATTACGCTTAATTGTTTGGTCTAAGATAAAGGCCGTCTGAAAACCTGAAATTCGGGTTTCAGACTGCCTATTTTGTAATAATGAGTTTTAAAGCAGTTTGGGTGTAAACTAAAAAGGCCGTCTGAAAAAGTTTTCAGACGGCCTTTAGCTATTCTATTTTTAAGTAGAAATTAGCGGGCAGAGCAAGAAGTTTCTACTTTATTGCCATATGGGTCAGTGAAGCCGAAGAATGCTTCGCTGCCTTTTTGATGCCATTCGGCGCCTTTACCAAACAAGCCTTGGTTGGCAACATAGCGTTCGCCTGAACCTGCAACGGCAGAAGACAGGGTGGCAACTTTGTCGTCAAGGCGCAATTCAACTTGATCGGTGCTCAGGTTGCGGATTTGTACAGACAGGCCGTTTTCGCAGCTGAATGATTGAACACGGGCATCATGATCGTGTGCACGGCCGTGGTCATGATTGTGCTCGTGACGGTGACCATGGTCATGTTGATGGGCTTCGGGTGCGGCGCAGGCAGCGAGGCTCATGGCGGTGGCAATTGCAAGCAGGGCTTTTACTTTCATTTTTGACTCCTATGGTCAGTGTTGAAGGGAGAATGTAGCGGCATGTTATAAATATCTTTATGGCTTCACAATAGGGATAACCATTATTTACTTTTTCTTCCTGTTTCCGGGAGTATGGCAGGATTCGTTGTAGTTTTGATATGAATGATTAATGCCGTTTGAAAAAAAGCCGCACTTGCGCTAGAGGTAAACGAAAGTGCGGAAAATTCAGAGAGTTACATTGAAATATGGGTTGGGCCGCCTAACGCTGGCGTGCTTTAAAGCGGGGGTTGCTCTTGCAAATAACGTACACTTTGCCTTTTCGGCGGACAATTTGGCAGTCGCGGTGTCGTTTTTTTGCAGTTTTCAGGGAGGAGAGGACTTGCATTATTTATCCTTTCTGAAGGAAGACATCATGGATTGGTAACGTTGGTTGAACTTGCTGGCGCGGCCTTCGATATTGACATTGCGTTGTTTGCCTGTGTACACGGGGTGGGAAGCGGAAGAAGTATCAAGCGAAAAGAGGGGATATTCTATGCCGTCTTTCCAAACCATGGTTTTGCCGTGGGTATTGGCGCATGAACGGATGAGCCATCCTTGGTCTGCGCCGCTGTCGTAAAACAGAACGGTACGATAGTTGTCCGGGTGAATATCAGGTTTCATTTCTTTCTCCAGTAAATGTTATGGTATAACATTATACTCTTAGAAAAAGAGCAGGCAAGTGTTTTTTGTTTTTCTTTATCACGGGATTGCGGCATTTTGATAAAATATGCGGTTTCAGACGGCCTTTTTTATGAGGCCGTCTGAAACATTTTGTTTTCTGATGATAGGAATATGATGTATCTGCATAAGGGTTTCAGATTGGGTGGTGCGGTAAGCAAGGTGATGCCGATTGTCCATGTATTGTCCAAGCTGGGGCTGTTGTTTTCATTGCTGTTGGCCGTGCCGACGTTGATGTCGTATTTTTATCACGACAGCGCGTTTTTCGTATTTGCCTATACGGCGTTGACCGTATTGCTGGTGTCGTGCGTAACTTGGGTACTGACGCTGCGTTTCAACCGTGAATTGCGGCCGCGCGACGGATTTACCCTGGTACTGATGCTGTGGCTGGCTTTTGCTGTCGTGGCAGCAATGCCGATTTATTTCTATATGCCGTCCATGAGTTTTACCGATGCGTTTTTTGAAGCGATGTCGGGGCTGACGACGACAGGTGCGACCGTGATTTCCGGCTTGGATACGCTGGCGCCGTCTGTAAACTTTTGGCGGCACATGCTCAACTGGCTTGGCGGTATGGGTATTATCGTGCTGGCTGTGGCGATTTTGCCGATGTTGGGCGTGGGGGGCACGCAGCTTTTCAAAGCCGAAATTCCGGGTATGGATAAAGAAAGCAAGATGGCTCCCCGTATTTCGCAAGTGGCCAAACGGCTGTGGTTTGCTTATGCGCTGACAACTGCCGCTGCCTTTGTGTGCTTGCATATTGCCGGCATGGGCTGGTTTGACGCCTTATGCCATGCGATGTCGGCCGTGGCTTTGGGCGGTTTTTCAACGCATGATGACAACGTTGCTTTTTTTGATTCCTTGGCAGTCGAATGGACGTTGATGTTTTTTACTGTCTGGGGCGGTATCAATTTTGCCAGCCATTTTACTGCGCTGGGCAACCGCTCTTGGCGGGTGTATTGGAAGGATGAAGAATGCCGCACCATGCTGCTGGTTTTGTCGGGCAGTATTTTGATTTCGGCATTGTATCTGT
Source organism: Neisseria sp. HMSC066H01 (assembly GCF_001837375.1). Taxonomy (NCBI): domain Bacteria; kingdom Pseudomonadati; phylum Pseudomonadota; class Betaproteobacteria; order Neisseriales; family Neisseriaceae; genus Neisseria; species Neisseria sp. HMSC066H01. Next base: position 166,101 of record NZ_KV832194.1, read on the forward strand.
GGCAGCAGGACGTGTACCAAAGCCTTGGCGAAGCTTTGCGTTTTGTCAGCTTCAACTTTGTGTCTATCGGATTGGCCAGCGGTTTCTCCAATGCTGACTTTGCACAATGGCCGCTGATTGTGTCGTTGTGGATGTTTTTCCTGTCGAACGTCTTGGCAAGCTCAGGCTCTATGGGCGGCGGTATTAAAAATGTGCGCGCTTTGGTGTTGTTCAAATTCAGCTTGCGCGAGATGTTGATTTTGCTGCACCCGCGTGCGGTTCGTACGGTAAAGGTCAACAACAACTCCATTCCGGATCGTATGGCGCTGACCGTTATGTCGTTCATTTTTATTTATTTTATGACGGTCATCGTATTCAGCTTTTTACTGATGGCCGCAGGCTTAGACTTTTTATCCGCCTTCACGGCAGTCATTGCCTGTATTACCAATGCCGGCCCGGGCTTGGGTGCAGTCGGTCCGTCGCATAATTATGCCGCGCTGAGCGATGTGCAGAAATGGCTGTGTGCGGCAGTGATGCTGTTGGGACGTTTGGAAATTTTTACCGTTTTAATTTTGTTTACTCCGGCATATTGGAAGAAATAAGTGTAGAAAAAGGCCGTCTGAAATTTCAGACGGCCTTTTTATAATGGCTGAATTTAAGCGTATTGCTTGAGCAATTCTTTAAATTGTTCGCCGGTTTCAGGGTGTTTCAAACCGTAAGCTACAGTCGCTTCAAGGTAACCCAATTTGCTGCCGCAGTCATAGCGCTTGCCTTCAAATGCGTGAGCCAAGACAAACTCATGATCAAGCAGGCGGGCGATACCGTCGGTCAGTTGGATTTCACCGCCGGCACCGCGCGGCAGGTTGGTCAACAAGTCAAAAATACGCGGGGTCAGGATGTAGCGGCCGACAACGGCGAGGTTGGAAGGCGCTTCTTCCGGTTTGGGTTTTTCAACGATGTTGATAATACGTTGATAGTTTTTCAGCTGCTCGACTTCGACGATACCGTAAGAACCGGTTTGGGAGGGATCGATGGTTTCAACGCCTAAAACGCTGTTGCCGCTTTGGTTGTACACGTCAACCATTTGTTTTAGCGCACCTTTAGGCGTATCAATCAAATCGTCTGCCAAAATAACGGCAAAAGGCTCGTTACCAACGGCTGCCTGCGCGCACAATACGGCATGGCCCAAACCCAATGCTTCAGTTTGACGGATGTACATGCAGGTAATGTTGGGAGGCAGAATATCGCGAACGTGCGCCAGTAGTTTGTCTTTTTGACGCAATTCCAATTCGGTTTCCAACTCGTATGCTTTGTCGAAGTGGTCTTCGATGCTGCGTTTGTTACGGCCGGTGATGAATACCATTTCGGTACAGCCGGCTTCAACCGCTTCTTCAACTGCATATTGAATCAGAGGTTTGTCCACGATAGGCAGCATTTCTTTGGGGCTGGCTTTGGTTGCAGGCAGGAAACGGGTGCCCATACCGGCAACGGGGAAGACGCATTTTTTAATGGGTTTCATATTGGTATCCTATTTGTCTGAGGGTTTAGCCCCCGAAAGTGTAATTGTGTGTAACGATAATACCACATGATAAAGTATCAGTCGGTTTAAAAGGCGGATTGCTCATAGATACTGTCTTATCCCAGCAACGACAGTAATTCTTCTTCGCTCAATACGGCTATGCCCAGCGTTTGGGCTTTTTCCAATTTACTGCCTGCTGCTTCTCCGGCGACAACGTAGTCGGTTTTTTTAGATACGCTGCCGGAAACTTTACCGCCTGCGGCCTCGATCAAGGCTTGGGCTTGGTCACGTTTGAGCGTGGGTAAAGTCCCTGTTAATACAAAGGTTTTACCTGCTATGGCCTCATTAGTACCGTCTGAAATAGTTTCATCTTGAAGATTAGACAGCGTTTGAGCAAAGAAAGTTTTCATATTTTCAAGCAGGGCTGCGTTTTGCGGTTTGCTGCGCCATATTTGCCAATCGGCAGGTAATGCTTTGTCGGTTTGCAGACCTTCTATACTTTGTCCGGCGAGTTCCCACAAGGCCAGTGCTTTGGTTTCGCTGATTTTAAAATCGGGCAGACGGGCAATCCAGCGTTGCGGCTCGGCATGGCGCAGCGGCGGGATGGTAACAGCCTGGCTTTGCGGGGCAACACCTACAGCCAGCAGTTCGTCTATCATCGCCTGTTGCGTTTCTTGGGCAAAAAAGTGGGCAATGGAGTGGGCAACCACCGTGCCGATATCGGGCAGACAGGCGAGGATGGGTTCGGGTGCATGGCGGACGTGGTCGAGCGTACCGAATGCCTGCGCCAGCGTTTTGGCGGTACGTTCACCGACGTGACGGATGCCGAGGGCAAAAAGGAAGCGGGCAAGTTCAGGCGTTTTGCTGGCTTCTATGCCTGCGAGGATGTTTTCTGCCCATTTGGTCGGCTGTTTTTTATTGTTTTTGACAAGCAGAGTATTGCCGGTCTTGCCTTCAAAGTCTCCAATCCCACTGTTTGATGGTTCTTCCTCATTAGCTGACGCTTTGTCCGCCATTTCCTTCATTTTTTGCAAGGTCGGAATATCGAGGCGGTAGAGGTCGGCGAAATGGCGGACGAGGTCTTGGGCGACCAGCTGCTCGATTTGTTTTTGACCGAGTCCGTCAATGTCCATGGCTTTGCGTGAGGCGAAGTGGATCAAACCTTGCGCGCGTTGTGCTTGGCAAAGCATACCGCCGCTGCACCGGGCAACCGCTTCGCCTTCTTCGCGTTCGATTTCGCTACGGCAGATAGGGCAATGGGTGGGCAGGCGGTAGGGTTTGTGCAGCGGTTTGGCTTGGGTTTTAGAAGGTGTTTCGGCAAACAAATCGTCTTGCAGGCCGTCTGAAACGGTAACGTTAACCTCTTGCATTGGGCGGCGTTCGAAAATTACGCGGACTACCTCGGGAATCACGTCTCCGGCGCGGCGTACGACAACGGTATCGCCAACGCGTACGTCTTTTCGAGACACTTCGTCCTGATTGTGCAGGGTGGCGTTGGTAACGGTAACGCCGCCGACGAATACAGGTTGCAGGCGGGCAACCGGGGTTACTGCGCCGGTGCGCCCGATTTGTACATCAATGGCTTCGACAATGGTCAATGCTTCTTCGGCGGGGAATTTGTGGGCAATGGCCCAGCGCGGCGCACGTGAGATGAAGCCGAGTTCGCGCTGTTGCGTCAAGCTGTTGACTTTGACCACCATGCCGTCGATTTCATAGGGTAGAGTAGGGCGTTTTTGCTGCATTTGCTCGTAAAACGCCAATACTTCGTCGATATTTGGGAAGCAGCCGAAATTACCGTCAGGCAGGCTGAAGCCAAGCTCTTTACAGTAGCCTAGCTCTTGCAGGTGTTCTTCTGCGATAAAACCGCCTTGTTGTCGGGCGATGGAATAGGGGAAGAAATGCAATTTGCGCTGTGCAGTAATGCGCGAATCGAGTTGGCGCAGACTGCCGGCGGCGGCATTGCGCGGATTGGCGAAAGGTTTTTGTCCGTTTTCAGCTTGTCGTGCGTTTAAAGCGGCAAAATCGGCTTTGAGCATCAATACTTCGCCGCGTATTTCGATAAGCTCGGGAATATTTTCTCCATGCAGGCGCAGGGGAATGTTGGATACGGTTTTGACGTTTTGGGTAACGTCTTCGCCTGTTGTTCCATCGCCACGGGTTGCCGCTTGAATCAATACGCCGTCGCGGTAGAGCAGGCTGATGGCGAGACCGTCAAATTTAGGCTCGATAACGTATTCCGGTTTTTCTCCGTTTAATCCGCCACGAACACGCTCATCGAAAGCATACATTTCGGCATGGTCGAACACGCCGTTTTCATCTTGTGGCGAGAAGGCGTTGGTCAGCGACAGCATTGGCACTTCGTGGCGTACTTCGGCAAAGCCTGCCAAAGGCTCGCCACCGACGCGCTGGGTCGGGCTGTCGGGCAGCTTGAGCTCGGGATAGTTTCGCTCCAACGCTTCAAGCTCGCGGAACAATTTGTCGTATTCGGCATCGGGTACGCTGGGCGCATCTAGGGTGTAGTATTCGTAGGCGTAGTGGTTGAGGAGGTCGGTCAGGTATTTGATACGTTGTGCGGTCGGATTCATTGTGTAATCGGAATAGAGTTTTCAGACGTCCTGATGATAGAGAGGCCGTCTGAAAATTGATGAATATTGAAGATGAAGGGATTTTACCTGAAAAAAGCGGATATGCCGTCATTGCATATCCGCTTTTTGTTTGAGGAAGTTTAAGAGAACAGGCGCAGAGCTTGTTTGCTGCCGGGTTTGAGGCCGACTTTAAGCATTTCTTCCTGACGGGCCAAAACGTAGTTGCGTACGTCTTTGAGCCATTGGGTGGAAACTTCTTCCATTTGGTCGTTAACCAAATCCAAGCTGAGTTGACCGGAAAGTTTGACTGCCAAGTCCATGAATTTATCGAAAGTTTTTTCGCCGGCCGGAACGTGCGGAATATCCAGCAGCATGCTGAAGCCGCGGTAGGCTTGGTTGTCCAGCAAAGGATTGGTAAACGGTTTGTTGTCCAAAGTATGGATGGAGAACAATTGAGGATTGTTGTTGTCGCCGAAGTGGAACGCGCCGTCTTCGCCCAATTTGAAACCGGTTTCTTCCACGGCGGCACGCAATTCTACGCCGCTGATGTTGGAATGGGAAACCAAGTGAATGGCGATGGTTTGGTCAACACGCGCACAGAATTGGTCGAGGGCTTGTGCGACTTCGGTGAACGCGTCCAAGTCGGTATGCAAAACTTTGCCGTCCATCAGTTGGGCAAAAGCATCAACCTGTTGGTCGAAGTGTTGCAACTCTTCACGCGCGGCCAAACCGTTGCGGCTGACAGCTTGCAGGCCCATGACGAAGCCTTGGTAGTAAACTCCTGGAATCGGCTCGGCAACGCGGAAATGGTCGTCCATGGTGCAACCGATGATTTGGAAGCGGTGGGTAGCGGAAAGGCGCGGCAGGGCGTGCAATTCTTGAGCTTGTTTCAGGGAGATGTAGGCCATGTAGTCGAAGCGCGGGTCAAACCAAGGCAGCTCGACTTGAGACAATTCGTCCAGGCTGATCAATGGTACTTGTGCCACAGGTTCGGCTGCGGTTTCTACCGGAGTGGAAGCGGCTTCGGCTGGGCTTACGGTAATTTCGTTGTTCAAGCCGATAACGGTGTGTTGGACTTTTTCTTCTGCAGAAAAGTCGTCTTCCACGGTCAGTTCGACGTCGGTTTTAAGTTGGGCAGGGTGGGCCAGTTTAGCTTTGGCCGCGTAGATTTCATCTTGTTCCTGCAGGTTGCGCAATGCCTCTTCGTTTTTTTTGTTTTTCTTGATAAACAAACCTTGGCCGCCGGTTTCTTTGCTGTCGCGGACGTGTTTGGTTTTGCTGGTCAAAAGTGCATCTTTATCGGAATGGCCGAATTGTTCGCGCACTTGTTTGCGGTATTGGTTTTCCTGGTACATGTTGTAACCGATGACCGCCAAAAGGGCGGCGAGGGCTAAGACGATGAAAATCATGGAGTAATCACTTTTTAAAAAGGCAGCATTCCGTCTTTTTCAGGGTGCGGAATCTTGCTACGCGGGCAGTTCGTTGGAGCCGGACTTTATGTGTCCGAATGGATAGCTGAATTATAACGAAAATAAACGGTTGTGGCAGCATTATGTCTGCCAATCAGTGTTCAGGCCGTCTGAAAGTTATCCGCGCCGGACGGGAAAACTTGCTTTTTGAAGGTGATGCCAATCGAAGAAATGTCCGGGATCGGTTTTCCTGTCCGGCGCGATGTCCTGATGACCGGTAACGGCCTGAATCGGATAATGCTCGGAAATGGCGGTCAGCAAGGCTTGCAGGCTGGTGTATTGTGCTTCGGTAAAAGGCTCGAAATCGCAGCCTTCCAGTTCGATACCGATGGAAAAGGCGTTGCATCTTTCTCTGCCTTGAAATGATGATACGCCGGCATGATAGGCCATGTCGTCGCAGGAAACGAATTGGACAGTTTCGCCCTCACGGCTGATGAAAAAATGGCTGGAGACGCGCAAGGTGTGGATGATGCTGAAGAAAGGATGCTCGTCAGGATTGATTTGGTTGGTAAACAATTTTTCCACCGCACCCGTGTTGTACTCAAAAGGAGGAAGGGAGATATTGTGGAGGACAACCAATGAGACGTTTTCATCCGGTTCGCGCGGGCTGAAATTGGGCGAATGAGTTTGGCGTGCATTCAGCCAACGGCCGTTTTGCCAAATGTTTTTGTAAGGGGAATTCATGGTTTCAGACGGCCTTTCGGGATAGGAAAACATACGTTGGGGAATGCGGCAGGCTTAATGCGCTTATTTTCGGTTATACTGTCGCCCGACACGTTCACAAACCAAGAATCCTACCATGTTGAAAAAATTGTTGAAATGGCTGGCCGTATTTTTGACGGCATTTGCCGCCGTGGTTGCCGCATTGTTGTTTGTTCCGAAAAACAACGACAAGCCATACCGTATTACCGTTGCTAAGAATCAAGGTATCTCTTCCGTCAGCCGCAAACTGGCTCAAGACGGCATTGTTTATAACCGTTATGTGTTGGTAGCCGCCGCGTATGTGATGGGCGTGCACAACCAACTCAATGCCGGCTCTTACCGTCTGTCTGCCAAAGTATCGGCTTGGGACATTTTAAAACGCATTAAAAAAGGCCGTCCTGATTCGGTCAGCGTGCAAATTCTAGAGGGTGCGCGGTTTGCACAAATGCGCCGTATTATCGACAACACTGCCGATATTGCCCATGATACGCGCGGCTGGAGCGATGAAAAACTGATGGCCGAAGTGGCACCCGACGCCTTGAGCAGCAATCCTGAAGGACAGTTTTTCCCGGATAGTTACGAAATTGATGCCGGCGGCAGCGATCTTCAAATTTATAAAATTGCCTACCGTAAAATGCGGGAAAACCTACAAGAAGCATGGGACGACCGTCAAAGCGGCCTGCCTTATAAAAATCCGTACGAAATGCTGATTATGGCGAGTCTGATTGAAAAAGAAACCGCGCACGAAGATGACCGCGCCCATGTGGCCGCCGTATTTGTCAACCGCCTGAATATCGGCATGCGCCTGCAAACCGACCCGACTGTCATTTATGGCATGGGCGATGCGTATAAGGGCAGAATCCGCAAAGCCGACCTGCAACGCGATACGCCTTACAATACTTATACGCGCAGCGGTTTGACGCCGACGCCGATTGCGCTTCCCGGCAAGGCCGCGCTTGAGGCTGCGGGTCATCCGTCTAATGAAAAATATCTGTATTTCGTCTCAAAAATGGATGGTACGGGCCTGAGCGAGTTCAGCCACAATCTTTCTGAACACAACGCCGCCGTGCGCAAATATATTTTGAAGAAATAAACCGAATAGGTCGTCTGAAACATTTATAATCCCAGTTTCAGACGGCCTTTAGATTAACGATATCCATATGAAACCCAGATTTATTACCCTTGACGGCATAGACGGCGCCGGCAAATCCACCAACCTCGCCGTAATGAAAGCATGGTTTGAGAAACACCAACTGCCCGTATTGTTTACGCGCGAACCGGGAGGCACGCCTGCCGGAGAGGCATTGCGCGAAATCCTGCTCAACCCTGCCACCCAAGTCAGCCTGCGTACCGAAACCCTGCTGATGTTTGCAGCCAGACAGCAACACTTGGAAACAGTTATTCTGCCTGCCCTGAAAAACGGCACACATGTCGTTTCCGACCGCTTTACCGATGCAACGTTTGCCTATCAAGGCGGCGGACGAGGCGTTCCCTTACAAGATATTGCCACGCTTGAGCATTGGGTGCAGGGCGATTTCCGCCCAGATTTAACCTTGCTGTTGGATGTGCCTTTGGAAGTATCGATGGCGCGCATCAACCAAACGCGCGAGAAAGACCGCTTCGAGCAAGAGGCAGCCGAGTTTTTCAATCGGGTGCGCGAAGTGTATTTGCAACGTGCTGCCAAACAGCCGGAACGATATGCCGTCATCGACAGCAGCCAAAGTCTGGACGCAGTCAAAACCCAGATTGAAACCGCGCTGGACAGTCATTTCGGATTGAATGTTTAAGTTTAAATAAAATGCCGTCTGAAAGAAGACTGATGTACCGAAGAAATATTATTACAGAAGTTTTTAGACATAAAACCGATTAAACCGAAACATCAAAACAAATGAAATAAATATAGGTATGCGCCACCGAAAGAACATGATAAAATTACGGCCTCTTACAAAGCCGGTCTGTTAACAAACCGACTTTAGAAGTTTAAATGTCTGAAGCAGCCCGTTTCAGACTTGTTCGCTGTAAAATCTCTCTCTCTCGCAAACAGGATCGACAAATGGAAAATTCATTAAAAGAAGCCGCCCTGCAGTTCCACGAATTCCCCGTGCCGGGCAAAATCTCCGTTACCCCAACCAAATCTCTGGCTACTTCTAAAGACTTGGCGTTGGCGTACTCTCCGGGCGTAGCCGCTCCTTGTATGGAAATCCATGCCGATCCGCAAAATGCCTACAAATACACCGCCAAAGGCAATTTGGTTGCCGTGATTTCCAACGGTACCGCAGTGTTGGGTTTGGGCAACATCGGCGCATTGGCCGGCAAACCTGTAATGGAAGGCAAAGGCGTATTGTTCAAAAAATTCGCCGGTGTTGACGTGTTTGACATCGAAATTGATGAAAAAGACCCGCAAAAACTGGTGGACATCATCGCTTCTTTGGAACCGACTTTCGGCGGCATCAACCTCGAAGACATCAAAGCGCCTGAGTGCTTCTACATCGAACGCGAATTGCGCAAACGCTGCAAAATCCCTGTATTCCACGACGACCAACATGGTACTGCCATCATCACCGCCGCCGCTGTGTTGAACGCTTTGCGTTATACCGGCCGTAAAATCGAAGAAGCGACTTTGGTGTGCTCCGGCGCAGGTGCGGCCGCGATTGCCTGCTTGAACCAATTGCTGGATTTGGGTCTGAAACGCGAAAACGTAACCGTTTGCGACTCCAAAGGCGTGATTTACAAAACGCGCGAAGACAAAGACCGTATGGACGAGTCCAAACAGTTCTACGCCATTGAAGACAACGGCCAACGCGTATTGGCTGATGCCGTTAAAGGTAAAGACATCTTCTTGGGCTTGTCCGGTGCAAACCTGCTGACTCCTGAAATGCTGAACACCATGAACGAAAAACCAATCGTGTTCGCTATGGCAAACCCAAATCCGGAAATCCTGCCTCCATTGGCAAAAGAAACCCGTCCGGATGTGGTCATCGGTACAGGCCGTTCAGACTTCCCGAACCAAGTGAACAACGTATTGTGCTTCCCATTCATCTTCCGTGGCGCATTGGATGTCGGCGCGACCACCATCAACGAAGAAATGAAACGCGCCTGCGTGTACGCTTTGGCTGATTTGGCGATGGAAGAGGTAACTGAAGAAGTGGTTGCCGCTTACGGTAAGAAATTTGAATTCGGTGCGGAATACCTGATTCCTACCCCATTCGATTCCCGCCTGTTGCCTCGCGTTGCTACAGCTACTGCTAAAGCGGCAATGGAAAGTGGCGTGGCTACCCGTCCAATCGCCGATTTGGATGCGTATGCTACTAAACTGGCCGGTTTGAAATTGTAATCCGGTAAGTAGTATTTGATTGAAAATGCCGTCTGAAAGTTGTATTTCAGACGGCATTTTTGTTTGTCGCGTATTTTATAAAGAGCTTAATGAAACGGTTGGAATGATGAACATGGTAAGCTGCCGATTCAAAATGGGCGTGGAAATATGAATTGCTTTCTAAAATAGGTTGCTTATTTTTGAGCCGCTTTGATTTTGCGGAATTGGTATGGGTTTTAAATACAACATTTTTGCCAGTCTTTAAAAAAACATCAAGCCGTCTGAAATTGGGTTTTCAGACGGCTTGAGTGAATGAAATGGTTTATTTTTGCCAATAGGTTTTGACGTTGACGAATTCGTACAGTCCGAATTCGGATAGCTCCCGTCCGTAGCCTGAAGCTTTGACGCCGCCAAAGGGGAGGCGCAAGTCGCTGCTGGTGTGGCGGTTGATAAAGACAGAGCCTGCTTGGATTTTTTCGGCGTATTTCCATGCATTTGCCGTGTCGGCTGTGTAGATACAGGCGCCGAGGCCGAAAGGTGTGTCATTGGCAAGCGCAACGGCGTGATCCGGATTGTCGGCGCGTAAGATCATGGCAACCGGGCCGAAGACTTCTTCATGCCAAACGCGGCAGTTTGGATTGACTTGATCCAAGACGGTAGCCGGGTAAAACCAGCTTTGTCCATCAGGGATATAGCCGCCGCTCAAGCATTGCGCGCCGTGTGCAACTGCATCTTGAACCTGCTCGTGCACGTTTTGGCGTAGGTCTTGGCGGTGAAGCGGGGCAAGGGTGGTGTTTGGGTCTTTAGGATTGCCGGTTTGCAGTTTGGTACACTCGGCAAGGAAGAGCGGGATAAATTGTTCGGCAATATCTTGGGTAACAATGATGCGCTTGGCGGCGTTGCAGGATTGTCCGGCATCACGGAAGCGTGAATAGCAGGCGTCGATGGCTGCGCGTTGGAGATCGGCATCGGGCAGGATGATAAACGGATTGCTGCCGCCCAGTTCAAGAACGGTTTTTTTCAGATGTTTGCCTGCATGGGCAGCCAGCAGGCGGCCGGTATGGGTCGAACCGGTAAATGCCATGGCATCGGTATCTTCGATGGCTTTAAGCGTGTCTTCATGACTTAACCATGCGCCGATAAGCGGCAAACCTTTGGGGACGAGGCTGAAGAGGGTTTCGCTGACGCGGGTGACACTGGGCGCAGGCTTGACCGCGCAGGCATTGCCGGCGCACAGGGCCGGGATGGCAAATCGTAAAATCTGCCAAACAGGATAGTTCCACGGCATGACTGCCAAAACAACGCCCAAAGGCTCGAAGCGGACTTGGCTGAGGCTGGCTTGGGTGGCGATGGTTTTATGGGAGAGCAGTTCGGGCGCGAGGCGGACGTAGTAGCGGATAAGCTCGATGGATTTGCTGATTTCGGCGCGGCATTCATGCAGGCAGCGGCCGACTTCTTCGCAAACCATTTCGGCGAGGCGTTCTTGGTTTTGGGTGAGGCTGTCGGCAAATTGTTGTAAGAGGGCGGTGCGCTCGATAATGCTTGATTGTGCGAAGGTTTGCTGAAGGGTTTGGAGGCGGTTTAATTCGTCGGTAAATTCGGTGTAGTTTTGTGCCGGTCGGCGGCAAATGGTTTCACCGGTAAAGACATGGGTGCTGTGAAACATGGTTAGGCTCCTTTGTTTTTATGTTTTTATGAGGCCGTCTGAAAATGTTTCAGACGGCCTTTTATTGTGATGATTGTACTTCAAGCGACCAGTTGGGGAAAAATAGATTTTAATCCGGCAACAATAATCTCTACGGAAATGGCGGCAAGCATCATGCCCATAATGCGGTTGAGGATGGTCAGGCCGGTCGTGCCTAAGCGTTTGCTGATGCGTCCGGCAACGATCAGGATGAGATAGCAAATCAGGCTGACCAGAAAGCCGGAGATGATAATCAGGGCAATATCGCTGTAATTTTTGGCGGCAGAGGAGTAAATGATGACGGTAGAAATACCGCCGGGGCCGATGGTAATCGGAATGGCAATGGGGACGACGGCAATGGCTTTTTCATTGCGGCGGACTTGTTGCGCATGGTGATGCTCTTCTGAATTGGGGTCGATTTTGGGCTTGGCCGGATTGTCGTTGCCGTTCATCAAGGAGATGGCAATCAGTAAAACCAAAATGCCGCCGCCGACTTGGAAAGAGCCCACGCTGATGCCGAGTACTTTCAACAGGATACCGCCGCTCAGTGCAAAGACGACGATCACGATGAAAACGGCCAGTGCGGCAGTACGCGCAATTCTGCGTTTTTCTTTGGTGCTGTGGTCTTGCGTCAGGTCAAGATAAATCGAGAGTGCGCTGAAGGGGTTGATCAGTACAAGAAGTGCAACGAGAAGTTTGCCGATTTCTACACCTAATTCCATATTATTCCTTACTTTCAGTCAGATCGTCGTTGTCCATATTACGACGGCGGAGGTTTTTATGTTCGTTGGCAATACCCATCAACAGGGCGAGCACCACCATGATGGAAAGCGTAGCCGTACCGCCGTAGCTGACCAAGGGGAGGGGAACACCAACAACGGGCAAAATGCCGCTGACCATGCCCATGTTTACAAAGGCGTAGCAGAAGAAGGTCATGGTCAATGCACCTGCCAAAGTACGGCTGTAAAGGGATTGCGCTTGTGCGGCAATCCACAATCCGCGTGCCAGAATGATAAGGTAAACCAGCAGCAAAAGGATATTGCCGATCAGACCGAACTCTTCGCCGAATACTGCGAAAATAAAGTCAGTCGTTGATTCGGGAATGTAGTCCAAATGGGTTTGCGTGCCGTTGAGCCAGCCCTTACCCCATACGCCGCCCGAGCCGATGGCAATCATGGATTGGATGATGTGGTAGCCTGCGCCTAACGGGTCTTTGGTTGGGTCAAGCAAGGTAAGGACGCGGGTTTTCTGGTAGTCGTGCATGCCGTAGTTCCACAAGAGCGGCAGGGCGGCCACAAAGGCAATAATGGCGGCAAAAATGGCTTTCCAGGGCAATCCGGCAAAAAAGATGACAAAAATGCCCGAAGCCATAATCAGCGCGGCCGTACCGAGGTCGGGCTGTTTCAAAATTAGGGCGACAGGAACAAGAATCAGTACAAGGGCGACAATATAATGTATCCATTTCAGACGGCCTTCATAGCGTTGGAAATACCACGCGACAGTCATGGGAATACCGATTTTCATGATTTCGGAAGGTTGGATACGGGTAAAGCCGAGGCTCAGCCAACGGGTCGAACCGTTTACGGTAACGCCGGCAACTTCGACGCCAATCAGCAGCAATACGCCAACGATATAAACAGGCAGAGCAACTTTGGCGGCCGTTTGCGGCTTGAATACGGCGATAATCCATAACAGGGCAAAGCCCAAAACGGTATGGATGGTTTTGTTTTCCAATTGGCCGAACTCTTGCCCGTCTGCAGAATAGAGCAAAAACAGGCTCATGATGTAGATGGCGAGCATGGCAAAAAACAGCCAAGGGTCAATCGGGGCTGCAATGGTGGATTTGAACGTTTTCCACGCTGATGTGTTATTCATGGTGAACCTCCGGCTGTGAGGCAGGGCTTGTCGGCGTCAGTCCGTAGGCAGATTGGAAAATACTGGTAATGGGCTGATGTTTATCAGTTTTGGCCAAATCTGTTTCTAGGCCGTCTGAAAACTGTTGCGGCTTGACGTGAAGCATATAAAAATCAGTCATTTCACGGGCCAATGGCGCGGCATACGCACCCCAGCCGCCGTTTTCCAAAATAACGGCAATGGCGATTTCAGGTTTTTCCAATGGCGCAAATGAGATAAACCATGCGTGGTCGCGGTGTTGTTCGCGCAGGGCTGCGGCATTGTAGCGGCCGCCCTGTTTAATTTGTACGACTTGGGCCGTACCGGTTTTACCGCCCATTGTGTAGGCGAGTCCGCCACCGATACGGTGTGCCGTACCGCCCGGTTTCAATACCTTCTCCATTGCGCGTTTGACGTATTCGAAGTTGTCGGCTTTAAACGGAATTTGACGTTCGGGATTAGGATTGATGCGGGTAATTTTGCGCGCACTGAAATCCAATATTTCTTTGACCAAATGCGGCTGATGGACAACACCGTTGTTGGCCAGAGAGGCTGTCGCATGTGCCATTTGCAAAGGCGTGTAGGCATTGTAGCCTTGGCCGATACTGACGGAAACCATCTCACCAGCACGCCATTCTTTGGCAGTCGGGTCGGAAGATTTGGCAAAGCGTTTGGCTTTCCATTCGCGGCTGGGCAAAACGCCTACATATTCACTAGGCAGGTCAATACCGGTTTTTTGGCCGAAACCGAATTGCGCCAGATACGGAGAGGCTTTATCGATACCCATTTCGTAACCCAAGCGGTAGAAGAAGGTATCTGAGGATACTTGAATGGCTTTGCTCAAGTTGGCAGAACCGTGACCGCTTCGGACAGAGTCGCGGAAAATATGGCGGCTGCCGGGTATGCTCCATGCGCCGGGAGCGGGGACGATGGTGTTTTGAGTGATTTTGCCGCTTTCCAACAAAGCCATGCCCATAAAGGGTTTGAATGTAGAGCCCGGCGGATAAAGGCCTTGGGTAACACGGTTGATCAAAGGCTTTTTCCAATCGTCATTCAGCATTTTCCAAGTATCGCTGTCGATGCCGTCAATAAAGAGGTTGGGATCGAAAGAAGGTTTGGAAACAAATGCCAAAACAGTACCGTCTTGCGGATTGATGGCCACCAATGCGCCACGGCGGTCGCCCAAGATTCGGTCGGCTTCCTGCTGCATACGGATATCCATCCCTAGGCGCAAGGTTTGCCCCATTTTGGACGGGACATTTTTCAATACACGGACGATATTGCCGTAAGCGTCTTTTTCGACTTCCTGATAGCCTGGAACGCCATGAAGCTGGTGCTCGTAATATTTTTCCAAGCCGGATTTGCCGATATGCGTACTGCCGCGATAGAGGGCGGTCAGGCCTTCTTCTTCCAGCATTTCTTTGTCTTTATCGCTTATACGGCCGATGTAGCCTAAAAAATGGGAAGTCAGCTTGCCGTAAGGATATTCGCGGAATGTGCGTGAATTGACCTCTACGCCTTTGAATTCGCGCAGATGCACAGACAAACGCGCAGCCTCTTCATCGGTCAGCCTGAGCTTGAGTGGGATGTTTTCAAATTTTCGATAGCTTTCGCGATATTTTTTGAAGCGTTTTAAATCTGTCGGCGTGATATCGACGTATTTTTTCAATACTTCAATGACATCTTCCATCTTGCCTTCAATGCGGCTGGGAATAACTTCAAGCGAAAAGACGGGATAGTTTTTGGCCAAAGGAACGCCGTTGATATCGACGATTTCGCCGCGTACGGGCGGTGTTGGAATCAGGGTGATGCGTTTGCTCGATGCTTGACCGGAAAACTCATTGTGTTGGGTTACTTGTAAGTAAAAGAACCGCGCCAGCAAGATGGAAAAGAAGATGACAATCAGGATAAAAGCAACGAGCAGGCGTAATAGGGCATCGGCTTGTGCTGCCTGAGCGGAAGGTTTTTGGGTATGTTGACCACCGGAAAGACGGCGTGGAAGAATCGGTTTCATCTTTTCAGTGCGCGCGGTAAATACGGGTCACAATCAGCATCAGCTGGCTGAGTATCGGCCAAAGCAGTGAGCCGACAAATGGGGCAACAAAGCCTTGCAAAGTGATGACCTGATGATTGAGGAACAGACGGGCAGCAGTTAAAACGGCCTGATTGAGAAGCAGGGCAGCCAAGACAGCGGCCAATTGCATAATGTGGCCGTACAGCATAATTTGGCGGCGTCGGTTTAAGATGAAATAAGTCATCACAACGTAAGACAGGGCGTGCAGGCCCAGAGTCGCGGCGGTTGCTGCATCGACAATCAGACCGATGGCAAAAGCCAGTCCCATGCCTGCGCGTTGCGGTTGATGCAATGTCCAATACAGCAACATCAGTGCCGTCATTTCAGGCAGCCAGAAGAATCCGTCAAAGGAAAACGGCATAAAGTCCAATATCATCATCACGATGAGACTGGCCGCCATGATGTGCAGCGGTACTGCACGGTAAGAATCGTCAAAATCGTTCATGAAATCAGCGTGGGGAAGAAGGGGCGGAAGAAAGTACCAAGACAAAACGACTGCTGCGTAAAGCAGCCAAAGGCGTCAGTTGCGTATCGTAATAAGGCGTTCCCGATGCACGGACAACCTTGCTGACGGTTGCAACGGGAATCCCCGCCGGATAAGTACCATCCAAGCCGGAAGTCAGCAGAACATCACCGGGTTTCAAGTCCGAGCCGGTTGGGAAATAGCGTAAATCCAAACCGCTGCCATTGCCGTATGCCAAATTGCGTTCACCGGTGCGGCTGACGGCTACGGGGACAATACTTTGTCCGCTTGAGATCAGCTCAATTTCCGCGCTTTGTGTGTGGACTTGTGTCAACAGGCCGATCAAACCGCTTTGATCGATGACCGCATCGCCAACTTTCAAGCCGTCTTGACTGCCTTTGCCGATAATCAGTCTTTCGGAAAGCGGATCTTTGCCATTGGAAATGACTTCCGCGCCGATAACATTGTGGATGCCTTTTTGTTGCAAACCGTACAGTTTTTTCAATTCGCGCAATTCATCGGTATTGACTTTATCCCGCTGCAAATCGATTTTCAGACGGCCATTTTCTTCCAAAAGCCGGCGGTTTTGTTCCAAAAGCTCGGATTTAGACTGGGAGAGGTCGGCAAAATATTGATAAAGTTGAACGGGTTGATTGGCCAGCCATTGAGCAGGATAAAGCATGGGCATTACCGCCGCACGCACAGGCTGCATCAATGAAAAGCGATAATCTGCCACCATCAGGCCGGCAGCCAGGGCGACATAAACGACAAAACGAGGCAACAGCTTAGGGCCTTTTGCCTCGTCAAAGCGCAAAGAAGAGCGTTCCATAGCCATCTACCTTATGGGTTTTCCGTAAACACGGTATCCCATTTGCCGATATAGTCCAAAGCCTTACCGGCGCCATAGGCGACGCAGTTCAGAGGCTGGTCGGCAATGCCGACGGGCAGGCCGGTTGCATCGGCCAAGACGGTATCGATACCGTGCAGGAGTGCACCGCCGCCGGTCAGCATAATGCCGCGGTCGGCGATGTCGCCGGCCAGTTCGGGCGGAGCTTGTTCCAAAGCCAGACGGACGGCGCGGATGATTTGATTTACCGTTTCACTCAATGCTTCACGGATTTCATTTGACGTAACCGCCAAGGATTTGGGCGTGCCTTCGGCCAGGTCGCGGCCTTTAATGCGCATGGCTGTTTCGGTTTCAAAACCAGAGGCCGAGCCGATTTGTTTCTTCAATTCCTCTGCCGTCGCCTCGCCGATTAAGACACCGCGATGACGGCGCAGGTAATGGATGATGCTTTTATCGAACTCGTCGCCGGCTGCGCGGACGGAAGCGGAATAGGCCATACCGCCCAGTGAAAGAATACCGATTTCAGTCGTACCGCCGCCAATATCGACAATCATCGAACCTGCCGCATCTTCAATCGGCAAACCTGCGCCCAAAGCGGCGGCCATCGGTTCTTCAATCAAATGCACGCTTGCCGCGCCGGCGGCAAACGCTGAATCTAAAATCGCTTTACGTTCCACTTGGGTAGAGCCGCCCGGAACACAGATAACCACACGGGGCGGAACCAAAGACCGTCCTTCGGTGGCTTTTTTAATCAACATACCCAGCATACGCTCGGTAATCACAAAATCGGCAATCACGCCGTCTTTCATTGGACGGACGATTTCAATATTGCGCGGCGCACGGCCCTGCATTTTTTTGGCTTCCGTACCAACCGCCATGATTTTACTTTTATTGCCCGCGCCGGATTGAATCGCAACCATGGACGGCTCATCCAAAACAATCCCTTTGCCGCGTACAAAAATCAGCGTGTTGGCCGTGCCCAAGTCGATGGCAATATCATTAGAGAGGAAACGAGATAAAAGACGAAACATAGGATACCTGAAATTCCGGCCCAGCCCGGATGTGTTTAGCGTTATTTAAAATAAGAAAAACAGGTACACGGTTTAAGACGGATAAATGCGCACTGAAAAGGCCGTCTGAATCAAAACACCATGCCAACCTGTTTGGTTTTCGGTTATAATTCTTCGCTTCATAGAAGACGAAATGCAATGATACCCCAAACCCAAGGTGCATTGCTATCAGACAAGGATTTTTTATGGCTTTAAGCTTAAATGATGTGGAAAAAATCGCAAAACTCTCGCGCCTCACTTTAACAGACGAAGAAAAAAACAAAACGCTTGCCGAGTTGAACGACATTTTCGCCATGGTTGAAAATATGCAAAGCGTCAATACCGATGGCATCGAACCTATGGCGCATCCGCACGAAGCCGCTTTGCGCCTGCGCGAAGATAAAGTGACTGAAACCGACCATGCCGCCGAATATCAGGCGGTTGCCCCCGAAGTGCGCAATCGTCTGTATATCGTTCCTCAAGTGATTGAAGAATAAGGTTTCAGACGGCCTTTGCTTGTCGGCAAGCCCCTATTGCAAGGCCGTCTGAAAGGATATTCTGTTCAGACGGCCCGATTTATTGATTTAAACGGATGTTTTCAATATCTGTTTTGAAAGCAAAAACTGTTTTATAGAAAGTACGGCACAATGACCGCTTACACGCTCAAACAAGCCAGCAGCCTGCTGCAATCCAAACAAATTTCCGCAGTCGAATTGGCGACCGAATATTTGGCCGCTATTGCTGCGAAAAACCCTGCCATCAACGGCTATGTGACCATCGATCAAGATAAGACCCTTGCTGAAGCCAAAGCAGCCGATGCGCGTATCGCGGCCGGTAATGCAACGGCTTTGACCGGTGTGCCGGTTGCTTACAAAGATATTTTCTGCCAAACAGGTTGGCGCAGTGCATGCAGCTCCAAAATGTTGGATAACTTTGTTTCTCCTTATACTGCCACTGTGGTGCAAAACCTGTTGGATGCCGGCATGGTTACTCTCGGCCGTACCAATATGGACGAATTTGCCATGGGTTCGACCAATGAGACTTCGTTCTACGGTGCAACCAAAAACCCATGGAATTTTGAACATGTTCCCGGCGGTTCGTCAGGCGGTTCGGCTGCCGTGATTGCGGCGCGTTTGGCACCGGCTGCATTGGGTTCGGATACCGGCGGTTCCATCCGTCAGCCTGCATCGCATTGCGGTATTACCGGTATTAAGCCGACATACGGTACGGTTTCACGCTTCGGTATGGTTGCTTATGCTTCCAGCTTTGACCAAGCCGGCCCTATGGCGCAAACAGCCGAAGACTGTGCGATTTTGTTGAACGCCATGGCCAGCTTTGACGAGCGTGATTCCACCAGTTTGGAACGCAACAAAGAAGATTACACCCGTGATTTGGACAAGCCGCTCAAAGGGTTGAAAATCGGTTTGCCTAAAGAATATTTCGGCGAAGGCGCGGATGCCGATGTTCAGACGGCCTTGCAAAACGTGATCGATTTGCTTAAAGCCCAAGGCGCGGAGACTGTTGAAGTTTCGTTGCCGCAAACTTCATTGTCGATTCCCGCTTATTATGTTCTCGCCTCCGCTGAAGCAAGTACCAACTTGTCCCGTTTCGACGGCGTACGTTATGGCCATCGTGCAGCGCAATTCAGTGATCTTGAAGAAATGTACAGCAACACCCGTGCCGAAGGTTTCGGCAGCGAGGTCAAACGTCGTATCATGATCGGTACTTATGTATTGAGCCATGGTTACTACGATGCTTATTACCTGAAAGCGCAAAAACTGCGCCGTCTGGTTGCCAATGATTTTCAGACGGCCTTTGGTCAATGTGATTTCATTTTGGCACCGACTGCACCGACTGCAGCGCCGAAACTCGGCAGCGACATTCACGACCCTGTGCAAATGTACTTATCCGATATTTACACCATCGCCGTGAACCTTGCCGGTTTGCCTGCACTGACCCTGCCTGCCGGTTTCAGCACAGACGGTCTGCCGATTGGTGTGCAATTTATCGGTAATTATTTCTCCGAAGCAAAAATTCTGGGCGCCGCATATCAAGTTCAACTGAACAGCGATTGGCATACTAAAGCACCGGAATAATGTTTTAGGGCCTTGATAATTCAAGGCCGTCTGAAAATAAATCATAAAAAGCGCCTGAATCATTTAGGCGCTGCAAATTATAGATATTTAAAAATCATGACAGCCACCGACTTCATTCAAATCATTGGGACAGCCGCGTTTGCCATTTCCGGCTATTTGGTCGGCTACAACAAGCGATTGGATGTACTCGGTGTCGTCATTACTGCGTTACTGACGGCTGTCGGCGGCGGTATGATACGCGATGGCTTGGTCGGCCGGATTCCGCAGGTGTTTTTGCAAACCGATGCGCTGATTGTTGTATTTGCCACACTGGCCATCGCATGGTTAATAAGGGTGCAACGTTATCGCAGCACCTATTTGGCTGCTGCCTTTATTATTGCCGATGCCATTGGTTTGGCAGCGTTCAGCATTACCGGTGCACAAATCGGTATGGCTTTGCAGCTTAATCTGTTCGGCGTTATTTCTTTGGCTTTTGTGACTGCCGTTGGCGGCGGTATTGCGCGCGATATTTTGGTCAATGACGTGCCGATGATTTTGCGTACCGACCTTTACGGCAGCGTGGCCATTTTGATTGGCGGATTGATTTATCTGTTCGGGCATTTGGGCTGGATTAATATTTTTACATTAAACCTGCTCTTTGCCGGCGGCTTGTTGTTTCGCTTGACTGCATACCGGTTCCATTGGCAACTGCCCGGTTTCCAACGCCGCAGGAAATAAACTTATCTTGCAGACGGCCTGTTATGTTTTTTATTCAGGCCGTCTGAAAAACGAATCATTCATTTAACCGATTAACTTTTTTTCGACAGAAAGACCCTTATGACTTGGGAAACCGTAATCGGACTGGAAATCCACGTCCAACTCAACACCCAATCCAAAATCTTCAGCGGCGCATCCACTGCATTCGGTGCCGAGCCTAATGCCCACGCCAGCGTGGTTGAGTGTGCGTTGCCGGGCGTATTGCCGGTAATGAACCGCGAAGTCGTCGAAAAAGCCATCAAACTCGGTTTGGCTTTGGATGCGAAAATCAATCAGAAAAACGTGTTCGACCGTAAAAACTATTTTTATCCTGATTTACCAAAAGGCTATCAAATCAGTCAGTTGGATTTGCCGATTGTTGAGCATGGCAAATTGGAAATCGTAGTGGGCGACGAGGTTAAAACCATCAATGTTACCCGTGCGCACATGGAAGAAGATGCGGGTAAATCCGTACATGAAGGTTTGAACGGTGCCACCGGTATCGACTTAAACCGCGCCGGTACGCCTTTATTGGAAGTTGTCTCCGAGCCTGAAATGCGTTCCGCAGCCGAAGCCGTGGCATACGCTAAAGCATTGCACGGTTTGGTAACTTGGCTGGATATTTGCGACGGCAATATGGCGGAAGGCTCGTTCCGCGTTGATGCCAACGTTTCTGTACGTCCAAAAGGCCAGGCCGAGTTCGGTACACGCCGTGAAATTAAAAACCTCAACTCTTTCCGCTTCTTGGAACAAGCCATCAATTATGAAGTGGAAGCGCAAATCGAAATTTTGGAAGACGGTGGTAAAGTACAGCAGGCAACCATGCTGTTTGACCCTGAAAAAGGCGAAACCCGTGTGATGCGTTTGAAAGAAGATGCGCACGATTACCGCTATTTCCCGGATCCAGATTTGCTGCCGGTCATTATTTCAGACGGCCAATTGCAAAAGGCTAAAGAGCAAATGCCTGAGTTGCCGCATGAAATGGCGGCGCGTTTTGTTGCCGATTACGGCGTGTCCGACTATGATGCGCGCCTGTTAACTGCGAGCCGTGCTCAAGCTGCCTATTTTGAAGAAGCTGCCAAAGCCTGCGGCCAAGGTAAATTAACGGCGAACTGGATGAACGGCGAGCTTGCCGCCACCTTGAACAAAGAAGGGTTGGAATTGGCTGCAAGCCCGATTACGGCTTCACGCCTTGCCGAGTTGGTTGCTAAAGTCGCGGACGGAACATTGAGCAGCAAACTGGCGAAAAAAGCTTTTGAAGCGATGTGGGCCGAGCCTGAAGTAGGTATTGCCGAAATCATCGAAAAACATGGTTTGCAACAGATTACTGACACTGGCGCAATTGAAGCGATGGTGGATGAAGTGTTGGCAAACAATGCGAAAGCCATTGAGCAATTCCGTTCCGGTAATGAAAAAGCCTTAAATGCGATTGTCGGCCAAGTGATGAAAGCAAGTAAAGGCAAGGCCAATCCGGCTCAGGTTCAAGAGTTGATTAAAGCCAAATTGGCTTGATAGATAGGACAGGCCGTCTGAAAACAGGTTTTATTTTCAGACGGCCTTTGTTTTTGATAATAAATTTATTCTAAATACCATGACACATACCATTACCTTACCAGATCAAACTACATTTACGGCGAATGAGGACGAAACTGTTCTTGCTGCCGCAACCCGTCAGAATTTAAATTTGCCTCATTCTTGCAAAAGCGGTGCCTGCGGGCAGTGTAAGGCCGAGTTGATTAGTGGCGAATTTGAAATGGGCAAGCATATTGATAAAGCCATCAGTGAAGAAGAAAAAGCACAGGGCAAAGTGTTATTGTGCTGTACCACTGCGAAGAGCGACCTCAAAATCAATGTGCCAGGTTTTAATCAAAATGCTTTGCCGGTACGTACATTGCCAGCACGTATTGAAAACATTGAAATCAAACATGATGTTGCTTTGCTCAAACTGGCTTTGCCTAAAGCGCCGCCATTTGCATTTTATGCCGGGCAATATATTGATTTGCTGCTTCCCGGCAATATCAGCCGCAGCTATTCAATCGCCAATTCGCCTGATCAAGAAGGCATTTTGGAACTGCATATCCGCAAACGTGAAAACGGCGTATGCTCAGAAATGATTTTTGGGGCAGATCCTAAAATCAAAGAGAAAGGCATTGTCCGTGTCAAAGGGCCATTAGGTACATTCACTTTGCAACAAGACAGCAATAAACCGATGATTTTGTTGGCAACGGGTACAGGTTATGCCCCTATTCGCAGTATTTTGCTTGATTTGATTCGTCAGAATAGCGAGCGTCAGGTTCATTTTTACTGGGGAGCACGTCAACAGGTGGATCTGTATGCATTGGAAGAAGCAGAAGCATTAATAGGTCGTCTGAAAAATGCGAAATTCTCGCCGGTTCTTTCTAAGCCTGATTCTGAGTGGAAAGGGGAGAATGGCTATGTGCAAGATGTTGCTGCGCAAAATTATCCTGATTTGGGCCAATATGAAGTTTATGCTTGCGGATCACCAGAGATGACCGAAAGTGCACATGGTTTACTGACTCAAAAATGCGCTTTACCGGAAGATGCCTTTTTCTGTGATGCTTTTTCACCGGCATAGGAATATATTTTACGGAATTCATATGTTTGGATAAGGGTATTAAGCATAGAGTTTGACGACAATTCGTTTGAAGAAGAGAGTGTGTTTTTACACACTCTTTTTTTATACAGTAATTTTCAAAAAATATTTTTATCTTAAAGAGAAGGCTATTCTGTTTGTCATCAAACATTAACTTGATTATCTATCATCAAGAAAAAGGCCGTCTGAATCTTTCAAACGGCCTTTGTTTTAAAGCTAATATTAGCTACCAATCAGTTTCAAACGTTGACCGGGAGATACAGTACGGGTATTGCGGTTCCAACGGCGGATATCGTTAATATCAACATTGAAACGGCTGGCGATGGTGTTCAGGGTATCGCCTTTGCGTACAGTGTAGGAAACGTTTTGAACCGGGTTGCTGCGGACTTTTGCCGGAGCGGCTGTAACACGGAGGATTTGGCCTTTTTTGATATTATTGCCTTTGATGTTGTTGGCAATAATCAAATCGGCTACGCTCAGGTTATAGCGTTTGGAGATGTTAAACAACGTATCGCCATCTGCCACACGGTGGGTACCTGCTTCAAGTGCTGCTGTTTGTGTGTTTTGTTGACCGTTTACACGGGCAAGACGTGCATTGATACGGCGTTGTTGTTTAGCTATATTGGCTGCGATGCGTGCCGTACGTGCACTTTCGGCGGTAACAACAGTTTGAACTTGTTTGGCTTCAGAAGTCGCTTCAGCAACAGTCGCTGCAGGCTCTTCTGCAGGTCGGTTTTGTACCAATGCCATCAGGTCATCATGCTCTTCTTGCGCCGGTGCAGCGGCAACAGATTCAACTGCTGAAGTAGGGGCTACATCGTTTGCAGCAACAGTCGGTACGGTCAAGTCTGCAGGGATGGATGATTTGGGTGCTTCTGCAACATTTTTAGCAACGGTCTCGGTAGTCGCATGGGTCATGGCTGCAACTGGAGCGGCCACTTCCACATTTGCAACTTGAGGTTGGGCTTTAGTTTCTGTTACCACTACTGAAGTAACGTTTTCAGCTCTGCTGCGTGCAATAAAGTCAACCGGTTTGCTGGATTGTGGAACAACAGGTGCAATAATATCAGTAACCTTGGTTTGGGCAACTTTAACCGGTTCTACTGCGTTAGAAGCAATAATCGGAGACATGGCCGGCATATTGGATTGGTAAGTATCCGGCGTATTGTCTTTGTCGATGAAGTTAATGATGTCTTGACTTTGGCTTGCTGAATTTTTAGCCACCAAAATGCTGCGGCCTTCGGAAACGGCGCTACCGCTCAGGCCGTTGAGGCGTTTGAGTTCGGCAACGCTCATGCCGGTATCGTTGGCAATGGCATTCAGTTTTTTGTTGCCCAAAGAAGTATAAATATCCCAAGACATCAGGGTATCCGGGTTGGCATTGCGGTAGTTCTTTTCAAATGTGGAAACCGCAGCAACCGGCAACAACAGACGACGGTTGTTTTTAGGGATGAATACAGGCGCATTGAAACCCGGGTTGAGTGCCAACAATTCGCTTTCGCTGATGTTCGCAAAGCGGGCAATTGTGCTGTTATCAATAGGTTTGTCGATGCTGATAGATTTGAAATACGGCTGGTTGCTGATTTCGCTGATATTCATGCCGAAGGTTTGCGGATTGGCAACGATATTGCGGACGGCCAAAAGTTTGGGAACGTAATTACGTGTTTCGTTCGGCATACGCAGGTTTTCGTATGTCGGCTCCAAACCTTGCGCACGGGCGCGGTTGACAGCGCGTCCGACATTACCTTCGCCCCAGTTGTAAGCGGCAAGCGCCAAAGACCAGTCGCCGAACATACCGTGCAGGTATTGCAGGTAGTTCAATGCGGCATCGGTAGCGGCATAAATATCGTGGCGGCCGTCATACAAAGGTGTTTTTTCCAAGCCGAAGTGGCGGCCGGTAGCCGGCATAAATTGCCACAGGCCGGATGCGCCGACGTGTGATTTGGCTTTGGTTACGAATGCGCTTTCAATGAAAGGCAGTAAAGCGATTTCGGCGGGCATATTGCGTTTTTTAACTTCATTGGCAATATGGTACATATAAGGTTTGCTGCGGGAGATGGTGCGGTCGAAATATGCGCTGTTTGCAGCAAATTTGTTTTCATGGCGGCGAACCAGTTCTGTGTTGACTTCGTTGATGCGGAAGTCTTTACGCAACGATGCCCATAAGCTGCCGGAGCCGAAGGTTTGTGCTTTGGCTTGGTCGAGCAGGGCGGAGTTGAGGCGCATCATGGCCATGCCGACTTGGTTGGGTGTAGCGTTTTGTGCGTAGGCTGTGGCGGAAACCGCCGACAGGCTTGAAACGGTCAGAGCGATGGTTTTTAGTTTTGCCATAGTAAATAAAGTTATCAAATATATAATAAAATTTCGTCTTTTTGATAGTATCGTTTCAGCATTTAAACGTCAAGTCGGGCAGGGAATTTGCTTGTGTGATGTGGTTGTGGTGTTAAAATTCTGTCACACAAGTCGGGATGCATAGGGGAGCCTTGAATGGAAGTTTTTTTTATGCAAACGCCAATGGGGCAATATCTTGCTCAAAAAGAGGCGGATTTTTTCAGACGGCATTTGCAGTATTTGAATAGGCAGGTGGCGGTTCAATTGGGCGGTGTATGGACTAGGCCGTCTGAAAATATGCTTGTAGTGCCGCGCGATGTGCGGATGGATGCTGAAATGTTGGCATTTGAAACGCATTCCGTGGATGTGTTATTGATGCCTCATCTTTTGGAAGTTTCATCTGCGGATTTGGTGTTGCAAGAGGCATTTAGGATATTAAAACCTGAGGGCAGGTTGATTTTGACGGGGTTCAACCCTAAATCTTTGTGGGGGTTGAGCTCTTGGTTTGATGGGGAAAAGCTGCCTTTGAAATCTCAATGTTTGGCTTTGGCCGAGCTGAAACGAAAAATTGCGGATGTTGGTTTTGAAATGGAATATGGGCAGTTTATGGATTATCTGCCTGCTGTGAATTCGCCTTCTGCTTTGAAGTTTTGGCGGTTTATGGAAAAGGCGGGGGATAGGTGGTGGCCGCAGTGTGCGGCGGTTTATGGGATGGTATTAACGAAACATTTGATTGGTGTCCATCCTTTGCCTGAATTGGAATCTGCATTTGATGGCAATACGATTGCTTTAAGTACGGCACGTTTGGCCGAATAGTTCTCAGACGGCCTGTATATTAATGATAAATTTGGAGAATAATGATGCCTAAATTACCTGAGGTGGAAACGACTTTACGCGGGATAGAGCCGCATATTGATGGCAAAAAGATAGCAAAAGTCACTATCCGCCAGTTTAAATTGAGATGGCCTGTTCATCCCGACTTAGCGCAAATTTTGGCCGGCCGCAAAGTTTTAGCATGCAACCGGCGTGCGAAGTATTTGATTATTACTTTTGAAACGGGTATTTTACTTATTCATTTGGGCATGTCCGGCAGTTTGCGGATTTTTACTGCCGATGATGAACGTATTGCCACGCCGGATAAGCATGATCATTTAGATTTTGTATTTGATGACGGCACCGTATTGCGTTATCACGATCCGCGTAAATTTGGTGCGGTATTGTGGTATGAGGGTATTGCCGAACATCATCCGCTTTTGAAAAAACTGGGGCCGGAGCCGCTCTCGGACGATTTTGATGCAAATTACCTGTATCAGAAATTGAAAACACAAAAGCGTGCAGTCAAATTGGCGCTGATGGATAATGCGGTGGTGGTTGGCGTTGGCAATATTTATGCGAATGAAAGTCTGTTTAAGGCAGGTATTTCGCCATTGCGTCCGGCGAATAAGCTGACCAAGAAAGAATGCGCATTATTGGTGGAAACCGTTAAAGCGGTTCTGCAAAGGGCGATTGCAACGGGCGGCAGTACGCTGCGAGATTTTGTTAATAGCGATGGAAAAAGCGGCTACTTTCAGCAGGAATATACGGTCTATGGCCGCCACAATGAGCCTTGTGTCCAATGTGGCGGGTTGATTTTTAAAGAAACTTTGGGGCAGCGTGGAACATTTTATTGTCCAAATTGCCAGAAATAGTTTCAGACGGCCTTAAATGTCAGAGGCTGTCTGAAAATAATGAACACAATACAGAAGAAATTTTATGTCTAAACAAAAAGCTCCTTTTTTAAAACGACTGGGCAGACTTTGCCGTTTGGCAGCTTGGTTATTCAGAACCGGCCGGGATTTGCGTGCCATTGATGGCAACAATGCAGAGGAACGCAATCACGCTGTGGTTGTTTTGGGAAAAGGTGCGTTGGATGCTTTGGATATCGAATTGGAAATCGGCGTACCGCCTCAAGGAAATGTGAGCGGTACTTTGGTGGTGGCCAATCATGTGTCTTGGTTGGATATTTTTGCCATGAGTGCCGTTTATCCGAGCAGTTTTATTGCGAAACAGGAAATCAGCAGTTGGCCGGTTTTGGGGAAAATGGGTAAAAATGCCGGCACGGTGTTTATCAACCGCAATTCCCGCCGTGATGTCGAGCCGATTAATCAGGCGATTTGTGCGGCATTGAAAGCAGGGCAGAATGTAAGTTTTTTCCCTGAGGCGCGCACTTCTTCCGGCTTGGGTATTTTGCCGTTTAAAGCAGCCCTATTTCAATCGGCTATTGATGCGAAAGCGCCGATTCAGGCAGTAACCTTGCGCTATTATGATGACGAAGGACAACGGACGGATCTGCCATCCTATGCGGAGGTAAACCTGTTTCAGTCTTTATGGCGCATTGTTTCTATGAAGAAAATCCGTATCCGTTTGGATTTCTCGCCTCAATACAAACCGACAGACATGCTGGATAAAGACCGCTATGCTTTGAAGGATATTGCGGAAACAGCCATCGGCGAAATTGTGGCTTCGGATTCGCCCGTTCAGCCCTTACCTAAAAAATAATTTCAGTCAGGTACTTGTTTTATTTCAGACAGCCTTCATTTAAAGAAACAGCTGTTTTCGGTTTAATTAAATTGATAGTTTAATGTAATTAATATTATTTGAACTATAAATTATACAAATCGATAGGCCTGCATTAGAATGCAAGCATTGATTCATTTCTCAAACCCGAATTTTTAAGGAGCTTAAAAATGGCTTTGCAAGATCGTACCGGTCAAAAAGTACCTTCCGTAGTATTCCGCACTCGCGTTGGCGACACTTGGAAAGATGTTTCTACTGATGATTTGTTCAAAGGCAAAAAAGTAGTCGTGTTCTCTCTGCCTGGCGCATTTACTCCAACTTGCTCTTCTTCTCATCTGCCACGCTACAACGAATTGTTTGGCGCGTTCAAAGAAAACGGTGTTGACGCTATTTACTGCGTATCTGTAAACGACACTTTTGTAATGAACGCTTGGGCTGCCGAAGAAGAAGCTAACAACATCTACATGATTCCTGATGGCAACGGCGAATTCACCGAAGGCATGGGCATGTTGGTTGGCAAAGAAGACTTGGGCTTCGGCAAACGCTCTTGGCGTTACTCCATGCTGGTTAACGACGGCGTGATTGAAAAAATGTTCATCGAGCCTGAAGAGCCGGGCGATCCTTTCAAAGTGTCTGACGCTGACACTATGTTGAAATTCATCGCTCCTGACTTGAAAGCTCAAGAGTCTGTTGCCATCTTCACCAAACCTGGCTGCCCATTCTGCGCTAAAGCTAAAAAAGCTTTGCAAGACAAAGGTCTATCTTACGAAGAAATCGTATTGGGCAAAGATGCAACTGTTACTTCCGTTCGCGCCATCACCGGCAAGATGACTGTTCCTCAAGTCTTCATCGGCGGCAAATACATCGGCGGCAGCGAAGATTTGGAAGCTTACTTGGCTAAAAACTAATTGCCTAGTGCTTTAAGACGGTTTGAATAAAACCGTCTGAACAGAAAAATAGAGTTATTCAGACGATACGCTACACGGTCGTTCTGAATAGCTCTATATTTACAAGTAGAATTTGAGATTATTGTTTTAAATCCATATTTTAAAAATAACTATTGACTTTATATTATCGATAGTTTGTTAGAGAGGTCGTCTGAAAACTTGATACGCTTCACGCTGATACCACTTCGGACGCTCAACAAAAAAGGACAAAGATTATGAAAAAAATTCAAGCAGATGTCGTCGTAATTGGCGGCGGTACTGCCGGCATGGGTGCATTTCGCAATGCCCGCCTTCATACAGACAATGTTTACCTGATTGAAAACAATGTATTCGGAACAACTTGTGCGCGTGTCGGCTGCATGCCTTCCAAACTCTTGATTGCCGCCGCAGAAGCGCGCCATCATGCTTTGCATACCGATCCGTTTGGCGTGCATTTGGACAAAGACAGCATCGTTGTCAATGGCGAAGAAGTCATGCAACGCGTCAAATCCGAACGCGACCGTTTCGTCGGTTTTGTGGTCAGCGATGTAGAAGAGTGGCCTGCCGACAAGCGTATTATGGGTACGGCAAAATTTGTTGACGAACACACTGTCCAAATCGACGACCATACCCAAATCACGGCAAAAAGTTTTGTGATTGCCACCGGTTCGCGTCCTGTGATTTTCCCTCAGTGGGAAGCTTTGGGCGATCGCTTGGTTGTAAACGATGATGTTTTCTCTTGGGATACTTTGCCTAAAAGCGTGGCCGTGTTCGGCCCCGGCGTTATCGGCTTAGAGCTGGGTCAGGCTTTGCACCGTTTGGGCGTGAAAGTTGAGATTTTCGGCGTGGGCGGAGCCATCGGCGGCATTTCCGACCCTGTTGTCGCTGAAGAAGCCAAAGCTGTTTTTGGCGAAGAGTTGGCTTTGCATCTGGATGCTAAAACCGAAGTCAAACTTGACGCAGACGGCAATGTTGAAGTTCATTGGGAACAAGACGGCGAAAAAGGTGTGTTCGTTGCCGAATATATGCTGGCAGCCGTAGGCCGTCGTCCGAATGTGGACAATATCGGTTTGGAAAATCTGACTATCGAAAAAGATGCGCGTGGCGTGCCTATTGCTGATCCGCTGACCATGCAAACCAGCATTCCGCATATCTTCATCGCAGGTGATGCGTCCAATCAATTGCCTCTGCTGCATGAAGCTGCCGACCAAGGTAAAATTGCCGGCGACAATGCGGGCCGCTATCCGAATATCGGCGGTGGTTTGCGTCGCAGTGTAATCGGCGTGGTGTTCACCAATCCGCAAATTGCCTCTGTCGGCTTGAAATATGCACAAGTTGCGGCGAAATATCAACCTGACGAGTTTGTAATCGGCGAAGTTTCCTTCCGAAACCAAGGCCGCAGTCGCGTTATGTTGGTAAACAAAGGCCATATGCGTTTGTATGCCGAAAAAGCAACCGGCCGTTTCATTGGTGCGGAAGTTGTCGGCCCTGCTGCCGAACATTTGGCACACTTGATGGCTTGGGCGCATCAAATGAAGATGACGATTCCGCAAATGTTGGATATGCCGTTCTACCATCCGGTTATCGAGGAAGGTTTGCGCACTGCATTGCGTGATGCCGATGCAAAACTGAAACAGGCTTGATTATTTGATGGAATAAAGGCCGTCTGAAACCCGCAATGAGGTTTCAGACGGCCTTTTTTATGCCTTGAGGCTTTTACTTTTAAATCAATTCTAAATCCGGGCCGGCATTTTGTGCGCGGCGGCTTCTTAATTGAATATCTAGGCGCAAATCATGGGCAGAGTCGGCATTTTTAATAGCGTCTTGATAGCTGATATCGCCGTTTTCATACAAATCATACAAGGCTTGGTCAAAAGTAATCATGCCCATGCCGGTTGATTTTTTCATCATTTCTTTGATGTTGTGGACTTCGCCTTTTCGAATTAAGTCGGCAATAATGGGCGAATTGAGTAAAACCTCGACAGCCGCTACGCGTCCTCGTCCTCCTTCGCGGGGAATCAGGCGTTGTGAAATAAAGGCTTGTAGGTTGAGCGATAAATCGGTTAGCAATTGGTTACGGCGCTCTTCGGGGAAGAAGTTGATGATGCGGTCAAGCGCTTGGTTGGTGCTGTTGGCGTGCAGTGTCGCCATACACAAATGGCCGGTTTCCGCGAAGGAAATGGCGTAGTCCATGGTCTCGCGGTCGCGGATTTCGCCAATCAGGATAACATCCGGCGCTTGGCGCAGGGTATTTTTCAGCGCAATCGGCCAATTTTCGGTATCTACGCCGATTTCACGTTGGGTGATGATGCAGTTTTTATGTTGGTGGATAAATTCAATCGGATCTTCGATGGTGATAATGTGGTCAAAGCTGTTTTCGTTTCGATAGTCGATAAGGGAGGCGAGGGAAGTGGACTTGCCCGAACCTGTACCGCCGACAAAAATAACCAGACCGCGTTTTCTGAGGGCGATGTCTTTCAGAATCGGCGGCAGATTGAGCGTTTCAAATTTAGGGATATTGCTGGTAATGGAACGGAACACCAAAGCAGTTGCGCCGCGTTGAACCATGGCATTGACACGGAAGCGGCTGGTGTCGGGCAGGCTGATGGCGAAATTGCATTCGTTGGTGGTAGAAAATTCTTCGATTTGTTTGGAAGACATAATCGAAAAAGCGATTTCCATACATTTTTCAGCGCTTAACGGCTCATCGGTCAGCCGCATGATTTTGCCGTCCACTTTCATGGCCGGCGGGAAATTGGTGGTAATGAAAAGGTCGGAGCCTTTGTATTTGTTCATGTGGCGTAGCCAAGTGAACAATTCTTCTTTTGCGCCCGGAGTATTTTCGTCAAACATAAGAATTCAGATAGTTAATGTTAAGTTATTTTATTGAAAATAATTATAACAGAAGCAATCATTATTTGCTGTTTTGCCGCTAGAGCGGCTATCTGTTTTAAATTGAGTGTCGTGCTGGGAATATAGCAGATTTTTCGGCATCCCTGTGATTTTAAATTCTGCTGTTATAATGTTGCCCGATTAGTGAACGGAAAGGTAATGAGATGTCAGTACAAACAATTGCCGTGGTCGGCGCAATGGAACAGGAAATCGAGCTTTTGCGTGAAAGCATGGCAGATGTCAAGCATGTGTCCTTCGGTAAATTTTCGGCTTATGAAGGCGAATTGGCCGGAAAACGCACGGTATTGGTTTTGAGCGGTATCGGTAAGGTCAATGCGGCGGTTTCGACTTCTTGGGTTATTCATCAGTTTGCACCGGATTGCGTCATCAATACCGGCAGCGCAGGCGGTTTGGGTAAGGGCCTGAAGGTTGGCGATGTGGTTATTGGCGAAACTGTGGCGCATCATGATGTTGACGTAACGGCTTTTGGTTATGTTTGGGGGCAAGTGCCGCAACTTCCTGCCGTGTTCGCATCGGATGCTAACTTGATTCGCCAAGCAGAAAAGGCGGCGCAAGTGTTTGAAGGTGCGGCCGTAACGCAAGGTTTAATTGTCAGTGGCGACCGTTTTGTACACAGCAGCGAAGGTGTTGCGGAAATTCGCAGTCATTTCCCAGAAGTCAAAGCAGTAGAAATGGAAGCTGCGGCGATTGCGCAAACCTGCCATCAATTGGAAGTGCCTTTTGTGATTATTCGCGCCGTATCCGATTCGGCAGATGAGAAAGCGGACATCAGCTTTGAAGAGTTTTTGAAAACGGCTGCCGTCAGCTCGGCGAAGATGGTGACCGAGATTGTCAAATCGCTATAAAATCATGCAGAAGCGTTGAATTTCCGTTAGAATACGGAACGATTCAACCTTATTCTAAGGCCGTCTGAAAACCGAATCCCTGTTTTTTCAGACGGCCTTTCGGCCTTTAATTGCATTTATCTTAATAACAATATGAAAAACATACGGAATTTCTCCATTATTGCCCACATCGACCACGGTAAATCGACGCTTGCCGACCGTTTTATCCAATACTGCGGCGGTTTGGATTTGCGCGAAATGAGTACGCAGGTGCTCGACTCCATGGACATCGAAAAAGAGCGCGGCATCACCATTAAAGCGCAAACCGCCGCGCTCAACTATAAAGCACGCGACGGGCAGGTGTATCAGCTTAACCTGATTGATACTCCGGGACACGTCGACTTTTCTTACGAAGTCTCCCGTTCGCTGTCGGCTTGTGAAGGTGCGCTTTTGGTCGTGGACGCGTCTCAAGGCGTGGAAGCGCAAACTGTGGCGAACTGCTATACCGCGATTGATTTGGGCGTGGAAGTCGTGCCTGTTTTGAACAAAATCGACCTGCCCGCCGCCGACCCCGAACGCGTGGAACAGGAAATCGAAGACATTATCGGCATTGATGCGGTCGGCGCGGTGCAATGTTCTGCCAAAAGCGGCATCGGCGTGGAAGACGTTTTGGAAGAAATCGTTGCCAAAATTCCTGCGCCGACCGGCGATGAAAACGCGCCGTTGCAAGCAGTTATCGTCGATTCGTGGTTTGACAACTACGTCGGCGTAGTTATGCTGATTCGTGTGAAAAACGGCACCATCAAGCTGAAAGACAAAGTGCGCTTTATGAGCACTAAGGCAGAAACGCAGGTTGAGCAGTTGGGTGTATTCACGCCGAAATCGGTTCAAAAACAAGAACTCAAAGCCGGCGAAGTGGGCTTTCTGATTACCGGTGTGAAAGAATTGGGACAGGCAAAAGTCGGCGATACGGTTACTTTGGTTGCCAACCCCGCTTCTGAGCCGCTGCCCGGCTTCCAAGAAGTGCAAAGCCAAGTATTTGCAGGCCTTTATCCGGTGGAAAGCCACGACTACGAAGCCTTGCGCGACGCTTTGGAAAAATTGCAGCTGAACGATGCTTCACTGAAATTCGAACCTGAAGTTTCTCAGGCATTGGGCTTCGGCTTCCGCTGCGGTTTCTTGGGTCTGCTGCACTTGGAAATCGTGCAGGAACGCTTGGAGCGCGAGTTTGACATGGATTTGATTACCACCGCGCCGACGGTGGTTTACGAAGTCGTGTTGAAAAGCGGCGAAAAAATCGAAGTCGAAAATCCGTCCAAACTGCCCGACATCGGCAGCATCGAAACCATTCTTGAGCCGATTATTACTGCGACCATTCTTGTGCCGCAGGAATACGTCGGCAACGTCATGACTTTGTGTAACCAAAAGCGCGGCGTTCAGGTCAATATGCAATATATGGGCCGCCAAGTCATGCTGACTTATGATTTGCCGATGAACGAAGTTGTAATGGATTTCTTCGACAAACTTAAATCGACTTCGCGCGGTTATGCTTCGTTGGACTACCATTTTAAAGAGTTCCAACCGTCTGATTTGATTAAGCTCGACATCATGGTCAACGGCGAAAAAGTCGATGCCTTGAGCCTGATTGTGCACCGTCAAAGCGCGGTTCACCGAGGCCGCGAACTGGCATCAAAAATGCGCGAGCTGATTCCGCGCCAAATGTTCGACATCGCCGTCCAAGCCGCCATCGGCAGCCAGATTATCGCCCGCGAAAACGTCAAAGCCCTGCGTAAAAACGTTTTGGCGAAATGTTACGGCGGTGATATTACGCGTAAGAAAAAACTTCTCGAAAAACAAAAAGCAGGCAAACGCCGCATGAAACAAGTGGGCAACGTGGAAATTCCGCAAAGCGCATTCTTGGCGATTCTGCAAGTGAGTGATAAATAATGAGTATAAATCTGACTTTAGGCGCAATCGTTGTGCTGCTGGCCGGCTTGGTTCTCAACTTCAAAAGCAGCAAAGAGCGTCAGGAAAACGGCGAATGGAGCTCCGGCCTGCAATGGAGTTACCTCCTGTGCATGGTCGGCGTATTCGGCATTTTGTCTGAATTTATGAGCTTTACCGCCGTATTGCTGGTGTTTGTCGTGTTTACCGGCATTGTTTGGGCAATCCATAAAGGCCGTCTGAAAAAAAGTGAGACCGGCGAAGACAATGCGCATTTTACCGACTATATGGGCGGATTTTTCCCCATCATCTTGGTTATCTTTGTATTGCGCAGCTTTATTGCCGAGCCGTTCCAAATTCCGTCCAGCTCCATGCGTCCTGGCTTGGTCAAAGGCGATTTTATCTTGGTGAACAAATTCTCTTACGGTATCCGCCTGCCGATTTTGAATAAGGTCATTATCCCTGTCGGTAACATTGCCCGAGGCGATGTCGTGGTGTTCAATTATCCGCTTCAGCCAGAGATGAATTACATCAAACGTATCGTCGGTATTCCAGGCGATGTTGTGGAATACCGTGATAAGGTTTTGACTGTTAACGGTGAAATTATTCCCGAAAAACCAAACGGCAATTATCAATACGCAGATGATACCGATCCGTCTATGATTCATACGCTTGAGCGTTTTCAGACGGCCTTGAACGGCAAAAACTTTGATGTGGTCAAAGAAGCCGGTCAGCCTTCCGTATCTATTGCTGTATTGAACAAGTATACTTCCGAAGTGATGCCTGAAAGCAATTACTCGCTTGAAAAAAGTGGTTTGGAAAATTGCGAATACGCAGAAGACGGCAATGGCTTTATCTGTAAAGTTCCAGAAGGCCGTTATTTCGCGATGGGTGACAACCGCGACAACAGCGCCGACTCCCGTTATTGGGGATTTGTCGATGACAAGTTGATTGTCGGTAAAGCCTTCTTTGTTTGGATGAATTTTGGCGAACTCAGCCGTATCGGTACCAGCATCCAATAAGCAATAAACAGATTAAAAGGCCATCTGAAATTTTTCAGACGGCTTTTTTGTATCTATTTTTTGTCTTTTAACGAACCTAAATAAATTGCCAATAAAGTCAAAGTGGCTCCGCTCCATTGGATGGCGTTAATCGGTTTATCCAGCCAGAAATAATCGATCAACATGGCGGCGACTGGTTCGGAGAGAAGCAAGAGTCCGGTCAGTGATAAGGATAAAAGCGGGATGGCGTAAGCAATCAATGCCCAAGCGAAGCATTGCATAACGATGCCGTAGATGGAGACTAGAATCACATCGTTTAAAGTCTTAGGATATAGATAGGCGGCATCGAATAGCAGCGATGGGATGACCAAAGCTATTGCACCGCCGAAGCTTAAAATCATCATCAGCGGAAACAAACCGACTTTTTCCTGCTCATGGGTTTTGCGTACGAAGACCATAGACAGGGCCAGCATGGCGCCGGACACTACGCCGCTGACAAATCCCCATGCAGCGTTGTCGTTATGACCGAACTCCGGGCTGCCGATCAAGGCTACGCCTATGGTGGCCAATATCAAACTTAAAATTTGTAAGGTACTTAGGCGTTCCGAATAAAAGAAGAAGCCGATGGCGGCTAAAAAGAAAATCTGCAGACTGTTGAGCAAGGTGGAAATGCCGGGGCCTACGGCGTGAATGCTTTCGTGCCAAAGGGCAAGGTCGAATGCGAGGAAGACACCGGATAAGAGTGCGTAGCCAACCGTTTTTCTTTTCGTGGGCATTTTTTGTCTGAAAAAACGCCCGAGCAGGAAGAATATGGGGGCGGCAATCAGTAAACGCCAGAATGCGATGGCATAAGAGCCGACATCGACAAATTTGACGATCAAACTGCCCAAGCCGAAGACGACGCAGCCGACGACCAATAGGGGTGCTGCATAATTTCCCGAACGTGTCTCCATCGGCTTCTCCATCAATCAAATGAAGACGATTATTCCATAAAAGATAGATGAGGCGCTAATGATAAATAGTGGTAAGCCAAGATAAAGGAGTTATGATGAAAGGCCGTCTGAAAGCTGTTTCAGACGGCCTTTTGATGATTTTTTGGCTTGATTTAGTATGGTTGTAGTATAAAATCGTTTTACGCCGTATTTTCAGACGGCCTGATCAGTTTTGGTTTTGAGAAAAGGATATTGGAAATGGCAAACCCTATTCGTGCGTTTTTGGATTATGTGCCGTCGGTTGATGAGTCTTGTTTTATAGATGAGACTTCGGTTGTGATTGGCGAAGTGTCGCTGGCGGAAGATGTATCCGTTTGGCCTTATGCCGTATTACGCGGCGATGTGAACAGTATTTCTATCGGCAAGCGCAGCAATGTGCAGGACGGCAGCGTTTTGCATGTGTCGCATAAGAATGCGGCGAAGCCTGACGGTTCGCCTTTGATTATTGGTGACGATGTGACGATTGGGCATAAGGTCATGCTGCATGGTTGCCGAATTGGGAATCGTGTGTTGGTGGGCATGGGCTCGATTATTTTGGATGATACGGTTGTCGAAGATGATGTGATGATAGGCGCGGGCAGTTTGGTACCGCCGCGCAAGCGTTTGGAAAGCGGTTTTTTATACGTCGGCTCGCCTGTGAGACAAGTGCGTCCGCTGACGGATGAGGAAAAGGCATTTTTGACGTATTCCTCTGCGCATTATGTCCGCCTGTCCGGTCAGCATAAAATTTCAAAATAAGGAAAACCAATCCAATGAACGCAATTTATCTGGCTTCGGGCAGTCCGCGCCGTCGTGAGATTTTGGAAAATTTGGGTTTCACGGTACACCGCCTCTCTGCGGATATTGATGAAACCCCTAAAGAAGGCGAAGCTGCGGTAGAGTATGTG
Source organism: Neisseria sp. HMSC066H01 (assembly GCF_001837375.1). Taxonomy (NCBI): domain Bacteria; kingdom Pseudomonadati; phylum Pseudomonadota; class Betaproteobacteria; order Neisseriales; family Neisseriaceae; genus Neisseria; species Neisseria sp. HMSC066H01. The sequence goes on from NZ_KV832194.1 coordinate 203,497, forward strand.
CGCCGTATGGCCTGCGAGAAAAATCAGGCGGCGGTGGCGCAATGGTTTGCAGCTCATGATCAAGAGCCTGAGTTTGCTGTATTGACGGCGGATACGACGGTGGCGGATGGTGCGGCTATTTTGGGTAAACCGGAATCCGAGGCGGATGCGGTCGATATGCTGGAACGCTTGTCCGGACGGGAGCATCAAGTGCTGACGGCTGTATGCGTTTACTGGCAAGGCGTACGCCATGATGTGGTACAGACGAGCGAAGTGCGCTTTAAAACGTTGACGGCTGAGGAGATTGCAGCCTATGTTGCCAGCGGCGAGCCGATGGACAAAGCCGGTGCGTATGGGATTCAGGGCTTGGGCGGCGTATTTGTCGAGCATTTGCAGGGCAGTTTCACCGGCGTGATGGGTTTGCCGGTTTATGAGACCGCGCAACTACTGAAATCTTTGGGTTTGGAAGCGCCGCCGTTTGCTTAAAATTAGGCAAATGCCGTCTGAAAGCGTGCCGACAAAAACGCTTGTTTCAGTTACAATACTGCCTTAAACAGCTTGCTTGAAGAAAGATATGAAAGAACATAAGGCCCGGAAACGCTTCGGGCAGAATTTTTTGCAGGATACGCGGATTATTAGCGACATTGTCAACGCGGTCAGACCGCAGCCCGATGATATCGTGATTGAAATCGGCCCGGGCTTGGCTGCCATTACCGAGCCTTTGGCGAAAAAACTCAACTGTCTGCATGTTTGCGAAATCGACCGCGACATCGTACGCCGTCTGAAAACCTTGCCGTTTGCAGATAAATTGGTGATACACGAAGGCGATGTATTGCAGTTTGATTTCAACAGCATTGAAGGCAAGAAAAAAATTGTCGGCAACCTGCCGTACAATATTTCCACGCCGCTTTTGTTCCGATTGAGCGAAGTGGCAGACGATGTGATCGATATGCACTTTATGCTGCAAAAAGAAGTGGTCGAACGCATGGTGGCGCAGCCGAAAACCAACGACTATGGCCGTCTGGGCGTGATGCTGCAATATTTCTTCGATATGGAAATGTTGATTGAAGTACCGCCCGAGTCCTTTGATCCTGCGCCGAAGGTTGACTCGGCCGTCGTGCGCATGATTCCGGTGAAACACTGTATCGGTAAAGCAGAAAATTTTGAACACTTCGCCAAACTGGTGAAACTGGCTTTCCATCAACGCCGCAAAACCATACGCAATAATTTGAAGGAACTTGCCGGCGATGATGATTTGCAGGCAGTCGGTATCAATCCGCAGGACAGGGCAGAACACATTGCCGCTGAGAAATATGTAGAATTGAGCAATTATCTGGTTAAAAAGGCCGTCTGAAAGGGTGGGGACGGAATGTTGAAAAAATATGTCTGGTGTGGGTTGGTTGTATTTATTACCGGTACGGCATTTGCATTAAGCACCGGCGGAGAAGAAAACCTGCGGCGTAAAGCAAAAGCCGGCGATGCTGAAGCGCAATATCTGCTGGCCATGCAGTTGGAAATGACAACAGACCCTGTAAATCTCAAAGAAAGCGAGTTTTACTATTGGCTGAAAAAAGCCGCGGAAAACGGCGAGGGAGCGGCACAAGACTTACTTGACGATATTGAAGCCGAATATGATAAAACAGCTTTAGAAGAAGAGCTTGCGCCCAACGGTTCACAAAAATTGATGGATGAAGTGTTCAAACTGGAGAATCAGAAGCAGAAAAATTATCCGCTGATCAAAGAAAAATTATTTAAAGCGGCAGCTTTGAGCAACTACGCAGCTTTAGCAGATACCGCATGGCTGTTTGGAAATCGGGATAATGCGCAGAAATACGGCGTTCCCTTCCATCCCCTGAAAGCCTGCATCCTGTCGGTATATACCAACAACCGTTATGGCGACTTGAACAAAGATGCACTGGATATATTGTGTCGCGGCATTTATACCAAGGACAACAGTGAGAAAATCGAGCATTACGCCAAACAGATTAAAAACAGGCCGTCCAAAATCTGGTCAATTTTAGAGAATGTCAAATAAACATGATTAAATTCAAAAATGTACACAAACATTTTAAAGATTTGCACGTTATCAACGGCGTGAATCTGGAAGTCAAACAAGGCGAAGTGGTCGTTGTATGCGGCCCTTCGGGCAGTGGCAAATCTACGCTGATTCGTACGGTAAACCAACTCGAGCGCATTGAAAGCGGCGAGATTTGGGTGGACGGCATCAATGTTGCCGATCCGAAAACCGATTTGAACAAAGTGCGCGAAGAAGTGGGCTTTGTGTTCCAAGGGTTCAATCTGTATCCGCATTTGACTGTCTTGGAGAACATTATTCTTTCTCCGATGAAAGTAAAAAACCAAAGCCGTGAAGAGGCGGAAAAGAAAGCAATGGAGCTTTTGGAACGCGTCGGCTTGGCGCATAAAAAAGACGCGCTGCCCGGCCAGCTTTCCGGCGGTCAGCAGCAGCGTGTGGCGATTGCACGCGGTTTGGCGATGGAGCCGCGCGTGATGTTGTTTGACGAGCCGACTTCCGCGCTTGACCCTGAAATGGTCGGCGAAGTATTAAAAGTGATGAAAGACTTGGCGGAAAGCGGCATGACCATGATGTGCGTGACCCATGAGATGGGTTTTGCGCGCGAAGTCGCCGACCGTGTGATTTTTGTCGATAAAGGCCAGATTCTGGAAGATGAAACGCCGGAAGAGTTTTTTACCAATCCGAAACACGAGCGTGCCAAACAGTTCCTGCAACAGGTGATGACACATTAAACTTAGGCTGTCTGAAATTTCAGACGGCATGATCGGTTTGAATGATTTTGAAAGTTGAAGATAATGTATTTTGTTGACCGTACTGCTGTCGTGCTGAAGCCGACCGCCCGTTTTTTAGAATGGTTGAAGTCATCCGATGAGAATATGCCCGATTTGACCATCGAGCAACTGCGCACCAACTGCTCCGTATTCCTGGTGCCGCAATTTGACGAACCCGAATCCGTCATTTCCTATTTTGACGAACGCTACCAGCAGATTTTTGAAGCCGAATTGGCCGGCTGGGACATCGATAAAAGCAAATGGCCGCAAGACATGAGCCTGAAGGCTTTTTGGGAATTTTTCGATACCGAAATCCACGATATGGTTTTGGATATGGAAGAGGCGGAATTGAACATTACGCCTGTTTTCGACAATATGATGTAAAGCCGTGCGAAGTTTTCAGACGGCCTTAAAGCCCTCGCGTTCTTTGAAAATTCTGATTGTCTTCTTACACCTTTCAGCGTTGGCCTTATGCCTTGCCGAGTTTTACGGCTGGATGATGTGGCTGGGTTTGGCGGCATTAGCCGGCAGTTTTGCCTATGCTTGGCGCAGCGTTAATTTTCACACTCAAAATGCGGTCAGAAAAATCATCATCGACCGCCAATACCGTGCGACGGTTTACTTGAATGGCGAAGAAGAGGGTAGAAGCGCGGTTTTGCAAGACAGCAGTATGTTGACGGTTTATGCTTTGTTTTTGCAATGGAATGTTGACGGAAAAATGGTCAAACACTGCATCTTGCCCGATATGGCCGACCGCGATGCCTACCGCCGTCTGAAAGTATGGGCGCGCTGGTGTCGGGAAAAAGAAGACAAAGTAGAACTTGCGGCAGATATGGATTAAACGGCTGTTTCGGACGGCCTTTTGAAGCGATCAATACAATGAAAACATTACAAGACTGGCTTTCTCATTTGGAGACTGCCCATAGTTCCGGCCTGATCGATATGGGCTTGGAACGTGTGGGAGAAGTGAAAAAACGCATGAATTTGGTGCCGCAGTGTCCTGTCGTCGTGGTGGCGGGTACCAATGGCAAAGGCTCCGTATGCGCCTATTTGTCGCATATTTATAAAGAAGCTGGTTTCAAAGTCGGTACGCTGACCAGTCCGCACCTTCTGCGTTACAACGAACGAATTGCCATCAACACTCAGCCGGTTTCAGACGACCTGATTGTTTCCTCATTTGAGCGTATCGAAGCGGCACGCGGTGAAATTTCGCTGACGTATTTTGAGTTTAATGCTTTGGCCGCCGTCGATATTTTCATGCGTGAAAATGTGGACGTCATGATTTTGGAAGTCGGTTTGGGCGGACGGTTGGATGCCGTGAATGTATTCGACGGCGACTGTTCGGTCGTTACCAGCGTGGATTTGGATCATCAGGCATTTTTGGGCGATACCGTCGAGCAGGTCAGTTTTGAAAAAGCCGGGGTGTTCCGTAGCGGCAAACCAGCCGTGTGCGGCCAGAATCCTGCGCCTGAATCATTGGTCAAACACGCAGAAGAAATTGGTGCAAAACTGTTGATGGTTCAGCGAGATTTTGATTTTGCGTCAATGGAAAGCGTACAGTGGAACTACCGCTTCCATCCGCAATCTTCAGACGGCCAAAGCCGTAACCGCAATTCCTTGCCGTTTCCTGCTTTGCGCGGCGCGTATCAGTTGTCCAATGCCGCGTGCGCACTGACTGTTTTGGAGTGTCTGAACAATCAGCTGCCCGTTGACATCGGCGCGATTAAACGCGGTTTGCTGTTGGTTGAGAACCCTGGACGTTTCCAAGTTTTGCCCGGCCGTCCGCTGGTGGTCTTGGATGTCGGCCACAATCCGCACGCAGCCCGTGCTTTGCGCCGCAGTCTGATTAACCTTGCCTTTGCCCAAAAACGTACCGCCGTATTCAGTATGTTGTCTGATAAAGATATTGACGGCGTGCTGGAAATCGTTAAAGACCAGTTTGACGAGTGGAATATTGCGCCTTTAGATGTGCCGCGCGGCATGACGGTGGAGGCTTTGCAGGCCAAATTGGTAGAACACGGCATCGACAATGTAAATGTTTTTGAAACCGTCGCCGCAGCCTACCGCGCTGCTTTGGCGAAAGCAACCGAAAATGATAGAATCGTTGTTTTCGGCTCATTCCATACTGTTGCCGATGTAATGGCTGTTTTGAAAGAACACTAACGAGGAAATTATCATGTCCGACAATAAACAAAAAGAAACTCCAAACGGATACGATTTAGACGGTTACGAACAACTCAAACGCCGCAACCGCCGCCGCTTGGTTTTAGCCTCCGGCTTGGTGGTGGCTTCAGGTATGCTGTTCGGTCTGGCGCTGACATCGGGCGACGATAAAAATTCACCGTTTAAAGAAGCGCCTGTCGGTCAGAGCCAAGTCAAAACGGCTGACGAGCCGAGCAAGGCTGTTGTTTTAGAGCCGAATAAAGAGGATGTCGCTGCTGCTGAGGAGGCTGCCCGTCATGCGGATGCCGAAGCACCAAATAAACCGCAAAATGCAGGCGACGAAGAAGACAATGCGCCGGTTGAAGTATTGAAGCCAAACCGTGAATCTGCTCCCGAAGATGTCGGCGAGCCGTTGGTTTTGATCAACGATACTTTGGATGACGGTAATATTAAAGGCTTGGAAGAGTCCGAACGTATTCAACGCGCCGAGGCTGCCAAACGTGAAGCTGCGGAGCGCCGAGCCGAAGAGCGCCGCCAACGTCAGGCTGAGCAACGTGCTGCTGCGGCCCGTAAAACACAAGCCCAACAGGAAGCTGCTGAGAAAGAAAACGCATTGGCGGCTAAAAAACGCGCACTTCAAGCGCGTGCTGAAAAAGCAGAGCGTGAAGCCGCTGCCGAGCGCAATAAATTAGCTCAATTGGAAAAGGCAGAGAAAGCCATTGCCGAGCGTAAATCTGCCAAAAACAGCAAAGACAGCGTAAAAGACAAGGCCGAACCTGCTAAGAAAGCAGAAGCCAAAGTTGAAAAACCAAAAAATGAAAAGGCTAAACCGGAAACTGCCAAAGCTGAAAAAGCCGATAAGGTAAAAACTGCCGAGAAGCCGTCTGAAAAAGCCAAGCCTAAAGCCGAAAAAGAAACAGCAGAAGCCAAGCCTGCGAAAAAAGCCGCCATTCAGGCTGGTTATGCTGAAAAAGAACGCGCACAAAGCCTGCAACGTAAAATGAAAGCGGCAGGCATCGATTCGACCATTACTGAAGTCATGACCGATAAAGGTAAGGTGTATCGCGTGAAATCAGCCAGTTATAAAAATGCACGCGATGCCGAGCGTGATTTGAACAAATTGCGTGTACATGGCATTGCCGGTCAGGTAACCAGTGAGTAATTTGCCTGTTGCCGATTTGTTGGCTGCCGCCGTCATCGTTATCTGCATCATTATCTCGCTGACGCGGGGGATTGTTGCCGAAGCAGGGGCGATGGTGGCGTGGGTCGTGTCGTTTATTGCAGCCAGAACGCTTGCCGTGCCGTTTGCCGATGTGGTCTTTAAATCGGTTGAGCCGCATGCTTTGGCAGTTGCCATGGGTTTTGCCGCTGTGTTTTTTCTGGCATGGCTGTTGCAAAAACTGGCACGGTCGCTGTTAAGCAGTTTGGTGTCTGCCGTTGGTCTGGGAAGCATCAACCGTTTGCTTGGCGGCGTATTCGGTGCAGTAAAAGGTGTGATTTTGGTAACACTGGCTGTGATGGTTTTTTCGCATACCGATTTGCCGAAAACGGAAGAGTGGCAAAGTTCCCATACGATTCCGTATTTTGAATCACTTGCCGATGCCGCAATGCCGTATCTTCCGGGAAAAGAAGATACGCATGAGGAAGCGGATGATTGATGTTAACGGTTTCAGACGGCCTGAAGGTCGTCTGAAACCGTTTTTATTTGTCTGAAGGTAGCATTATATTGTCAACAATTTGGGCAAACTCCTCTAAATTATTTTATAATGACGCCTTACCCATTTAACCCTAAAACTCGGAGAGTCTCGATATGTGTGGTGTATTAGGTTTGGTCAGTCATGAGCCGGTCAATCAGCTGCTGTATGACGGTCTGCAGATGCTGCAGCATCGTGGTCAGGATGCGGCAGGCATTGTGACTGCAGAGGGCAGCACGTTTCATATGCACAAAGGCAAAGGCATGGTGCGTGAAGTGTTCCGTACCCGAAACATGCGTGACTTGGTAGGTAATGCAGGCATTGCACATGTCCGCTATCCGACTGCCGGCAATGCAGGCAGCAGTGCAGAGGCCCAGCCTTTCTATGTCAGCTCTCCGTTTGGCATTGTTTTGGCACATAATGGTAATCTGACCAATACCGAAGAGCTGTATGAGAATGTGTGCAACAAACACCTGCGCCATGTTAATACCAGCTCCGATTCCGAAGTATTACTCAATGTATTCGCGCATGAATTGCGCCGCGAAGTCTCTAAAAATACAGTTCCTTACCAACTCACCATCGACAATATTTTCAACGCCGTTTCCGAAGTGCACCGTTTGGTGCGCGGCGCATACGGCGTAGTAGCCATGATTGCAGGATACGGCATGCTGGCTTTCCGAGATCCTTTCGGTATCCGTCCGTTGGTTTTGGGTTCGCAAATTGACGAATCCGGCAAAAAATCTTATGCCGTTGCCTCCGAATCCGTTGCCTTCAATGCGCTTACCTATGATTTGGAACGCGATATTCAGCCGGGTGAAGCCGTATTTATTGGTTTTGACGGTACGATTATTTCCCGTCAATGCAGCGATAAAGCCAAATTAAGCCCTTGTCTTTTCGAATATGTTTATTTTGCCCGCCCGGACTCTGTCATCGATGGCGTTTCCGTTTATCAGTCCCGTATGGATATGGGTGTATCTTTGGCAGAAAAAATCAAACGCGAGCTGCCGGTCGATGATATCGATGTTGTTATGCCTATTCCCGATACCAGCCGACCCAGCGCGATGGAGCTTGCCGTCCATCTCGAAAAACCTTACCGCGAAGGTCTGATTAAAAACCGCTACATCGGCCGCACCTTTATTATGCCCGGCCAGGCAACACGCAAAAAATCAGTACGCCAAAAACTCAGCCCGATGGAAACCGAGTTTAACGGCAAGAGCGTTTTATTGGTGGATGACTCCATCGTGCGCGGTACGACCAGCCGTGAAATCGTCGAAATGGTACGCGCTGCAGGCGCACGCAAAGTTTACATTGCTTCTGCTGCTCCCGAAGTGCGCTATCCGAATGTGTACGGCATCGATATGCCGACCCGTGAAGAACTGATTGCAAACGGTCGCAGCGCAGCAGAAATCGCAGCCGAAATTGGCGCGGACGGTATCGTCTTCCAAAACTTAGAAGACTTGGAAGCAGTAGTCAAAGCACTCAATCCAAAAATCGAATCCTTTGATTCTTCATGCTTCAACGGTGTTTATCAAACCGGCGATATCGACGAAGCATACCTAAACCGCCTCTCCGCCGAAAAATCAGGTTGCGGCGGCTTGAAAGTACATCCAAGCAAAATGGAACACAGCATCAGTATCAGCGATAGCGATGATGAAGAATAAAGTAAATTGACTTACAATAAAGGCCGTCTGAAAATTAACGTTCAGGCGGCCTTTAATTATGTTTTAAACACATCATGAGTACCGAAACCAAAAATTACATCACGCCTACCGGCTGGCAGGCATTGAAAGACGAACTTTATCATCTGGTCAACAAAGAACGCCCGGAAATCGTCCAAATCGTTAACTGGGCGGCAAGCAATGGCGACCGCAGCGAAAATGGCGACTATCTTTACGGCAAACGCCGCATGCGCGAAATCGACCGCCGTATCCGCTTCCTAACCAAACGCTTGGAAGCCGCCGTCGTCGTCGATCCAGAAGCGCGCGAAGCCACGGACCAGATTTTCTTCGGTGCAACCGTTGGCTTACTGCGCGGAGACGGTCGAGAACAAACCGTCAAAATCGTCGGTGTAGATGAAATCGATACCGCTAAAAACAAAATCTCATGGATTTCCCCTTTGGCACGCAGCCTGATTAAAGCGCGCGAAGGCGACGAAGTTGTCTTGAATACGCCGGAAGGGCAGGAGGTTATAGAGATTTTGTCGGTAGAGTATATTAAGATTGAATGATTATGTATGAATAAAAGCTATTAAGGCCGTCTGAAAAATAGACTTCAGACGGCCTTTTATTGATTGTATCTACACTTTTAAGATTTTCCGGCTTTATCCCCGATTTTGCTTTCTTTGCCTTGAAGCAGGTTTTGAATATTGCTTTTATGGCGGTATAACACCAATGCGGCAATGAATACGGTTGCCCATGCCCAAGAGGCGTGCGGCATCATGAAGAAGGCAAAGATGGGCGCGCAGACGGTGGCGACCAGTGCGGCGAGGGAGGAAACTTTGAAACCGAACGCCATGACCAGCCAAATCAAGGCGCAGAGCAGGGCGGTTGCGGGGGAGAGGGCGAGCAAGACACCCAATGCGGTGGCTACGCCTTTGCCGCCTTTAAAATTGAAAAATATTGGCCACATATGGCCGACCAGTGCGGCGATGGCGACCAGAGCTATTGTTGCATCCGACAAATCTAAAGCATTTTGCAGACAGCGCGCCAAGATGACGGCAACCAAGCCTTTTACTGCATCGCCGAGCAAAGTTAATGCGGCTGCTTTTTTCTTACCGCTGCGCAAGACGTTGGTGGCACCGGGATTGCCGGAGCCGTAAGTGCGCGGATCGTCCATGCCGTAATATTTTGATACGATGACGGCAAAAGACAGGGAGCCGATAAGATAGGCGGCAATAATGGCGAGTACATTGAACATTTTGGGTGCTTTACTTAAAATGGGAACGGTTATTCTATCAAAAAAACGGACAGGCAAATGGATAAAATCTTTTTGTACGGCATGAAAGCCGATACTTTAATCGGCGTATATGATTGGGAACGCGAGCGTAAACAGACTTTGATTTTGGATTTGGAAATCAGTGTTCCCGAGCGTACCGGCACGAGCGACGATATCGGCGACACCATCCATTATGGCGACGTATGCGAAGTCGTACGCCGCAGCCTTGCCGAACAGGATTTTTTACTGCTGGAAACTTTGGCGGAACATATCGCCCAATTGATTTTAAATGATTTTGGTGCAGCCAAAGTGCGCGTCCGTATTGTGAAACCGGGCATCTTGCCTGATGTGGCGCAGGTTGGTATTGAGATTGAACGTGTTCGGGAATAGGGCTTATCTATGCCGTCTGAAAAAGGATTTCAGACGGCCTTTAATATTCAATAATTTGGAAATGAGGTAAAAAAATGGATTTGAAGGAAACTAAATTAAGCAGCGAGCCGATCTATGAAGGTTCTTTTGTTACCATCAGCCGCGATCGGGTGCGCCTGCCCAACGGCAATGAAAGCCAACGGGTTGTGATCCGCCATCCGGGTGCTGCGTGTGTGTTGGCGGAAACGGAAGACGGCAAAGTTGTTTTGGTTCGCCAGTGGCGTTATGCCGTCGATCAGGCGACGTTGGAATTGCCGGCGGGTAAATTGGATATTGCAGGCGAAGATCCTGCCGAATGCGCTTTGCGTGAGTTGGCGGAAGAAACGCCATACGTTGCCGACAGTGTTAAATTGTTGTACAGCTTTTACACGGCAGTCGGTTTTTGTGATGAGAAAATGTATCTCTACCAAGCGCAAGGCGTGCGTCTGGGCAGCGAGTTGAGCAATGATGAAGATGAAATTACTGAAACTGTCTTGATGAGCAAGGAAGAGGTGCGCGCTGCATTGGCAAACGATGAAATCAAAGATGGTAAGACTTTGATTGGTTTGCAGTATTGGTTAACTCAGAATTGATATGTTAAGATACAAACAAGGCCGTCTGAAAAAGCTTTCAGACGGCCCTGTTTTATTTTGTAGCCGGATTTTAACCTAATAAGGCTGGTGCAAACCGTGTAATCGTATCGCGCAAAACGATGAGTTTGCCGTGGAAGAAGTGGGACGAACCGGCAATGGTCACAACCGGCAGGCCTTGGGGTTCTGCCCATGTCAGGGCTTTGTTGATTTCGACGACTTCGTCTTCCGCGCCATGGATCATTAATGTTTTGGCGACATCGGGAACATCGGATGGTTCCGGGCGGTCTTTGTAGTGATGGACGGCTGCGCCCATCAGTAACAGCAAATCAGGCGTGCGTTCTTGGGCGGCAAAGGTGGAAACGTAGCCGCCGAATGAGAAGCCGGCCAGGGCGAATTGCGGTGCGTCTGGATGTTGCGCGCGGGCGTAGTCGATAACGGTAATGCAGTCTTGAGTTTCGCCGCGGCCGTAGTCGTGTTCGCCTTCGCTGTTGCCTACGCCGCGCAAATTGGGCAGGTAGCAATGGAAGCCGAGTTGCGATAAGGCTTTGGCGGCGGTTTGGATGACTTTGTTGGTGTTGGTGCCGCCTTGCAGGGGATTGGGATGGTTGATGACGGCGACGCCGCGGGCGGACTCTTGTGTGCTTGGCAGGTAGATAGTTTCCAGCAAACCGGCCGGGCCGGGGATTTGAATGATGTCGGGTTTGAGCATGAGTGTGTCCTTGTTTGTTTTTTCAGACGGCCTGAGGCAGTTTACAGATAAAAATTCTTGCCGTTGTTTTGATTGTTGGCTTTCAAATCAGCAAGCATCCGTTTGAAGTCCAAGCCGTATTTTTCGCTTAATTTTTCGGCGCGTTTTTTTAAGTTGTCGAGATTTTGTTCTTTGGGGCTGCTTTGGAACGCCATGACCGCTACGTTGCCGTGGCTCTCGGCCGGCAGCTCGAGTACGCGACCGTCAAAGACGTTGAGCAGGCGTTCGACAAAGCGTTGATAACGCTGGTCGCCGCTCCACCAGTTGGTCACAAATACGCCGTCGGGGGAGAGGGCGTTGCGGCAGTCTTGGAAGAATGGTTCTTCCACTAAAGCATCGATAATCTGTTCGCCGTCAAAACCATCTACCAAAATCACATCGGTATTGTGGCGGAACACTTTAATATATTCCGCGCCATCCGCCTCTATAATTTCAAAATGTTCGCCTTCGTGCGGCAATTCAAACAGGCTGCGCGCCACGATGATGACTTGCGGATTGATGTCCACGGCGGTTTGCTTGGTATCGGGCAGATAGCTGTCTATCCAACGGGCAAACGAGCCGCCACCCAAGCCGATTTGGGTGATGTGTTTGGGCGGGGTTTCTGCAAACAGCAGCCAACCCATCATGGCGCGGCTGTACGACAACACCAGCTCGGACGGATGATCAACATTCATGGAGCTTTGAATGGTGTCGCTGCCCAAGTGCAGGGAACGGATATTGCCTTCTTCGGAAATGCCGACTTCGGGCAGATGGGATTTGGCAGGGCGCAGGCGGCGGTAAGGATGGCGGGGCGGCATGGGCAAAGACGGAAAGATGTAGAAGGCGTTATTTTAACAGAAACCATGATGTTTTGCGCTGGGGCGGTTTTCAGACGGCCTTTTTGCGTGTTGGATGGAAAGATAAGGTGTGTATTTAATTTTCTTTAAAATCATTGGTTTTTATAATTTCGTGAGTAACTTTGTTTTAAAATGCTTGCCAAGATGGGAACTTATCGGCATAATGCCGACTTCCTTGCCGGTATAGCTCAGTTGGTAGAGCACCTGACTTGTAATCAGGGGGTCCCGAGTTCGACTCTTGGTGCCGGCACCAGTTAAAGACTGATGGTGCCGAAAGGTATTTCAGTAAGCCGGTATAGCTCAGTTGGTAGAGCACCTGACTTGTAATCAGGGGGTCCCGAGTTCGACTCTTGGTGCCGGCACCAATTAAAAGCCCGATTGTGAAAGCAGTCGGGCTTTTTGCTTATGCTTTGATATTTTAAAAGCAGACCTTATAATACCGCGTTTCCATTTATAACAAAGGGCTGCCCGTCGGGCGGAACACACAAAACACCATGATTACCGTAAACACTTTGCAAAAAATGAAAGCAGAGGGCGAGAAAATCGCCATGCTGACCGCTTATGAATCCAGCTTTGCCGCGCTGATGGACAATGCCGGCGTAGATGTATTGCTGGTCGGCGATTCTTTGGGCATGGCGGTGCAAGGTCGTCAGTCCACTTTGCCGGTGAGCTTGCAGGATATGTGCTACCACACTGAATGCGTGGCTCGCGGCACTCAAAATGCCATGATTGTCAGTGACTTGCCGTTTGGCGTGTATCAGCAGAGCAAAGAGCAGGCATTTGCGGCGGCGGCCGAATTGATGGCGGCTGGCGCGCATATGGTCAAACTCGAAGGCGGCGTCTGGATGGCGGAGACCACTGAATTTCTGCAAATGCGCGGCATTCCTGTTTGCGCGCATATCGGCCTGACCCCGCAATCCGTGTTTGCATTCGGCGGCTATAAAGTCCAAGGTCGCGGCGACAAGGCGGAAGCGTTGCTCAACGACGCTAAAGCGCATGATGCGGCAGGTGCGGCAATCGTATTGATGGAATGCGTTCCTGCGGAATTGGCAAAAAAAGTGACTGAGACCGTTTCTTGCCCGACCATCGGTATTGGTGCAGGCGTGGATTGCGACGGTCAGGTTTTGGTGATGCACGATATGCTCGGCATTTTCCCTGGTAAAACCGCCAAATTCGTGAAGAACTTTATGCAGGGCAAAGACAGCGTTCAAGCTGCGGTCAAAGCCTATGTGGACGAAGTCAAAGCAAAAACGTTCCCTTCTGTCGAACATACGTTTGCCGGATAAAATAAACTCTAGGCCGTCTGAAACTTATTTCAGACGGCCTTTTTAATGAATAAAAGCGTATAATCGGCGCGTGATTTCCGTTGATGAAACGGCGGAAAAGATAAAGGATTTTTCAAACCATGCAAATCATTCATACGATTAAAGAATTGCGCGAGTGGCGCAAAACTGCCGGAAAAGTGGCATTTGTGCCGACCATGGGCAATCTGCACGAAGGCCATCTTGCGCTGGTGCGCGAAGCGAAAAAACGTGCCGATAACGTTGTAGTCAGTATTTTTGTCAACCGCCTGCAATTCGGACAAGGCGAAGATTTCGACAAATATCCGCGCACTTTGCAGCAAGATGCCGACAAATTGGCAGGCGAGGGCGTTGCCGTCGTGTTTGCGCCTGATGAAAAAGAGCTGTATCCGAATGTGGAACAGCGTTTCAATGTCGAGCCTCCGCACCTGCAAAACGAATTGTGCGGCAAATTCCGCCCGGGACATTTCCGCGGCGTTGCGACCGTTGTAACCAAATTGTTCAACATCGTTCAACCCGATACCGCCTGTTTCGGCAAAAAAGACTATCAGCAGCTGGCAATTATCAAAGGCTTTGTCGAAGACTTAAATTTCAATATCGAAATCGTCCCGGTCGATACTGGCCGCGCTTCAGACGGCCTGGCACTTTCCAGCCGCAACCAATATTTGAGCGAAGCAGAGCGCGCAGAAGCGCCCCGCCTCTATCAAGAATTGCAAAACATTGCCGCCGCCTTGAAAAACGGCAATCTGGATTACGCCCAGCTTGAGGCTGAATGTATCCGCCGTTTGAGTGATGCCGGCTGGGTGGTTGATTACGTTGAAATCCGCCATGCACACAGCTTGGCAGTGGCTCATGTCGGCGATAAAGAATTGGTGGTGCTTGCCGCCGCCCGTTTGGGTACCACGCGCCTGATTGATAATTTGGAAGTGGCTTTGGCTTAAAACCAAGCTGCTGTTAAAGGCCGTCTGAAACCTGTTTTTCAGACGGCCTGTTTCAAAGGGGTTAAATCATGAAACAAAAAGCTTTAATCTTGCTCCTTCTGCTGACTGGGGCTGCTCATGCCAATGACAGTATGGGTACGGTCAGCACAAGCGGCATCAAATATCTGAAAAATCCGCATATCGATATGCAGAGCGAAGATTTGCACATCAGCGAAAAGCAAATCCGCGTACATTACAAGTTTAAAAATACTACAGCGCAAGACATTACCGAAACCGTCCTTTTTCCTTTGCCGATTGTTCCTGCTTTCACCGATTCCGACTTTGCCGACACCAAGGGCTTGGTGGACAGCTTCCGCATTTACGTCAACGGCAAATCTGTCCGCCCGCAAGCCCACGTCCGAGCCTATTTTGAACGGCGTAACGGCTCGTTGGTGGATGTGACCTCCGACTTGAAAAAATGTGGTTTGAGCGATCAGGAGTTGATGCACCCGTGGACACAAAACAAAGATGCCGAAAAGCTTAATAAGAAAATTCGTACTTGCAGCTCGCCTAAAATCAAATCCTTGCTTCCAGCCAGCGAATCAAACATAGTGGGCTGGACATCTTGGTCGTCGCAGATTATTTACAGCTGGAAGCAAACCTTTAAAGCCAACGCTGTAACCGAAATCAAACACCAATACACCCCGCTGGTCGGCGGCAGCTTCCTACCTTCGCTCAAAGCCAAAGACAGCAAAGCATTCATAGATGAGTACTGCATGGATGAAAACTTCCTCAACAACTTTAAAAATGTGAAAGAAGAAAAGGTCTATCACCATTTGGGCTATGTCTTGACCACAGGTGCCAACTGGGCAAAACCCATCGGTAAATTCACGTTGACCATAGACCGCGAGCCCAATACCGTGATTTCGCTTTGTTGGGACAAATCCCTGCGCAAAGTCGGGCCGAACCGCTTCCAAGCAGTCAAAGAAAATTTCCTGCCGAAGAAAGACTTGGACATTATTTTCGTTTATGACTAATCTTATTCGGCATATATAAAAGGTCGTCTGAAAGCTTATTTAGGTTTTCAGACGGCCTTTTGTTACAATAACGCTTTTGCGTTTCTAAGGCTTTTCCATGTCCAAACCCACCGTTTCCCCGATGATGCAGCAGTATCTCGACATCAAATCGCAACACGCCGACAAGCTGGTGTTTTACCGCATGGGCGATTTTTACGAGCTGTTTTTGGATGACGCGGTGGAAGCGGCGAAGCTGTTGGACATCACCCTGACCACCCGCGGGCAGATGGACGGCGTGCCGATTAAGATGGCGGGCGTGCCGTTTCACGCGGCGGAGCAATATCTGGCGCGACTGGTGAAGATGGGCAAAAGCGTAGCGGTATGCGAGCAGATAGGTGAAGTCGGTGCGGGCAAAGGGCCGGTGGAACGCAAAGTTGTGCGCATCGTGACGCCCGGCACGCTGACCGACGCGGCGTTTTTGGAAGACAAGGAAACCAACCGCATCGCGGCGGTGAACGCGGATAAAAAACACATCGCCATCGCGTGGGCATCTTTACAAAGCGGCGAATTCAAAACCAAGCTGACGACGGCGGACAAACTCGCCGACGAGCTGGCGCGTTTGCAGGCGGCGGAAATCCTGTTGCCCGAAGGCAAAAGCCTGCCTGACGGTTTTCAGACGACCTCTGCCAACATCACGCGCCTGAACTCGTGGCAGTTTGCCGCCGACGCGGGCACGAAATTGTTGACCGAATATTTCGGCTGCCAAGACCTGCACGGCTTCGGTTTGGACGGCAAGGAACACGAAGCTGCCATCGGCGCGGCGGGTGCGCTGCTGAACTACATCCGCCTGACGCAGAACCTGATGCCGCAACACTTAGACGGCATTTCGCTCGAAACCGACAGCCAATATATCGGCATGGACGCCGCCACGCGCCGCAATCTCGAAATCACGCAAACCCTCTCCGGCAAAAAATCGCCGACCCTGTTTTCCATACTCGACGGCTGCGCCACCCACATGGGCAGCCGCCTCTTGGCACTCTGGCTGCACCACCCCTTACGCAGCCGTGCCCACATCCGCGCCCGCCAAGAAGCCGTTGCCGCGCTGGGTTCGCAATACGAAACCCTGCAAGGTCGTCTGAAAAACATCGCGGACATCGAACGCATCGCTGCCCGCATCGCCGTCGGCAACGCCCGCCCGCGCGACCTCGCCGCCCTGCGCGACAGCCTGTTTGCCCTGTCCGAAATCGAATTGTCTGCCGAGGGCAGCAGTCTCTTAGAAACCCTCAAAGCCGTTTTCCCCGAAACCCTGCCCGTCGCCGAAACCCTCAAAGCCGCCGTGATGCCCGAACCCGCCGTCTGGCTCAAAGACGGCGGCGTCATCAACCAAGGCTATTGCGCAGAACTCGACGAGTTGCGCCACATCCAAAACCACGGCGACGAATTCCTGCTCGACCTCGAAGCGCGCGAACGCGAACGCACCGGCCTCTCCACCCTCAAAGTCGAGTTCAACCGCGTCCACGGCTTCTACATCGAGCTATCCAAAGTCCAGGCCGAACAAGCCCCCGCCGACTACCAACGCCGCCAGACCCTGAAAAACGCCGAACGCTTCATCACCCCCGAACTCAAAACCTTCGAAGACAAAGTCCTGACCGCGCAAGAGCAGGCATTGGTACTGGAAAAACGCCTGTTTGAAGCCCTGCTGAAAGAAGTTCAGACGGCCTTGCCGCAGCTTCAAAAAGCCGCCAAAGCCGCCGCTGCGCTGGACGTACTCTCTACCTTCGCCGCCACCGCCGCCGAACGCGGCTTCGTCTGTCCAGAGTTTGCCGACTACCCCGTCATCCATATCGAAAACGGCCGCCATCCCGTCGTCGAGCAACAAGTGCGCCACTTCACCGCCAACCACACCCGCCTCGACCACAAACACCGCCTCATGCTCCTGACCGGCCCCAACATGGGCGGCAAATCCACCTACATGCGTCAAGTCGCCCACATCGTCCTCATGGCGCACACCGGCAGCTTCGTGCCTGCCGATTCAGCCCAAATCGGACCCATCGACCAAATCTTCACCCGCATCGGTGCATCCGACGACCTAGCTTCCAACCGCTCCACCTTCATGGTCGAAATGAGCGAAACCGCCTACATCCTCCACCACGCCACCGACCAATCCCTCGTCCTCATGGACGAAGTCGGACGCGGCACCTCCACCTTCGACGGCCTCGCCCTCGCACACGCCATTGCCGAACACCTGCTGCAAAAAAACAAATCCTTTAGCCTCTTCGCCACCCACTATTTCGAGCTGACCAAACTGCCCGAAGCCCACGCAACGGCAGTCAATATGCATCTTTCCGCGCTCGAACAAGGACAAGACATCGTCTTCCTCCACCACATCGAACCCGGTCCCGCCAGCAAAAGCTACGGTATCGCCGTCGCCAAACTCGCCGGCCTGCCCAACCGTGCCCTCAAAGCCGCCCAAAAACATCTGGACGAACTCGAAGCCCAAGCCGCCGCCAACCGTCCGCAGTTGGATATTTTCAGCGCCATGCCGTCTGAAAATGGGGCAGATGAGGAAGAGCCGGAAATTGAGCCGGTTTGCCATGCCCAGACCGATGAGTTGGCCGAAGCGTTGGCACAAATCCAGCCCGACAACCTTACGCCGCGCGAAGCTTTGGATGCCTTGTATCGTTTGAAAGATATCTGCAACAAGGTGTCGTAAATAACTCAAAGGCCGTCTGAAACAGGAGAAACATATAATGAGTTTTGCTGACATTACCGTGGTTGGTATTACCGGTGCAGATTCTTATACCGAGGGCACGATGTATGCCATTATCCGCAGCTGTGCCGAATTGCCCGGTAGCCGTGGATTGCTGATTAGCCCGAGCTGTCCGCAAGATTTGCCGGAGAATATCCGACATCAGCCTTGCCGGCCATTCGGTTATTTGGAATACAATCTGTTTGTTTTGTACCAACTGATGTATTACATCGAAACCGATTATTGTTTGATTGTTCAGAATGACGGCTGGGTGTTGAACGGTCAAAACTGGCAGGATGCCTATCGGGAATATGACTACATCGGCGCACCTTTGCCGATTTTGTTAGAAACCAAAGCCGACGGGCAGTTTTTCCTGAAGGGGACCGACCAATATTTGGCCAAACAGCATCTGATTCAGAATTCTTCGAATTTGGACGAGCCGCAGAATGGCGGTTTCAGCCTGCGCAGCAAGCGGCTTTTAACCATGCCGAGGCAACTGGGCTTAAATGTAGAAATCCGGCCGCCTTTGCCGCCGAAAGACGGAAAAATGGCCGATATGGAATGGCTGGTGCGGCTGCACCACGAAGATATGTTTTTGACGGCGCAACACCGTTATACATTGCAGGACTTGGGTTTGAAATTCGCGCCTCCGAATATTGCGACGCAATTTTCTTCAGAATCACCGTTTATCAATCGAATGAGGAATGTCCCTTTAGAAAACGTCTTTGGGGCGCACTGGATGGGCAATGTGGTCTTGACCGGCTGCAACCGTGTCCGTTTTGCCCAATTAAATGGTGATGAGTTGGAAACATTATCCCGTTTTTTTAGAAATTTGGGTTATGAATTAGAATAAATAAAGGCCGTCTGAAAGTTCAGACGGCCTTTTTTAATGGCTGTTAATGATGATGGTGGGCATGGCGTGCGGCCGCGCGTTTGGTACCGACAGGCACAATCAGCGTCGCGTAAGTATTGTCTTTCTGACATACGCTTTTATCGCCGTAATCGGTCTCGTTCACCACTTTGATTTTCCACAAACCGTCAATCAGCGTAATCACATTGACCACGCCGTTTTTATCGGTTTTGCCGGAGAAGCCTTGAGGCTCGCGGTGGTCATGGGTTGATTCCAAGTCCATTTCGGCCAAAGTGTCGGAGCTGGCGGTAACGGTGGCTTTAACCAAAGGCTCGCCTTTGTACAGGACTTTGACCGGCAAAATACCGCCTGCTTTGACTGCGTTCGGATTTTTCAGCGGAACCAGTTCCAGCTCTTGGCCGATAGGGCGGGTCAATACCGCTTCATCGACTGCGCCGTTGCCCACTTGGACAAAACTTTTGCCGAACATTTGCGATTGTTCGCAATAGGTGGCACCGGCCAGCTGTTTCAAGGTTTGCTGTTTCCAGCCGTCTTGGTTTTTCGACCAGAAAGTCGGTTGGTAGGTCGCGCTGACCCAGTAGGAGCCTGCGGGCAGGGCGGCTTTGGAAACGTATTGATAGTTTTCGCCCTTATTCACCAAATCAACGGTTTTCTTTGAGCTGTCGGTCAATTGCAGCGGTTTGAAAATATGCACGCGGTCATCGGCAATTTTTTCGACATTGGGGAAGTCGTGGCTGTAACCCAAATCCGCATGCAGGATTTTGCCGGCAGGCTGATGTGCCGGAGCGGCCACCCAAACATCGTGCGCCTGCGCCGCTGCGCCCAATCCCAGCAATCCTAAAAGCATCCACTGTTTCATCGTTTCTACACTCCATCTTTCTATTATTGAACAAAACGCCTAATGATTCGGCGAATACGAACGGTACTCTTTTTTATTAACTTTGTAAATAATATGGTTTAGATTTTATAGTTATAAGTAATTATTTTTTGATTTCAGACGGCCTCGGTTTATATAACCAAAACTGATAAACCCAAAAGCAAACATTATTTCCCGTTTGCCTCCGATCCCGATAAAGTATCGCCATACTTTTAATAGGAGCCGACCATGAATATCCGTACCCTTTCTTTTGCCGCATTGACTGCCGCGCTGGCGTTGAGTGCCTGCTCGCCAAAATCCGAACAATCTGCCGACAATGCCGCTTCCGCAGGCAAGGCCGGTAATGTGAAGCTGTTGAACGTCTCTTATGATGTCGCACGAGATTTTTATAAAGAATACAATCCTTTGTTTGTCAAAGAATATGCTGCGAAAAACGGCGGCGCAACGGTTGAAATCCAACAGTCGCACGGCGGCTCCAGCAAGCAGGCTTTGGCCGTGGCCAACGGTTTGGCCGCCGATGTGGTGACCATGAACCAGACTTCCGATATCGAGCTTTTAGTGAAAAAAGGCCTGATTAAAGACGATTGGAACACGCGCCTGCCGGATAATGCCGTGCCTTATACCAGTAACGTCGTTTTCTTGGTGCGCAAAGGCAATCCGAAACACATTCAGGACTGGAGCGATTTGGCCAAAGACGGTGTGCAAATCGTTTTGGCCAACCCGAAAACCACAGGCAACGGCCGCTACGCCTTTTTGGGTGCGTACGGCTACGGCTTGAAAGTCAACAACGGCGATGAAGGCAAAACCCAAGATTTTGTGGCCGCATTGCTGAAAAACACGCCTGTGTTTGAAAACGGCGGCCGCGCGGCAACGACGACATTCAGCCAACGCAATATCGGCGATGTCTTGGTTACCTTTGAAAACGAGGCCAACTACGTCAGCAAAAAACTGACTCAAGACCAATTTGAAATCGTCTATCCGAGCTACACCATTATTTCGGAAGCACCGGTTGCCGTCGTGGACAGCGTAGTCGATAAAAAAGGCACGCGCGCCGCTGCCGAAGCTTACTTGAAAAACCTCTGGAGCGAACCGGCTCAAGAGTTGGCCGCCAATCTTTATCTGCGTCCGCGCAATGCCGAAGTGTTGGCCAAACACAAAGCCGATTTCCCCGATATTGAAACCTTCAATCCGAATGAGAAGTTCGGCGCTTGGTCGGACATCATGAAAAAATTCTTTGCCGACGGCGGATTGTTTGATCAGCTTTCCGGTAAAAAATAAGGTTTGAACATAGAGGCCGTCTGAAATTTCAGACGGCCTTTTGTTACAATAAGCCTTTCCCTTATCCACCTTTTCCCATGTCCCAACGCAAAATCATCCATATCGATATGGACGCATTCTACGCTTCGGTAGAACTGCGCGAGCAGCCGCACTTAAAAGGGCTGCCCGTCGTTGTGGCGTGGGAGGGTGCGCGCTCGGTCATTTGCGCCGCGTCTTATGAAGCGCGCAAATTCGGTTTGCACTCGGCCATGTCGGTGGCGACGGCGAAAAGGCTGTGTCCGCAAGCGGTGTTTGTGCCGCCGCATTTCGATTTGTACCGCCAAGTGTCGGCGCAGATTCATGCAGTGTTTCGACGTTATACCGATTTGATTGAGCCTTTGTCTTTGGACGAAGCCTATTTGGATGTTACTCAAAATTTTAAAAATATCCCGTACGCCAGCGAGGTGGCCAAACGCATTCGCGCCGAAATTTTTGAAGAAACCGGTTTGACTGCTTCCGCAGGCATTGCGCCCAATAAGTTTTTGGCCAAAATCGCGTCCGACTGGCGCAAGCCGAACGGGCAGTTTGTGCTGCCGCCACCCAAAATCATGGCGTTTTTGGAGAGCTTGCCGTTGGGTAAGATTCCCGGTGTCGGCAAAGTTACGCTGAAAAAAATGAACGCCCTCGGTATGCAGACTGCCGGCGATTTGCGCCGTTTTGAGCGCGGTGAACTTTTAAACCATTTCGGCCGCTACGGCTACCGCCTTTACGATTTGGCACGCGGTATCGA
Source organism: Neisseria sp. HMSC066H01 (assembly GCF_001837375.1). Classification (NCBI taxonomy): domain Bacteria; kingdom Pseudomonadati; phylum Pseudomonadota; class Betaproteobacteria; order Neisseriales; family Neisseriaceae; genus Neisseria; species Neisseria sp. HMSC066H01. The sequence goes on from NZ_KV832194.1 coordinate 225,438, forward strand.
CGAGCGGCCGGTCAAAGCCGAACGCGAACGCCTGCAAATCTCAACCGAAATCACTTTGCCCGAAGATTTGTCTTTGGCGCAGGCTTCAAGCCATTTGCCGCACCTTGCCGAAGACCTTTGGCGGCAGATTGAGCGCAAAAACGTCGAAGCCAAAGGCGTTACCCTCAAGCTCAAAACCCACGATTTCCGCATTATCACGCGTTCGCTGACGTATTCTTCCGTCCTGCCCGACAGCGCCTCGCTGCTTCAGGCGGCGCATACTTTGCTGCAACGCATACCGCCGCAACACGAAGACGCCTTCCGCTTGATCGGCATCGGCGTGAGTCATTTGCTGCCGAAAAACCAGCAGCAGACGCTTTGGTTATAAAGAAATAGAAAAGCATTCTTTCCGTTTGAAGATAGGGCGCAGGACAATATCGTTCCATAACCATATCGACAGCCGTTTCAACAGGCCGTCTGAAAATTATTAGGAACAACCAGCCATGTCTTTATTCCGCCCACAATTCTGGAAAATCCCCGAAATCAGCGATGACGAACGCCGCCGCCTGCCTGAGTTGGCGGCTGCTTTGGAGCGCCGTTTGCAAGACATTGCCGCGCGTTATCCGCAAGCCGTGTTCGCATCCAGCCTTGCGGTTGAAGATATGGTTATTACCGATGCCGTTTGCCGTCTGAAACTGCCCATCCGCATCATTACGCTCAATACGGGCAAACTCAATCCCGAGACCGCCGCGCTGATTGCCGAAACCAATGCGCGTTATCAAACCGAATTGGAAGTGTTTTATCCCAACCAGCAAACCGCCGATGAATTTGAAGCTGAATTCGGTACGACTGCCATGTACGACAGCGTCGAGTTGCGCCGCCGTTGCTGCCATATCCGCAAAATCGAACCGCTCAACCGCGCTTTGCACAACGCCCCCGCATGGCTGACCGGACAACGCCGCAGCCAGTCCGAAACGCGCAGCGAATTGAATTTTGAAGAGCGGGATACAGGCCGCAACATCGCCAAATTCAATCCTATTTTCGATTGGGAAGAGCAGGACGTTTGGGCATATGCGCACGAGCACCAAGTTCCGCTCAATGCGCTGTATCATCAAGGCTATCCCAGCATCGGGTGCGAACCCTGCACGCGTCCGGTCAAGCTGGGCGAAAATATCCGCGCTGGACGATGGTGGTGGGAAAGCAAAGACAGTAAGGAATGCGGTTTGCACAAATAATCAAAGGCCGTCTGAAAACGTTTCAGACGGCCTTTTTGACGGTTTAACAAAATGATTTATCAAGAATTTGTTTTTCGCTCGACAAAAGTGGAAAGCAGGGCGGTATCGATGTCCCATTTCCAGATGCCTCGATCCGAGCCGTCCATGCCGCGCAGGAAGAGGTAGCGGATGGCGATTTTGGGCAAGGGTTTGCCGCGCAGGGCATAGTAGCGCGCGATGGCAACGGCGTAGATCAGGGCTTGCAGGTAGTAGTGATGATGCGCCACGGCTTCGTTCATCGCCTGTTGCGTGTAGGCACTTGCATCGTTGCCCAAATGGTTGGATTTGTAGTCGATTAAAACGACATGGCCGTCTGAATCTTGGCAAACCATATCGATAAAGCCGTTCAAATAGCCTTGTAAATCATGGAAATCAAGCAGTTGCGCGGCTTGGACGCATTCGGGCGGCAGGTTTGTTTCGCTTGAGGCAAACCAACGGCGCAAGTCGTCCAGTTTGAAATCGTCCATGTACAGGGTGAACCCCATTTCGGGCAGGCGTCGGCTCGGCGGAATCTGCGACAGACTCTCGCCGATTAAAGGCGTCAGGCGGCAGGTGTCGAGCATGGTACTTACCGTCGGCAGCCATTTGTCTTCAAAGCTGTGGCGTTGCAAAACTTCGGCAATTATTTCGGATTGGCTCTCGGCAGAGGCGGCGAAGTCGAGTTTTTCCAGCATTTCATGCAAACATACGCCGGCATTGGTGCCGCGGGGAAAATGGTGGATATCGAGGCCGTCTGAAAGCGGGGACGGCAGGTTTTCAGACGGCATGGCACGGTCTGCGCTTTCTGCCGGATCGATGGCAGGTTGCAAAGGCTCGTGTTGCTCATCGGTTGACTTGGTATGCCTGCTCAAACCGGTAAAGCTGGTGTGGCGGATAAAGTCAAAATCGCGGCGTTTAATGCTCTGTGCATTCAAAGCTTGGTCTTGTTGGCGGCTGTATTGGTAGACGGTTTCCGGCGGGGCTTCTTCCGTGAAGGCAAACTCCGTATTTTCGGGCGCATTTTTGATAAAGCGTTGCCAGTTGGTTTTGAGCATTTCCACAACGTCTGTCGCGCTTTGATAGCTTTGGCTGACGCTTTCGCGGCCGGCCTCTGGCAAACCTTCGAGCAGATAGGCAAAAGGATTGTTCGGCGTACAGTTTTTGTTGGCGGCGGCGTAGATGTTGAGCTGTTCTTCGGCACGGGTAAGGGCGACATAGAGCAGGCGTAAATCTTCTGCCGTCTTTTCGTCGGCAAGGTGGCTTAGTTCTGCTTCCGAGGTTTGCGATTTGGCTAGCAGCTCGGTTTCGTGGTTGTCAGTATGCAGGATTTTCCAGTTTTCTTTGGAATTGTCTTTGGTATCCCACGCGAAGGGGCAGTAAACCAAAGGATATTGCAAACCTTTTGACGCGTGCATGGTAACGATTTTGACCAGTTTTTCGTCGCTTTCAAGACGGATGGTTTGCACGTCTGACGGGAAATGGCCGCTGCGCGCGCGGCTGATTTGTTCGTTTAACCATTTATGCAGGGCGGCAGGGTTGCGGCTTTGGCTGTCTTCTTCGGCCAAAAGCTCCAAAATTTGGTAGTAGTTGGTCAGGCTGCGTTCGTTGCCGCCCTTGAGCAGGCGTGTTTCGATGTCATGTCGGGCGGCAAACTGCTGTACGGCGGCAAAAATGCCGCCTTTCCGCCATTTTTCCATGGCCTCGGCAGACGACTCCAGCCATTTCAGCAGCTGATGTTCGTTGTGGTTGAGTTCGTAAATCTCTTTGGCGGTATAGCCGAACAAAACGCCGGTCAAGACAAAGCGCAGCCAGTCGGTTTGCCTTGGGTTGAGCCAAAAGCCGATCAGCGCGGACAGCGAGTCGGCCTCGGCAGAATCGAAAACGGACTGGCGTGACAGCAACACGCTTTGGATACGGCGCTGTTTCAGTTTTCCGGCAATCATCGCCGCTTCGTTGTTGGTACGGACCAAAACGGCAATATCGCCGGATTCCAATGCGCGACCTTTGAAATTCAGACGGCCTTCGGCCGCTTCATTGAGCGCAAAGGCAATTTCATCGGCGCAATATTCGGCGGCTCGGCTGCGCAAAATCTCTTTGCCGGTTTGGTCGTCCGTATTGATCCAGCGCACTTGGATAGCAGGGCAGTGTGGCGACAGCCGGCTTTCGGCGCGGCTGGCGGAGACCTCGCTGTAATCGATGTTTTCCAATACAAAGGGGTGTTTTTTTTGTTTGAACAAAGCGCTGATGCCGTTGATCAGCTTGGCATGGCTGCGGTAGTTGACGGTGAGGGTGTAATGCCTATCCGCATCTTGAGCGGCTTGCAGATAGGCGTAAATGTCCGCACCGCGAAAGCTGTAAATCGCCTGTTTGGGGTCGCCGACGAGAAACAGCGGGCAGCTTTGTTCGATAAAAATTTGGCGGAAAATTTCGTATTGCAGCGGGTCGGTATCTTGGAATTCGTCAATCAGCGCGATTTCCCAGTTTGCCGCTGCCGCTTTTGCCAATGCGTTGCCGTGCTCATTGGTGGTCAATGCCTGATGGACGTCCAGCAGCAAATCGTCAAACACGCGCTCGCGGCGTGATTTTTTTTGTTCGGCAATGGATTGGTTGATGTAGGAAAGGAGGTCGAGTTGCAGGCAGACGAAGACCGCTTCTTCCGCGCTTTTCATTGCCTGCAAATCACGGCCAAGATTAGCCAAGGCTTGCAGCTGAATAATTTCCGGCGCATCGGCATCGGCTTTATATTCTTTTTTCAGTTTGCTGTTGAGCGTGTCGATACTGAAGAGGCTTAATTTTTCTAGCGTTTGTTTGCTCAGGCGGGGCAGACGGTTGGATTCGGCGTTTGTTTTTAAATCGGTAAAAACATTTTCAAAGGTTTTTCGTTTGTAGATTTGGCCGTTAAGTTTGGGAAAAATTGCCCAAAACGCTTTTTCCAAGTCTTCCAACTGGCCGCAAATTTTTTCCCATGTTTCTTGAAGCTTGGCTTGGGCTTCTTGCAAATCGCCTTCAGGCCGTCTGAATTTCAGATAGGGGCGGCCGGTGTAGCTTTTGATTTCGGCAAGCATTTCTTCGGGCGTGCATTTCCGGTCAAAAACCAATTGTGCCAATGTGGCATCGGTTGCCACTTTCTGCCGCCAAAAGTCCTGCGCAGGAATCAGCAGCCTCTCGCGTGAGTCGTCCGACAGCTCGACATCCAAAGGCGCGCCGCACAAAAACGCGTAATCGCGCAAGACGCGCTGACAGAAGCCGTGGATGGTGTAAATCGAGGCGTTGTCAAACTGGCTCAGCGCGGCTTTGAGGCGGAGAATCAGGCGATGGCAGCTTTCCTGTCCGTCTTGCTCGCCTAAAGCCAAAGGAATCAAGCGATTGAGAAAGTCATCGGGGGATTTCTTCTCTTTTTCGTAATATTTGTTCAGGCCGTCTGAAATATGTTCCGGCTTGCCGCCCAAGGTTTGGATTTCGTTTAAAACCTGCAACACTTCGTCCAAACGCGCGCGCAAACGGGTTTTCAGTTCTGCCGTCGCCGCTTTGGTAAAGGTAACGACCAGAATTTTCTCGATGTCTTTTTTTTCTAAAACAATCAGTCGGGTAAAGAGCGCGGCAATGCCGTAGGTTTTACCCGTACCGGCAGAAGCTTCGATAAGGTTGGTGCCGTCGATGGAGAGTGTGAGCGCGTCAAAAGGTAGGACGGAAGACATGGTTGGAACGGAATAGTATTAGCGAGGCATTATCATAACAGAGATAGTGTGTGGTTTTGCATTGATGATAAAAATGCCGTCTGAAAACTTTCTGTTTTCAGACGGCATGTCTTAATGGCTATTCAAATGACTTCAATAGCGCATCTTAGTAACGCAAACGGCGTTTGGCGTAGCTTGGTTGGCGGGGACGGTAGGTATAACGGTTCGCCGCAGAAGCTTTAGTGTTGTCATAGTAGTGCACAACATTATTACCGTTGATGGCCGTATTGTTGACGCTCAAACCGGTTGGAGAGCCGGTAGTAATAACAACATTGTCGCTTTGGATGACGTTTGCCGTATTGGTTACGTTGGCGTCATTTTTACCTTTGGCGTTGATGCCGCCGTTTGGTTTGCCTGAAGCGTAGCTGCCGTTGACATTGACGGTCAGATTTTTTTCGTTAACGCTGCTGATCGCGCCGGAAGTATTGACTTTGTTGCCTTCTACTTCAATGGAGTTGTTGGATACCAAGTTGGTACCGTGCAGGTTGACGTCGCCGTTGTTGGCATTGATTTTAATATCGTTGCCGGCCGCTACATTCGCGCCTGCGGCGGTAGAAGAAGCGTTATCGGTTTTGTTGATGCCGACAGAGCCGTTGACGTGAGGAACGGCCACACCGGTTTCAACATTGATTGTCGCACCAGCGCCGATACCGACATTAACGGCTGTACCTTGGTTTGAGGCAGTATTGGCTGACTCGGTGAAGGTTACGCCGTTGCCTGCGGTAATGTTGACGTTGTTGTTGGCGGTAATGTTGGATGCGATTTCAGCAGAGTCTTTGGCGTTGATGACAACATTGGTCGCATTCATATCGCCTTTGACGGCGGTAGATTCTTTTTTGTTTTCATCAGTATAGTTGACGTTCAGGTTGGCATTCACATCAACGTTTGAACCGTCTTTGGTGTATGCGCCGACAGTCAAAGACGCGCCGCCTTGTTTGCTGCTGCTGTTGCTGGTGTTGTGGGCGGCAGTGTTGTGGTATGAACCTGCGTCAATGTTGATCGCACCGGTTACATCGTATTTTGTACCTTCATCAGACACTTTGTCATTTGCCAAAACGATGGCATTGCCTGCGTTGATGGTGGTAACGGTTGCAGTGGATTCATTGTGGGTCGAAGAATTGCCTTGACCTTGAGCAGTGATTTCACCGCCGATGCCTTTGTTGGTGCTGATGCCAACAGAAACGACTAAACCGCCGCCGTTTTGTTTCACATCGGATTTCGCGCCGCTGTGTGCCGCCGCATGGGTAACGTTTTTGGCAGACTCAATCACATTGCCGGTCGCATTAATCACGGTACCTTCTTGATTAATATTGCCGTTGGCAGTGATGGTGGTGTTGCCGCCGGTGTTGATGTTGGATACATGGGATGTGTCCGTTACGGTTGTTGCATCCGTTTTGGTGCTGGTAATGCCGACAGATACGCCGACGCCTGCGGCGTTATTTTTTCCGTATGCAGTGGCAGATACGCCCAAATCGGTTACGCGGCCGGATTCGGTTACTGTGCTGCTGCCTTTGGAGGCAACAACATTGACGTCATTGGCTGCGGAAATGTTGACGGATTCTTCGCCGTTGACTTGGCTGCCGCTGACGGTAACGTTTGAGTTGGAAGACAACTGGGTGTTTTTACCGGTCAAAATGCTGCCGCTCAGGCCGACAGAATGGGTATCGGTGTGGGTATCGGTGAATTTGATACCGGCTTTGGCAGTCACGCTGCCGTTTTCTTTATTGGTTTCGGTACCCGAGTAGCCTTTGATGGAATACTCGTTGACCTGTTTGTTTTCTACCGCTTTGGCAGCATCGATGGTCAAATCGCCTGCGGAAGCCAGTTGCAGTTTTTGTGCCGCAAACAATGCAGAGCCGATCACATTGATGTCTTTGTTGGAAACAACGGTCAGGTCGGCATTGGAAACCAGGGTGGAACCGGTTACTTTTTCAATGCTGCTGTTGCTGCTGGTTTTAGAGGTCGTGATATTGAAAATCGTACCTTTACGCGCGCTTTGTACGGAAGTGTCGGTGCTGGTGGCGTTTTTAATATCGACATTGCCTGCTTTGGAGCTGACGAATGTACCGGCTTGGCCTTCGACGGTACTGCCGTAAACGTTGACGCCGTTTTTTGCACCCAAGACTACGTTTGAGTTGGCAGTAATGCTGCTGCCGTGCAGGTTTTCGGTACGGTTGTTTTGAACTTGGCTTTCACCGCCGAACAGGCCGCCCCAGTATTTTTTCTGGTCGTCGAGGCTGCTGGTGTTGATGGTGGTTTGCGTACCCAAGTTGATGTTGTTGACATCGGTAACGACATTGCCGTTTGCCGCGATGCTTGCACCGTAAGTGCTCAAATCGCCTTCGGAAATCAAACCGATATCACCGGCTGCGGAGATTTTGGTTTCATGGGCGGTAGAGTTTTTGGAGGATTTTGTAGCGATACCGGTTTTCAGGGCAGCAGTTTCGTTTTTGAAGCTGACATAAGTCGAGCTGCTGTCGGTTTCGCTGTTGCTGCTCAATACGATGCCTTGTTGGGCGGCAATGCGTGCATCAGCAGCCGAGTTCAGTTCGGTTGCGTCCAATTGGACTTTGCCGGTGGTCGCAATATTGACAGAGCCGGCATTGATTTTGGTTTGATGTAGGCTTTCGTCAGTAGAGGAGCTCAGGTTGTTGTTGTACCAAAGGCCTTTGCTTTGAGTGTGGTCGGATTCTGTACGGTTGGTGGTTTTTACCGCGTTAGAATTGATGTTGCCTGTGGCAGAGGCGGTCAGCGCGCCGGCATTGATGTTGGCCGCGCTCAGGTTGAGGCTGCCGCTGTTGTTCAAAGTCAATGACTCGGATGCATTGATATTGCTGGCGGTAAAGGTTTCCGTTTTGTTGCGGTCTGAACGGAAGTGCTGAACATTTTGCGCTTCTTTGCCGCTGGAAGATTTGTTGGCGGAATGGCTGGTAACCGTGCCTTTGATGTCGGTATCGCGGGCAAACAATTCCATTTGTGCGCCGGTCAGGTTGGCGGACTGGATGCTCAGGTTGCCTTTGCTGTCGATATTCAGGTAGCGGGTACCGGTAATGGCGGCGTTTTGAATGTTTTGTTTGGCGCGTTTGTCAGTCGCGTGGATGCGGATGGTACCGGCGCGCATACTGCCGAAGATATGGCCGTCAAGAACCGGCGCATTTGAAGCTGCGTCTAAGGCTTCGATTTGTGCGGTTTTGTAGTCGAAGTTGCTTTTGCCTGAAGAAACGTTGATGGCGTCAGCGGCATTGACGTTGGCTGATTTGCCGACCACAACTTGCGGCGCGAGCAGGTCAACTACGCGGTTACCGCTCAAATTGCCGTTTACTTGCAGCTGTTTGCCATTGTCGCTGATATGGAAAGATTTCAACGCGCCGTCTGAAACGGTTGGTGTACCGACAACCAAGGATGCGCGGTTGGCATTCAGGATGCTGCCGCCGTTGTGGGTAATGCCGTTAGGGTTTGCCAAAACATAATCTGCGGCAATACCGAAGATCTCTTGTTGACCCAAAATCAAGGAAGGGTTTTTGCTGACTACTTCGTTCAAGATCACAGATGCGGCCTGACCTTGGAAGTTTTTGTTGGCAGATAGGTTTCCGGCCAGTTGGGATTTACCGGCGGACAGGGCGTTATTCAAAACGGCGCCGTGTTGGGAAACGTTGTACTTGTTGTATTGGTTGTGAGAAAGACCTTGGGCCGTTGGTGCGGCAATGTTGACGATGTCGACATTGTTTTGCTGCTGTACCGAAGTTTGGCCGATGGCTTCGATATTGGCGGCTACCGCTGCATTTCCCAGGAATGCAAAGCACACGGCGACAGTCACTTTGCCGGAAGCTGAGAGCTTAGGCTGATATAAAGTGTCGATTTTCATGGATTTTAATCCTTATTTATCGTGATGGAGAGTGAATCAGAAATCCCATATCGGGTATCGGATTTCTGTTGAGAAAACTTTTGAATGTATTAACATTGGTATGGAAATTTTTACAATCATACCACCAGTATGACCTTGTGTGCACTATTTCAAATGCAAATAAAATCCGCTCATCCTATTGATATTAATGGGAAATTAATAACGCTAAGATGAGCGGTTTATATATTGGATAAAAGGATATATATTTACATAATTTTAAAATGGAATGCGTAAAGAAACGGTTACATGATCCTGTTTTTCGCTGTTTGATTGGTTGGGCATGCGCGCAAAACCTTTGCCGTAGTCGGCAGAAAGCTGCCATTTGTCCGCCTTGCCCAAATTCAAACCTGCCACTAAGCCCATGGCGCGTTGCGAACCTTCGTGATGATTTTTGGCAACGCCGATGTCTGCGCCCAGATAAGGTTCGATATAGATGCCGTGAGGCGTATTACGGCGGAAATAAACGGTATTGCTCAACAGGACTGCGCTGCTTGCGCTCAAAGAAGTCGAACGGAAACCGCGTACATTTTGATAACCGACGATGTCCATTTCTTTGGCGGCAAACAAATCATGCGGGCTATATTGGGCATCGATTTGGTGATGGTTGCGCACGATCCATTTGCCCAATGGGCGGTTTTGAATCAAATTGCTTTGCAAGGATACAGAGGTATAGTGTTTGTCGAACGGTGTGTGTTCGGTATTTTTCGCAAACCCTTGTTCCACGCCGATATTGTTGAGCCAAATGCCGTTTGGCAGGATGGCCGTGTGCGACAGGCCGACTTGTGCCGAATAGATTTCCGGACTTTGCAATTCCAGTTTGCTGTCGGCAAATTTTGCAGTCTGTTTCACATAATCAATACCGGCATAGGCGGAGGTAATGTGTTTTTGACTGCGTGAGAATACGCGGTCTGCTTTGATTCCTGCCGCTTTGGATTTGGAGCGGTAAGCATAGCGCGTTACGCTGGGCGTTAGGATGCTTTGCGATTTCGACGCGGCAGCGTAAGTGCTGAATGTCCATGCGCCATAAGGAACTTGGTAGAACAGGCTACCACCGCGACTGTAATGGCTGTCGTGGTTGTTTAGATTGGTGTAGCCGTTTAGATAAAGGGAGTCGCTCAATCCCAACGGGCTGCCAATATTCAGGCTGCCGCGTAGCGTCGTAGTATTGGGTTTGCTGCCTTTATTGTCGATGGTAATGCTGCCGCCCCAATGTTTTTCGGCATCGTTGTTGAGTTGGATAGAGGCGGTGCCGTCATCATGCGGATAAACATCGATGCTGACGTTGTTGCCGGCAACATGGTTTGCCTGTTCGATACCTTGGTCAAGGTATTGGATGTTCAGCGGTTTGCCTTGATGATTGGGGAAGAGGGTGTCGACGTTGACTGTACGGGAGCCGCCGGTAATCTCACGGATTTTGCCTTCGATGACGGCCAATTTCAAAACACGCGCGGGCGTGGTTTCAAATTTGATTTGCGTGTGCGGATAGCCTTGAGCGATATACTCGGCAACGATGTCTCGGTTCAGTTGGTTGATGTTGTTTTGATTGATGCATTTGGGGAGCTTGGCTTCAATCTTTTTGGAATCGATAAGGGTAATGCCGGAAAGTTCGATACCGGTGTAATCCAAACATTCGATATTGTTTTCAGACGGCACCTCTTGTGCAACCGCGTCGTTATCTTGTTTTTTCTGTAAATCCCATGCCGACTGCTCGCGTTTTTGGATTTCAACCGAATGAATCTGGTCGAGATTGTCGCGGAAGTCTTTGTCGAATTGGTTAGATACGTTTTTATCGATTTGATCAGGCGGATTCGGCGTATTGGCCGCATAGGCGTTCAGTGCGGAGAGAATCAATACGGGTAGTGGAAGGAGGCGGGATTTATACATGGTGTCGTAATTTTATAGGATAATAATCGGGTTTATTTTATCGAAAATAGCTGTCTGGGGCGTATCAGTTTTTATCGTTGTCTGCAATCAGGGTTTATGAAGCAATAATGGAATCAATTTCTATGATGATACCATAAAAATATTAATGGGATTTGAATAACAAAAACCTGCCTTTGAAAAGGCAGGTTTTTTCAGACGGCCTTTGAGCCGTTAAAGATTTTGCAAACGTTCGACAGAAGGCGCGTAGTAGTAGGCGCCTGATACGGCTTTAGACAAATATTTCAGCAATAAGTCGGTTTTGCCGTCTGCATCGCCGAACATATTGAGCAGTTGGACTTCAATATTGTGCAGCGTGTTGCAATAGGAAGTGAACATCAAACCATGTTCGCCGCTGATTTTGCCGAAGGGCAGGCTGCGGCGGACAATTTTCAAGCCAACGCCGTTTTCTTTGACATTGACGCGGCCGAGATGGGAGTCGGGCAGGCGTACGTCTTTGCTGAATTCGTCATTGGCTTCTTTGCTGCGGCCAACGCTGGCTTCTTGTTCGGCAGTAGGAACGGCATCCCATTTTTTCAAATCGTGCAGGTATTTTTGCAGCAAAACATAGCTGCCGCCGGCATCAGGCTTGCCTTCGGGAATAATGGCAACATTGCGCACATTGTCATCGCCCTGCGGATTTTCCGTACCGTCGACAAAACCGTCCAAGCCGCGGTCTTCATACAGGCGCAGGCCGTGTTCTTCAGTGGCTACGCGGATGCTGTCGCCGAATGCGCTTAATACGGATTGTGCCAAGGCATAGGCGGCTTTTTGCTCGGTGGCTTGAATGTGGATATAGAGGTCGTGTTGGGTGGAAGGGGCAAGGCCGTTGCCCAATTCAGGGAAAGGTTTGATTTCGCTACCTTCGTCAGTATGGCCGAACGATTGCCATGCGCGGCTGCCAAAGGCAATGGTCAAACCCAAAATATCATTCGGAAAACGGGTTTTCAGTTTGGCCAAGGATTCCAAAGAAAGACGGCAGGCAGATTTGATGTCTTCATTGCGGCCGTCTGAAATATCTGCTTCGATAAAAATACCGGCTTGTGCGTGATCAGGAATAATAGCTGATTGAGGGTGGCTCATGATGATTCCTTTCAAAATATTATGGGTTTTTACGCGGGGGATTATACACTGAAAGTTTCAGACGGCCTAAAATCTGCCTTGTGATTTTTTAGGGTGGAAAGGCATGTTTGGCAAGATGTTTTTTGTGAGCGTCATTCTGTTGCAAGTGTTTACATTCGGGCTTGGGCGTTCGCTGCAATGGCTGTTTGCGCCTTGGATCGGCAAAGTCGGCAGGCGTTGGCTGATGGGTATTTCCTATTTCATTACAAACGGCTTGTTGGTCGGCTTGCTGCTGGAATTGGGGCATATGATGTTCCGCGTGGTGGCGTTTTGGATGGTAATCTTGCTATTTGTGATGTATGCCGCGTTAGCGACATTTATCCTGTATCTTTTGCTGCGCCGTTTTGTAGCACGCCAACCGCTTTCTCGAAGCCTGCGTCTGTTTGCGCCTTTGTTTGTGATCGGTTTGCTCGGTTTTGGGATGTATAACGCCTATACGCCCGTGGTCCGCCATCAGACTGTATTCATCAATAAGAAAATGGATAAGCCGCTGCGTATCGGCGTGGCCAGCGATTTGCACTTGGGGATTTTGTTCGGCGCGCGTCAATTGGACAAGCTGACGGACATCATGAAGCAGGAACAAGTCGACATGGTGTTGCTGCCGGGCGACTTGATGGACGATACCGTCGATGCGTACCTGAAAGAAAACATGAAACCGCATTTGCAGAAGCTGACTGCCCCGATGGGCGTTTATGCCACTTTGGGCAATCATGACTGGTTCCGCGATCAGAAGCGCATCAAACATGAATTGGAAGCGGCAGGCTTGACGGTTTTGGCCAATCAGGTTTTGGAAGTGAATGGTGTGTTGCTGGTAGGGCGGAGCGATGATTTGGATCGCAAGCGTCCTAGTGCAGAGCAGCTTTTGGAAGGTCAAAATACCCAATTACCGGTTTTATTGATGGACCACCGTCCTACTTCAATCGAAACCCATGCCCGGCTGCCGATTGATGTGCAGGTCTCCGGCCATGTCCACAACGGCCAAGTCGCACCCGCCAACCTTATCGTCCGTACGCTTTATCGTCTTGCTTACGGCTATGAGGCAATCGGCAACGGTCATTTCTTCACTACTTCGGGCTACGGCTTCTGGGGCATTCCCCTGCGTTTGGGTTCGCAATCAGAAGTGTGGGTTATCGACATCAAGTCAAAGCATTGAAATAAAAATATAAACTTCAGGCCGTCTGAATTTCAGACGGCCTTTTTTATGAAAATTGGGAAAAAATATTGAAATTAGATTATAATCGATGTAAATAAAATCAGCCACCGATATGAGTGGCATCATAACTAGGGAACTCACAATGGGCATTATCAGTCTTGCACTTATCTTTGTATCAATCGCCGCCGTCTTATTGTATTTCAAACAACAGTTGAAAGACCGCAAAAAAGACTGTCGCGAATCCTTTGTCTCTTTGCGCATTGCGCTCGACTGCCGACATCATGCCGTCCGTCATGTATTGGATGCATACAGCAAACACCTGCAAGAGCAGGGCATTGCATCGGATCAAAACGTTCAGCAGATGTGCGTCGAAGTTGAAACCGCATTGGCGCAAACCGCCAAAACATTTTCCGAATCCAAGATCAAACATCTGTGCGAAACCGAAACAGCATTGAATCATGCGCTGAAAAAATTACAAACCGCCGTCAACAGCCTTTTGAAACAACATCCTGATGAAAAATTGGCCGGTTTGATGGAAATGCTGGATGCTGCAGAAGCAGAAGTCGCATCGGCACGTCGCACTTACAACCGCAGGGCCGGAAGCTACAACCACCATTTAAACAAATTGCCCAACCGCCTTGTCGCCAAGCCATTAGGCTTTGACAAGCAGGCAAGTTTGGTTCGTTTTACGGAAAACCAAACGCAACGAATGAGCAGCAATATGTTGGTTTAAAAATTAAGCAGTTTATTGAATAAGCGATCAACAAAAGGCCGTCTGAAATATGAATTCCAGACGGCCTTTTTTGTGCTGTGAATGAGAAAAATACTTAGGCTTTTGCCAATTTATTGGGCAAAGCGGATCAGGCTGTCGGCAAGCTTATCGGCTGCAGTTTCATAGCCTTGTGCGGAGAAGTGAACGCCGTCTTTGGCTGCCAAGCCTTGCACCATCCAGTTTTTCATGCTGCATGCGCCGCCCATTGCATCCTGCCAAGACCAGAACATGATTTTTTCGTCACGGGCGATGCGTTGCTGCATTTGTTGTACTTCGCTGAGCAAGACAGGGCGGTTGCCGCAGCTGCCATAGGCGGTTTTCAAAGATTCCGGCGCACCGAGGATCAGGATGCCTGCGTTGGGCAGGGTGTTTTTGATTTGATGGATGTAATTGCGCCATGTCCGCTCGGTAGAGGAAATATCGAGGTTGCCGGAAAAGGCTTCGTTGGTACCGTAGGCAAGGATGATTAAATCAGCTTTGGTTTGTGCCAAATCTTCCCACATGCCCGGCCGCCATTTTGACCATTGGGACAATTGCGCGCCGTTGATGCCCATGGCGGAAACGGTTACGCCGCGTCCGGGGCGTTCGATATTAATGAAACCGATTTGCCAAGGCATGCTGCTGCTGAGGGTCATCGGCAGGGAGGCGTTGGTATGCAACAGTTGCCAGCCGTTTTGTTTGGCCGGGATTTCGCGGCCGTTAACAATCAGGGTTTGCTCGGACCAAACGGGCTTGCCGAAGATGGAGATTTGTTGCGTATCCATGCTGCCGTCGGCCGCGCTTAAGGTAACGCTGCCACCATCGGCGCGTGCTTCAATGCCGCCGAAAGAGAAATCGCTGTGTGATTTGCGGCTGCTGATGGTGTTCCAACCGCTGCCGCTGTAACGGACGGTTGCCATGCGCTGGCCTTTGACGGTGTTGGGGTAAACCCAACCGATGCCGCCGTTGCCCCATTTTTGTTGCAAACGGCGGCGCAGGCGGTCGGTGAAATAGTCGCCGGCGGTGTGTGAGTCGCCGACTTGGATAATGCGGAATTTGCCGTCTGAAGTATTGTTGAGCTGTTGCAGTTTGTTCAGCCAGGCAGGGCGGTTGGAGCTGTAGTTGCTTAACAGGCCGTCATCGGCGGCACAGGCGGCCATAGGGAGTGCAAGAAGCGTGAGGAGTAAGGTTTTATTTAATTTCATGGTTGTGTATCGTGTGTAAAATTAATTTTTTCCATAATTTTTTCGGCCAATAGTTTTTGGCCTTCTGCGGAAAAGTGGATGCCGTCCTTGCTGCGGTAACGGATGATTTTTCCATCTACTTTGACAGAGTCGGCATATTCTTCTGCGCCATGGCTCAACAGTTTGTCGGTCGGCAGCCAGATGGCTTGAGGCGACACCGTACCCGACAGGATTTTGTCGAGGTAGCGCATCTGTTCGTTGAGCTTGGCTTTTTTCATGTAAGGAATGCCCAGCCAAATGACTTGGACATCATGTGCGGAGGCTGCATCAAGAATACGGCGGACGCGGTTGAGGTATTCCGCTTCCCATTCGGGGGTGGCGAACTTCAGGTATTTTTTACCCATCGGGAAATCCCATGGGTCGTTAGGGCCTAAGAATACAACCAAAACGCGGATGTCGGGTTCTTTTTGCAAAGTTTGTTCGATGGTTTTCGGCCAGTCGAAGAAGTTGGGGTAGGACAAGCCGGTGCTTTGTTTGCTGAGGTTGACCGATTGTACGCCATATTCTTGCTTGAGGTGTTTTTGTACGAAGGGTGCAACGCCCTGCATCAGCGAGTCGCCGGCAAAGAAAACTTTGTTGCCTTTTTTCAATACAACCTGCGTTGTCGACTGATCAGCCTGATTGCTTGGCTCGCTGGCGGCGGCATCCGTATTGTTAGCCGCATCAGAAGCGGCAGTCTCTTTTTGATTGTCCGATGTTTCAATGTTTTCCGTATTTTCAGACGGCCCTGTTGTTTCAATGCCAGAATCTTCCGAAACCAAAGCGTCTTCTGCTTCCAGCGAAGCTTTCAGGCCGTCTGAAAATTCGTAGGCTTTTTGTTGCCAATCCGCACCGATACGCCACCAAGCGTATTCGGATAAAGGCTCAAGCGGACTGTTCTCATGATAGGTCTGCTGCCAATAGGCATTGATGGAGTTTTGGGCAAACCACGTCAGCGCAACCGCACTGAGCAGAATCGAAACAAACAGGGAGATAAAGCGTTTCATGTTCTGCTCCTTAGAAGTTGGCGTAAATAAAGCCGGGAATGCCGGACGGGGCGAAGACGATAATCAGGGCGAGGATAAGCGTGATGGGGATAAACCACAGCCATGCAGGTAGTTTGTCCAAGCCTTTTACCGATGCTTCAAATAAGCGAAGCAAATACGGGTACAGCAAAAGCATCAGTGCAAAGGCACCCAGCAACATGAGGTCGGTCGGCAGAGGCGCGTTCCAACCTTTATCATTGGCAAATAAGGCGCTGAACAGCATTTCCGTATCGGCAAGCGTTGCGCTGTTGAACACGACAAACGCGAAACAAACGAAATGGAAGGTAAACAGCCAGGCGAGCGGCTTGCCGATTTTCAGACGGCCTAAGGCATTGCGGCCGACGATTTTGTCGCCGCAGTTAAGCAATACCAAGGCTGCACCGTGCAGTGCACCCCAAATCAAAAAGCTCCAGCCGTAGCCATGCCAAATGCCGGAAAGCAACATGGCAATCATCAGATTGAGCTGGGTACGTCCGAAGCCTTTTTTGCTGCCGCCCAAAGGGATATAGATATAGTCGCGAATCCAAGTGGACAGGCTGATGTGCCATCTGTCCCAGAAGTCGCGGATGTTGATGGCGCGAAGCGGCGCGGCAAAGTTTTTCGGCAGTTGGAAGCCGAGCAGCATGGCCAAGCCGATGACCAAATCCGAGTAGCCGGAAAAGTCGAAAAAGAGTTGGAAGGTATAGCCATAAATCGCAGACAACACGCCCCAGCCGTCGAACTGGGCCGGATTTTCAAAAACAGGCGATACCCAGCCTTCCGCCAATACGCCGGCAAGCCACCATTTTTTGGCAATGCCCAACACAATCAGGCCGACCGCCAACGCCGGATAAATCAGTTGGCGTGCTTGTTTGGTGCGGATTTGCGCCAATGCGCCCGCTTGTTCGCCGTCTATGCTTTTAAAAGCGGCCGCACGGATAATCGGGCCGGATGTGATGGTGGGGAAGAAGCTCAGATGCAGTAGGAGCTCGTGCCATTCAAAACGGTCTCCTTTAGGCTCGCGGTAGCAATACACCAAGTAAGCCAGCGATTGGAAAGTGTAATAAGACAAGCCCAAAGGCAAAAGGATGTCGATGATGGCGCTTTGCTCCATATATTGCTGAATAATCGGGCGGAAAAAGTCGAAATATTTGAAGAAACACAAAACAGTCAATGCCGCCGAAATACCGCAACCCAGCCAAAATTTGCGGATATTCTCGTTTTCAGAAAACATCAGCACGCTGATCAGGTAAACCACAGACGAGTAAACCAAAATCAGTGCGGCAAAAATGGGTTCGATACGGTAAAGCCAGCCCAGACCGGCAACCAAAAGTAAAACGTTTTGAACTTGCGGCAAACGTGCAAATGCCCAGTACAGCGGCAAAAATACGATAAAGAATACCGCAAACTCAATAGACAGCAACGGCATGACAATTCCTTGATGTGTTTAAACTTTCAAACTTTTCGATTGATTGTTATTTTTTGGCGTTAAGTTTGGCACGGATAATTTCGACTACCGCAGGTAAAATCGAAATCACGATGATTGCCGCCATGACTAAGCCCAGATTGTTTTTGACGACGGGAATATTGGCAAAGAAGTAGCCTGCATAGGAAAATAACAATACCCACAACACTGCGCCGATAATGTTGTAACGGATAAACGTTGCGTAGTGCATATTGCCCATGCCTGCGACAAATGGCGCAAACGTCCGCACAATCGGCACAAAGCGCGCAATGATGATGGTTTTGCCGCCGTGTTTTTCATAGAACGCATGGGTTTTTTCCAAATACGAACGGCGGAAAATTTTGGAATCAGGATTGGCAAATAGTTTTTGTCCAAAATACTTGCCGATCATAAAGTTGGCCGCATCGCCTAAAATGGCGGCTGCTAAGAGTAGCAATACCATGACGTGGATGTTCATGCCGCCGATGGCCGCAATACCGCCGGCGGCAAACAGCAGCGAGTCGCCGGGTAAAAATGGCGTTACGACCAAACCGGTTTCGCAGAAAATTACAACAAACAAAATCGCGTAAATCCACGGGCCGTATTGGGCGGAGAGGTGGACAAGGTGTTGGTCGATATGGAGGATGAAATCAATAAGGGTAGAAATCACTAGGGTTCCCAAATAAAAAGGTCGTCTGAAAAAGAACAGACAAATGTTTCGGCGAGAAGTTCGACATTGTAAAACCAAAGCGGAATAAAACCAATGCCGTAAGCTGTTTAGAAGTGCAGATATGTTGCAGGTATAGGCTTCAGACGGCCTTTATCCTTGATGGTGAACCGCAAAACAACGTAAAATAAAGCCGATTTCAACCTAACCGGTGCGCCTTTGTGAACCAGCTCATCTTCGATTTTGCCAGCCATGATTATCCCGGCTTCGACAAATTTCTGGGAACAGAAAATGCCGAGCTGGTGTATGTGTTGCAGCACAAACATGGGCAATTTATCTATGTTTGGGGCGAAGAGGGCGCAGGCAAAAGCCATCTCTTGCAGGCATGGGTCGCCCAGGCACTCGATGCCGGACGAAATGCTATCTATATCGATGCCGCTGCCACGCCGCTGACAGAAGCCGCGCTAGATGCAGAATATCTTGCCATTGACCAAATCGAAAAGCTTAATAATGAAGAACAGGCTTTACTGTTTGCCATCTTCAACCGCTTCCGCAACAGCGGCAAAGGCTTTTTGCTTTTGAGTTCCGAATATACGCCGCAGCAGCTCGTTATCCGTGAAGACTTGCGCACACGCATGGCGTATTGCCTGGTTTACGAAGTCAAACCGTTGACCGACCGGGAAAAAATCGATGCGCTTGTCAGCATGGCCGCCGCCCGTCAGGTAACCATCGATCCGGAAATCTTCGAATACCTGCTGAACCATTGGCGGCGCGATATGGACAGCCTGATGCAAATGCTCGATACCCTCGACAACTATGCCGTTATGATGGGCAAGCGCATTACTTTGCCGCTTTTGCGCCAGCTTTTAAAACAACAGGAAACCCAATGAAAAACCTTGCCATTTTCGACCTCGACAATACCTTGATCAATACCGATTCGGATCACTCCTGGCCGCAATACCTGATTAAAAAAGGCATAGTCGATGCGGCTGAAACTGAGGCGCAAAATGAAAAGTTTTACCAAGACTATCAAAACGGTTGTCTTGATATTGATGCCTTCCTCAAATTCCATCTCGCGCCTTTGGCCCGATTCAGCAAGGAAGAATTGGCTGAGTTTCATCGCGAGTTTATGGCCGAATATATTGTTCCGTATATTTCCCCGATGCAGCGTATGCTGGTGCAAAGCCATCAAATGGCGGGCGACGAAATGTTGGTTATTTCTTCGACCAACGAGTTCATCATTACCCCGATCTGCCATCTTTTCGGTATTCACAATGTTATCGGCACACAGCTTGAAACCGGCGAAGACGGCCGCTATACCGGCAACTATGTCGGTACGCCCAGCCTGAAAGAAGGCAAAATTACCCGATTGAACCAATGGCTTGCCGAGCGTGGTGAGACCTTTGAAAGCTACGGTAAGGTTTATTTTTACAGCGACTCCAAAAACGATTTGCCGTTGCTGCGTATCGTGGACGAACCTGTCGCCATCAATCCAGATGCCGAGCTGGAAAAAGAAGCCAAAGCAAAAGGTTGGCCGATTTTGAATTTCAAATAACGATCAATCAGGCCGTCTGAAATATTTAAACCTAACCACAACCCTAATAAGGACTAAAACATGAAAACGACTAAACTCCTCGCCTCAGCCCTGTTGTTTGCCGCTGTATTCGGTACTGCACAAGCAGCCGATACCGAAACTCTGGAAGCCATGAAAGCGCAAAACGGCAGCGTTAAAACCGTTTTGATGGATGTCTTCACAACTCCTGCCGGCAACGTTGACCGCGTGAATATCATTCAATCCAGCGGCAATCCTGAAATGGACGAACGTGCAGTGAAAAGCGTTTCCAAATATCCTTATCCAAAACGCAAAACCGCATCTAAATATCAGCACACTGTTACTTTTGAAACCAATGTTGAAGTAATCAATAACTGATTCGGACGCAAGGCCGTCTGAAAAACAGAAGGCGTTTTGATTGGGAAATTCCCTGTCAAAACGCTGTTTTATTCTTTAAACAAGTATAACCAAAATTGCCGTAAAACCACACGCTCCGGTGCTATACTGAAACAAATAAACCGCTTCATCACACATCATGTCTCCCCGTCCAGTTACCATTACTTCCTACAATATGCACAAAGGCATGTCCGCACTCAACCGCAAAGTGCAGGTCAACCGCATGGCTGACGCGCTGGGTGCATTGGGTTCGGATGTTTTGTTTTTACAAGAAGTCCAAGGACAACATCTCAACAGAAGCCGCCGTACCGACTTTCCCGATGCACCGCATTACGACATCATCGGCGACAGCCTCGATTATCATCGCAGCTACGGCAAAAATGCCGTCTATCCCAAACGACACCACGGCAACGCCATTCTCAGCCGCCTGCCGCTGAAAACGGAAAACAACCTCAACATCAGCGTCAACAAACTCGAACAGCGCGGCCTGTTGCATTGCGAGGTCGTGCCCGAAGGTTGGGAAGACCCGCTGGTGTGTCTGTGCGTCCACCTCAATCTGCGCGAGCCAGACCGCCTCAAACAATACCGCGCCATCAGCGACTATGTCGACCGCCACATCAACCCTGACAGCCCCTTGATTATTGCCGGCGATTTCAATGACTGGCGGCAAAAATCAGCGCGTGAGCTGGGCAGAGCATTAGATTTGAACGAAGTATTTGTCGATAATACAGGCAAACGTCCCAAAACCTTCCCCTCGCGCCTACCCATCCTCAGTCTCGACCGCATTTACACGCGCAACCTTGATGTCATCGATTCTGAAATCCACAACAGTAAAGACTGGCAACATTTGTCAGATCATCTGCCATTGAGTGTAACGGTTAGGCCGCATCGTAAAATGAATATGAAATCTGATAGAAAAATGTAAGGCTGAAATCTTTTTTAAAGCAAAGCACTATTGGCAATGTATCGAAAGAAAAAGTTTTTTCACTCAGATATTTGAGACAAAAACAGGCCGTCTGAAACGTTTCAGACGGCCTGTTTTAAGTTTATAAAAAAGCGCAAACCTTTTTAAATCAAAAATTTGCGCTTCAAATCTGGTGGAGGCGGGGGGAATCGAACCCCCGTCCGAAAGTCCTCTATAGAGCGTTCTACATACTTAGTTGTGTCTATTTAGAATCTCGTCCCCATCATGCCGACCAACAGGCCTTCAGGGAACCAGTTACCTTAAATCTCGTTTCCTACCAAGTAACCCGACAGAAAACCAGTCAATGTAGAATGACGTTGCGGTAGCTTGCGCTACACAGCCCATTGACCAACTGCTGCAACGGCAGGCCTTAAGCGGCCAGTGCGTAAGTTTCGTCGTTTGCGACTATTTTGATTCAGTGTTTAACGGGAAATCTGAGACCCCGGTATGCCCGCATCTGCTTTGCAACCCCCGTCGAAACCAAGATCGCCCCCAGATAGGAAGGGTTGATTATACGCATGTCGGCGGGCTTTGCCAAGTTGCTGTTCGATTAAAAAGGCCGTCTGAACAGCGGTTTGCTTTTTCAGACGGCCTCTTTGTTTAGGTTTATTGACGGTAGTTTTGCAGGAAGCGTTCGAGTTTGCCCATGGCCTCTTCAATTTGATGAACGGGCGGCAGGGTAACGATACGGAAGTGGTCGGGGCGTATCCAGTTGAAGCCTGTGCCTTGGACGAACAGGACTTTTTCACGTACGAGTAAGTCGTAGATGAATTTCATGTCGTCGTGGATGCTGTACATTTCGGTATCGATTTTGGGGAACATATACAATGCACCCATGGGTTTGACGCAGGATATGCCCGGAATCTGGTTGACCAGTTCCCATGCTTTGTTGCGTTGCTCGAGCAGGCGGCCGCCGGGGAGGAGGAATTCGTTGATGCTTTGGTATCCGCCTAAGGCCGTCTGAATGGCGTGTTGCATGGGTGTGGTGGCACAAAGGCGCATAGACGAGAGCATGTCCAAGCCTTCGATATAGCCTTTTGCATGATGTTTCGGGCCGTTGAGTATCATCCAGCCTTGACGGAATCCGGCAACGCGGTAGGCTTTTGAGAGGCCGTTGAATGTCACGGTCAGGAGGTCGGGGGCGAGCGCGGCGATATGGTGGTGTACGGCGTCGTCGTAGAGGATTTTGTCGTAAATTTCGTCGGCAAAAATAATCAGGCCGTGTTTGCGTGCCAATTCGGCGATTTCGAGCAGGATTTCTTTGCTGTACACCGCGCCTGTCGGGTTGTTGGGGTTGATGACGACGATGGCTTTGGTTTTAGGCGTAATTTTGGCTTCCATGTCGGCCAGGTTGGGGAACCAGTTGTTTTCTTCGTCGCATAGATAATGGCGGACGGTGCCGCCTGCCAGTGTTGCGGCGGCGGTCCACAAAGGATAGTCCGGTGCGGGAATCAGGATTTCGTCACCGTCGTTGAGCAGCGCCTGCATGGACATAGTAATCAATTCGGAGACGCCGTTGCCAATGTAAACGTCGTTGACGGTAACGTCGAGCAGTCCTTTGGTTTGGTAGTAGTGGACGATGGCTTTGCGTGCGGAGTAAAGGCCTTTGGAGTCGCAATAGCCTTGTGAAGTCGGCAGGTTGCGGATGACGTCAACCAAGATTTCGTCGGGCGCTTCAAAACCGAACGGAGCCGGATTACCGATATTGAGCTTGAGGATTTTGTTGCCTTCTTCTTCCAGTTGCAGGGCTTTTTTGTGAACCGGGCCGCGGATGTCGTAGCAAACGTGATCCAGTTTGGATGATTTGGGAAATTTCTCCATGATGTGTGTTCCGTAAAATTGTTAACAATGGGATAAATGTACTCTTTTTGCGGGTAAATTAAAAGGGTTTCAGACGGCCAAGGCTTACTTATTGCGCGCTTCGGCACGGCGAACCGTCACGCTTTTGCCGCCTATGCCCCAGTTGTCCATATCGATTTCGTCGATGACGACGACGGTTGTCTCAGGGTTTTTGTTGAGAACGCGTGAGAGTAATTCGGTGACGCCGCGGATTAATTCGGCTTTTTGCTCCGCGCTCGGGGCTTCGCTGCCGCCGGTTACTTTGATGTTGACGTAGGGCATGGCTTCCTCCTTTGAAAATAATGTTTATATGTTATCTTATTTTTATCAGGCCGTCTGAAATTTAATTGCAGGATTTTTCATTGCTCATGCCTGCTTTTACAAAGAATTAAGTTTTTTGGAATGGATTGTTTTTACAATGCGGTTTTATTTTGGATGGATATCATCATGAACCGTTTTCTTCAGACTTTGATTGTGGCTGCACCAATGGTAATTGCCGCGCCTTATGTGGCGGCGGAAACGCATCCGGCGCAAAAGCAGATGCAGCAGAATATTGATTCTGTGTTGAAAATCGCACGCAATACGTCTTTGACAGAGGCGCAACGTGTGAAACAGGTTGAGCAGTATGCCGACCGTTATCTGGATTATGAGCGTATTTCGGCTTTGGCGGTTGGCGCGCCATGGCGTGAATTTTCTGCCAAACAGAAAACCGATTTTATCCGTGCATTCAAAGACATGGTCATTGCGATGTACTCTCACTCTGCACTGATTGGCGCGGCGGATGCAAATGTGCGCCTGTTGCCGAAGATGACGGCAAACGGTAATAAGTTTGATGTTTTCTCAGAAATTCAAACCAAAAAAGGTACGAAGTATGAAGTGGCTTACCAGCTTTACCAAAGCGGCGGTGTGTATAAGATTTACAACATCCGCGTGGACGGTACCAGCTTGGTAACAGTATACCGCAATCAGTTTGGCGAGCTGATTAAGAGCAAAGGCATTGACGGTACGATTGCCACTGTCGAAGCCAAGGGCTTGAAGAAACAATAAGGCAGATTGATAAAAGGCCGTCTGAAACTTGTTTCAGACGGCCTTTTTGTATTACGGGCTGATTAGGCGCGTTTGCGGAATTCGCCGGTACGGGTATCGATTTCGATTTTGTCGCCGTTTTCGATGTAAGACATCACTTGGATTTCAGTGCCGCCGACCAGACGTGCGGTTTTCATCACTTTGCCGGAAGTATCGCCTTTAACGGCAGGCTCGGTGTATTCGACTTCGCGAACGATGATGGTAGGCAATTCTACGGAGATTGGGTTGCCTTCGTAGAAAGTAACTTCGCATTGGTCTTCCATGCCGTCAACGATGAATTTCAACGCGTCGCCGATGTTGTCGGCTTCGATTTCGTATTGGTTGAATTCTTCGTCCATGAAGACGTACATTGGGTCGGCAAAGTAGCTGTAAGTACAGTTTTTGCGGGACAGGATCACGACGTCGAATTTGTCGTCGGCTTTGTAAATGGTTTCAGTAGCGGCACCGGTCAGCAGGTTTTTCAGTTTCATGCTGACTTTGGCGGAAGAGCGGCCGCCTTTGATGTATTCGGTTTTTTGAACGACCATAGGATCGTTGCCGACCATGAATACGTTGCCGGCGCGCAGTTCTTGTGCTGTTTTCATTGTGGTTTTCCAATCAAATCGGTTGTAATAAAACGCGCTATTTTAGCGTATTTTTTTGTGCTTTGAAATAAAGGCGGCAAGTTTTTCGACGGCACTTTTTTGGGCAAAAAGTCCGTCCCGCCATTTTGCCGCGCTTTGGCGCCATTCGTTTTGATGTGCCGTCAAGGTTTGCCATGCCTGCAGGCGTTGGTTGTCGCTGAGTGCTTCGCCGTTGTTGAGTTCGTCGGAAAGGAGGCGGTGTGCCGTGGCGACAACATCCGGATAAACTTGATGCGCTTTGTCCCAAAAAGCGTGCAGCTTGTCGAGATGGATATTTTCTTCTTGCGGATAGATGTGCCAAAAGAAAGGTTTTCCGGCGAGTTGAGCGCGAACAAAGCTGTCTTCGCCGCGTATGACGGCGCCGTCGGCAAGGTTGAGTAGTTTGTCGAAATCTTGTTGGGCAACGAAAGGGATTTTGATCAGGGTAATGTGTTCGCTCTGATACACATCGCCGTCTTCAAGCAGGGTATTTGGCGGCACTAGGCCGCTGTTTTTCAGGCTGGCGATGATTTGTGTACCTGCAAGCAGCAAGGTAATGGGTTGGCCGGCCTGTTGCCACATGGTCAGCCATTTTGCCCAAATATCGCTTTGATAGCCGAAAAGCAGCCATTCAGGCGCATTTTTTGCGGGAAGTTTGAGTTGTCGGCGTAAGGTTTCCGTATCAAAGCGGGCAAATTCGGCGTAATCACGTTCGCGCAGCAGGCCGCCGCTTTTTTCGCTGAAACCCATAAACCAAAAGTATTTCTGTATGCCGCCGGCTTGTAGCGAGGGCATTAAGTGCAACCTCTCGTTGCTGTCTTCCGCGCTGAGGTATTCCCAGTTGAGCCAAAGCGGTTGGTGTTGGCGGATGATGGATTGAACGTCATCGGGCAGTTCGCAGGCGAAGGTTTCGATGACAATGTCGGGGGTAGGGGCTGTATCGGTATCTTCGGCATGGTCGGCTTGCCAAGCGTGAATGCCGATGCCTTGATGGATATTGGGAATCGAGGCCAAATCAGGGCAAAGTGCTTGAAGGGACGGGAAATCATCTGTCCATAAATGCACTTGCCAGCCGAGTTCGCGTTGCAAAATACGCGCCAGCCGCCATGAAACGCCGATGTCGCCGAAGTTGTCGATGACGTTGCAGAAAATCCAGCAGGTATAAGGTGGGGGAGTGGTCATGGAAAAATATGCCCAAGGCCGTCTGAAAACATCAGAATGCGCCGAAATAGTGGAACAAATAAACAATCAGCAAAACAATCGGGATAAACATCCCAATGCTTTGCCGTTTCAATTCGGGCTCTTGTTTGAGGTGGTGTTTGATGACGTCAAAGAGGACGAATTTAAATAGGAACGTGGCTTCGCAGGCAAGGATGATACCGTTGATGAGGTGTTGCGTTTTGTCTTCGGGCGGGTTGAGGGCAAACCACAAAAGGGTGGCAAGCGGAATCAGGCAGACGGCGAGCCAGCGCAAAAGAATGGGTTTGGACATGGTGTGTGTGCAAGAAATAAAAGAAACATTATACCCTGTCGTCTTTCAGGTAAGTGCAAATCAGGCTATCATTCGGTTTATTTGAAGCGAACATTTATCCCTATGCAAACCCAAGCCATCATCCGCCATATCGTTCAATGGCTCAAAGATTACGCCGAGCAGGCGCGTGCCAAAGGTTTTGTCGTCGGCGTATCCGGCGGCATCGATTCTGCCGTGGTTTCCACCCTTGCCGCGCAAACCGGTTTGTCGGTTTTGTTGTTGGAAATGCCGATTCGTCAGAAATCCGACCAAGTTAACCGCGCGCAAGAACACATGGGCCGTCTGAAACAGCGTTATCCTAACGTAAAAGCGCAAAGCGTTGATTTGACTCCGGCGTTCGATACGTTTGCCGATACCGTTGACGTCAGCGAAACCGAATTTCCCAACAAACAGCTGGCACTGGCCAATGCACGCAGCCGCCTTCGCATGACGACGCTTTATTATTACGGCCAGCTGCATGGTTTGCTGGTGGCCGGGACGGGCAACAAAATTGAAGATTTCGGCGTCGGTTTCTTCACCAAATACGGTGACGGCGGCGTGGACATCAGCCCGATTGCCGATTTGACCAAGACTCAAGTGTACGCGCTGGCAGCCGAGTTAGACGTATCGGAAGACATTCAAAAAGCCGTGCCGACAGACGGCCTTTGGGATACCGAGCGTACCGATGAAGAACAAATGGGCGCATCTTATCCCGAACTCGAATGGGCGATGAGCGTGTACGGCAGCCACAAGCCTGAAGATTTTGAGGGCAGGCAGCGCGAAGTTTTGGCAATCTATACCCGATTGCACAAAGCCATGCAGCACAAAGTCAATCCGATTCCGGTTTGCAAGATTCCGGAAGAATTGTTTTAAGTTTGAATATCAAAAGGCCGTCTGAAAACGCTGGATTAAGGTTTTCAGACGGCCTTTTATATTTTATTTCAATAAGAATTGGGAATATGCTTGAAAAACAGCATCATCAAATACCAAAACAGCGTAGCCGCCGCCGCCCCCAGCAATACCCACGCGCTGATTTTGGCGATTTCCCGAATGGTGCGCTTTTGTTGGCGGCTGAACAGACGGTTCACAATCAATGCCGCGATGGCGCAAAAGAAAAAAAATCGCAAAAGCCTGCCTATCATTTCATATCCTCCCAAAAATATTGCCTCTAATTAGGGCAGGCCGTCTGAAGCCTCATGCACAAAACAAAAACGAAACGTTATAATACCCCTTTTGCCGCATCACTTGGAAATTACAAATGACAACAAATGCCTCAGTGGGCATTGTAACGCCCCGGAAAATTCCGTTTGACACACCGCTTGCTCTGGAAAACGGCAAAACCTTACCTCGTTTCGACCTGATGATTGAAACCTACGGCACGCTCAATGCCGACAAAAGCAATGCCGTCCTTATCTGCCACGCCTTATCAGGTAATCATCATGTTGCCGGCAAGCACAGTGCGGAGGATAAATACGCCGGTTGGTGGGACAATATGGTCGGTCCCGGCAAACCCATTGATACCGAACGCTTTTTTGTGGTCGGTTTGAACAACTTGGGCGGCTGCGACGGCAGCACCGGCCCTTTGTCCGAGAATCCTGAAACCGGCCGCGAATATGGTGCGGATTTTCCGGTTGTAACCGTCAAAGACTGGGTGAAGTCCCAAGCCATGCTTGCCGATTATCTCGGCATCCAAAAATGGGCGGCCGTTGTCGGCGGCAGCTTGGGCGGCATGCAGGCATTGCAATGGACGATTTCTTTGCCCGAACGCGTTGCCCACGCACTCGTTATCGCTTCCGCGCCTAAACTTTCCACCCAAAACATCGCGTTTAACGATGTTGCCCGTCAGGCGATTTTGACCGATCCCGATTTCCACGAAGGTAATTACCGCAGCCATCATACCGTTCCTTCACGCGGTTTGCGTATCGCGCGCATGATGGGGCACATTACCTATCTTGCCGAAGACGGTTTGGGTAAAAAATTCGGCCGCATTTTAAAATCAGACGGCTATCAGTACGGCTACGGCGTTGAATTTGAAGTGGAATCTTATCTGCGCTATCAAGGCGACAAGTTTGTCGGCCGTTTTGATGCCAACACTTATCTGCTGATGACCAAGGCGCTCGACTACTTCGACCCGGCCGCCGATTACGGCCACAACCTCACGCGCGCCGTGGAAAATGTGCAGGCCAAACTCTTTGTCGCGAGCTTTAGCACCGACTGGCGCTTCTCGCCGCAACGTTCGCATGAATTGGTCAAGGCATTAATCGCCGCGCAAAAATCCGTGCAGTACATCGAAGTCAAATCCAATCACGGCCATGATGCTTTCTTGATGGAAGACGAAGCCTATATCCGCGCGGTTGCCGCTTATATGAACAACGTTTACAAGGACTGCCAAAAATGAATCTGCGCGACGATTTGCAACTCATTTACGATTGGATACCCGAAGGCAGCCGCGTACTCGATTTAGGCTGCGGCGACGGCGAGCTGCTAGCCGCGCTGGTGGCGCATAAAAACTGCGCCGGTTACGGCATCGAAATCGATACCGACAGCGTGATTGCCGCCATGACCCGCGGTGTAAACGTTATTCAGGCTGACTTGGAAGAGGGCTTGGCGGCGTTTGGCGATCAAAGCTTTGATGTGATTGTCTTGAGCCAAACCATTCAAGCCATGCAGAACACGGAAAAAATCCTGCGTTGCCTGATGCGTGTAGCCAAGCAGGCGATTGTCAGCTTCCCTAATTTCGGCTACTGGCGCAACCGCTTTCAAATCGCCGTCGGCGGCCATATGCCGGTTTCCGAGCGCATGCCGTATCATTGGTACGATACGCCCAATATCCATTGGTGTACCCTCAAAGACTTTGATTTGCTGTGTGCCAAAAACAAAATCCGCGTGCTTGAGCGTGCGGTCATGACGGGCAACCGGCAGGTCAAACATCTGCCGAACTTATTGGGCAGCCTGGCTTTTTACCGCGTGGGTTGATGCGGTGATTAATAAAGGCCGTCTGAACAGGTCATCACGAAAGCATGGCTTTTGCGGATACCTGTTCAGACGGCCTTTTATTGTTCCAGCCGGTTTAAGCCTGTTTCAGTTTTTCCAACAAGGCCAAACTGCCGGCATCGACCAGGCGGTAGGTTTCGTCAAAGTCGCCTGTGTACCATGGATCGGGAACATGGTTGTAGCCTGAATCGGGGATAAGGTCGGTCAGTTTGAAGATTTTGCCGGGGTGAAAACCGAGCTGCTTTTCGGTTTCTCTGAGGTTGTTGTCATCCATCACGATGATGTAGTCGAAATGATCGGCATCGCTGGGTTTGATTTTGCTGCTGGTAAAGCCTGATGGGTCGATGCCGTGTTGTTTGAGCACGCGGCGCGTGCCTTCGTGCATGTTTTCGCCGTCGTGCCAACCTGACGTGCCTGCGCTGGCTGTGATGACGGCATTGCCCATGCCTGCTTCGCGGGCGCGGTGGCGTAGGACGTATTCGGCCATGGGGGAGCGGCAGATGTTGCCGAGGCAGACAAAAAGAATTTTGTGGGTTTTCATGTTTGTGAAAATGAGCGGTAAGGTTTGAAAATCAATGCAACACGCTGAACCGTTTTCAGACGGCCTTGCGTGTTGCATTTTCAATTTAGTTTACATTGCTGAAGAAAGGATTATGGCCTTCCAGTTTCAATGCTTGGGCATAAGTCGGGATATTTTCGTTTTCGCCCAGTGGGTTGTGCAGCAGGTAGAGGTGCTCGATGCGGCATTCTGCCATCAGGTCGAGGAAGTTTTGCTGAACGATGGCGATATTGTCGGTTGAAGCCAGCTCCCAAGTGAAGGTCTGCGGAACGATTTCAAACGCGCTGTCAGTCGCGTTGAAGCTAAACTGGAGCTTGCCGTCCGCCTTGGCTGCGGCAACAACGCCGACGCGCGGGCTTTGCATACGTATGGCGCGGATGGCGTTGGTGGCAAAAACGTCCATGGCCATGCGTTGGCGGGTATGGCTGCCTTCGGTCAGTGCGTCAAGCGGCGTATTGGGCGAGAGCGGGTTGGTGAAGAGGGTAACGCCGTCGAGGGCGAGATGCTCTTGCCAAACCTGCATCAGCGGCAGGCCTGCCTGTTGCAGGTTGAGGCCCAAGGCCGTCTGAATGCTTTTATCGCCGTAGCCCAGCGCGTAAACAACATGGACGGATTGGCCTTCGGGCAGCGCCAATGGTTTGTATTCGAATTTTTGCTGGAATGCGCCTGCCGCTTCATCGTTTTGCTTGGCTTGGAACCATTCGCCCGGGGTAACGCTGCTCAAATCGGTCGATTGGACGAGGTAGGGCAGCCATTGCGTGTTTTGCGTGAGGGCGCGCAGGTTGGGGTAGTTTTGCAGGCAGGCGAAGAGGGATTCGGTAGGCAGCGTGAGCGGCAGGGTTTGTTCTTTTTTGCAACCGGCAACCAAAACGACAGGCAGGGCAAACCATTGGGCTTCGTTATCGTTTTCTGCCTTCAGGACTTCGCCCACGCTTTGAATCAGGCTGGTGTAAGTGCCGACATCGGGCGCCATGGTCATTGCCAATGAAAGGTTGATATAATGGTTTTGGCTGAGCATGGTGCGGATTTCGGTTTGCAGTTGGCCGGCCGAAAGTTTGCGTGATGCGGAGGAGGAGTTGTGTGCCAGCTGATAGGCATTGAGCAGAAGGTGGTTTTTGATAGGGCTTTGCGGATAAGGGCGGGTATCGGGAAGAACAAAGGTTTTCATGGCGGTTTGAAGTGTTGTGTTGTAAGTGTGGCGATTATAGCAATTTAGTCAGTCGGTGTGCTTGTTAATACATGAAATTCAAATGATGGCAGGGTGTGTGCTTCATTTTTATGCAGTTTCAGTGTCAGTATTTTGAGGCTGAAGAGGATGGGGCCCGATGTGTTATAATTCATGACCAAATATAATTCAGAAAGGAACAAAATCATGCGCTTGCTTCATACTATGCTGCGTGTCGGCAATCTCGAACGCTCTTTGGATTTCTATCAAAACGTATTGAATATGCAACTGCTGCGCCGCCGCGATTATCCTGAAGGCCGTTTTACTTTGGCTTTTGTCGGTTATGGCGATGAAGCGGACCATACTGTTTTGGAACTGACCCACAATTGGGATACCGAGTCTTACGATTTGGGCGATGCTTACGGCCATATCGCGATTGAAGTCGATGATGCTTACGCTGCGTGCGAACGTGTCAAAGAAAAGGGCGGCAAAGTGGTACGCGAAGCCGGTCCGATGAAACACGGCACGACTGTGATTGCGTTTGTCGAAGATCCGGACGGCTACAAAATCGAATTTATTCAAAAGAAAAGCGGTAGCGATTCGGTACAATATTCATCTTAAGACATAAGATAATGGAAAAGGCCGTCTGAATATTCAGACGGCCTTTTGTTTGATCAGCCCAACTGTTTTTGCTTTTCGCTCAACAGGGCGTGTACTTGAAGCGCGGTAGCGTAGCGGTCTTCTCCCGCTTCAATCGGATCAAGGAAATGCAGCTCGACAGTGCTGGAAGGCTGGCTGATGACCATGCAGATAGATTGCCAGAGGCTGATGTCGCCGTAGTAGGCGGTGTGCGGATTGGGGCTGCTGCCGTCCGGATTCGGATAGCGGCAGAGTGCCGGAATAATCGGTACGCCTGCATCGTAGGCCGTCTGAAAAAAGCTAGGTTTGAACGGCAGGATTTCACGGCCTTCGGTACTGGTGCCTTCGGGGAAAATGGTGACGGTATCGCCGTTTTTCAGCGCTTCGGTCACGCCGGCGATTTTGGCGGAATTGCCTTTGATGCCGCGGTTGCGCGAGACGTAAACCGTTTGCGCCTGTGTGGCGAGATAACCGACCACCGGCCATTTGGCTACATCGTCTTTAGCCACAAAACGGCCGGGGAATGCGCCGTTGACCGCCATAATGTCCAACCATGAAATATGGTTGCTGATAAGCATTTGGCCGCGGCCTTCTTGCGGCGGCGTGCCGAAAGTTTGCAGTTTCATGCCGCAGGAAGCAAGCACGCGCAGCGACCATAATTGAATCGCGCGCAGTTTGCGTTTGCTGCTGTAAAAGGGAAACAGAAAAAACATTTCGGCCATGCCGTACAAAAGGCAGCCGGCAATGCAAAGGAGGCGGAAGATAAAACGGATTTTGGCGGTCATTGTGTGTGTTTTTATAAAAGATGAGGCAGGCCGTCTGAAGTTTCAGACGGCCTTTTATTATGAATCGGTTTTAGGGGCGAAACGCTGCAAGTAGCGGTCGGAAAGGTGGCTGATGTCCATCATGATCAGCACATCCGCGCAGTTGAACGCTTCATCGACGCAAGGCTCGCCGCAAAACCACGCGCCTGCTTTGAGATAGCCTTTGATCAGTGCGGGCACGGGTGGGTTTTCAGACGGCGTGATGCTGTCCCATTTGAGCGGATTGAGCGGTTTGACGCGCCATTGTTCCGGGGCGAGGTATTTGCCTTTCAAGGCATGATACAGGCCGGCCGCATCGCTGCCGCCGTCGCGCATTTCGATACTGCCGCAACCAATCATAAAGCGCAGGTTTTCGTCTTTCATGAATTTGACCAAGCCGGTCCACAACAGCATAACCAAGCCGCCGTTGCGGTAGTCCGGGTGGGTGCAGGCGCGGCCGAGTTCGACGGTTTGCGGCAGGATGTCTTTCAAAGGCTCAAGGTCGAATTCATGCTCGCTGTACCAGCCGCCGACTTTTTTTGCGGTTTCTTCGGTAATCAGGCGGTAGCAGCCGATAACTTCGCCGGTTGCATCGTCAAACGCGAGCAGGTGGTGGCAATGCTCATCATAAGGATCAACATCGCGGCCGTCATTGCTTTCGATTTCCGCACCCAATTCTTGGGCAAAAACCTGATAGCGCAATCTTTGGGCGGCTTCGATTTCAGCTTGGGTTTCTGCAAGGCGTACGCTCAGGCCGATTTTGGGGCCCGTTTGATTGAAACGGCTGGGGGACATGATGTTTCCTGTTTGAAGAAAATGGCTGATTATAGCGGATATACGGACAGATTTATATTGGTTTGCTTTGCGGTAGGGCAAATTATGTCGGGTTGTTGGAAAAAGGCTTCAGGCCGTCTGAATTTGGCATGCCAAGCGGTAGAAGCGTAAAATCAACGTTTTTGCCGCTTTTTTTGTTATGGAAACCTCTTTTCTGCTTGCCGGAAAAATTACCGAGCTGACGTTGATTGTTTTGATGGGCATGGCTTTGGTGAAGGCCGGGCTGTTGAAATCGGAAAACAGCTACACGCTCTCCGTCATTGCGCTTTATTTGATCAGCCCGTCCGTCATGATTCATGCTTTTCAGATGGATAATGCGCCGCAGATTATCGAAGGGCTGAAGCTTTCCGTTATGCTGGCGGTGTTTTTTCATGTGGTGTTGATTGTTTTGGGTAGGGTGTTTAAACACTTGTTCAAACTCGATGCGCTCGAACACGCGGCGACAGTGTACAGCAATTCGGGCAACCTGATTATTCCTTTGGTGATGTCGGTCTTTGGGCCGGAATGGGTGATTTACACCATCGGTTTTATCTTGGTGCAGACGTTTTTGTTTTGGACGCATCTGCGCCTGTTGATTTGCGGTCGCGGCAATGTGGCTTGGAAAACCATTTTCACCAATATCAACATCTTATCCATGTTGGTCGGGCTGCTGATGTTTGCCTTTCAAATCAAGCTGCCGCACATTGTCGATAATACTTTGGCGACGGTGGGCAGTATGATTGGCCCGGTTGCCATGTTGGTGGCGGGCATGCTGCTGGCCTCTTTGCCGTTGCGTTCGATTGTGTGGACGCCGAGGCTTTATCTCGTTGCTTTTTTAAGGCTGATTTTGATTCCGGCATTATTGCTTTTCGCCGTTAAAGCCTGCGGTTTTGCCCATCATGATGCGCATGCGGATACGGTTGTTTTAATCAGCTTTTTGGCAACGACTTCGCCTGCCGCTTCGACAGTTACCCAAATGGCGGTTGTTTACGGCAAAAATGCCCAAAAAGCCAGTGCGATTTATGGGCTGACGACCTTGCTTTGTGTGGTAACCATGCCGGTAATGATTGCCTTATATCGTTGGATTATTTAAGAAAAGGGCAGGCCGTCTGAAACTTTGACTTTATGTTTCAGACGGCCTGTTTGTTATTTTAAATTTGAAAATAACTTTTATTATCAATTAATTAAACGATTAAAAAACTATACAAAGCTGATTGCTGCGTGTATCCTTATGCCTAACATTCATTCAATATAAATCTTTAAAGGAACACAGCCATGACCGACTTTACCGTTTGGGAAACCGCACCTTTCAATTCCACCATCGACCATATCCTGCAGCGTTACCACAATGTCCACCGCGCCCAGTTTGAAGAGTTGGTTCCGCTGGCGCAAAAAGTGGCGCAGGTTCATGCCGACACTTTCCCTGCCGAAGTTCCTGATTTGTTGGCCTATATGCAAAACGAGCTGTTGATGCACATGATGAAAGAGGAGCGCATGTTGTTCCCGATGATTAATCAGGGTGTGGGTCGCGGCGCGGCCATGCCCATCAGCGTGATGATGCATGAACACGAAGACCACGATCAGGCCATCGCGCGTTTGGAAGAATTGACCAATAATTTTGAGCTTCCCGAAGGCGCTTGCGGCAGCTGGACCCGTTTGTACGCATTGGCCAAAGAGATGGTGGACGATTTGAAAGACCACATCCATTTGGAAAATGAGATTTTGTTCCCTCGCGTTTTGGCTTCTTAAGAATTGATGTTAATCAAGGCCATCTGAATGTTCAGACGGCCTGTTCTTTAATCCCTTGCTAATTTAGTACAATAGTTCTAAAATTTTAATAAAGAAAGAAACAAAAATAAGCAGTAAAGGCACACATCCGTTTTTTTTGTTTACTTGAGAAGGAGTTTATGAATGAAACATTCTAAAGTTTTACTATTGGGTATTCTGTTTGTTGCTCTGACTGCATGCGTCCAAACGACGGGCGGTGACTGGAGCGCCCTGCAGGACACGAAAACAGGCGTGCAGTCGCGCCCTTATTATGAATTTGGCAATGTACTTCAGAAGATTTCTTTTAAGCAAACCGGCAATCCGGAAAAAGGTCTGAAAAAGCCTGTCTTGACTGTGTATCGTCAGGGCAAGCTGTTGGGCGAAGCATATAATTTGGAAGCCTCTCATGGCAACCCCTTGTTGCCAACCCTGTTTTTGGTAAACGGCAAGTCATTAAATATCAATGACGGCAATGATAAAAAACTGTTGGCGGCTGCTAAGAGAATCGATTTTTACGATTTCGGCCACGGCCGTATCGGCCACGCAGTCTTTACCGCGCCTAACGGCATCTGTCAGGATATGAAACACGGCAAAGGCGTTTCCTACAAGCTGGTTACCAATTATGTTAATTTTCCGGATTATCCTTCGCCTGAAAATATCTTGATTATTACTGCGCAAGGCAAATATGAGCAAGACGGGTTTATATTGGATGCCACTGAGTCAAGAGTGACCAGTGCCAATAAAGAGTTTGCCAAAAAATATGGTGAAGCACTGAAATCCAAGAATGGCCCTGAGACCAGGCATGTGAATATGGCCAATGCAGCCAGTGCGGAAAAAGGCAGACTGTTGGCTGATTATATCTGTCAGTAATCATATTAAAGGCCGTCTGAAATTCAGACGGCCTTTTTGAATCATGAATGCATCTCTTGTTCAAACGACAGCAGAATCTGTTTTACTTCATCCGCTTCTTTGACGGCGCGGATACGGTCAAACAATATCTGCGCCTGTTCAAACTCTTTTTTCATCATGCCCAGCCATTGTTTCAAACGTGCAACCGGATATTTGTTGTTGGCCTCTTTGGCAAGGCATAAGTCGAAGAACTGGACTATCCATGAGGAGACTTCGGCAAAGTCGGTGTCTTTCACTGTTTCGTCGTTTTCATATTGCTTGATTTGCCGCGCCAAGTCTGGACGGATAACCGCGCCGCGCCCGAGCATCACGCTGTCGCAGCCGCTGACGGTTTTAATGTCGAGATAGTCTTGAAGGCTGAACACATCGCCGTTGGCAGTAACGGGAATACTGACTGCATCGCGGATTTTGCGCACCCATTCCCAATGAGCCGGCGGTTCGTAGCCTTCGACTTTGGTGCGTGCATGGACGGTTAACGCGCATGCGCCGCCGTTTTCAATCGCGGAGGCGCATTCCAATGCCAGGCTTTTGTCTTCGTAACCGAGCCGCATTTTGGCAGTCAGCGGGATGTGTTGCGGCAGGCGTTGGCGCAGGGTGCGGACGATGTGGTAAATCAAGTCCGGCTCTTTGAGCAAGACCGCGCCGCCTTTGTGTTTGTTGACCGTCGGCGCGGGGCAGCCGAAGTTGAGGTCGATTTTGTCCGTACCGAAACGCACGGCTTCCAAAGCATTGACGGCCATGTTTTCCGCATCGCTGCCCAAAAGCTGGACAGTACAGGGTGTGCCGGCCGGCGTGCGGTTGGCATGGGCGATTTCGGGAATATATTTAAGCCAAGTGGCGCGTGAGTGGACCGTGTGCGTAATGCGGACAAATTCGCTGACACATTCGTCAAATCCGCCGATGCGCGTCAACAGGTCGCGCATCACATCGTCCACCAGCCCCTGCATGGGGGCAAGAATAAGCTGCATGAGTCAGGCCGTCTGAAAAAAGGAGGACATATTGTAGCGGTATATCGGTTAAAATACAGCTTCCTTTTTCAGACGGCCTTTTTATGATGCACACAATTCCGGCAACCGCCGCCATGTTGGTAAAAAATTCAGAACGTTATCTCTCAGAAGTTTTGAGTGCGCTGAAAGACTTTGACGAAGTCCTGCTGTTGGACAACGGCTCGACCGACCGTACTTTTGAAATTGCCAAGGGTTTTCCCAATGTCAGCTATTACAAGCATGATTTTATTGGGTTTGGTCCGATGAAAAATCTGGCGGCCAGGCTGGCGCAAAACGATTGGATTTTCAGCATAGACAGCGATGAAGTGGCGGATGAGGCTTTAATCGAAGCCATTCGTGCGGCCGTTTTGGAAAATAAGAAGGAGCATATCTTTTCGCTTTCCCGTCTGAACCATTACCACGGCCGCTTGATTAAAGGCTGCGGCTGGTATCCGGATATTATTCCGCGCCTTTATCATCGCAGATTTACCCGTTTTTCCGACCGTCAGGTGCATGAGTCTTTGGTGTTGCCGCAGGAAGCCAAGGTTAAACAACTCGATGGCCGTCTGAAACATTATTCTTTTGAAAACGCCGAAGGGCTGATTCAAAAAATGCAGCAGTACAGCTCGCTGTATGCGGAAGAAAACCGCTTTAAGAAAGACAGTTCGCCGTTTAAGGCTTTGCTACATGGCGGCGTATCGTTTGTGAAAAATTACCTGCTTAAACGCGGTTTTGCCTATGGCGCGGACGGGCTGACGATTTCGGTGTCCAACGCGCAAGGTTCGTATTACAAATATGTCAAACTCTATGAGCGCAACCGCGCGATAACCGTCTCCCTCATCATCACCACTTACAACCGTCCCGATGCTTTGGAGCTGGTGTTGAAATCGGCTTTATCGCAAACCCGTCTGCCGGATGAGATTATTGTCGCGGATGACGGCTCCAGGCAGGAAACCGCCGAAGTGGTTGATTTTATCCGCCGCAGGACAAGTATTCCGGTCAAGCATTCATGGCAGCCGGATAGAGGCTTTCGTGCCGCCGAATCGCGCAACCGTGCGCTGGCGCAGGCGAAAGGCGATTATATTGTGTTGATTGACGGTGATATGGTCTTGGATCCGTCTTTTATCGCCGATCATTTGAAGATTGCCCGCAAAGGCCGTCTGATACAGGGTTCCCGCGTGATTTTGACTGAGGATAAAACGCAGGATATTTTGGACGAAGGCGATTTGCCTGCTTTGTCTATGTTCAGCTCGGGAATAGAAAAACGGCTTTCCGCCCTGCGCTGTCGTTGTTTGGCCAAACTGGCAGGCCGAAAAGGCAACCGCAAACACAAAGGCATCAAAACCTGCAATATGGGCTTTTTCCGCAGCGATGCGCTGGCCGTTAACGGGTTTGACAATAGCTTTGTCGGTTGGGGCAGGGAAGATAGCGAATTTGTCGCCCGTTGCTATCATAATGGGATGAAACGCCATAATTTGAAATTTGCCGGCATTGCGTACCACCTCTGGCACAATGAGGCAGAACGCGATTCCTTGCCGCAAAACGATGCCTTGTTGGAGGCAACGTTGTCAGAACGCAAAATCCGCTGTATTCATGGCGTATCGGATTTTATAAAGGATGAAGAAGTAGCCGGAAAATAGCCTTATCATTTCATCTGAATCATAGAGGCCGTCTGAAAATCTTCAGACGGCCTTTTTTGTGCTTTTGATGAGTCTATTGGTTAAATGAGAATATTATTTATTTGATGTGGATCAGTATGTATAATTAGGTAAAGTATGGTTAGGGAAGAGGGTTTACTCTATAATCCAACCGTTTGTAATTTTATTTCGGCGAAGGCCGGATTTTGGGAGTTGTGATGTCAACTATGTTTTTTATCCAGTTTGCCGTTGTGCTGCTGTGTATCCTGATTGGTGCGCAGGTTGGCGGTATTGGTTTGGGCGTGCTCGGCGGTATCGGCTTGGCCGTATTGTCTTTTGGTTTCCATCTGCAGCCGACCAGCCCGCCTATTGATGTGATGCTGATGATTATGGCGGTAGTGTCTGCCGCGGCGGCCATGCAGGCCAGCGGCGGTTTGGACTATATGATTAAGATTGCCACGCGTGTGTTGCACCGCAATCCGAAATACATCACCTTTATCGCGCCGGCGGTAACATACACTTTTACCGTGTTGGCAGGTACGGGCCATGTGGCTTACTCGGTCTTGCCCGTGATTGCCGAAGTCAGCCGTCGCAATGGCATCCGTCCTTCCCGTCCGCTGACAATGGCGGTTATCGCTTCCCAATTTGCGATTGTCGCCAGCCCGATTGCCGCTGCCGTTGTTGCCTGCGTCTCCATGCTTGAGCCGCAACACATCACGATGGCGGACGTGTTGAAAGTGACCGTTCCGTCCACGATTTTGGGTATCGGTTTGGCTTGCGTGTTCGTAAACAAACTGGGCAAAGAATTGAAAGACGATCCGCATTATCAGGCTTTGCTGAAAGACCCGAACTATGTGAAAGAATACATCGATGTGGAGGAACAACAAACCGATGTCGCCATTTCGCCGAAAGCCAAATTGTCGGTCGGTATTTTCTTGGCTGCGGCATTGCTGGTGGTTGTGATGGGTGCGCTGCCTGAGCTACGTCCTGCTTTTGAACACGATGGCGCGATCAAGCCTATGGGCATGGCGCATACGATTGAAATTGTGATGTTGTCTGCTTCTGCGCTGATTATTTTGGCGTGTAAACCCAATGGCGATGCGATTACCCGAGGTTCGGTATTCCACGCCGGTATGCGTGCCGTGATTGCAGTGTTTGGCGTGGCTTGGTTGGGCGATACCTTGATGAACGGCCACTTGGCAGAAGTGGAATCGACCGTCAGCCATTTAGTCGAATCTGCACCATGGACTTTTGCCTTCGCCTTGTTTGTCTTGTCGGTATTGGTCAACAGCCAAGGCGCGACAGTGGCGACGCTGTTCCCAATCGCCATTAAACTGGGTATTCCTGCGCCCATCATTATCGGCACATTTGTTGCGGTAAACGGCTATTTCTTTATACCAAACTACGGTCCGATTATTGCCGCTATCGACTTCGATACAACCGGCTCGACCAAAATCGGCAAATTCATCTTCAACCACAGTTTCATGATTCCAGGTCTGTTGAGTATGGCATTCAGCTTGGCCATCGGCTTGTTGTTGGTTCAACTGTATTATTGATGGACTGAAAAATAAAGGCCGTCTGAAATTAAATTTCAGACGGCCTTTTTGATATTGTTATTCGTGAGCTTAATTGCAGTATTTATTAACGTCGTTTTGGTATTGTTTAATCAGGCTGTCGCGATTGGCCAAGCGTGCGCTTTCGGCGACTTGGCGGTTGATTTTGGCGATTTTGCAGTTTTCCAGCTTGTTTTGGCGGTTTTGCTCTTCGATTTTTTTATTGCGTTCTTCGATTTGTTTGTTTTGTTCCGCAACCTGTTCGTTGGGCTGCTCGGCAACCGGCTCAGATGCTACAACAGCAGGCGCAACGGCAGGTTTGACGTTGTGCGTGCGGATGTTGACCACGCCGGAACGCTTTGGTTGCAGGCGATTTGGCGTATCGGAATAGCTGTTGCCCGATGTGCCTTTCCAAGTGTAAACCTCGGCCGCGCCGGTCAGGGCGGCGGAAGAGAGAAGGGCGGCTATCAGACAGGTTTTGAGTACGGAAGATTTCATGGGTTTCCCTTATGTAAATGATGTTCTCATCTAGACTATTTTACTTGAAACTGCAATGCGTTGGCATATTTTTGTACTGCGGATCAAATCATGTAAAAAAATAACGTTAAAACGTGTATTGCCAATGTTAGCATCAAGCCAGTGTGATATAATGCCGTGCATCTTGCACAAACTGAA
Organism: Neisseria sp. HMSC066H01; assembly: GCF_001837375.1. Classification (NCBI taxonomy): domain Bacteria; kingdom Pseudomonadati; phylum Pseudomonadota; class Betaproteobacteria; order Neisseriales; family Neisseriaceae; genus Neisseria; species Neisseria sp. HMSC066H01. The sequence goes on from NZ_KV832194.1 coordinate 266,065, forward strand.
AGACCGAGCATCATGCGTATTGTAGAAAAAGCCTATACTTTCGACGACGTTTTGTTGGTTCCAGCGCACTCAAACGTGCTGCCTCGAGATGTCAAACTTCAAACCAAACTCACCCGCGATATCACGCTCAACCTTCCTCTACTTTCTGCTGCAATGGATACCGTTACCGAAGCGCGTCTGGCCATTTCTATGGCTCAAGAAGGCGGCATCGGCATCATCCATAAAAACATGACGCCGGAGTTGCAAGCGCGTGCCGTTTCCAAAGTGAAGCGCCATGAGAGCGGCGTGGTGAAAGATCCCGTTACCGTTGCGCCGACCGCATTGATCCGCGACGTATTGGAAATGCGCGCACAACGCAAACGCAAAATGTCCGGTCTGCCTGTTGTTGAAAACGGCAAAGTGGTCGGTATCGTGACCAACCGCGACCTACGTTTTGAAAACCGTGTCGATCTGCCTGTTTCTGCCATCATGACCCCCCGCGACCGTTTGGTTACCGTTCCTGAAGGTACCAGCATTGATGAAGCACGCGAGATCATGCATGCGCACAAGGTGGAGCGCGTTTTGGTGTTGAATGACCAAGACGAACTCAAAGGTCTGATTACCGTTAAAGATATTCTGAAAACAACCGAGTTCCCTAATGCCAACAAAGATGCCGAAGGCCGTCTGCGCGTCGGTGCCGCGGTGGGTACCGGCGGCGATACCGAAGAGCGCGTCAAAGCATTGGTGGAAGCAGGCGTGGACGTGATTGTGGTTGATACTGCCCACGGCCATAGCCAAGGCGTTATCGATCGCGTGCGCTGGGTAAAAGAAACCTATCCGCACATCCAAGTCATTGGCGGCAACATCGCGACTGCCAAAGCCGCTTTGGATTTGGTGGCTGCCGGTGCGGATGCTGTTAAAGTCGGTATCGGCCCTGGCTCGATTTGTACGACCCGTATCGTGGCCGGCGTGGGCGTGCCTCAGCTGACTGCGATTCACAATGTTTCCGAAGCCCTGAAAGGTACAGGCGTTCCCCTGATTGCCGACGGCGGTATCCGCTTCTCCGGCGATATTGCCAAAGCACTTGCTGCCGGTGCATACAGCGTCATGCTCGGCGGTATGTTTGCCGGTACGGAAGAAGCACCGGGCGAAATCGAACTCTACCAAGGCCGCTCTTACAAGTCTTACCGCGGCATGGGTTCGTTGGGGGCGATGAGCCAAGGCTCCGCCGACCGCTACTTCCAAGACAAAACCGACAGCACAGACAAATATGTTCCTGAAGGTATTGAAGGCCGCGTGCCTTACAAAGGCCCGATTGTGAACATCATCCACCAGCTGACCGGCGGTCTGCGCTCCAGCATGGGTTACTTGGGTTGCGCCAATATTGCTGAAATGCACGAGAAAGCAGAATTTGTAGAAATCACTTCTGCCGGTATGAACGAATCCCACGTTCACGACGTACAAATCACCAAGGAAGCGCCTAACTACCATCGTTAAACCAGTATAAAAAGGTCGTCTGAAAATATTTCAGACGGCCTTTCTGTTTTTATAAGGTTTTAAAAATGAAGAGAATATTGCTTGCCGCTGTTCGGTCTGTTGTCTCAGGTTGGGTATTTGTAGAATTTACCAGATAAATTGGGAAGACAAACGCTTCATACGCTCAAACCAGAGTACATCTGTTGAAATGGCATGTATCAAATAGTTAGTTTTGTTCTGGGCGATTAAACCAAGTTTCAGACGGCCTTTTAAAAATCGTATTACAATAAGCCAAAATTAAAAACACATTCCATTATGTCCAAAAAAATCCTAATTATTACCCCAAGCTGGATTGGCGACTGCGTCATGACCCAACCGCTTTATCGCCGTTTGCATGAGCTGTATCCCGGCTGCATCATTGATGCTTTTGCCCCCAAATGGTCGATGGCCGTATTTGAGCGTATGCCTGAAATCAACCGTGTGATGGAAAATCCGTTTGGACATGGTGCGTTGGAATTGAAAAAACGCTGGCGTATCGGGCGTGAATTGGGAAAAGAAGGCTATGATCAAGTGATTGTTTTGCCCGGTTCGCTCAAATCCGCCATTATTGCCTTGGCTACGGGTATTAAACAGCGTACGGGCTACGTCGGCGAATCGCGCTATTTTTTGTTGAACGATATCCGCAAGTTGGATAAGACTGCGTTGCCTCTGATGGTTGACCGCTATACTGCGCTGGCGTATCCGACCCAAGCGGATTTTAATGGGCATTCCGATAATCCGTGTTTTAAGATTGATCCCGAAAGCCGTCAAGCCGCTTTGGCAAAACATGGTTTGACGACGGATAAACCGATTTTGGCATTTTGTCCCGGTGCGGAGTATGGCCCGGCCAAGCGTTGGCCTGCGTGTCATTTTGCCGAACTGGGCCGCCGCTATTTGACTGAAGGTTGGCAGGTTTGGCTGTTTGGTTCGCAAAAAGATTTTGATATTGCAGATGAAATCAACCGGCTTTCAGACGGCCTGTGTACCAATCTTTGCGGCAAAACTAATCTTTCGGAGGCGATTGATTTGTTGTCTTGCGCCGATACGGTTGTGTGTAACGACAGCGGTCTGATGCACCTTGCGGCCGCGCTTGATCGGAAATTGGTTGCGGTTTACGGCTCATCCAGCCCTGACCATACGCCGCCTCTAAGCCAAAAGGCAAAAATCGTCAGCTTGAATTTGGATTGCTCGCCTTGTTTCAAGCGCGAATGTCCGTTGGGGCATACGGATTGTTTGAACAAACTGACGCCGTATATAGTGCAAAAAGCGGCGGAAGAGCTGGCTCGTTCGGCGTAATCCAATAAAGATTAGATGGGAAGCAGCAAAGGGCAGATTTGAGTCTGCCTTTTTGATTTTTGTTTCTTTTATTTTTTAATCAAAGGCCGTCTGAAAATCATATTTCAGACGGCCTTTGGTTTGAAATCAATACATCTGATTATTTTTGATGCAGATTGTAAACGTATTCGACTTCTTCGCGGCTGCCCATGAATACGGCAACACGTTGGTGCAGGCCGGTAGGTTGGATGTCGAGCATGGCTTCGATGGCGTTGTTTGATGCGCCGCCGGCTTGTTCCATAATCAGGCTCATCGGGTTGGCTTCGTACATCAGGCGCAGTTTGCCCGGTTTGGATGGGTCGCATTTGTCTTGCGGATACATGAATACGCCGCCGCGCATCAGGATGCGGTGGATTTCGGCAACCATGCTGGCTACCCAGCGCATATTGTAGTTTTTGCCGCGTACGCCGGTTTCACCTGCCAGCAGTTCGTCAATGTATTGTTGAACAGGGGCGAACCAATGTCTTTGGTTGGACATATTGATGGCGAATTCTTTAGTGGATTCTGGAACGCGCGGATTTTCTTTGGTCAGCAGGAATTGGTTGGCATCATCCAGAGTGAAGACGAATACGCCGTGACCGACAGTCAATACCAGTTGGGTTTGCGGACCGTATAAAACATAACCTGCGGCCACTTGGTCGCGGCCTTTTTGCAGGAAGGATTCGGTAGTCAATGCGCCTTCAGGTTTGGCCAAGACGGAGAAGATGGTGCCGACGGAGATGTTGACGTCGATATTGGAAGAGCCGTCCAGCGGGTCAAACAATACCAAATAGCCGCCGTTTTCGTGTGTGGCGACATAGGTGTCTTCTTCTTCGCTGGCAAGGCCTGCGATGTTGGCATTGGCTTTTAAAACATCAATCATGATGTTGTTGGCGATGACGTCAAGTTTCTTTTGGTCTTCGCCTTGGATGTTGCCGGTGCCTGCCATGCCCAAAACGCCGGAAAGCGCGCCGAGGCGGACTTTGGCGTTAATGTCCAAACAAGCGGAGGCTACGGATTCCAATACGCTGGCCAGCTCTTGCGGCAGTTTGTGTTCGGGCAGGTGTTGGGCTAAGAATTGGTTCAATGTATTCATGGTTTCACTCTTTTCCTAAGTTTGAATCGGGTATTTTTCAATTTCAGGCCGTCTGAAAACAGCGTGTTCATTTGGTTTTGCTCTCGGCCATGCCTAAAACTTCTTTAGTGCAGGCGATGCTGACGTCCTTGATGCGTTTTTTCAGCTCGTCGCTCATGGTGCTGCTGCCGCCTAAAAGCGAGGTCGCTTCTTCGGGGCTGATTTTATCAACTGTTTTTTCGCCGATGCAGCGGCAGATTTTTTCAGTGGTCGCGGAATCAAACGGGCTTTTTCCGGAGGCTTTTTCTACGCAGGCTTCGGTTGCCGAGCGGACAAATTCGGTGCGGAAACTTTGGGTAAATTCTTCTTTAAATTCGTTTTTTACAGATTCGCTGCACGCGCAGAGCAGGAGCGTGCAGGCTAGGGGTGTGCGTATATTCATGAGTGGACGGCCGTTAATTGTTATGTTGTGAATTGTAGTGGAAAAAGGATTAAATATAAAGGGTTAAGGCCGTCTGAACGGGTATGGAGAAAAAATCGAAGCGCTTGGGTCTATGTTCAGACGGCAACGTTTATTTCGTTTTGCTTTCCAATACATAATGCGCGCCGGCATCTTGAGCCAAAATTTTGGAAAGCTCGGGCAGATTGTTTTGCAACTGTTCGGCAAGCATATAGGGCGGATTGATGACGAACATGCCGCTGCCGTGCATACCGAAGCCGTCGCTGCGCGGCGTATAGACATGAAGCTCGGCGTGCAGATAATTGTCGGGAGCGATTTTTTTGAGTTCGTCCGGCAGTTTGCGGCTTTCTTCGCGGCTTAAACAGGGATACCAAACCATGTAGCAGCCGGTTTCAAAGCGTTTCAAGGCATCTTTCAAGACTTGGATGACACGGCGGTAGTCTTGTTTTTCTTCGTAGGGCGGATCAATCAAGACGGCGGCGCGGCGGGGCGGAGGAGGCAGCAGTGAAATCAGGCCCTGATAGCCGTCCGCTTGGCTGACTTGCACTTTGCGCGGCGGACGGACTTCGCGCATATTGTTTTGCAAATGGACAAAATCAGCAGGGTGCAGCTCAAAGAGGCGCATTTTGTCGCTGTCGCGCGTGAGCGCCTGTGCCAGCCAAGGCGAGCCGCAGTAAAGGTTGTCTTGCGGTAGGATTTGTTTCAGACGGCCCACAAATTCGGCTAATTCGGCAGGCAGCTTGTCAACTTGTTCCAAGAGTGCAATGCCTTGTTTGTATTCGCCGACTTTTTGCGCTTCATCGCCGCTCAAATCATACAAACCGGCACCGCTGTGCGTATCGATATACCAATAAGGCTTGTCTTTGCGGTTGAAATATTCGAGGACGAGGAAGAGGGTAAAGTGCTTGAGCATATCGGCATGGTTGCCGGCATGGAAGGCGTGGCGGTAGCTGAGCATGATCGGGCTGCGGAAATAAAAATCCGATTATACCCCAAACCATCGCCACCACCGCTTTCAGACGGCCTTTGTGCCTGGAAAATGCTACAATATCCGCCTTATCGTACCATCGGAAAGAAGACATCATGTTTACAGGCATCGTACAAGGCATGGGCAAAATTACAGACATCACCCAACCTTCGCCCGACTTTCGTACCCACACTGTCGAGCTGCCCCCCGAAATCGCCGACAATCTGCAAACCGGCGCTTCTGTCGCCAACAACGGCTGTTGCCTGACCATTACCCGAATCGACGGTAACAAAGTCAGCTTTGATTTGATGGACGAAACCTTACGCAAAACCAATCTCGGCAGCTTGAAAGTCGGCGACAGTGTCAACTTGGAACGCGCGGCGCGGTTTGGCGATGAAATCGGCGGCCATGTGATGAGCGGCCATGTGATGGCGGTTACCCGAATTTCCCGTATCGAATCCAGCGAGTTCAACCGTACAGTTTGGTTTGAGCTGCCGGAAAACCTCAAGCCCTATATCCTGACCAAAGGCTTTGTCGGTTTGGACGGTTGCAGCCTGACCATAGGCGAAGTCGGCGACAGCGAATTTTGCGTACACCTGATTCCGGAGACTTTGGAGCGCACCCTGTTTGGCAGCCGCAAAGAAGGCGACCTCATCAATATTGAAATCGATCCGCAAACCCAAGCCGTTGTCGATACCGTGATGCGTGTGTTGGCGCAAAAGGCCGTCTGAAAGAAGAAAGTAAAAATGAAATTATCCGAATTTTTAAAAAAAGCCTATTCCGTTTTAAACCGTTTGGATTTAATCCTGCCTGACGAGCCGGGAAAAACCGACTGGCAGGCACTTGCCTACCGTTGGCACAGCGTGGGCAAAAAAGGCATTTTAGAAAGCCTGCCGCGTCCGCATACATTTCCTTTGAGCCGATTGGCGGCAGTCGGTTCGCAAACCGACAGGCTGAAACGCAATACCGAGCAATTTTTGGCAGGCCGTCCGGCCAATAATGTCTTGATGACCGGCGCACGCGGTACGGGTAAATCCTCCTTGGTGAAAGCGCTGTTGCACGAATATGCCGAGCGCGGCCTGCGACTGATTGAAGTGGATAAAAGCGATTTGATCAGTTTGCCGGCTTTGTTGACGCTGTTGTCCGAACGTCCTGAGAAATTTATCGTCTTCTGCGATGATTTGTCGTTTGAAACCGGCGATGAAACCTATAAAGCCTTGAAAACCGCTTTGGATGGCGGACTGTCGCAACGTTGCACCAATGTTTTGGTTTATGCCACTTCCAATCGCCGCCACCTGATTCCAGAATACATGGATGAAAACGGCGGTACTACGGGCACTCGCGGCGAAATCCATCAGAAAGAGGCCGTCGAGGAAAAAATCTCCCTTTCCGACCGCTTCGGCTTATGGCTGAGTTTTTATCCTTTCGACCAAAACGATTATTTGACCGCCGTAGCCAACTGGTTGGACGATTTCAATGTGCCTTTTGACGATACCACGCGCCAAGCCGCGTTGCAATGGGCGCAAATGCGCGGCAGCCGTTCAGGCCGTTCAGCGTGGCAGTTTGCCTGCGACTGGGCAGGACGCTTGCCGGAAGAAAGAGTGTTGGATTAAGGCTGAAAAAAGCAAAGGCCGTCTGAATATGGTTTCAGACGGCCTTTTGTATTTTTATTTATCCATCAGCGCAAGCATGAAGACAACCATTGTTGGCGTTGGCGCGGATTGAGCAGATGATAGAGGCGGTATTGGATTTCCATTTCATCCACTGCATAGTCCATGCTGGAGAGGTAGCGGCTTTCAACATAGTCGCGGGCGGCGTTTGAATCGAATGAGTCGCCGGAGAGGATTTTGATGATGGTTTGACGGCGGTTGCGGTCGGAGCGTACGGTTTTGCGGTAGGCTTTATCGTTGATTTGTTTGAAGTCGGTACGCAGGCGGCGCAGAGCGGCGTGTTGGTCGGCGGATAAATTAAGCTGTCGAATGTCGCAATTTGGGTGGAAATCGTCCAAAGTAGCCAGAAACGGACCGGCATGTGCAGGCAGACTGGAACAGAGTAGGGCGAGTGCTAAGAAAATAAAAGTCGGATAGCGGGAAAGTGCAACAGACACGGTGTTTTCCTAATGTTTCATCAGGTTTGGAAATATAACCGATTAGCGTGTGAAAGGCAGTATCAAAGCAGTTAACTTTTGTTAATGATGTTAGATTTTTCTGCACATGTATGTATTCAAATAATTTATTTTCAAAGCCTTACAGTTTGATTTTAAGTTTCATTAATGTATGTGAAATGTAAATTCATAAAAATGACGGTAGAGACGTTGTCGGCAGCATACAACATAGGGGCAAAAATGCGATAATGACAAAGGAACACACTTTAGGAGAACAAACATGACCGACTACCGTATCGCCCCCAGTATTTTGTCTGCCGATTTTGCCCGCCTGGGCGAAGAGGTTGCCGAAGTTATCCGCGCTGGTGCGGATTTGATTCATTTTGACGTGATGGACAATCATTATGTGCCGAATCTGACTTTCGGCCCTATGGTTTGCGCGGCTTTGAAACCATATGCAACCGTGCCGGTCGATGTGCATTTGATGGTTGAGCCGGTGGATGATTTGATTCATGCGTTTGCCAAAGCCGGTGCCAATATCATTACCTTTCATCCGGAAGCCAGCCGCCACATTGACCGCAGCTTGGGTTTGATTAAAGAATACGGCTGTCAGGCAGGCTTGGTATTGAATCCTGCCACGCCGGTCAATATTCTGGAAAACGTTTTGGACAAACTGGATATGGTTTTGCTGATGTCGGTTAACCCGGGCTTCGGCGGACAAAGCTTTATCCCGAATACGCTGGTGAAAGTCCGCAAAGTGCGCGAGATGTTGGACGAGTATGAACGGCAAAGCGGCCGCCGTATCGCATTGGAAGTCGATGGCGGCGTGAAGACAGACAATATTGCTGAAATTGCGGCGGCAGGTGCGGATACATTTGTCGCAGGTTCAGCGATTTTTGGCAAACCGGATTACAAAGCCGTTATCGATGAAATGCGCCAACAGTTGGCACAAGTTGAATAACAAAGCCGGGATATTCTTGGTTTCCAAACTTTAAATAATCAATGTTTAATATTAAAGGCCGTCTGAAATAATTTTCAGATGGCCTTTTGTTTTAGCCTAAACCCTTACAGCGGCCATTTCAATGCAGGATTGCTTTCAATGACTGCTTTGAATTGGTTTTGGATACGCTCAATCGCTTCTTGCGTATCCGCTTCAAAACGCAATACCAAAATCGGCGTGGTATTGGAAGCACGCATCAGGCCGAAGCCGTCAGGGAATTCAACGCGCAAGCCGTCGATGGTGATGATTTCGGTCGCACCTTCAAACTTGGCATTGGCAGCCAGCTCTTCAATTACTTTGTGGCCGTTGCTGCCTTCGGGCAGGTCGATGTTGAGTTCCGGAGTGGAAATGCTTTGCGGCAGCTTGTTCAATACTTCGGACGGATTGTCGAAGGCAGACAGGATTTCCAAGAGGCGTGCGCCGGCATACATACCGTCGTCGAAGCCGAACCAGCGTTCTTTAAAGAAAACGTGGCCGCTCATTTCGCCGGCAACCAGTGCGCCGGTTTTTTTCATGGTAGATTTGATGAAGCTGTGGCCGGTTTTTTCCATTACAGGTTCGCCGCCGTGTTCTTTAATCCAAGGCGCGAGCAGACGGGTGGATTTGACGTCGAAAATCACTTTGGCTTTAGGATTACGGCGCAACACGTCTTGCGCAAAAAGCATCAGTTGGCGGTCTGGATAGATGATGCTGCCGTCTTTGGTGACCACGCCCAAGCGGTCGGCATCGCCGTCAAATGCCAAGCCGATTTCGGCATCGCTGTTTTTAAGCTCGACGATGAGGTCTTGCAGGTTTTTCGGTTTGGAAGGATCAGGGTGGTGATTAGGGAAATTGCCGTCCACTTCGCAGAAAAGCTCGGTAACTTCATTGCCCAAACCTTTGTAGAGTTTGCCTGCAAATGCGCCGCCGACACCGTTGCCCGCGTCAATCACGATTTTCATCGGGCGTTTGAGCTTGATATGGCCGACGATGTTGTTGTGGTATTCGCCGGAGATGTCTTTTTCGGTTACGCTGCCTTGTTTGTCGGCAGCAACAAAACCGTCTTTCTCAACAATAGCTAAAAGTTCTTGAATGGCTTCGCCTGCGAGCGTGTCGCCGCCGAGCATCATTTTGAAACCGTTGTAATCAGGCGGATTGTGGCTGCCGGTAATCATCACGCCGCTGCCGCCGCATTCGTTGATGGCTGCGAAGTAGAGCATAGGGGTGGCAACCATGCCGACGTTGAGGACGTCAATGCCGCTGTCTGTAAAACCGCGTTGAATTTGTGCCATCAGGCTGGGGCCGCTCAAACGGCCGTCGCGGCCGAGTGCGATGCGGGTAATGCCTTTTTCGGAGGCTTTGGTGGCAATGGCTTTGCCGATTAAGTAGGCAGCTTCGTCGGTCAGGGTTTTACCGACGATGCCCCGGATATCGTAGGCTTTGAAAATGTCGCGGGCGATATTTGCCATGTGGATTTCCTTTGAATTTAAGGGAAAATAATAGGCGTTATTCTAACACGGCTAAAAGGCCGTCTGAAGAATTCAGACGGCCTTTTGTCGTTACATCAAAGAACAGTGTTGTTTGGACGAATCAATTGTTGAAAGTGTTGCACTGGTTGATGTCGCCGCTTTCCAAACCGCGCTTGAGCCAAGTCATGCGTTCTTCGGACGAGCCATGGGTAAAGCTGTCGGGAACGACATAGCCCTGAGCCTGTTTCTGCAAGCGGTCGTCTCCGACGGATTCAGCAGTCAGCATCGCTTTTTGAATGTCTTCGGCTTTGAAGATATTGTTGTTGACGGCGTAGTGTCCCCAAATACCGGCGAAACAGTCGGCCTGCAATTCGAGTTTGACGGAAAGGGCATTGGCCTCTTTTTTGCCGACTTGTTGTTGCATTTTGTGGACTTTAGGCAGAATGCCGAGCAGGTTTTGAACGTGATGGCCGACTTCATGGGCAATAACGTAGGCAAACGCGGCATCACTGGCCGATTCGAGCTTGGTGCGCATGTCTTCGTAGAAGCTCAAGTCCAAATAAACTTTTTGGTCGCCCGGGCAGTAAAACGGACCCATGGCAGATTGGCCCGTACCGCAGGCGGTGGATGTGCCGCCTTCATACAACACCATGGTTGTCGGTGTGTAGTGTTGGCCGTGTTGTTGGAAATATTTGCTCCATGCTTTTTCCGTCTCGGCAAGGACGACACGGGACATTTCGTTCAATTCGGCTTCTTGTTGGCTGTCGAGTCGGGTAGCTTGCTGGGTAGGAATGCCCATCGAAGATGAGCCACCAACCAAACCGCTCAAATCCACGCCGTAATATGCGCCGACCAAAACCACGATAATGCCGAGTATACCCGGCGTTTTGCCGCCACCGCCGCCGCCACGGCTTCCGCGGCGATCTTCGACGTTTTGGCTTTGTTCACGGCCTTTCCAATCCATAATGCGTATCCTGTGTAGTTTTCATGCGGCGGATTATACTATGGAATGTCAAATGTGTTTGATCGAATTGTGAATATTGCTTGATGCCGTCTGAAAATGCGACATCGGGAAAGTGAAAACGGCAGTATCTTTCAGACGGCCTTGGGGTTTGTTAGAATGAACAAACCTACTATTGGGAGATATAAGATGAAAGTCAGCAGTAAAGCTATTGTCAACGGCGAATTTGAAGACAAATACGGCAAGCGCGGCAGCCAGTTCAGTCCGAACGGTATGCCTACTTATTCGATTCCTTTTGAGATCGAAGATGCGCCTGAAGGAACAAAATCGTTTGCCGTGGTGTTGGAAGACAAAGATGCCATTTCAGCATCGGGTTTCGTATGGACGCATTGGTTGATTTCGGATTTGAAACGTACTTCCGTGGCAGAAAATGAAAGTATTTCTGCAACGGATTTCACGCAAGGCGCGAACACCTGGGCGAGCGCATTGGGTAAATTTGAAATCGAAGAGGCTTCGTTTTACGGCGGTATGGCGCCACCGAACAACCGCCATCGTTACGAGCTGATTGTGTACGCGCTGGATACCGTTTTGGATTTGCCGCGTGGTTTCCGCTTTAATGAGTTGCATTTTGCCATGCAGGGCCATGTGTTGGATTCGGCATGTGTGGTCGGTACTTATGATGTGTGAAGGTATCGTCATTAACGATTGAAAAACAGCCTGTCCGTTTTGAATTCGGACAGGCTGTTTTTATGGGAAATCAAATCAATTAAACCACTTCGGCTTTGGTGATGATGACAGGCTCGGTCGGTACATCGTCGTGGTAGCCGTGGCGTTTGGTAGAAACGCCTTCGATGGCATCAACCACGTCAAAACCGTCAACGACTTTACCAAATACGGCATAGCCCCAGTCTTGGACGACGGTTTTGCCGTACAGTTCTTTAGAGCGGAAGTTCAGGAAAGCGTTGTCGGCAGTGTTGATGAAGAATTGCGCGCTGGCAGAGTGAGGATCGGAAGTACGTGCCATGGAGATGGTGTATTTTTCGTTGGGCAAACCGTTGGACGCTTCGTTTTGAATCGGATCGCGGGTTTCTTTTTCGTTCATGTTTTCATCCATGCCGCCGCCTTGAATCATGAAGCCTTTGATGACGCGGTGGAAGATTACGCCGTCGTAGAAGCCGTCTTTAACGTATTGCTCGAAGTTTTTAGCAGTAACGGGGGCTTTGTCGAAATCGAGTTCGATTTTGATGTCGCCTTTGTTGGTATGCAGGATAATCATGGGTTTCCTTTCGTTAGAATCCAGTTTTGAATCATTCGTTAAATTGTGTCTGAATGACAAACTTCAAGGCCGTCTGAAAAATATTCTTTCAGACGGCCTTGTTGTTTGGGTCGACGGTTTACATCAGTACAACATAAGCCCACAGCGCAACCAATACGATACAGAGGATGTTCAGTAATAAGCCGACATTCATCATCTCGCGTTGTTTGATTAAGCCTGTACCGAACACAATCGCGTTAGGCGGTGTGGCAACCGGCAACATGAAGGCACAAGATGCGCCGACACCGATCACGAATACCAAGACTTGTTCAGGCAGGCCCATTTGCGCGGCGATGCTGGCGAAAATAGGCACAAGCAGGGCGGCGGAAGCCGTGTTACTGGTGAACTCGGTCAGGAAGATGATGAAGGTGGCAACCACAAAAATCACCAGCAATGCAGGAGAATGAGAGAACGTGGAAGCGACTTGTTGACCCAGTGCTTCAGATGCGCCGGAAGATTGCAGCAACGCGCTCAAGCTGATACCGCCACCGAAGAGCATCAATACACCCCAGTCGGTATTGCGGGCAACTTCTTTCCATTGAGCCACGCCGAATACGACGACGGCAACGGCGGCAATCAGGGCGATAACGGTATCAGGGTTGGAAATACCGAATGCGGCTTTGATTTTGGAGCTGAATACCCAAGCGATGGCTGCGGCCAAGAAAATCAACAGCGCGATAACGCGGTGTAAAGTCCAAGGGATAGATTCGGCTTTAACTTCCACGCGCTCGTTCAAATTAGGCTTGAGGATGACGTACATGGAGAACAGCATCAGCGGCAGAATCAACAGCATCATCGGCAGGCCGAGCTTCATCCAGCCGACGAAGTCCAAGTTCAGCGCTTTGGCGGCAATCATGTTCGGCGGAGAACCGACCACGGTACCCAAGCCGCCGATACTGGCGCAGTAGGCGATACCGAGCAGGACGAAAACGTAGGTTTTGCGTTCTTTTTCTTGGTCGAGGTGGCTCATCATACCCATTGCCAAAGGCAGCATCATCGCGGCAGTCGCAGTGTTACTGATCCACATAGACAGGAAGGCGGTAACGGCAAACAGCATCAACACGGCAACTTTCATATTGCCACGGGACAGGCGTAACAGGCTGACGGCGATTTTACGGTCGAGACGCTGCATGTGTAGGGCGGTTGCAAGCGCGAAGCCGCCGAAGAAGATATAAATCGTCGGGTCGGAGAAACCTGCCATTGCTTTTTTGATGTCCATATCCGGGAAACCGAGTACAACGGCAAGGATAGGGATCATCAGTGCGGTAACGGTAATGTGTACGGCTTCGGTAAACCAAAGTGCCGCAACGAAAAGCAACAGCGCGATACCTTTGTTGGCATCGGTACTGTAGGGAAGAATGTAATAAATGCCGAAGCAGACAACAGCAGAGATAATGGTCGTCAGCAGTCCTTTAAAGTCGGTAATCGGCTTCTGTGCACTGAGAAGCTCGACGTTCTCAGGATGCTGAGTCTTATCCTTGGCGTTTAAGTCCATGATGTATTCCTCTGAAACATGATTGGTTTTTCTTTTCAGCCGTACGTTCAGACGGCCTAATAGGCGACAGTATATTTGTAATTTGATGTAGTGTAAACAAATTGTAAATTGTTTTTTAGAAATGAAATGAAAACCGGATAAGCAGCAAGAAAACTGCTTATCCGGCGGAATGAAGATCCATCGTGGGTTAATAAGAATCAGGACAAATCGGTGAAGCTGCCAAAATTACGGCCGGGTCAGTAATACCATCCTGATTTATATGGATTTAAACATTTTGCGTCAGATTGTCTTGTTCCTTAAACAACAAGCCACAAACGGCCAGACCTGCCGCCGCCAGTAAGGCTCCGGCGATACCGATATTGGAAAGGCCGAACCAGACGGTTACATAATGCCCCAAAAGCGCACCGCCGCCGATGCCGACATTGTACAAGCCTGAATAAATCGAGTTGGCCACATCTGTTGCATCCGAGGCAAATGCCAAGACTTTCGACACCATGCCCAAGCTGACGATGACGATGGCCACGCCCCAAATAAACACCAGCGCGTACACCGCATAAGGGAAAGAGACAAACGGCAGAAGCAGCAGGGCGGATAGCAGGATGACAGCCACCGCACCAAGCATAAACAAACGTTGCGCTTTGGCAAACCATTTGCCAAACAGATAAGAAGCGGCAAATCCTGCCAAACCGTACAGGCTCAAAACGATGGTAACTTGTTCGGCCTTAAATCCGCCAACTTGCAACACAAAAGGCTCGATATAGCTGTATGCCGTGAAATGTGCCGTGATAATCAACACCGTCATGGCATAAAGTAACATCAGGTTGCGGCGTTTGAACAAACTCGGCAGGCTGCTTAAAGAACCGGTATTCTGGCTGGGTAAAGCAGGTAGGTTTTTGGCCAACACCAGCATTACGCCGGCGGCGCAGACACCAATCAGCAGGAAGCTAAGCTGCCAGCTGAAATATTGCCCGACCACGCGTCCCAGCGGAATGCCCAACACCATGGCCAAAACCGTACCCGTACTGAGCAAGCCCAAAGCCTGATTGGTTTTGCCGGTGGGTGCAAGCCGTACCGCCAAAGAAGCTGTAATCGACCAAAAGATAGCGTGTGTCAGCGCAATCCCGATACGGCTGACCAAGAGGATGTTGAAGTTCCAAGAAAAAAACGACAGTGCGTGAAACAGCGCAAACAGTGCAAACAGCATCAGCAATAATTTGCGCCGTTCGATGTTTTTCGTCATCAGCATCAGCGGCAGCGATAGGAGCGCAACAATCCACGCATACACCGTAATCATCATGCCCACTTCCGTTGCCGGTTTGCCAAAGCTCTGACCAATGTCGCTCAAAAGCGCAATCGGAATGTATTCGGTGGTATTGAAAATAAACGCCCCCACCGCCAGCGCGCATACGCTAACCCATTGTTTGAATGTTGAAGTCATTATTATGTCCGTTTGATGAAGCAAAAGGCGTTATTGTACGCCTATCTGCATTTTTCAGACGGCCTTAATAAAGAATTTGCAAGCTGTTTGCGTAAGGAGTAAAGTGTTTGGCAACCATATTTGTTTGAATGAAAGGAAATACAAATGCAAACTGTTACCCTCAACATCGACGGCATGACCTGCGGCGGCTGCGTGAAAAGCGTAACCCGTCTTTTGGAAGGCGTAGAAGGCGTGGAAAAAGCAGAAGTCAGCTTGGAAAACAAAAATGCAGTGATTACTTTTGATGAAAGCAAGACAGATACCGACGCGCTGATTGATGCCGTAGAAGACGGCGGCTACGATGTGGCTTTGTAACCGATAAGCGTATTTTTGAATAAAGGCCGTCTGAAACGCTTCAGACGGCCTTTGTCTCTTGATCACTTACTTTTTGCCATTATTTGGATTACACCGCCACACGGGTAAACAAAAGTTTTCGCGCATATCTGAAGCAAAGCGGCGGCAAGTGGCTGCCGTATTACGACGAGGCCTGTACCAAACCGTTAGCGGCCGACTAAGGCTACCTGAAACTTTTCAGGTAACCTGTTTCTATTCTGCCCAAGCCGCCTAACGCTCCTCCAGTCCGGCCAAAATCGCACAATCCGGGCAGTCGTCTCCCGCGCAGGCATCGTGCCAACGTTGCAGCTCGGCCACCATGCCCTGCAAGCGTTCGATTTTGGCCTCCAGCTCGGCGATGTGCCGCGCGGTGAGCGTTTTCACTTCGCGGCTGGTACGCTGCGGGTTGTGTTGCAGGCTCAAAAGCTGCCCGATCTGCGGCAGCGAAAAGCCCACTTCCCGCGCATGGCGGATAAAGCGCAGCCGGACAAGGTCGGCATGTCCGTAGCGGCGGTAGCCCGCTTCGCTGCGCGCGGCCGGGGCGATTAGGCCGTGCTTTTCGTAGTCGCGGATTTGTTTGGCGGAAAGGCTGCTCTCGGCCGCGGCCTGGCTGATGTTCATCATGATGCTTGACCTTTACTTCGGGTAAAGCTTTATAGTGGCGGCACTTAGCGGGAAAGCAAGAGCAGACCCATCATTTCAGGTTACCTGAAAGCTTTGGCTGCAACGGGCTTTAAAACCTCAGCCTCATTCCAACAGAAAGGAAACCCTATGCAAACCATCACATTAAACATCGAAGGCATGACCTGCGGCGGCTGCGTGAAAAGCGTTACCAGCATCCTCGAAGGCGTAAACGGCGTGGACAAGGCCGAAGTGAGCCTGGAAAACAAGAATGCCGTCGTGGAATTCGACCCCGCCCAAACCAACCCCGCCGCGCTGATAGAAGCGGTGGAAGACGGCGGCTTTGATGCGGCTTTGTAAATCGAATCGCAACAAATCGACTGCAACACCCCAAAGGCTACCTGAAATCCTGCTCCGCTTTTTTCAGGTAGCCCAACCACATTCAGAAGGAAGAAACCATGCAACAAAAAGTCCGTTTTCAAATCGAAGGCATGACTTGTCAGGCCTGTGCTTCGCGTATTGAAAAAGTGTTGAACAAAAAAGATTTTGTCGAATCGGCAGGGGTGAACTTTGCCAGCGAGGAAGCGCAGGTTACGTTTGACGACAGCAAAACCTCCGCAGCCGACATCGCCAAAATTATCGAGAAAACCGGCTACGGCGCGAAGGAAAAAACGGAAGACGCGCTGCCGCAGCCCGAAGAAGCAGCGCATGTAAGCTGGAGGCTGTGGCTTTTGTTGGCCATCAATATTCCGTTCCTTATCGGCATGGCAGGGATGATGATCGGGCGGCACGATTGGATGATTCCGCCTGTATGGCAGTTTGCGCTGGCGAGCGTGGTGCAGCTTTGGCTGGCGGTGCCGTTTTACAAAAGCGCGTGGGCGAGCATTAAGGGCGGGTTGGCGAACATGGACGTGCTGGTTACCATCGGTACGGTATCGATTTACCTGTATTCCGTCTATATGCTGTTTTTCAGCCCGCACGCGGCGCACGGCATGGCACACGTGTATTTTGAAGTAGGCGTGATGGTGATCGGTTTTGTGTCGCTGGGCAAATTTTTGGAACACCGCACCAAAAAATCCAGCCTGAACAGCTTGGGCTTGCTGCTCAAACTCACGCCGACCCAAGTCAACGTGCAACGCGATGGCGAATGGAAACAACTGCCCATCGACCAAGTGCAAATCGGCGACCTTATCCGCGCCAACCACGGCGAACGCATTGCCGCCGACGGCATCATCGAGAGCGGCAGCGGTTGGGCGGATGAGAGCCATCTTACCGGCGAATCCAACCCCGAAGAGAAAAAAGCGGGCGGAAAAGTATTGGCGGGTGCGTTGATGACCGAAGGCAGCGTGGTGTACCGCGCCACACAACTCGGCAGCCAAACCCTGCTTGGCGACATGATGAACGCGCTGTCCGAAGCGCAGGGCAGTAAAGCGCCGATTGCGCGCGTGGCAGACAAGGCGGCGGCGGTGTTTGTGCCTGCCGTCGTGGGCATCGCGCTTCTGACTTTTATCGCCACTTGGCTGGTGAAAGGCGATTGGACGGTTGCTCTGATGCACGCCGTTGCCGTTTTGGTAATTGCTTGTCCGTGCGCGCTCGGTCTGGCGACGCCCGCTGCGATTATGGTCGGCATGGGCAAGGCGGTGAAACACGGCATTTGGTTCAAAGACGCGGCGGCGATGGAAGAAGCCGCCCATGTCGATGCCGTCGTGTTGGACAAAACCGGCACGCTGACCGAAGGCAGGCCGCAGGTTGCCGCCGTTTATTGCGTTCCCGACAGCGGCTTTGACGAAGACGCTTTGTACCGCATCGCCGCCGCCGTCGAACAAAACGCCGCTCATCCGCTTGCC
The DNA here is from genome assembly GCF_001837375.1 of Neisseria sp. HMSC066H01. Lineage (NCBI taxonomy): Bacteria > Pseudomonadati > Pseudomonadota > Betaproteobacteria > Neisseriales > Neisseriaceae > Neisseria > Neisseria sp. HMSC066H01. Next base: position 283,976 of record NZ_KV832194.1, read on the forward strand.
CGCGCCATCGTTTCCGCCGCCCAAGCGCGCGGCTTGGAGATTCCTGCCGCACAAAACGCGCAAACTGTTGTCGGCGCAGGCATTACCGCCGAAGTGGAAGGCGTGGGTTTGGTGAAAGCAGGCAAAGCCGAATTTGCCGAATTGACCTTGCCGAAGTTTTCAGACGGCGTTTGGGATATTGCAAGCATTGTTGCAGTCTCAGTCGATAACAAACCTATCGGCGCATTCGCACTTGCCGACGCGTTGAAAGCCGATACCGCCGAAGCCATAGGCCGTCTGAAAAAACACAATATCGATGTTTACATCATGAGCGGCGACAACCAAGGCACGGTCGAATACGTCGCCAAACAACTGGGCATCGCACACGCCTTCGGCAATATGAGTCCGCGCGATAAAGCTGCCGAAGTGCAGAAACTCAAAGCTGCCGGCAAAACCGTGGCGATGGTCGGCGACGGTATCAACGATGCGCCCGCGCTCGCCGCCGCCAACGTCAGTTTCGCCATGAAGGGCGGTGCGGACGTTGCCGAACATACCGCATCCGCCACGCTGATGCAGCATTCGGTCAACCAACTCGCCGATGCCCTGCTGGTGTCGCAGGCAACCTTGAAAAACATCAAGCAAAACCTGTTCTTCGCCTTCTTCTACAATATATTGGGTGTTCCGCTCGCCGCGCTCGGCTTCCTAAACCCTGTTATCGCAGGTGCGGCAATGGCGGCAAGCTCGGTTTCCGTGTTGAGCAATGCCTTGCGCCTGAAACGGGTGAAGATTGAGTGATAATATAAAGGCCGTCTGAAGATTGTTTTTCAGACGGCCTGTCATTTAAGTATTTTTGAAGGAATAATCAGATGAGAACACTTCGTTTATTGTTTGGCTTGGCATTGGTTGCTACGGGGTTTAGCGTGCAGGCTGGGGATTACAGCGAGAAGCAGCACGATAAGCTGATACGAGAATGCAATCGGAACAATCTGGAAAGTTGTGTCACTGCGGCCGTTTGGATGCGCGATTATCTTGAAGCGCCTGCTCATGCTTATCCGTTTCTGAAAAAAGCCTGCGATGGCGGCAATATGCGCGGCTGCAATGTTTTGGGTAATCTGTATCTCAATCCGTCCAGCGGTTTAGGCATGGATTATGCCGCCGCAGTCAAGCTCTACGAGCGAGCCTGTAAAGGCGGTTATGAAAATGCCTGTACCAATTTTGAAGAAACTAAAGCAGAGATGGCGCAAGGCAATACACCAGACCGCGACAGCCGTTTAAACCAACTGAGCGAATCTTGTGCTTTGGAAAACGAATCCGCTTGTCAGGCGTTAATGATGGAAATGCAACGTTGAGCGTCACGCTGAGGCCGTTTGAAGATTGTTTTTCAGACGGCCTTTAATCCATATTTTCTGATTTCGAGACTCAAGCGGGAGTATGTCGTATGGACATGATGTTGTTTACCAATATTGTATTGATTGTTTTATGTATTTTTACCATGTTGCTGGTGTGGTCGCGTAACTGGAAACGCAAGCAGGCGTATTTTGAGAAAATCAAAAGCAATCCGGAAAACCTCAAATGGGTTGGGCAGAATCTGACCGGTCAGGAATGGAAGGATTTGAAAGCCGTGAGCGACCGTTTTGGGCTGCCCATGTTGCAGGCCAAGCAATTAATTGATTTTTATAAAAACAGTCAGCGTTAATTGATAATTTAACGATAGAACTTGACTGAAGTTAAGGCCGTCTGAAATAGCACTCTTATAATAATATAAGTGATATTTCAGACGGCCTTGCTGTTGGTTCAAATAAAGGGAGGAGAACAAAAATGACCGTTTACTTAATCGGCGACTCCGTTCGGCTTGCTTCGGAGCCTTACACGCGCGCCGCTTTGCCTGAGGTGGATATTGTTTCTCCATCGGAAAACTGCCGTTCGTCGCATGATGTGTTAGAGCATATCAGGCAATGGACAGAGGGCGCGACTGTGGGAGACATTATCCACATCAATTGCGGTTTGCACGACATCCGCCATAATCAAGGCTGTAATGAGCCGGTGGCCGATATAAAAACCTATCGCAGCAACCTGATTCAAATTTTTGATTATTTGAAACAGACAGGTGCAAAAATTATTTGGGCGTGCAGTACGCCGTTTTTGGAAAGCGTACACAATATCGTCAAACCCTCGCGCCGCTATCTGGCTGATTTGAAGGCCTATAACCGTGTGGCGGAGGATTTGGCAAGGCAATATGGCTTTGCCATCAATGATTTATACAGCCTGATGTTTGAGCAGGATTTGACTGATGTGATGCTGTGCGACGGGCTTCATTTCAATGAGTTTGGCAGTAAGATGATAGGCAAGGCAGTAGCCGAAGCGATATTGAAACAGTTGTGCTAACTTGACGTAATCCATTTTTATTATGTTTTTAATATTGAGACAGACTTTAAGTTGCAACCCAATATCTTTTGGGATATAGTGATTACTCTTATCAACATGAAACTAAGAAGGAATAAATGATGACTGGCAAATTAGATCAAATCAGCGGTGAAGTAAAAGAGAAAGCCGGCGAAGTTCTTGACGATTCCAAACTCAAAGCTGAAGGCGTAGTTCAACAAGGCGTCGGTAAGACAAAAGAAGTTGCTGCGGATGCTAAAGAAAAAGCAGAAAACTTTGCAGGTGAAGCCAAAGAAAAAGCGGCGCACTTCGCAGGCGAGGCTAAAGAAAAAGTAGAAAACTTTGCAGGTGAAGCCAAAGAGAAAGTAGCACACTTGGCTGAAGAAGCCAAAGAAAAAGCTGAAGGCTTGATTAATGATATTAAAAGCAAATTTTAATATTTAAAGAATAAAAGGCCGTCTGAAAGATTTTTCAGACGGCCTTTGTTTATGGTTTTAAAGTTTAGGCAAACTGTTTGCCAAATTCGATAAACTCGTCTTTTTTGGCTTTGGCTTTGCCGGAGTCGATGGCTTCTTGCGCGGCTTTGACACCGTCCGCCAGCGATGCGACCACATTTCCTGCGTAGAGCGCGGCGGCTGCATTGAGGACGACGATGTCGCGTGCGGCACCGACTTTGCCATCCAGCACTTCGTTCATTTTTTGCAGGGATTCTTGCGCGTTTTCGACTTTGATTTCGTCCAAATTGCGGCGGATTTCCATGCCGAAATCGGCCGGGCTGATATCGTATTCGGTGATTTTGCCGTCTTTCAGTTCGGCAACGCGGGTTTTGCCGGTCAGCGTGATTTCATCCAAACCGCCTTCGCCGCACACAACCAAAACATGCTTGGAACCAAGCTGTTGCAATACGCGGGAAAGAATGCCGCACAAGTCGATGTGGAACACGCCCAAGAGTTGGTTTGCCGCGCCGGCAGGATTGGTCAGTGGGCCCAAGATATTGAAGATGCTGCGGAAGCCGAGCGAACGGCGGACTGGGGCAACATAGCGCATAGCGCTGTGGTGGTTGGGCGCGAACATAAAGCCGATGCCGGTTTGCTGAATGCTTTGGGCAACCTGTTCGGGGTTGAGATTGAGGTTGGCGCCCATTTGTTCCATGACATCGGCAGCGCCGCTGGATGAAGAAACGGAGCGGCCGCCGTGTTTGGCGACTTTCGCGCCTGCCGCAGCCGCGACAAACATGGAAGTTGTGGAAATATTGAAGGTTTTGGCACCGTCGCCGCCTGTACCGACAATATCGACCAAATCATCGGCATTTTCCAGCGGTACTTTGGTGGCAAATTCGCGCATTACGCTGGCTGCGGCGGTAATCTCGGAAACGGTTTCAACTTTAATCCGCAGGCCGGTCAGGATGGCGGCGATTTGCTCGGGCGGAACTTGGCCACTCATGATTTGGCGCATGAGGTCGGTCATTTCATCGTAGAAAAGTTCGTTGTTGCTGATGAGGCGTTCAATCGCTTGTTGAGGGGTAATCATGATTGTTCCTTTGTTTGTGTCCGATGTGATTCAGGCCGTCTGAAAATGCGGTTTGAACACTGTCAAACACATTTCAGACGGCCTTTCATTAAGATTTTTGCGGGCGGTAGTCTTTGAATTCTTCCAAGAAGTTTTTCAGCATATCGTGGCCGTGTTCGGTCAGCAGAGCTTCGGGGTGGAACTGTACGCCTTCGACGGCATATTCTTTATGGCGCACGCCCATGATTTCGCCGTCTTCCGTCCATGCGGTAATTTCGAGGCAGTCGGGCAGGGTGGCGCGGTCGATGGCGAGGCTGTGGTAGCGCGTGCAGTTGACCGGATTGGGCAGGTCTTTAAACATGCCTGTGCCGTGATGGAAAACGGGGGAGACTTTGCCGTGCATCATCGTTTGCGCGCGCACGACATTGCCGCCGAACGCTTCGCCCATGGTTTGATGGCCGAGGCATACGCCCATGACGGGCAGCCTGCCGGCAAAGTGCTGCATGGCTGCAACAGAAATGCCTGCTTCTTTCGGGGAACAAGGGCCGGGGCCGATGACCAGATATTGCGGTTTCAGGGCTTCGATTTCTTCGAGGGTGATTTCATCGTTGCAGCGTACCAAAACTTCCTGCCCCAATTCGGCAAAGTATTGGACGATGTTGTAGGTGAAGCTGTCGTAGTTATCAATGAATAAAAGCATTTGCAAACCTTTAATGACATTTCGACAGACAGGGTAAGGCCTGCCAAAAGTGTAAAAACCGTTTATATTTGCATAATATCACAATCTTCCCCTAAAGGCCGTCTGAAACGGCGGATAAGACAAAACAGCTAAAAAATGCTATGCTTTACGCTTTGAACCTAATCTGTTTGAAGTGATGAAAAAGTATCTTATCCCGACTGCCGCCGTCGTTATCGCCGCTGCGCTCGGCACGCCTTACTATCTCGGTGTCAAAGCGGAAGAAAGCCTGACCGAGCAACAAAAGCTGTTGCAGGAATCCGGTTTCCTGACCGTTGAATCCCACCAATACGATCGCGGCTGGTTCAGTTCAACCGAGACGACCGTCATCCGCCTCAAGCCGACCCTGCTTCAAAATACGCAAAAATACCTGCCGGACAATTTGAAAACCGTCCTGCAAGAGCCGATTACGGTCATCAACCACGTAACACACGGCCCTTTTGCCGGCGGCTTCGGCACGCGCGCCCACGTGGAAACCGAGTTCCAATACCATCCGGAAACCAAAAAGGTTTTGGACCGCTTCTTCGGCCAACAAACGCCGTTGACCATGACCAATACGGTTTACCTTTCCGGCGACGGCAAACTCAGCCTCAATATCCCCGCCTTCGATTATGAAGAGCTTTCCGGTATCAAGCTCAACTGGAAAGGCTTTAGCGGCAATACCGATTACAGCCAAGGCTTCAAAAGCTATCGCCACGATTACCTTGCGCCGTCTTTGCAAGTCAAATTGGCCGACAAAGGCGATGTGTCTTTGGAAAACCTGCGCTTCCAGTCCGAAACGGAAGACGGCCTGACCAAACTTGCTTTGGGCAAGAGCAGCATTACGCTGGATAAATTCCTGCTGCAATGGAAAGAAAACATCGATTACAACGTTAAGTTGAATGAGTTGGTCAACCTTGTGACCAACCTGCAAATCGGTGCGTTTATCAATCCGACCGGCACGATTGCTCCGTCTAAAATCGAAGTCAACAAACTGCGTTTCGATACCCAGACCGGCGAAGTCGATAAATTCATCAACAGCGAAGGCCGCTTCCAATTTGAAAGCCTGACCTATGGCGAAGACAAATACGGCCCTCTGGATATTAATGTTGCTGCCGAGCATTTGGATGCCGCATCGCTTTTGGCGTTGAAAAACAAAATTGCCGAAGTGTCCGTGAAGAAAATGAGTGAAGAAGAAATTCAGGCTTCCTTGATTCAGACGGCCAAAAATGAGGCTTCGGGTCTGTTTACCAACAATCCGGTTTTAAACGTCAAAACCTTCAAATTCACCATGCCTCATGGCGATGTCGATGTCAGCGGCAAGCTTGCGTTTAAAGGTTTGGCAGCCAAAGACCTCAATAACTTGGGCGATATGCTGAAGAAAACCGAAGCCGACTTCAACATGAGCGTACCGCAAAAATTGTTGGAGCAGCTTGCCGTCAACCAAGCCAGCAGCCTGTTTAGCGTCAATGCCGAAGATGAAGCCGCAGGCCGCGCCAGCATCGACGATATCAACGAGACCTTGCGCCTGATGGTGGACAGTACCATCAAAAGTATGGCAAGAGAAAAATATTTGACCTTAGAAGACGATAATGTCAAAACCCATCTGACTCTGCAAAACAGCGAGTTGAAATTAAACGGAAAAGTCCTTCAAAGCGACCCGGAACCCGAGTTTGACGAATCAGACTTTCCCAATAACTAATCCTCAATCACACAAACAGCGGTTTTAACTTCCCAGAAGTTAAAACCGCAAATCAACCCACAATCAAAAAGGAAACCCATGTTCCGTACCATGCTCGGCGGCAAAATCCACCGTGCCACCGTTACCGAAGCCGACCTCAACTACGTCGGCAGCATTACCGTTGACCAAGACCTGCTGGATGCGGCAGGTATTTGCGTAAACGAAAAAGTCGCCATCGTCAACAATAACAACGGCGAACGTCTTGAAACCTACACCATCCCCGGCGAACGCGGCAGCGGCGTCGTTTGCCTCAATGGCGCGGCCGCGCGTTTGGTTCAAAAAGGCGACATCGTAATCATCATGTCTTACGTCATGTTGTCCGAACCCGAAATTGCAGCGCATGAGCCGAAAGTCGTCCTCGTCGATGAGAACAACAAAATCCGCGACGTGATTTCTTATGAGCCGCCGCACACCGTGTTGTAATATTCAAACAAAGGCCGTCTGAAACGTTTCAGACGGCCTGTTTCCCAAATTCAACTTATCTGAAAGGCTTTGCCGTGAATATCCAAATCAACAACATCACCATCAGCAACGATGCGCCCTTTACCCTTTTCGGCGGCATCAATGTCCTTGAAGACCTCGACTCTACGCTGAAAGCCTGTGAGCAATACGTTAAAGTAACCGATAAGCTCGGCATCCCTTACGTGTTCAAAGCCTCTTTCGACAAGGCAAACCGCTCTTCCATCCACTCTTTCCGCGGTGTGGGTTTGGATGAGGGCATGAAGATTTTTCAAGCGGTGAAGCGCGAGTTTAACGTTCCTGTGATTACCGACGTTCACGAGCCTTACCAATGCCAACCGGTTGCCGAAGTCTGCGATGTCATCCAGCTGCCAGCATTCTTGGCACGCCAAACCGATTTGGTGGTGGCAATGGCGAAAACCGGCAATGTCATCAACATCAAAAAGCCGCAATTCCTCAGCCCGTCTCAAATGAAAAACATTGTCGAGAAATTCCAAGAAGCAGGCAACGAGCAAATCATTTTGTGCGAACGCGGCGCAAACTTTGGCTACGACAACTTGGTGGTCGATATGCTCGGCTTTGGCGTGATGAAAAAAACGTGTCACAACCTGCCCGTTATTTTTGACGTAACCCATTCCCTGCAAACGCGCGAATCCGGCGCTGCTGCGTCAGGCGGCCGTCGCGCCCAAGTATTGGACTTGGCGCTTGCCGGCATGGCAACCCGATTGGCCGGTTTGTTCCTCGAATCCCATGCCAATCCTGACCAAGCCAAATGCGATGGCCCAAGCGCATTGCCGCTTGCGCAATTGGAAGATTTCCTGACCCGTGTTAAAGCGATTGATGAAACCGTGAAATCGTTTGCACCTATGGATATTCGTTAAGGGTCAATCAATTAAAAGGCCGTCTGAAAGCAGTTTCAGACGGCCTTTTTATCGGCGTTACTGTCCGCGTAAAAACAACGCATCCAATTCTTTTAGTGTCAGTTTGACCCAAGTCGGACGGCCGTGGTTGCACTGGTTGCTGCGCGGTGTGTTTTCCATATCGCGCAGGAGGGCGTTCATTTCCGGCAGGGTAAGTTGGCGGCCGGCGCGGACTGAGCCGTGGCAGGACATGGTGGCGAGGATGTGGTTTTCGTGTTCTTCGATGGTTTGGCTGCTGCCGACTTGGGCGAGTTCGCCCAAAACGTCTTTGGCCAATGAAACGACGTCGGCTTTGCCGAGCATGGCGGGGATGGCGCGGACGGCGAGGGTGTTGCCGCCCATGTCGGACAGTTCCAGCCCGAAGCCTGCCAGTGCTTCGGCATGATCGGCAAGGGCGGCGCATTCTTCGTGGGACGCGGCAAAGGTTACGGGAATAAGCAGGCGTTGGTTTTGCAGGTTGCCGTTTTCCTGACGTTGGCGTTTCATTTTTTCGTAGTTGACGCGTTCGGCGGCGGCGTGCATATCGATGAGCAACAGGCTGTCTTCGGCTTGGGCAAGGATATAGATGCCTAGTAATTGGGCAATGGCAAAGCCGAGCGGCGGCAGTTCGGATTGTGATGGAAGGCCGTCTGAAAGCGGCGTATCTGTTTTTTGGGTAGGCATTTCAGACGGCATATTGCCGAAACGTGCCTGCTCGAATTGGCTCAACTCTAGGTCAATGTCGTCGGTTTTTTTGTAGAGTTCGGCATAAGTATTCATGGCTGCACGGCTTTCGCGCAGGGACAGGCTGCGTTGTTGCGGCGCGCGTGCGGCTTGGTAAGGCATGGGCGCGGTTTTGCCTGACGAAACAAAGGCATTGCGTGTATCGGATTTGTTGCCTGTCGGGTAGTTGGATGCGCCATCAAACAGATTTTCGCTGTTGTTTTCAGACGGCATTGGTGTAGGCGTAACGCCGGTAATGTCATGCAACACTTCGCCTGCATTACTGACGCTTTCGGTCAAGTCAGCGCGCGTGTCGGCAAGGGCCTTGTTGAGCGTGTGGAACACAAGTTGGTGTACTTGCTGGCTGTCGCGGAATCGGATTTCGGTTTTGGTCGGGTGGACGTTGACATCTACGGCTTCGGGCGGCAGGTCGAGGAAGAGGACGAAAGCAGGCGTCAGCGCGTTGTGTAATACGTCTCGGTATGCCTGCTTGACGGCATGGAGCATGACTTTGTCGCGGACAAAACGATGGTTGACGAAGCAGTATTGTTTGTCGGTTTTGCCTTTGGCGAAAGTCGGCTTGGCAATCGCGCCATAGAGCCGCAGCGCACCATTGCCGCTGTCAATTTCCAATGAGGCCGCCTGAAAATCATCGCCGACAATGGCGGCAATACGTTCATGCAGGCTTTGTGCAGGAAGTTTAAATACTGGTTTGCCGTCGCGTTTGAGCGAGAAGGCGATGTGCGGATGCGCCAGTGCGAGGCGTTCGAGCATGGTGGCGCAGTGGGCGTATTCGGTGTTTTCGGATTTGAGGAACTTGCGCCGCGCGGGGGTATTGAAGAAGAGTTCGGCGGCTTCGATGGTGGTGCCGACGGGGTGGGAGGCGGCAGTGGGGCTGCTGAGTTTGCCGTCTTCGGCTTTGACTTGGGTCGCGTGCGCGCTGCCGTCTTGACGGCTGGTCAGGGTCAGGCGGCTGACGGAGGCAATACTGGCCAAACCTTCGCCGCGAAAGCCCATGCTGGCAACGTGTTCCAAATCGTTTAAGGTTTTGATTTTGCTGGTGGCATGGCGGTGGAGCGCGAGTTCGATGTCGTCTGGATGGATACCGCTGCCGTTGTCGCTGACGCGGATCAGGCGGATGCCGCCGCCGGCCAGCTCGACATCAATCGCTGTCGCGCCTGCATCGATACTGTTTTCAACAATTTCTTTCAAGGCGTTGGCAGGGCGTTCTACCACTTCGCCGGCGGCGATTTGGTTGACGAGATGGTCGGGCAGGGCGGCAATTCGGGACATCGGTTTCTTTCAAAAAAGCAACGGCGGAAGGGGAAATTACAGGTATTTGCGCATCAATTCGCATTCGACGCGGACGGTTTTGTTCAGTTGCAACACGGCAGTGCCGAGCGATTCATAACGGTTGAGGCGATAGAAAGGCACGGAATTGAGCGAGGCATACAGTTTGAGAAAGCTGAGGCCTGCATTTCGGGCCATTTCTTCGGCGCGGCTGAGCAGGGCCGTGCCCAAGCCGAGATTGTGGAAGAGCGGATGGACGTATAAGGCGTCCAGTTGCGCTTCTTTGAAATCGACTTGGAAGAAGCCTTGAATCAGCCCTTTGTATTCGACCACCCACAAGGCTTTGTTTTTATCGGAGATGGTTTCCAAATAGCTGTTGATGTCGAGCAGACTTTCCCACGCGTGCATAATGGTTTCGTCGTAACTGCGGATGCAGGCGTATTGAACGGCATGCAGATGGGCGTTGTGTATGGCTTGGCAGTCTTTTTCGGTTGCCGGACGGAGGATGGTCAGAAGGCTCATGGCGGATGGTCGGAAAAATTGATTTCAGACGGCCTTTGGCAATCAAAGGCCGTCTGAAAAAAGTGGGTAAGGTTACAGGCTTTGATGTAAGGTTTGTGCGGTTTGGAACGCGTTGTCCGCATCGTTGGCCAAGACGGTAAAGTGGCCCATTTTTCGGCCTTTGCGCGCGGCTTTTTTACCGTAAAGATGCAGATGTGCATTCGGGTTGCTTTGCAGCGGCAGCCATTCGGGTTCGCCGCCGTCTTCTTTCCAAACGTCGCCCAAAATATTCGCCATACAGCAAGAACTCAGCAATTTAGTGTCAGCCGGAGGAAGGTTGCACATCAGGCGGACTTGTTGCTGGAATTGGTCTGCCGCGCAGGCGTCGATGGTATGGTGGCCGGAATTGTGCGGACGCGGTGCGATTTCGTTGACGACCAATTCATGTGTGTCGCCGACAACAAACATTTCTACCGCCAATACGCCGATGTAGTTCAATTCATCGGCCAAACGCTGCGCCATCTGCCGCGCCTGTTGCTGAATGTCGGCACTCAGTCGGGCAGGGACGATGGAGTAGGCGAGGATGCCGTTTTCGTGGATGTTTTCGGCAGGGTCGAAGGTTTGCACGTTATCATTGTTCAGACGGCATACGATAACGGAAATCTCGCCGCGCAAATCCACCATTTTTTCCAAAACGCAATCCACGCCGCCGTGTTCGGCAAATGCGGCTTTGAGTTCATTCAATGTTTTGACGCGGATTTGGCCTTTGCCGTCGTAGCCCAAAGTAGCCGTTTTCAGGATGCCGGGTAGAAATTGTACGCTTTCTTCAGTGATGTCTTCGGCTTTGCAAACCGCTTGATACGGTGCGGTTTGCAGGCCTGCTTTGCGTATCCATGCCTTTTCCTGAATGCGGTTTTGCGCGATGGCAACGCAGTCGCCGCTGGGGGAAACATTGGTGTGTTTGGCGAGAAAACGCATCGCGTCGGCATTGACGTTTTCAAACTCGGTCGTAACCGCGGCACATTTTGCCAATTCTTCCAAAGCGGCCGGGTCATCAAACGGTGCGCACAAATGGCGATCGGCAAATTCCGCTGCCGGCGCATTCGGGTCGGGATCGAGTACGGTTACTTTGTAGCCCATGGTTTTGGCAGCAACAGTAAACATTCTGCCTAATTGTCCGCCGCCGAGGATGCCGAGCATGGCAGGAGGGAGGATGGGGGATGTGTTCATGGATAATCGCTTTATGAAGAAATTGGGTAGGGTGCTTGCAGGCCGTCTGAACATGGTTTACGGCTTCAGACGGCCTGATGTTTTAAAGCTTGCCGATAAATTGTGGCGGAACGTTTTCAGTTAACCATACGCCGTTGTCCGCCAGATAAAATTGATGTCCTGCCGTAAGCATGGCGACAGTGTCGATGGTCAATACAACCGGCTTGCCGTGGCGGGAGCCGACTTTGACGGCTGTTTCGGCATCGGCAGACAGATGGACAAAATGGCGCGAGGCAGAATGCAGACCTTGTTCCAAAATAGACGGAACAGAGCGCTCAGCCGTACCGTGATACAAAATCTGAGGAGGCGTTGCCACTTTGTGTTCAACCTGAACTTGTGCCGTCGAATGACCTTGCGCAGCGCGGATGCGTTTGCCGTCTTCTGATACGGTAAACCGTTTTTTATCGTTGTTTTCAACCACTTCCAACAATACCTCATAGGTCAGCGGATTGCCCGTAAAGCCGCGCTCGGGATGGTTTGCCTGCGTCAGTAGGGTATCAATATCCACCCAGCCGTCTTTATCCAAAGTAATACCGATTTGCTCGGGATGATGACGCAAGATAAAGCTGAGGAATTTGCTGATGGATTTTAGTTGTTTTTCGTTGAGTATCATAATCTTATTTTTTAGTCATTTCAGAGCGCAGGCTGTCTGAAAATTATTTATCCAACCCTTCTTGCACCATTTGCGCTGCGCGGATTACTGCCCGGGCTTTGTTTTGGGTTTCCTGCCATTCGGATGTCGGGTCGGAGTCGGCAATTACGCCTGCGCCGCTTTGGACGAAGAGGGTATTGTTTTTAATCACGGCAGTGCGGATGGCAATGGCCAAGTCCATGTCGTTGTTGAAACTCCATACGCCGACTGCGCCGCCGTAGATGCCGCGTTTGCTCGGTTCAACTTCTTCGATGATCTCCATGGCGCGGACTTTGGGGGCGCCGGAGAGTGTGCCGGCGGGGAACGTGGCGGCGAGGATGTCCATGTTGGTGATGCCGTCTTTCAGACGGCCTTCGACGTTGGAAACGATGTGCATTACATGAGAGTATTTTTCAATCACCATTTTGTCGGTGACTTTGACTTCGCCGGTTTTGCTGATGCGGCCGACGTCGTTGCGTCCCAAGTCAATCAACATGACGTGTTCGGCAATTTCTTTGGCGTCGCTCAGCAGGTCTTGTTCGTTGGCGAGGTCTTCGGCTGGTGTTTTGCCGCGCAGGCGCGTGCCGGCGATAGGGCGGACAATAACATCGTCGCGTTCGCGGCGGACGAGGATTTCGGGGGAAGAGCCGACAATATGGAAATCGCCGAAATCGTAGTAGAACATATACGGCGATGGGTTCAGCGTACGCAGGGCGCGGTAGAGGGCAAGCGGATTGTCGGTAAATTCCATGCTCATGCGTTGGCTGGGGACAACCTGCATGCAGTCGCCTGCAAAGATGTAGTCTTTGATTTTGTTGACGCAGGCTTTGAAAGGTTCTTCGCCAAATTCGCTGACTGCTTGGGTTTGTTTGCTGCCGAGCGAGAGCGGGATGGCGCAACTTTGGCGTAACTGGGTACGGATGTCTTCAAGACGTTCGCGCGCGCGTTCGTAGCTGTCGGCTTGAGACGGATCAGCGTAAACAATCAGGTAGATTTTGCCGCTTAGGTTATCCACTACGGCAAGCTCTTGCGAGAGCATCAGGAGGATGTCGGGCGTACCGAGCGGATCGGCTTTGGCCGTATGTTTCAGGCGGTGGGCAAAATGTTCGAAATTATAGATGGTTTCATAACCGAAGTAGCCGACCAAGCCGCCGGTAAAGCGCGGCAGGCTTGGGATTTCGGGCGTTTTGAAGCGGTTGTGGAAGGCTTCGATAAAGGGTAGGGGATTGCCGTCGTGTTGTTCGATGATTTTTCCGTTTTGATACACATCGACATGTTTGCCGCTGGTTTTGAGATAGTGGCTGCAAGGCAGGCCGATAAAGGAATAGCGGCCGAAGCGTTCGCCACCGACAACGGATTCGAGCAGGTAGGTGAAAGGCTTGTTGGCTAGTTTGAGGTAGATTGAGAGCGGTGTATCCAAATCGGCAAGCAGCTCTTGAACGAGTGGAATGCGGTTGTAACCTTGTGCGGCTTGGGCTTGGTATTCTTGTTTGCTGATCATCTTGATAAGTCTTTCAGACGGCCTGTTTCAGGGTGTTAAATCGTGTGAAGAGTATAGCATTTTATTGGAATTGTTGACAGTCTGAGCGCTATGTCAGATATGGAAAACGCCGTCTGAAAAGACGGCGTAAGGTATCAGGCGAGGGTATCGGAAATTTTGTTTTTCCGGCTTCGTTTCCACTTGAAGACATAAGCGGCTACAACGGGAATCAGGGAGATAATGGATTTGAATGTCCAGCCTGAATACCATGTGCCTTCGGGAACGTCGCTTGCAAGCCAAGTGAAGTACGGCCACCAGCAGGCAACCAGGCTGCCGAGAAATAGCGGCCAAATATGACGGCTTAAGTTGCGTTGCCACAAGAGGAAGCATGCAATCGCCCAAATAAAGGTCAATACGGTAATCAGGAGGATGGTGTAGGCATCTGAAATCAGGATGGCGGCGAAGTAGTAGCTGAGTGCGACCCATAATAGGGCAAGTACCAAAACAATAATTTCTTCCGGGCGTTTAAACATGATTTTTCTCTTTGTAAGACTGACAAGGCGACAATACTATACCCTAAACAAGGTGCGATGATAAGAGTCTTTCAGACGGCCTTGTAATCGGGTTTGCTATAATGTGTGCAATCAATTTTTTGGAAAGGACAAACCATGACGGCAAACTTTCAAGAAACGCTGAAGGCTTTGGGCAAACAGGCGAAAAAGGAAGCTGCGGAGCGGGAGGCGGAAGCGAAGGCTAAAAAGCAGGCGGAAGATGTGGATTTCAGCAAGGCGGTTGGCAAGGTTACACCTTTGAAAAATGCCGGCAACTATTATGAACAGCCCCGCGATAAATCGCCTATCAAACCGCGACCTAAAGAAATGGCGACTTTGGAGCAGGAAGATTATTTTTATGTGGGCAGCGGCGGCTGGGAAGAACCGCCGGCTTCGTTCAGTAAAAACGGACAGGGTAAAAATGATTTGATGCGTTTGCGAAACGGCCATTATCCTGTTGTGGCTGATGTAGATTTGCACGGCTATACGCAGGAAGAGGCGCAGCAGGTATTGAACGAATTTATTGAATTTACGAAAAAACGCGGTGTTTGCGGCGAGATTGTCCACGGCAGTGGCTTGGGTTCTGCAGGTTATAAACCGGTTTTGAAAAATATGACGCGCCGCTGGTTGATGCAGCATCCTGACGTGTTGGCTTATGTCGAGCCTCGACAAGGCAATGATGGCGCAGTCAGGATTTTGTTGAAGCGTCAACGCCGAGACGATGATTGGAAGCAGTAAAATATAAAAAGCAGTGTCAGTAAGATGACACTGCTTTTTTATGGTTGTCAGACTAAGAAGATTTCTTTTTGGAAACCGATTCGCAACCTTTTCCATTGGTCATTGTGGTTTTAGAATCTTTGGCAGAATTAATATCAGTGCATTTGTAAGCATTGCCCAAGCTATCCATCCAAACGGAAAGGGTATAGCCTGTTTTTATGGGAATAGCTTTCAAACGATAGGCTCGGCTTGTACTGGCATCAATCATTTCGGCAGAGTATTGGTATTTGTCTGCCAAATCTTTATGGACTTTGTATGAGGAAATAAAGTCATCCAATTTGGTTTTAATCTCATCAGTTTTCCACTTTGGATTTTTAACCAACTGGTTTTTAAAAGCAGAATTGATGGCGACTAACTCGGCATGCGCTTGTGATTGGTAGCCGCGTTCAATGTAGCGGTTGTAAGAGGGAATGGCAATGACGCTCAGGATGGCTAAGATGGCGACGGCAATCATCATCTCAACCAGCGTAAAGCCTAGTTGTTGGGTAGAGGTGGTATTCATTTTATTATTCGCTGGCAACGTAAGACTGAAGGACGACTTGGGTATTGGCATTCTTACCCCATGCTTTGGCAGTAACGCGGTAGGTAATTCGACCCTCAGTAGTTTTACCTAAATATTCGATAATGTAGCGGGGATTTTTTGCAATGCCGCTATTTTTACCTAGAGAGTATTCTTTACCGTTGGCATCGATGCAAAGATTTTGATTTTTATCACATTTTCTTTTCCAGGCATCTTCCGTAGCGGTTTCTTCGATGGCTTCGCTGTCAGATTTCACGTTAGGTGTGGCGCAAAAACCATCTTTACACTCTTTGGTAAAATTAGTCTTTTTCCCTTCAATATCAAAAATTTGATTTTCACCTTCACGCAATGCGGCTTCGGCCAAGGTGGTTGCCAGTTTGCGGTCGGCATCGTTGGTGCTGATACGCTGTTCGGTATTGTAGGACTGGGTGGCTGTAACCACGAGCAGGGCGATGACGATCATCATCATTAATACGATAAACAAAGCATAGCCTTGCTGCCGGTCAGGTTTAATTAGAGTGATCGGTCGGCGCATACGTTTCCTCCGCGGATGGTGGCATTAATATTGTAGATATCGACTTTATTGTCTTGTTCTTTCGATGGGTCGATACTGCCGTTATTCAGTACGATTTGGATTGAGGCGGGAGACTTGGCTTCAGCTGAGCTATCCAATGCGGTTTTGTAATCAAAGGATTCTGTATTTACTCCGCTGGCAGAGGCATTTTCAGAATGAGGACATTCTGCATAGATATAGTGGATATCCATAGTAGTGATGCCTTTAATCAGGAGCTGCGGATTACTCCATGAGCCATCATTTGATAATTGGAAACGGAACAAACCGCTCTCTTCGCCAAGTTTACCGACAGCGTAGGCAATCATTTCATGCTTCATAATGGCGATACTGCCGTTTTGATCAGAGTCGGTCATTTTCAAAGCCGTTTTTGCCGCATCCAAATCTTTAATTTCTGTTTGAGGTTTGGCAATACCGAAACAGCTGCTGACAATGGCAGTTTTTGCAGCAGGGTTTGCTTTGTCGATTCCATATTGAAACAGCAGGGCTTTGCCGGTTTGAGCAAAGCCTGCATAGCCTAATTTATTGATTTCTTTAATCGGTAACAGATTATTCACACCCGTCGTTTTCAATGTATATTCATCTGAGCTTTTGTCTTCTATCACTGCAGAGGCAGGAAAATTAGACATATTGAAGCAGCCGAAATTGCCTGCCATACGCGCATCGCGGACAATCATATTGGCGGCGTTGCGCAAATCTTGTTGGATACCGATACGGGTGTTGGCAGATTTGTTCAATCCGCGTGCAGTAAAGTAGGTGGAGCTGACCGCCATTAAGACGATCATGCTGAGCAGGCTGGCAACCAGAAATTCAAGGATGCTGAAACCGCGCATCGCGGTTTTATTGGGAATATGGTTGAGTAAGCGTTTATTGTTCATTGTTAGTCTCTTACGCGTGATTGGTAGGTATAGACAACGTGATACCCCGATGTATTGAGATTTTTTGCGGTATTTTCTTCTTCAACATCTTGCAACCATAAAACTTTCACGATGGTTGTGTCGCCTTTGCCATCGCATTTTGCGTTAAACCCCTTTTCGTAAGTCGGCTCTGCACCGGAAGAATCTTTGCAGATAGTCGAGAAGACTTGGGCTTCGGGAAGGGCTTTGGCTAAATCGGCTTTAAACTGGGCAATTTGAGCTTGTGCAAGTTGCGCTTTTGTCATTTTTTCTTTAAATTCATTGGTTTGCTTTGAGTCTTTCAGCTGTTCAGAGCTTGATGTGATGTAAGCATCGTAGGATTTTTTATAACGGGAGGTTTTGTCGCCTGCAGTATCGGTTTCTTCAGAGAGCGTCGGGTTAATGAGCATGCCTTCGATTAGATTTTGTGTAATTTGGGCGACAGTGGTTTGATTTTCAGACTCACGCACGTTAGATACGGTACGCAGTTGGACAGCCAGAAGGGCGAGCACACCGATGGCAAGGACAAACATGGCAATCAAAACTTCAATCAGGGTCATGCCTGATTGAAGTTTTGGAGTAAAGCTTGTTGGGCTCGTTTTCAGACGGCCTTTAAATGATCTGAGATGAGTAGGATTAGTAATGTTCATAAGATACCGTTGTTATTATTTGGAAGTGTATTCGCATATTTTGCGCTCATCGTTTTTAGCACAGATTTCGACATGCCCATTGCCATTGACTAAAAGTACGGTAGCACGGGCTTTCTTGGTTTCAGCATCGGCGGCGGATTTATCCGTCAGGCTGATTTTGATGTAGCCGTCTGAAAATTGATAATTTTTGCCATCGGTCGAATGGCCAAATGTACCATTGGGAAGAAACCTCCACCAGACTTCTTTTGAAGCTGAAGAAGAGAGGGCAGGGCGCTCAGTACCGGTAGGGATATGGTTGAAGCTGTATTCCACTTTGTCGGTATCCCCATTAAGGATAATGGAGCGGACGGATAAATCGACTGTATCGTTTTTATAGTTGGAATCTCCGTTTTTATCGGCGTAGGCCAACATACCATTTCCGGCATATTTGGAATCGCAACTATTATTGGGCGAGCCATCGGATTTGATTTTGACCGGGCAGATGTAAACGGGAAGATTGAGACGGACGGCCTCATTTCGCGCGAAACGCAGCAGATTGGCAATTTGCTCTGCTTGCGATGCCGCACGTCTGGAGGCAATCCATTGATTCATATTTGGGAATGCGATGACGGCCATTACTGCGGCAATAGTAATGACGATCAGCAACTCGATTAGAGTGAAGCCTTTTTGTGTCTGATACATGAGTGATTTTGGGGTAGTAATGTGTTGGGGTAACCGACGTTTTCTCTTTTTGCATTTGCTTGTGGCAATGCTTTTGCTTTTATTGGATTTATTCTAAACGATTTTGGAATGCGTGACTAATAAAATATGAAATTCGGTTAGTTTTTCAGATAACTTGTCTCAATCTTCCATCAACATGGATTCTGGAACATAGGCAGCATTATCAAATTTGGTAAATTGGCCCATCCAAGTGAGGAACACTTTCCCGACGGGACCGTTACGGTGTTTGCCGATAATACATTCCGCCAAGCCTTTTGCGGGTGATTCTGAGTTGTAGTATTCATCACGATACATGAACATAATCAAGTCGGCATCTTGTTCGATTGCGCCGGATTCACGCAAGTCGGACATCATCGGGCGTTTGTCGGTACGCTGCTCAACGGTACGGCTCAACTGCGACAGGGCAATGACGGGAACTTGCAATTCTTTAGCCAATGCTTTGAGGGAGCGGGAAATTTCGCCAAGCTCGGAAGCGCGGTTGTCAGAACGGCCGGAGCCTGACATCAATTGCAGGTAGTCGATGACGATCAAACCCAATTTGCCGTTGAACTGGCGCGCAAGACGACGGGCGCGGGCGCGCAGTTCGAGCGCGGTCAACCCCGGAGTTTCATCGATATACATGGGCGCATCGGAGAGTTTAACGACCGCTTCGTTCAGACGGCCCCAGTGTTCGTCTTGCAATCTGCCGGTTTTTAAAACGCTTTGATCCAAACGTCCGACTGAACCCAGCATACGCATAACCAGCTGCGCACCGCCCATCTCCATCGAGAATACGGCGACAGGCAGCTTGCCCTCTACGGCAACGTGTTCGGCAATATTGATCGAAAAGGCGGTTTTACCCATAGACGGACGGCCTGCGACGATGATCAAATCGCCCGGTTGAAGGCCTGATGTTTTTTTGTCGAGATCGATAAAACCAGTCGATATGCCGGTTACCTCATCAGGATTGTCGCGCGAATAAAGCATATCGATGCGCTCGACCACTTCTTTCAAAAGGTCGGGCATCTCAAGAAAGCCTTGTTTGGATTTGGCGGTACTTTCGGCAATTTGGAATACTTTGTTTTCTGCCTCGTCCAAAAGCTGGCCTGCATCGCGCCCTTGCGGATTGTAGGCGCTGCGTGCAATTTCCGTGCCGACTTCGGCAAGCTGGCGCATGATGGAGCGTTCGCGCACGATTTCGGCGTAGCGGCGGATATTGGCTGCGGATGGTGTGTTTTGCGCCAGCGTAATCAGATAGTTGAATCCGCCTGCCGCTTCCAATTCTTCATTGCGTTCCAAACTTTCTTGAACGGTAATGACGTCGGCAGGGCGGCTTTCGTTAATCAGATTGGCAATGGCACGAAAAATCAGGCGGTGTTCGTGGCGGTAGAAATCTTCGCCGGAGACGACATCGGCAATACGGTCCCAAGCAGAATTTTCCAGCATCAGACCGCCCAAAACGGATTGCTCCGCTTCTGTGGAATGCGGCGGTAGTGATAATGCGCTGATTTCACGGTCTTCAGACGGCATGTCGGAATAATTGCTCATGACGGGCATCTCTGGCTGGAAAATTGTAATCCGCTATTATAACGCAGTGTAAGTTCAATTGGTTTGTTTAGGCTAAAGCAGGTAAAATAGTCATGTTGTCAATATGACGACACACACTACCAAAATATAAATATCAACAATCAGGAGCACAAAAATGGAACATAAGCTGCCACAACTGCCTTATGAACTGGACGCATTGTCCCCACATCTGACCAAAGAAACTTTGGAGTTCCACTACGGCAAACACCATCAAACCTACATCACCAATTTGAATAATCAAATCAAAGGCACTGAGTTTGAAGAAATGCCTTTGGAAGAAATCGTGAAAAAATCTTCCGGCGGTATGTTCAACAACGCTGCCCAAACTTGGAACCACACTTTCTACTGGCTGGGCTTTACCCCTAAAGGCCAAGGCAAACCTGCCGGTGAATTGGCTGCGGCCATCGACGCCAAATGGGGCAGCTTCGAGAAATTCCAAGAAGCGTTCAATGCCTGCGCGGCCGGTACTTTCGGTTCCGGTTGGGCATGGTTGGTGAAAACGCCTGCCGGCGAATTGGATCTGGTTTCTACTTCCAATGCAGGTACTCCGCTGACTACTGAAAATACTCCGCTGTTGACTTGCGACGTATGGGAACACGCCTACTACATCGATTACCGCAACAGCCGTCCTAACTACCTGAAAGGTTTTTGGGAAATCGTTAACTGGGATGAAGTCGCCAAACGTTTCGCCGCATAAAACGATATGAATGGAAAGGCCGTCTGAAAGATTTTCAGACGGCCTTTTTGTTGATATTGGATGAGGAAAATGGTTTAGATGAATGTTTTTTCTGTCTGATACGCAAAATTATCATGGAGCGGACAAAAAGGAAAATGGGAGATTAATGTTACAATATTGTTAACAATTTTTCGATTCCATATGATATGGAATCAGCGTTTGACATACATAAGATAAGAGGATTTTATGAAGTTTTTAGACCGTGAGGCGACCATTGCCAAACCCGGCTTTAATCGTTGGCTGGTACCGCCTGCCGCTTTGGCTGTGCATCTTGCCATCGGGCAGATATACGCTTATTCCGTGTTCAATGCGCCTTTAACCAAGCTTATCGGTATCACTGAGTCGGCTGCCGGAGATTGGAAGCTGACCACGGTGGGTTGGATTTTCAGTATTGCCTTGGCAATGTTGGGCGCGTCTGCGGCCATGTTTGGTACATGGATGGAACGCGTTGGGCCGCGTAAGGCGATGTTTGTTGCCGCCTGCTGCTTTAGCTTGGGCTTTTTTGTGTCAGCAATCGGCGTCCATACGCACAATCTGTTTTTGCTTTATTTGGGCAACGGCGTGATTGGCGGGATTGGTTTGGGCTTGGGCTATATCGGGCCTGTATCGACATTGATGAAATGGTTTCCCGATAAACCGGGCATGGCGACAGGCTTGGCGATTATGGGTTTTGGCGGCGGCGCGATGTTGGCCTCGCCTTTGTCGGTATCGCTGATGAGTTTTTTCTCCAGTGAAACTTCGGTTGGCGTCGCGCAGACTTTTGTGGTTTTAGGGTTGTTTTATTTGGTGTTGATGATGTTTGGCGCGTTTACGATCCGTGTACCTGCCGATGGCTGGAAACCTAAAGGTTATGTTGCGCCGAAAAACAAAAGCAAATTGGTCAGCAGCAATCATGTCAATGTCTCACAAGCCATGAAAACGCCGCAATTTTGGCTCTTGTTTTGGGTATTGTGCTTGAATGTAACGGCCGGTATTGGTGTGTTGGGACAGGCTTCCGTCATGATTCAGGAGCTGTTTTCCGAGGCTTCTGTGGGAAAACAAGCGGCCATTGGTGCGGGCGCGGCGGCAGGTTTTGTGAGCCTGTTGAGCCTGTTTAATATGGGCGGCCGCTTTTTGTGGTCCAGCGTGTCCGATAAAATCGGCCGTAAAAACACTTATACCATTTTCTTTGTACTCGGTTCGCTGTTGTATTTTGCCATTCCGTCTATTGGCGGGAGCGGTAACAAGGCTTTGTTTGTCATTGGTTTCTGCGTCATTATTTCCATGTATGGCGGCGGTTTTGCAGCCATTCCGGCGTATTTGAAGGATTTGTTCGGCACTTATCAAGTCGGTGCAATCCACGGCAGGATTTTGCTGGCATGGTCAACTGCGGCCGTTATTGGCCCGGTGTTGGTTAACTATATCCGCCAAAGTCAAATTGAAAGCGGTGTTCCGGCTGCCGAGGCTTATAGCATTACCATGTACATCATGGCGGGTTTGTTGATTGTCGGTTTGCTGTGTAACCTGAGTGTCCGTTCTGTTCATGAAAAGCATCACGAGAAAGACATTAAAGTAGCAGCACATAGCCGCAATCCCGATGATGAAACCGCTGTATCCGATGCCTATCTGATTAGCAAAAAAGTATCAGCGGGCGGTATCGGCGTATGGTGGCGCTGGGCTTTGGTCTGCATTCCTTTGGGCTACGGCGTTATTATGGTGTTTGTGAAAGCCTTAAGTTTGTTTAATTGATTGTTGAAAATGAAAGGCCGTCTGAAAGTTTCAGACGGCCTTTTGATATATGTTGAACAATTAATCTTTCGATACGCTGATGGTATGTTTAATATGTTTTAAATTCGCAACGATGGTAAAAGTCATCATCACCAATAAAGCCCATGAGCTCCATTTGCTGATGTGTACCGATGCCCACGCGCCGATTTGGTTGGGATAGCGCCAAACACCGAATAAAGTTCCTAAATTTTCCGCCAGCCAAATGAAAAATCCAATCAGGACAAAAGCGAGCAGGAGCGGCATTTTGCGAGTAGTGTCATAGGGCGTGTACAAGACTGTCGTCCGGGCGTATAGGCCGAGAGCAAAGGCTGCGAGATACCAGCGATAGTCGCCGATATAGTGATGGGTGAAAAAATTGATATAAATCGCCAGCGCGCACAAAGTGCCCAACCAATATGGCGGATGGCTTTTGATTTTGAGGTCAAACAGCCGCCATGCTTGGATAATATAGCTGCCGACTGCGGCATACATAAAGCCCGCAAACAGCGGTACGCCGCCGATTTTGGTATATGCTTCTTCCGGATAGCTCCAGGATTGGATACCACCTGAAGTTTTGAACCACTCTAAAGCAAAGCCCACCAAGTGAAACAGCGTAATCGATTTCACTTCGTCCCAAGTTTCCAGCTTGAAATACAGCATGGCTGCTTGTACGGAGACGGCAAAAATCAGCAGCAGGTCGTAGCGCGAAATTCCCAGCCAACCTGTTTTCGGAATAAGAAACATGGCAATGAAAAACAAGCCTGCAAATAAGCAGGCTCGTGCTTCTTTCAAACCGAAAAACCAAAATTCAACAATAAAGCGTCGCCAACCATGCAAATCCTTGCGTTTGGGATGCTCAGTCAGCCAAGTATCCAGTTTGCCCAACATATTTTCAGACGGCCTCTTTATCTTGAAAATGTTTTAGGCAGACTGAATCGGAATGACACGGTTTTGCTTACGTTTTGCGCCACCTTCGCAATAGTTGGTTTTGACATAATCTTCAACGATTTGTAAAAACTCGGCAGCGATATTGTCGCCTTTGAGAGTCACTTTGCGTTCGCCGTCTACATAAACCGGCGCAACCGGAGTTTCGCCTGTACCTGGCAAGCTGATGCCGATATCGGCAAGCTTGCTCTCGCCCGGGCCATTGACTACGCAACCCATTACGGCAACGTTCAATGATTCAACGCCTGGATACTCAGTGCGCCAAACAGTCATTTTTTGGCGTAAATAGTTTTGTACGTCTTGCGCCAATTCTTGGAATACGGTACTGGTGGTACGGCCGCAGCCTGGGCAGGCTGTAACCATTGGTGTGAAGGAACGCAAGCCCATGGTTTGCAGGATTTCCTGACCGACAATGACTTCCTGAGTGCGCGAACTGCCGGGCTCGGGGGTCAGGGAGATTCGAATGGTGTCGCCGATACCTTCTTGCAGCAATACAGCCAAGGCAGCGGTAGATGCCACAATACCTTTGCTGCCCATGCCAGCCTCGGTCAGACCGAGATGGAGCGGGTAGCGGCAACGGCTGCCCAATTCGCGGTAAACCTGAATCAAGTCTTGTACGGCGCTGACCTTGCACGACAAAATGATTTTATCTTCAGGCAAGCCCAAAGCTACGGCTTTTTCTGCTGACTCCAGCGCCGAAACAATCAAAGCTTCTTTCATGATTTCTTCAGGCGGCTTTGGTGTGGCAGAAGCTAGGTTGGCATCCATCATGCGCTTGGCAAGGCTTTGATCAAGCGAACCCCAGTTCACACCGATGCGTACGGCTTTATTGTTTTCTGCCGCCGTACGAATCATAAAGGCAAATTTCTCATCGCCTTTTGCGCCTTTGCCGACATTGCCCGGGTTGATGCGGTATTTAGACAGGGCTTTGCCGCACTCGGGAAATTCAGCCAATAAGCGTTCGCCATTAAAATGGAAGTCGCCGATCAGGGGCGTGGTGTAACCCATATCGTCTAAGCGGCTGCGGATTTCGGCGACTTTGGAAGCCGCTTCCGGAGTATTGACCGTGATGCGTACCATTTCCGAGCCGGCAT
This sequence comes from Neisseria sp. HMSC066H01, assembly GCF_001837375.1. Taxonomy (NCBI): domain Bacteria; kingdom Pseudomonadati; phylum Pseudomonadota; class Betaproteobacteria; order Neisseriales; family Neisseriaceae; genus Neisseria; species Neisseria sp. HMSC066H01. The sequence goes on from NZ_KV832194.1 coordinate 308,326, forward strand.
CGCTCAACTCTTTGACCTGTCGGGCGGTTGCTTCTGCATCTGCGGTGTCGGTATTGGTCATAGATTGCACAACAACGGGCGCATCCGAACCAACGATGAGATGATCAATTTGTACTTGATGTGTCAGACGGCGTTTAGGTGTGGTCATTTTAGTTTTTTCCTGCAACAAAAGAGGCGGATTTTTCACCGGCAACACGGTGTTTTAAAGGTTCGATTGGTGTGCCGCCGTAATTAGCTTCCGAACCGGCTGCAATACCGATCCAAACATTATAAGGCGCGCCGCCTCTCAGACGATGTTCGCTTCCGGCCGGAACAATGCGGCTGAATACTACTTTTCCATCTTTGTCTGCAATAATCAGATTGCTTCGGTATTGGACTTTAATCCAAAGTTCGTCTTTTTCAACTTTGACGGCAGGTTTTTCTTCTACAACGGCAGAAGCTGCTGAAGCCGCTTGTTCATTGGCTGCTTCAGACTTATTGGTAATTTCTTTTTTGCCGTCTTCGGTCATTTCGCTAACGGCAACATTATCCGTTTTCAAAGCAGGCGTTTTCATCGTATCGGCAACATCTTTGCTGTTTTGAATATTTGCCTGTTCGTTTTCATAGCTGGATTTACTTTGCCAAAAGTAAACACCGCCTATTGCTAAAGCCAATGCGGCTGCACCCAATATCCATTTAGGGAAACCCTGTTTTTCAGCATCTTCATAGCTCAAGCCGCTTTTGGTGCTGCGTGTTACTGCATATACATGGTCTTCAAGTTGCGGAGTAATCGAGTGCAAATGTTTGGTGATGGTTTGTTCATCGATTTTGAGGAATCGTGCATATGAACGAAGATAACCTGAGACGAAGACCAGACCCGGAAAATTTGAATATTCCCCTTTTTCCAAGGCATCAATTTGTTCGGCAGACAGTTTTAAACGTGAAGCAACATCTTCAATATCGATTTTGGCATCAGTTCTGTGCTTTCGTAATTCATCCCCCAGTGTTTTGGCGGCTTGTGTGTCGTAGTTGATTTTATCGTTATTTTCCATTTAGTGGCCTGTTGTAACAGTTTGTAGTTCGTCAGAATAAGGGAAGTTTGCCCTAAGTTGGGCTTCATATTCGTATGCGGCGTGTTTATTGCCCAAGGCAGTGGCCAAGCGCCAGCCTAAAAGCAAATCGTCAGCCTGCAGGACATCGACTTTGCTTTGGTATTGGCGGAAATAATAGTCGGCATCGTTCAGATTGCCTGCCATCATTTTGGTTCGGGCAAGCTCTTTGAAAGCAGGGAAGAATTGTGGATTGGCCGCCAAAGACCTTTCCAAATAGGCTTGAGCCAAAGAGTATTGGCCTAATCTTGCACTGCAAATGCCTTTATTCATATTGGCAATAAAGGGGCTCGGGTAGGTCGGGTCGGCCAGTGCTTTATCAAAATAAGCCATAGATTCGGCAGGTGCATTCATTTGATTGCATAAGAACCAACCGTAATTGTTGTTAACTTCAGCACTATCCGGTTTTAAAGACAAGGCTTTAAGAAAGCTTTCCTGAGCTTTATCGCGGACCTTCAGATATTGATAAATTTCAGCGCGTACCAGCCAAGCAATATCGTTTTTTGAATTGAATTTAAGTGCCTCTTCGATACTTTCGGTAGCTTGGCGGTAGTTTTGACCGCGCATATATTCCACGGCAAGCTGGGTTTTGATATTGGAAACCTGAATGGCACGTTCTTTGGGGCTTGGTCCGGAAGAGGATGAGCAGGCAGAAAGAGTCAGTGCGGTAAGTAAAGCGAATCCGAACTTGATTTTCATAATTAACCTTATTGTTCGACCAAAATTTGTTGCCATTTTTGTTGGCGGCGTGTTTTATCTTGTACTTGTCCGGCCAATTGTCCGCAAGCGGCATCAATGTCGTCGCCACGGGTTTTGCGGACAGTAACGACAAAGCCGGCTTGTTGCAGAATATCGCGGAAGACGCGGATATTCTCGTTGGTAGAACGTTCGTAGCCGGAATTCGGGAAAGGGTTGAACGGAATCAGATTGAATTTGCACGGTACGTCTTTAACCAATTCAATCAATTCGCGCGCGTGTTGGGCCTTGTCGTTGATGCCGTCGAGCATAACGTATTCAAAGGTAATAAAGTCGCGGGGGGCTTTGACCAGATAACGTTGACAGGCCGCCATCAATTCTTTCAATGGGTATTTCTTATTCAGCGGAACGATTTGATCGCGCACTTCGTCATTGGAAGCGTGTAAAGATACGGCTAAAGCAACAGGCATAGCGTCGCGCAGTCTGTCCATTTGCGGAACCATACCTGAAGTGGAAACGGTCACGCGGCGGCGGCTCAAGCCATAGCCGTGATCATCCAGCATAATGCTCAAAGCGGTAACAACATTATCAAAGTTTGCCATGGGTTCGCCCATACCCATCATCACCACGTTGGAAATAACGCGTTCATTTTTAGGGGTAACGCCCATGGCTTTATTGGCCCACCAAAGCTGGCCGATAATTTCGGCGGCAGTCAGGTTGCGGTTGAAACCTTGTCGTCCGGTAGAGCAGAAAGTGCATTCCAATGCGCAACCTACCTGGGAAGAGATGCACAAAGTGCCGCGTTCGGCTTCGGGAATGAAGACGGTTTCTACACCGTTGCCCGTGCCGACATCCAGCAACCATTTGCGTGTACCATCCGTAGATTCTTGTGCCATCATTAATTTAGGCACTTCGATTGTGGCTTGTTCATTCAGCTTGGCGCGCAATGATTTGGCCAAATCAGTCATTTCTTCAAAGTTTTGTGCACCGGCTTGATGTATCCAACGCATGACTTGCTTGGCGCGGAAAGGTTTTTCACCCATTTCGGCAAAGTGTTGCGTCAGTCCGTTTAAATCGTAATTCAGTAGATTGGTTTTCATGTATTTTTATGTTTCTCAATAAAGCTTTTAAAGTAAAGAGGCTTATCGGTCAGCTTTGCTTTAAAAGCCTTTAGGGGTTTCAGACGGCCTGTCATTTGCAGTGCATACAAAGCAGTTTTGCCGTCCGATATGGAATCGGACGGCCGTAAAGCGGCTACAGGCTTTTTACTTTTATCGTGGGCAGATTTCGCTTTGGCTGAAGAAGTAGGCAATTTCAATCGCAGCGTTTTCCACACTGTCAGAACCGTGCACAGCATTGACGCTGACAGATTCTGCAAAGTCGGCGCGGATTGTGCCTGGAGCGGCATCAGCCGGATTGGTTGCGCCCATCAATTCACGATTTTTAGCAACGGCGTTTTCACCTTCCAATACTTGAATCATGACGGGATTGCGTGTCATGAATTTAACCAAGTCTTCGTAAAAAGGGCGGCCTTTATGTACGGCATAAAACTCTTTTGCTTCGCGCTCAGACAGCTGTTTCATTTTTGCCGCAATAATGCGCAGGCCGTTTTCTTCAAAGCGGCTGTAAATCTTGCCGATGACGTTTTTTTCTACCGCATCGGGTTTGATGATGGAAATCGTACGTTCGATGGCCATATTATGTCCTTGTTTTTATTGAAAGGTAAGTTGTCGTAACCCAAAGGCAAGGGGAGTGTATTTTACCAAATTTCGCCCTTTTTTGGGAAAGGCATTATTTGCTTAAAGTCAGGTGCGGTTGTTCCAAATAGACTTCGGACTGCATTTCGACCATACGGCTGGCTGTACGGGTAAATTCTTCGGCAAAATCGCCTTCAACATAAATATCGTTTACGCCAACAGCACTGGTGGCACACAACTTCACGCGGAAGTCATATAAAACGTCAATCAACCATGTCAGACGGCGTGCTTCTGCTTTTTCTTGAGGGGTCAGGCGTTCCAATCCTGATAGAAAAACCATCTCGTAATGTTCGGCCAAATACAGATAGTCGGCTTGTGAGCGCGGACCGAAACACAATGCACGGAAATCAAACCAGATGGCGCGTTCCGACTGGGCTTTATGAGGAATTTCCCGTCCATGAATAATGCTGATTCCCGGGTTTAATTCAGAGATTCCGCTCATTTCTTTAAATAAAGCAGCCAATTTTTGCTCGTTTTCTTCATTATTGGGCACAAAGAAAATTTCGGCAGGGCGTAATGTGCGCAATCGGTAATCTTCTCCGCCATCTACATTTAAAACGGTCAGGTTAGATTCGATAAGGGCGATGGTTGGCAGAAAGCTGCTGCGATTTTGGCCTTGAGGATAGAGTTCGGATGGAGCGTAGTTGGAAGTAGCCACCAAAACAACACCTTCGCTCAGCAGGTTTTCCAACAGACGGCCTAAAATCATCGCATCGGCAATGTCGCTGACGTGAAATTCATCAAAGCATAATACGCGTGTTTCTTTGGCAATTTCTGCTGCAACGGCTTTTAAAGGATTTGCTTCGCTCTTTAAAGCTTTCAGCCGTTGATGAATTTCGGCCATAAAGGCATGGAAATGCACGCGGCGCTTACGGCGATAAGGGAGGCAGCCAAAAAAAGCGTCCATCAGGAAACTTTTACCGCGTCCTACGCCGCCATAAAAATAGAGTCCTTTAGGTACTTGGGGGGAGCGCAGGCTGCGGCCGAGAAAACGGTTGCGTTTGCGTTTGAACATCATCAGCTCGGTCCACAAGCGATCCAAATATTCAATGGCTCGTGCTTGTGCTTCGTCACGGATGAAGTTGGGTTGTTCGGCGGCGGCCTGATACCAAGTCAATGGGCTGTGGTTTTCAAATGGCGGTGGCGTAAATAGTTGGTCTCTATTGCTCATGTATAACCTTTATTATGTTTTGCTGGCGATAGTCGAAACATCATCCGCAATAATTTGGACAGTAGTCGGAATGATGTTCTCATTATGGAATAGTCGGTCTATTATAAATGATTTCAGACGGCCTGCGTTTTTTGCAAAGGCTTTGTTGTCAATATAGTTGGAAAAGTGTGCGATTAAAGTGCAAGCAAAAAGGGCTGGCTTTAGTATTTTTTGAAAAAACAAAAAAACGCCGCATTTCTGCGGCGTTTTGCTACTAAGTATTAATGAGCACTTTCTTGCAATGCCAAGTCTACACGCTCACGCAACTCTTTACCCGGTTTGAAGTGGGGAACATGTTTTTCAGGCACTTCCACACGTTCGCCGGTTTTAGGGTTGCGCCCGATACGGGCAGGGCGGTGGTTCAAGTCGAAGCTGCCGAAGCCACGGATTTCGATACGTTGTCCACGAGCCAGTGAGCGGGTCATGGTATCAACCAAGACTTTTACACTGTATTCGACATCTTTAGCCAGCAGTTGGTTGCCATTTTTTTCGGCAAACACTTCTGCGAGGCGAACCATCAATTCAGACTTCGTCATGTCTGCAACCTTATTCTTGGTCGCCGGACAGTTTGGCTTTCAGCAAGTCGCCCAAGCTGGTAGTACCGGCATTGGCAGTTGCAGCGGCATTAACTGAATTCAGCGCTTCGCGGTTTTCTTTAGCGTCTTTCGCTTTAACAGACAGACGGATGCTGCGGTTTTTGCGGTCAACGGTAACGATAACGGCTTCAACTTCGTCGCCTTCTTTCAGTTTGGTAGTCAGGTCTTCAACGCGGTCAGCGGCAAATTCAGAAGCAGGCAGGTAGCCTTCAACTTCTTCAGACAGAGCGACTACGGCACCTTTGGCGTCAACAGATTTCACAGAACCTTTAACCAAAGAACCTTTGTCGTTTACGCTGATGAAGTTACCGAACGGATCGCCTTCAAGTTGTTTGATACCCAAAGAGATGCGTTCTTTTTCAACGTCGATGGCCAATACAACGGCTTCAACTTCTTCGCCTTTTTTGTATTTGCGTACAGCTTCTTCGCCGGCTTCAGTCCAAGACAAGTCAGACAGGTGAACCAGACCGTCGATACCGCCAGGCAGACCTACGAATACGCCGAAGTCAGTGATGGATTTAACTGCGCCGGAGATTTTGTCGCCTTTGTTGTGGTTGGCTGCAAACTCTTCCCAAGGGTTAGCTTGGCATTGTTTCATACCCAAAGAGATACGGCGGCGGTCTTCGTCGATTTCCAGGATCATTACTTCAACTTCGTCACCCAGTTGAACAACTTTGCTTGGGTGTACGTTTTTGTTGGTCCAATCCATTTCGGAAACGTGTACCAAACCTTCGATGCCTTGTTCGATTTCAACGAACGCACCGTAGTCAGTCAGGTTGGATACTTTACCGAACAGGCGGGTACCTTGTGGATAACGGCGGGTCAGGCCGCTCCAAGGATCTTCGCCCAGTTGTTTCATACCCAGGGAAACGCGTTGTTTGTCTTGGTCGAATTTCAGGACTTTGGCTTCTACTTCTTGACCAACTTCCAAAACTTCGCTTGGGTGTTTCACACGACGCCATGCCAAGTCGGTGATGTGCAACAGACCGTCGATGCCGCCCAAGTCAACGAATGCACCGTAATCGGTGATGTTTTTAACGATACCTTTGATAACTGAACCTTCTTGCAGGTTTTCCAGCAAGGCTTTGCGTTCTTCACCCAAAGTAGCTTCCAGAACAGCGCGGCGGGACACAACAACGTTGTTGCGTTTTTTGTCCAGTTTGATCACTTTGAATTCAATTTCTTTGCCTTCGAAGTGAGAAGTGTCTTTTACAGGACGTACGTCAACCAAAGAACCCGGCAGGAATGCGCGGATGCTGTTGATCATAACAGTCAGACCACCTTTGACTTTGCCATTGATAACGCCGGACAGGATGTCGCCGTTTTCCATAGCTTCTTCCAAAGCGATCCAGTCGGCAGCGCGTTTGGCTTTTTCGCGGGACAGTTTGGTTTCGCCGAAGCCGTTTTCAACAGATTCGATGGTAACGGTAACGAAATCACCAACTTTAACTTCAATCTCGCCCTGAGCGTTTTTGAATTCAGCAACATCAATCAGAGATTCTGATTTCAGACCTGCGTTAACGGTAACGAAGTTTTGATCAATGCCGACTACTTCGGCAGTAATCACTTCACCTGGGTTCATCTCTTGCAGGGTAAAGCTTTCTTCCAGCAGCTGGGCAAAATTTTCCATAGTCATATATACTCTTTTCGGTACACCGCCAAGGGGTGCGGGTTAGGTTTGAAATGACCTGCCGTCCTTGGCGCGGCAGGTTGGGAAATGTTTTCAGACGGCCTTGTTATAGGGTTAACAGGCCGTCTGAAATGAAAACTTCGCGATTATACTCCAAATTTTAAACTTTATGATACCAATCAAGCACTTTTTTTACAGCTTCTTCGATAGAAAGGTTGTCGGTATCTAGAAGCAGGGCGTCGGGCAGCTGTTTCAATGGGGCAACAGGGCGGCGGCGGTCTGCTTCGTCGCGCGCTTCAATGTCCGACAAAATGCGCTCGAATGCCACGCCTTCGCATGGGATACCGAGTTGCTTGGCACGACGTTGGGCGCGAACATTGGCACTTGCAGTCAGGAAGATTTTTAATGCGGCATCAGGGAAAATAACCGAGCCGATATCTCGGCCGTCGGCGACCAAACCTTTCTCGGTCAGGAAATCGCGTTGGCGCTGCAAAAGGGCAGTACGCACTTTAGGCAACTGCGCGACGGCAGATGCGCCCATGCCGATGGCTTCGGTACGGATTTGCTCGGATACATCTTCGCCATTCAATAATACGACACTGCTTTCAAATTGTGCGGGTAAAGTTTCTGCCAGTGTGCTGACGGCATCTTCATCTGTCCAGGCAACATTTTGTTTTTGTGCGTAAAGCGCAGTCAGGCGGTAAAGCGCACCGGAGTCGAGGTAAAGAAAACCCAAGGCTTCGGCTACGCGTGAGGCAACCGTCCCTTTACCGGATGCGCTGGGGCCGTCGATGGCGATGACTTTTTGCTTGAGGCTCATGTGTTCTCCTGAATGCGATAGGTATTTGAATTAACCGTTTATTATACGTTGCTTTGGCCGTCTGAAAACGAAAATTTTTGTGTGATTTAAATTTGAGGGAAAAGTGGCTCGGCCTTATCGGGTATAATGGTCAAAATCATAATTTAACCGCTTTATCTGATTGTTCGGGCCATCTGAAACAACGGGTCGGGAATAATCTTAGAATTTAGAAACATTATGTTACAAACCGATAATCTTACTTCTGCACAACCTCAGCGCATTATCACTGCTCAAAATATTTCCGCTCAGGAAGAATTGCTTGAACGCGCTTTACGTCCGAAAACTTTAGACGACTATATCGGGCAGGATAAGGCCAAAGAGCAGCTGGCTATTTTTATTCAGGCAGCGAAAAAACGTGGCGAAGCACTTGACCACACTTTGCTGTTTGGCCCACCGGGTTTGGGTAAAACTACTTTGGCGCATATTATCGCTAAAGAGTTGGGCGTTAATTTGCGCCAAACCAGCGGCCCGGTTTTGGAGCGTGCCGGCGACCTTGCAGCCTTATTGACCAATCTCGAGCCGCATGATGTGCTGTTTATTGATGAAATCCACCGTTTAAGCCCCGTGGTTGAAGAAATCCTTTATCCTGCGCTTGAAGATTATCAGTTGGACATCATGATAGGCGAAGGACCGGCCGCGCGTTCGGTCAAAATCGATTTGCCGCCGTTTACATTGGTGGGCGCGACGACCCGTGCCGGCATGCTAACCAATCCGTTGCGTGACCGTTTCGGTATTGTGTCCCGATTGGAGTTTTATCAAAACAAAGACTTGGCGACTATTGTTGCCCGCTCCGCCCAATTGTTGCAGTTGGAAATGGGTGAGGAGGGTGCGATGGAAGTGGCCAAGCGCAGCCGCGGTACGCCGCGCATTGCCAACCGCCTTTTGCGACGAGTGCGCGATTACGCCGATGTGAAAAACAATGGCGTCATTGATGCGGAAATTGCCGATGCGGCCTTGAGTATGCTGGATGTGGACGGTCAGGGTTTGGATGTGATGGACAGGAAATTCCTTGAGGCGATTCTGCACAAATTCAGCGGCGGCCCTGTCGGTTTGGAAAACGTGGCCGCTGCGATTGGTGAATCGACCGATACCATCGAAGATGTGATTGAACCTTATCTGATTCAGCAGGGCTTTTTGCAGCGTACACCGCGCGGACGCGTGGCAACCGAACGAGCCTATCTGCATTTCGGCTTGAAGGTTCAAAAATAATAATGAAGGCCGTCTGAAAACTGCTTTCAGACGGCCTGATACTTTCAATTTCATATGATTGTCGGTAAATATCTGCCGATAATCGGTTAAAATGTCCCCCTTTTCTTTTTTGAAGTTTCCCCATGAATATCTTATCCGTAGAAAACGCTTCCTTTGCCGTCGGCCATGTCGCCTTGCTCGACAAAACTTCTTTTCAACTCGACAGCGGCGAGAAAATCGGTTTAATCGGCCGCAACGGTGCGGGTAAGTCTTCGTTTTTAAAAATCCTTGCAGGCGTACAAAAGCTCGATGACGGGCAGATTATTGTTCAAAACAACCTCAAAATCGTTTATGTACCGCAGGAGTCCTTTTTTGATAAGGACGCAACCGTATTTGATACCGTCGCCGAAGGTTTGGGCGAAATTCGCGATTTATTGCGCCGTTATCATCATGTCAGCCATGAGTTGGAAAATGGTTCGAGTGAGGCTTTGTTGAAAGAACTCAACGAATTACAGCTTGAAATCGAAGCGAAAGACGGCTGGAAACTGGATGCGGCAGTCAAGCAGACTTTGGGCGAACTTGGTTTGCCGGAAAACGAAAAAATCGGCAACCTCTCCGGCGGGCAGAAAAAGCGCGTCGCCTTGGCGCAGGCTTGGGTGCAGAAGCCCGACGTATTGCTGCTGGACGAACCGACCAACCATTTGGACATCGACGCGATTATCTGGCTGGAAAACCTGCTCAAGGCGTTTGAAGGCAGCTTGGTTGTGATTACCCACGACCGTCGTTTTTTGGACAATATCGCCACGCGCATTGTCGAACTTGACCGCGGCATTCTGCGTTCCTATCCAGGTTCTTTCTCCAAATACAGAGAGAAAAAAGCGCAAGAGTTGGCAGTCGAGGCGGAACACAACCGCCTCTTCGACAAATTCCATGCGCAGGAAGAAGCGTGGATACGCAAAGGCATCGAAGCGCGCCGTACCCGCAACGAAGGCCGCGTGCGCCGTTTGGAAGAACTGCGCCGCCAGCGCGCCGAACGCCGCAATGTGCAGGGACAAGTCAACTTCAAGCTCGACAGCGGCGAGAAAAGCGGCAAAATCATCGCCGAATTAGAACACGCTTCGTTTGCCTATGGCGACAAAGTCATCATGGACAAATTCTCCGCCATTTTGCAGCGCGGCGACAAAATCGGCTTAATCGGTCCAAACGGTATCGGTAAAACCACCTTCCTTAAGCTGATTTTGGGCGAATTGCAGCCGACCTACGGCAGAATCCGTATCGGCAGTAAGCAGGAAGTTGCCTATTTTGACCAGTTCCGCAGTGCGTTGAATGAAAACGATACTGTGTTTTACACGCTCGGACAGGGCAACGATTACGTTGAAGTTGGTGGTAAGAAAAAGCATGTGATGAGCTATTTGGAAGATTTCTTGTTCCATCCAGCCCGCGCACAAAGCCCCGTTTCATCGCTATCCGGCGGCGAACGCAACCGCCTTCTGCTGGCAAAACTCTTCACCCGTCCCGCCAATATCCTGGTTTTGGACGAACCGACCAACGACTTGGATATTGACACCCAAGAGCTGCTCGAAGACCTACTGCGCGATTATCAAGGCACGGTATTCCTTGTTTCGCATGACCGTATGTTCTTGGATAATGTGATTACCCAAAGCATTGTTTTCGAAGGACAAGGCCGTCTGAAAGAATACATCGGCGGCTATCAGGATTATATCGACGCAAAATCGCGCGAAGAGAAAATTCAGACGGCCTCTGCGCCCAAAGCGGTTACCGAGCCTGAGAAAGTCAAACCCAAAGCCAACCGCACAGTCAAACTTTCCTATAAAGAACAGCGCGAACTTGACGCCCTGCCTGATGAAATCGCTGCTTTGGAAACCGAGCAGGCTGAAATCAATACCCAGCTTTCCGATCCTGAAATTTTTAAAGATTACGAAAAAGCAGGCGCATTGCAAAACAGGGCGGAAGAAATCGAGATGTCGCTTTTGGAAAAGCTGGAACGCTGGGAATGGCTGGAAGCGAAACAAAACGGAGAAGCGGTTTAAATTGGGAATTTTGTCCCAAAGTAGGGCGGATATTTTTCTGAATCATGCCGTCTGAACCCTGAATATTCAAAAACAAGGTCTACAACCACATGAAAAAAGTCGAGAAAAACGTATTGGTGCTGCATGGCGCTAAGGAAATGTTTGAGCTGGTGGACAAGGTCGAGGACTATCCAAAATTTTTGCCGTGGTACAGCAAGACCGAAGTCATCGAACGCAAAGGCAATGAGCTCAAAGCGCGCCTGTTTATGGACTATATGCGTGTCAAACAGTCGTTTGCAACGCACAACCACAATATCCCGGGGCAGGAAATCCGCATGGATTTGCTCGAAGGACCATTTAAAACCCTGCGCGGTACTTGGAAATTTATTGATTTGGGCGATGATATGTGTAAAGTCGAATTCAGATTAGAATACGATTTCTCCAATGCCGTACTCTCTGCCATGATTTCCCCAGTGTTCGGCCATCTCGCCGGTACGTTGGTGGATGCTTTTATTAAAGAGGCCGACCGCCGCTATGCTTGAGATTGAAATTGTTTACGGACTGGCAAACAGGCAAGTGTTGAAGAGCATGACCGTTGCCGAAGGTACAACCGTACGCGGAGCCGCCCTGCAAAGCGGTTTGGAGGTAGAGTTTCCAGAGTTGGATTTGCAACAAGCGCCTTTGGGTATTTTCGGCAAGGCGGTGAAAGACGAGACGGTGTTGCGCGATGGCGATCGGATTGAAGTTTATCGTCCATTGTTGATCGATCCGAAAGAAGCGCGACGTAAACGCGCCGGGCAAGAATAAATCCAAGGCCGTCTGAAACTTTTCAGACGGCCTGTCAAACTGAAAGAACAGTAATGAGCTTGAAAATTAAATTAATCGTCGGTTTGGGCAATCCAGGCCAAGAATACGAACAAACGCGCCATAATGTCGGCTTTTGGCTGTTGGATGAACTGGCGTGGAAATGGAAAGTCAATTTTAAAGACGAAAAGAAATTTTACGGCGAAGTAGCGCGCGCCACTACGCCTGACGGCGATGTTTGGCTGCTCAAACCCATGACTTTTATGAACCGTTCCGGTCAGGCAGTAGCTGCTTTGGCTCAGTTTTACAAAATCAAGCCGGAGGAAATCTTGGTGGTTCATGATGAGCTGGATATTCCATGCGGCCGTATCAAATTCAAACTTGGTGGCGGCAACGGCGGACACAACGGTCTCAAAGACATTCAGGCTCGTTTGGGTACGCCTAATTTCTACCGCCTGCGCTTGGGTATTGATCATCCGGGCGACCGTAATCTGGTTGTCGGTTATGTGTTGAATAAACCGTCAGCGGAACACAGACAGCAAATTGATGATGCCATCGCCAAATCCCTGCAAGGATTGCCGGCCGTGTTAAATGGCGAATGGGAAGAGGCAACGCGTTTTTTACACAGTAAGTAAGCGTGCCCAAATCAAACGGGCAGCCTTGCACATTAGTTCAGACGGCCTGAAAACAGACGGCGCAGTCTGGCTAGCGATAAACCAATTAAAGAAACAGTAAATATGAACGAACTAACCAGCCTGATGCAGACCGAAGCCCCCGGCGTTGTTGGAGAAACATTAGACTTCTGCCTTTACGAATGCAGTATTGAAGATGCTCCGGATGCAGAAGAAGTAGCACAATGGCGTGATATTTTGAAGGCGCGGGGTGGAAAATTTGTCCGCTTGGCAGACATCTGTCAAACATGGCTGGATGAAGAGGCCGACAAATGAAAGCCTTGCCGTTAAACAAATTTACTGCCGCTACCTTAATCTGGTTTGCCGCCGCCATTTATGCCTTACTTTTCAAAGAGGGCGGCAATAGCGCTCCACCATTCCCCCATTTTGATAAAGTTGGCCATTTCGGACTGTTTTTCGGTCAGGCATGGTTGTGTGCAAAAATATTTATTCAAGACAATAGGAATATTCCCTATAAAGGCATTCTGTTTGCCGCTTTATTATTCGCAGTAGGAAGCGAGCTGGCTCAGGCATTTCTGACTGCTACGCGCCAAGGTTCGATCGCGGATGGTATTGCCGATATGGCAGGTACGGCTGCGGCGCTATGGTTTGCAGCAAAAGTAAAAGCAGCAAAAAGTTAGACATATTTAAACAACTTAAAGGCCGTCTGAAATCCTGAGAAATAGGTTTCAGACGGCCTTTTGTTACTTGATGTATGAAGCAATGATTGCTTCAAGACAAGAATTAGAATGTTACGCGTACACCGGCAGATACTTCGTGAGATTGGGTTTTAAGACCATCAAATTTGCCCCAGTAGTTATAGCGGTAGCCAGCATCCAAAGCAACATTAGGTGTTACTTCGTAGCTTACTCCGGCTAAAGCACCAATACCCATTTTAGTTTCGTTTTCTGAAGAATTTTCATCTTCACGATTAACAGATATGTGATTAATACCTAAGCGTGCACCGACATATGGTTTGACAGATGAGTTAATGTTGAAATCATAAATGGCAGAAACACCGACACTTTTGAATTTGGCTTTATAATTAACTAATTCATCATCTCCTACTTCGTCAATACCCTTGAAGGTTTTGTAGTGAGTATAGTCTGCAGCAACGCGAAAATCTCCAAAATCATAGCCAGCAGATAAGCGTGGAGTGAAACCTTTATTTTTAATAGTAAAAGTTTCACCATCATCATTATCTTTTAATGAAATAGTAGAATGCCCAGCATCAGCTTGAACATAAAAACCTTTGGTTGCATCAGCCAATGCAAATGTAGGCAGGGAAAGAGCAATCAGTGTTGCCAGAATTTTTTTCATTAGTTTGTCCTTAAGAATAGATTTTGGTTGTGAATAATTATTAGAACTAATGGATCCTAACAATCATTTGAATTGTATTTTTTTGTAGTAAATTAGGCAAATTCGGTTATGAATATACTGTTGCGAATATACTCTTAAGAAAATGAAATTTTGCCAAAATTTTATTTTACAGAAATATTTTGTTAGCTATTTAAAAGGTCGTCTGAAATCCTGAGAAACAGGTTTCAGACGGCCTTTTGTTACTTGATGTATGAAGCAATTGTTGCTTCATACCAAGTATTTAAAAATTAGAATTTTACGCGTACACCGGCAGATACTTCGTGGGATTGAATTTTGGTCTCTTCAAAATTGCCCCAATAGTTGTAGCGATAGCCAGCATCCAAAGCAACATTAGGCGTTACTTCGTAGCTTACACCAGCCAATGCACCAATACCCATTTTGGTTTTTCGTGAATGTTCTGTATAGTGAAAACCAGGGTCGGCTTCATCAGAATTTAATGAAACGCGATTAATACCTAAACGAGCACCAACGTAGGGCTTAACAGGTGTATTAGTATTGAAGTCATAGATTGCTGAAACGCCAATACTTTGAAATTTCAGTTTGTAATATAAGTGACTGTCATCCTCGTATTCACCTCTTTCAATAGATTTATGATGTGTATAGTCTGCTGCAACACGGAAGTCACCAAAATCATAACCAGCAGATAGACGAGGGCTAAAGCCTTTTGCTTTATCAGAGAATTCCTCTTCACCAGAGTTGTCTTTAATCTTAACAGTAGAATAACCAGCATCAGCTTGAACATAAAAACCTTTGGTTGCATCAGCCAATGCAAATGTAGGTAGGGAAAGAGCAATCAGTGTTACCAGAACTTTTTTCATGATTTTGTCCTTAATGTAGGATGAGAAGTAGTGGATAATCGCCGGGGTTGGTCGTTCCCAACAATTATTCTGATTGTATTTTCTTGTCGTAAATTAAGCAAATCTAAAAATGTTTTAACTGTTGTAAAACCGCACTTATAAAAAACACTGTAACAAGTCGTTTAAGAACAAACGGCCTTGTTCAGTCGGGCGGAATACGGTCGGGTCTGATTCAAGCAGGCCTTTTTGTCTGGCGGTTTCGATTTGAGCCATAATTTTTGCAGTGGGTACGCCGGTACGTTCTTGCAGCGTTGAAGCCGGTACGCCGTCGGTCAGGCGCAGGGCGTTCATCATGAACTCGAATGGAAGGTCTTCAGCAGCAACGGTTTTGCGTTCAACTGCTTCATGCGGATTGCTCTGCATGGCGGCAAGATAGTCGTTGGGATGACGGCGGCGGACGGTGCGTTCGATGCGGTCGGGATAGGAAATTTTGCCGTGTGCGCCCGCACCTATGCCCAAGTAATCGCCAAACTGCCAGTAGTTCAAATTATGGCGACACTGCATACTAGGTTTTGCAAAAGCCGATGTTTCGTAGTGGATAAAGCCTGCGCTTTCTAATGCACCGTGTACAGCATCTTCAATATCCAACGCCGCTTCATCTTGCGGCAAACCTTTTGGCGGCGTATGACCAAAAGGCGTGTTCGGCTCCATGGTCAGATGATATGCGCTGATATGCGATACGCCTGTTGCAATAGCGGTTTGCACATCGTTTAAGGCCGTCTGAACCGTTTGGTTTGGCAGAGCATACATCAAATCGATATTGACTTTTTCAAATAATTTCAAGGCAGTATCAATGGCCGTCAGGGCTTCTTTGCCGTTGTGAACGCGTCCCAATCGAGTCAGCATATCGTCGTTAAAACTTTGTACGCCGATAGACAGGCGCGTAATACCTGCGTCTTTAAATCCTTGAAACTTCTCAATTTCAAATGCGCCCGGATTGGCTTCCAAAGTAATTTCCGCTTCGGGTTGTAAGCGCAACAGCGAACGCACGCCGCTTAACAAGCGGTCAATCGACTCCGCTTGAAACAGGCTGGGCGTACCGCCGCCGAAGAATATGGTTTCCACAGGTCTGCCCCAAATATTGGGCAACTCAAGCTGCAAGTCGGTTAATAGGGCATCGATATAGGCTTCTTCCGGCAGGCCGTTTTTGAGGCTGTGGGAATTAAAGTCGCAATATGGGCATTTTTTAATGCACCAAGGAATGTGGATATAGAGTGATAAGGGAGGCAGGGCGGTTAGCTGTCCGGGGCGTTGGAAAGTGATTTGGGTCATGGTATGTGTTGAGGCTCGAGGCCGTCTGAAATTTTTAGGGCCGTTATTTTAACTGAAATGTCGGCCGGGAAAGTAATCAGTAGGAAATTTGCGCAGTCTAAGCGCTCAAAAAAGCTTCAATTTCTTCTGATAATTTGGAATTGCAGACAAATTTTATTTTGCCTTGTGAGATGTTGAGTAATGCGGGAACAGTTTTGATGCCGTGTTGTTCACGAAAATCTTTCAAAGCCGCTTTGTTGCTGCTGTCTGTAAAGCGGATGGTAAACTGCTTGTTTAAGGAAACGGTAGACAGTTTTGCAACAAAACGGCGACAGTATGAACAGCTTGGTTTGCCTAAAAAGACGATAGCAGTTTCTTGACTGTCAATGAGTTGCAGAAGTTCGTCAGGTGTGGTTGGGATGAAGGCAGCAACGTGTTTTGCAAAGGCTGCCAATTCTTCAGGTATGGGCTTGGGCATGGGAATGAATGTGAGGTAGGCCGTCTGAAGGTTTCAGACGGCCTTTGGTTTATAAGGATTCAATTTTTCTTAACAATTCACGCAATGCTTGAGCGCGGTGGCTTTCGGCATTTTTGATTTCAGGGGCAAGCTCGGCGGCGGTGCAACCGTGTTCGGCCAGATAGAAATGAGGGTCGTAGCCGAAGCCGTTTGTGCCGGCTGCTTCTGCCTGCCATTGGCCGCGCCAGATGCCTTCGGCGATGATGGGTTGCGGGTCGTTTTCGTGGCGGACGAGGATGAGCACGCAGACGTAGTAGCAGCTTTTGTCGTCTTTATCGGCAAGATCGGCAGACAGTTTGGCGTTGTTTGCGGCATCGGATTTGGGGTTTTCGCCTGCATAACGTGCGGAGAAAATGCCGGGTGCGCCGTTTAAGGCGTTGGTGCAGATGCCGGAGTCGTCGGCAAGTGCCGGTAAGCCGCTGTATTTGGCGGCATGGCGTGCTTTAGCCAGGGCATTTTCAACAAAGGTATGGTACGGCTCAGGACATTCGGGCGTATTGAACTGTGATTGTGGCAGGACTTCGATGTTTAAGTCGGTAAATAGGCGGGAAAATTCTTTGAGTTTGCCTGCGTTACCACTGGCAAGGACGATTTTTTCAAACATGGTTTTTCCTTAATGGGTTTCGGTTTGCTGCATACGGGCCATTTGCGCGCGTGTTTTGTGGCGGATGTAAAGGGCAAGGCTGCCGATTTGGGCAAAAACGGCGGCAAAGGCAAACAGAAAGGCGGCAACGGCGAATTGTTTGCTGTGAATGCTCAGAAGATAAGCGCCCAACAGAATCAGGACGATAAACATCAGGGTAAACAGGGCAGTCAGGAGCAGATAGGCTTTTTGTCGGGTCATGGCAGCTTGGGTAAGGGGAAAATGTTCTGATTATAACGTCAGATTGAGAATTTGAAACCATGCCGGATTCGTTAAAAAGGCCGTCTGAATATTTCAGACGGCCTTAAGTCGAATAACGGATTAACGCAATTCTGTGTGCAGGCGGCTCAACAATGTGGAGGCATCGCTGCCTTTGTATGGGCTGCCGTCTTTGTTCAACAAATGGAGGCGTGCACCATTGTTGATTGGCTCGACATAAACGATGATTTCAGGATAAGTTTTTGGCGCTTCTGCCTTGCCTTTGCCAAATACGCGTTTGAACAGGCCGGGTTTTTTATTGGCAACTGCTTCGCCTTCGGTTGGTGCTTGTTGAACCAAGAAAGCGCGGCGTTCGGCATTTTGACCGATAACAGTCAGGCCGATGCGGTCGAGCGCAAGGGCGGTACGGCGCCAGTTGCGGCCGTAATCGCCTACCAGCAGCAGGGTGCCGTTGTCCAAACGGGCCAACTCGGAGGCATTGCTGCGGGCGGCAACGCTTTGGGTCAGGGCCTGTTCGGCTTGTTGGCCGTCAACGCCCAAGTATTGCATAAAGCGGGCGAGGAATGCGGCTTCGAGGTTAGGGTCGCTCTCGCTTGGCTGCCACATGGTGGTGTCTTTTTTGCGGTCGGCATAAACTTCTTTCATACCTTTATGGGCGAAGAAGATGTCGGTCGAACCGTTTTTGCCTTGTTCGATGCGGATGATGAACTTGTCGCGTTCGCTGGTGGAGTAGATGCCGCCCAAGCCGACTTTGTCCAACAGGCGGCGCAGGCTGTCTTGAGGAATTTTGGCTCGATTTTCCGCCCACTCGGTTTCCATTTGGCCGATGGCAGGTTCTTCAGATTTGATGTCGAAACCGTTTTCTTGCCAGAACACTTTCAGCAACGGCCAAATTTCGCGAGGCGATTTGCCATCGACAACCAACCAGCGTTGGTTGCCGTCACGCTCAAGGCGTACGCCTTTAACGGATTTCAAAACTTCTGCATTGGCAGGTTGTTGTACGGCTTGAGTGCGGCGTTTGTTGAAGTCGCTGGCGCGGACGGCGCCGCTGCCTGCCGGTAATTGATAGAGGTTGCCTTGGTCTGGGTTGTTCAAATCAGGTGGTACTTCCAGTTTGACCAAGCGGTGTGATTGACTTTGATAGTCGAGTTTGGGTTGTTCTTTTTTGCTGCCGGAACAGGCAGTCATGCTAATCAGGGCGAGGGCTACTACGATGGGTTTGATATAGGTCATCTTGTTTTCCTGTGGATGAAGTTCTTAACAGGGAGGCCGTCTGAAAAGGGTGTTTGGGATTCAGACGGCCTTATTTCCGGATCAGATTTGTCCTGATTTTTCCAGAGCGGCTCGGACTTTGGCTTGACCGTCTTCGGTCAGTGCAACCAAAGGCAGACGAACGTGGGGTTCGCATTTGCCCAATAAGCTCAGGCCCCATTTGGGCGCGGCCGGGCTGGGCTCGCAGAACATGGTGTTATAAATTGGGATAAGTTGCTCGTTTAGACGACGGGCGGTCACAATATCGCCCTCAAGGGCGGCTCGGCACATGTCGGCGAAGAGTTTCGGTGCAACGTTGGCTGCAACGGTTACTACGCCGTGACCGCCACACAGCATGAAGGGCAGGCCGGTAGGATCGTCGCCGGATAAAACGGCAAAACCTTCGGGAACGCTGTTGATTAATTCGATGTTGCTGCCGATTTTGCCGCTGGCTTCTTTGACACCCACGATATTGGGAATTTCGGCCAAGCGCAAAATAGTGTCGTTGCTCATGCTGACGACGGTGCGGCCGGGAACATTGTAGATAACCATCGGGATTGAAGTGGCTTCGGCGATGGCTTTGAAATGTTGGTAAATGCCTTCTTGGGAAGGTTTGTTGTAATAGGGGACGACGGATAAGGTGTAGTCCGCGCCGGCTTGCTCGGCGGCTTGGGAAAGGGCGATGGCTTCGACAGTATTGTTAGCACCTGTGCCGGCGATAACGGGAATGCGCTTGTTGACGTGTTTGACAGTGGCTTCAATAACGGCCAAATGTTCTTCGACAGGCAGGGTGGCTGACTCGCCGGTGGTGCCGACTGCGACGATGCCGTCGGTGCCGTTTTCAATGTGCCAGTCGATTAAGTCGCGAAGTTGTTCGTAGTTGATGCTGCCGTCTTGATTCATCGGGGTAATCAGGGCAACCAGACTGCCTTTTAACATACGGAAACCTTTAATTTTATAATGTGGGTGGATTATTCATCGGATTGTAGCTTACTTTGTTGTTTGTGTGAAACATATCCGCTATGAGGCCGGGCCGTTTAATCGTGATTTGTCATTATCTTAATGAATAATACATTTTTAAATCATTAGTTTGTTTGTTTTAAGATGGAAAAATACTGTCAAGGATTAAAATGTGTTAAGGCTGTTTGAGGCCGTCTGAAAATGATTGGGCAAAACTTTCAGACGGCCTGATGATTTTGAATTTGCTGATACATTTTAAATTAGTTAAAATGCGCATCTTAATATTTTTTAACGATTCTTAAGAAAGGGTCATTATGGCCGAAATGACAGATAAACAGGCCGGTTCGCCTGATTTGGTTTACGGTTTGGAAGACAAGCCGCCGTTTGGGAATGCGTTGTTGAGTGCGGTTACGCACCTTTTGGCTATTTTTGTCCCGATGATTACGCCGGCGCTGATTGTCGGCGGGGCGTTGGAGCTGCCGGTTGAAATGACGGCTTATTTGGTGTCGATGGCGATGGTGGCTTCCGGTGTCGGTACTTATTTGCAGGTCAACCGTTTCGGGCCGGTCGGTTCGGGCATGTTGTCGATTCAGTCGGTCAATTTCTCTTTTGTAACCGTGATGATTGCGCTCGGTACCGGCATGAAAGAGGGCGGTTTGACTGAAGATGCGATGATTTCAACGCTTTTGGGCGTGTCCTTTGTCGGCGCGTTTTTGGTGTGCTTCTCCGCTTGGCTTTTGCCTTATCTGAAAAAAGTGATTACGCCGACTGTAAGCGGCGTGGTCGTGATGCTGATCGGCTTGAGCTTGGTGCATGTCGGCATTACTGACTTTGGCGGCGGCTTCGGTGCGAAAGCAGACGGTACGTTCGGATCGATGGAAAACTTGGGTCTGGCATCGCTGGTGTTGCTGATTGTTTTGGTTTTCAACTGCTTGAAAAATCCGTTGCTGCGCATGAGCGGCATCGCGGTGGGTTTGATTGTCGGTTATATCGTTGCGCTGTTTTTAGGCAAAGTGGATTTTTCCGCCCTGCAAAACCTGCCGCTGATTACCCTGCCGGTTCCGTTTAAATATGGTTTCGCATTCGATTGGCACGCGTTTATTGTCGCCGGTGCGATTTTCCTGTTGAGCGTATTTGAAGCAGTGGGCGACTTGACGGCGACTGCGATGGTCTCCGAGCAGCCGATTGAGGGTGAGGAATATACCAAACGCCTGCGCGGCGGTGTGTTAGCGGATGGTTTGGTGTCTGTGATTGCGACTGCGTTGGGCTCTTTGCCTTTGACTACTTTTGCGCAAAACAACGGCGTGATTCAAATGACCGGCGTGGCTTCGCGTCATGTGGGCAAATATATTGCGGCGATTTTGGTATTGTTAGGCTTGTTCCCTGTTATCGGCCGCACGTTTACCACAATTCCGAGTCCGGTTTTGGGTGGCGCGATGGTATTGATGTTTGGCCTGATTGCGATTGCAGGCGTGCGGATTTTGGTCAGCCACGGTATTCGCCGCCGTGAAGCGGTTATCGCGGCGACTTCTGTCGGTTTGGGTTTGGGCGTGGCGTTTGAACCGGAAGTGTTCAAAAACCTGCCGGTATTGTTCCAAAACTCAATTTCCGCAGGCGGTATTATGGCGGTATTGTTGAACCTGGTTTTGCCGGAAGATAAAACCGATAAAGCGGTTAAGGTGGAAACCGACAGTTTGGATCACTAAGCAAGCTTTATTCAAAGGCCGTCTGAAGTTTCAGACGGCCTTTTGGTTTTTCGGCTATAATATTGTTTTTATTTGTTATCCGAGTGGTTCGGATAGCCCTACCCGGAAAGGTTTTATATGACGGTTTATTCACTTTTTATCACTTGTCCTCGCGGTTTGGAAGCGCCTTTGACGCAGGAACTCGACAGCATGGCATGTCAGGATATCCGCGCTGTTGACGGCGGTGTGGCATGTAAAGGCACGATGGAGCAGGTGTATCGCATCAACCTGCATTCGCGCGTTGCCAGCCGTGTTTTGCTGCGCTTGACCAAAGGTGGTTATCGCAACGAACACGATATCTACAAACTGGCACGAAATCTCCATTGGACAGGTTGGTTTAAGCTGGAGCAGACCTTTAAAGTCAAAGTCGAAGGCAAGCGCGCCAATGTGAAAAGCTTGGATTTTGTCGGTTTGAAAATCAAAGATGCCGTCTGCGATGCCTTCCGCGATATTTATGATGCGCGTCCGAGCGTGGGCAAAATCAACCCCGATATCCGCATTCATGCCTTTATCGATGAGCGCAATGTAGAAATCTTTATCGATACTTCCGGCGAAGCACTCTTTAAACGCGGCTATCGTCAGGATACCGGCGAAGCGCCATTAAGAGAGAACTTGGCGGCAGGTTTGCTGCTTTTGGCAGGCTACGATGGTACACAGCCTTTCCAAGACCCGTTTTGCGGCAGCGGCACGATTGCCATTGAGGCTGCATGGATTGCGACACACCGTGCGCCGGGCTTGATGCGCCGTTTCGGTTTTGAAAAACTGCAAAACTTCGACAAAGAAAAATGGCAAGCCCTGCGCCGTGAGGCTGAAAAACAAATCAAACCGGCCGCCGCGCCCATTTCCGGCAGCGACAACGACCGTTATATGATCCGCGCCGCATTGGCCAATGCCCAAGCTGCCGAAGTGGATAATTTCATCCGCTTTGACGTGCAAGATGCACAAGCCGCGCGCCCAAACGGCGAACACGGCATTATGATTTCCAATCCGCCTTATGGCGTGCGCCTTGCGGAGGTTCAGGCTTTGCAGGCTTTATATCCGCAACTCGGTACATGGTTGAAACAATATTACGGCGGCTGGCTGGTAGGAATGTTTACCGGCGATCGCGATATGCCGAAATTTATGCGCCTTTCTCCGAAGCGGAAAATTCCTTTGTTTAACGGTAATTTGGATTGCCGATTGTTTTTGATGGATATGGTGAAAGGTTCGAATCGAGGGTAAAACCTGAAATTAAGGCCGTCTGAAAGATGATTTCAGACGGCCTTTTTTGATTTGTTAAAACCGTTTTTGTTATAACGGAGTTTGCTTTTCTTTTTTTATATTAATGCACTGAAATTGTTTTCAGACGGCCTTCATCAAAGGAGCCGTGTAGATGTAATTATTGAAATTTACAATCTATCAAATTATAAAAACCTATTACAAAATAAAGATGGATTGTTAAATAAAATACCATATCTAGTAGTATTGTGTTTTAATGCACACCATATCTTGTGTTTTATGGCATTGCAATGAGCGGTTTGAAATTCACAATCGAGCAAATTGTATGGCAGGAAGTGCCGGGTGAAGTGTCGCTGGCGTTTCTGTTTTCCGGTTGTCCGCTGCGTTGCAAAGGTTGCCATAGTGCCGATACATGGAAAGAGGGTATTGGCACGGAATTGACCGAGGATTACTTAAAAGGCCGTCTGAAACGCTATCGCGGATTGATTACATGCGTGTTGTTTATGGGCGGGGAATGGCAGCCGGAAGCCTTGCAGAAAATGCTGGCTATCGTGACGCAGGCGGGTTTGAAAGCCTGTTTGTACACCGGCCTGGAGCGTGATGAGCTGGAGGCGGTTTCAGACGGCATCCTGCCTTATCTGACGTATCTGAAAACCGGCCGCTGGCAGATGGAGTTGGGCGGTTTGGAAAGTCCGGCCACCAATCAGAAGTTTATCAATTTGCACACGGGCGAAGTGTTGAACCGCTTGTTTATCAAAGACAAACCTGTGTCTAAGGTTTTTCCAGTGGCTTCAATTTAGCCCAGTGTTGTATTGCACTGATTTAAATTGAATTTATTGTATTCGCTGACAGCGATGTTTCAGACGGCCCAACCGTCATTGTTTAATAAATTAACCAAACCATACAGGAGAATTAACATGATTCGGCTGCATCCCGAACAGTTAAACGGAAAACTACAATTCATGCGTGACTACATCAGCGCGCAAAACGCGGCGGACGGCTCGAAAATGGACGCCAATGCCAACGTAACGCAAAAAAACATCGCTACGATGGAAGCGGAAATCATGAAAGACTTTTTCGTGCAGATTAATCGCGCCCAAGTGTCGCGCAAAATCGCCGAAATTTTCGACCAATCCGTTGCCGACGAATACATCCGCCAGATTGAGGCACACGAGATTTATGTGCACGACGAAACCAGCCTCAAGCCTTATTGTGTGTCGGTTACGCTCTATCCCTTCCTACTCGACGGCTTAAGCAAACTCGGCGGCGAATCCAAAGCACCGCAACATCTGGCTTCGTTTTGCGGCTCGTTTATCAACCTTGTGTTTGCCATCAGCGCGCAGTTTGCCGGCGCGGTGGCCACAGTGGAATTTTTGACCTATTTCGACTACTTCGCCCGCAAAGACTACGGCGACGATTATTTGGAAACCCATGGCAAAGAAATCGCCAACCATATGCAGCAGGTGGTGTACAGCATCAACCAGCCCGCCGCCGCACGCGGCTATCAGAGCGTATTTTGGAATATTTCCGTTTACGATCAATACTATTTTGACGCGATGTTCGGCGATTTCGTCTTCCCCGATTTCAGCAAACCAGTGTGGCCGAGCGTGGCGAAACTGCAAAACTTCTTCCTTAAATGGTTTAACCAAGAGCGCACCAAAGCCATTTTGACCTTCCCCGTCGTGACCGCCGCGATGCTGACCGACGGCGGCAAATGCAAAGACACCGTGTTCGCCGACGAAATGGCAAAAGAGTTGGCGGAGGGCAATTCCTTCTTTGTCTATCTTTCCGACAACCCCGACTCCTTGGCTTCCTGCTGCCGTCTGCGCAACGCCATTGAAGACCGCACCTTCAGCTACACCCTCGGCGCGGGCGGCGTGGCGACCGGTTCCATCAACGTCATCACCATCAACATGAACCGGCTGGAACAAGACGGGCGCGACCTTGCCGCCGAAGTGGCCAAAATCCACAAATACCAATACGCCTACCGCAAACTGATGGAAGAATACCAAGCCGCCGGCATGCTGCCCGTTTATGACGCAGGCTTCATCACGCTGGACAAACAGTTCCTCACCATCGGCATCAACGGCATGGCGGAAGCCGCCGAATCGCAAGGTATCAAAGTCGGCTACAACGACGACTACATCAACTTCGTCCAAGGCCGTCTGAAAACCATATTCGAAGCCAACCAAGCCGCCAGCAAGCACTACGGCGTGAAGTTCAACACCGAGTTTGTCCCCGCCGAAAACCTCGGCGTAAAAAACGCCAAATGGGATATAGCCGACGGCTACAAAGTCAGCCGCGAATGCTACAACTCCTATTTCTACGTCGTCGAAGACGAAGAAATCAACGCACTCGACAAATTCCTGCTGCACGGCAAAGAACTGGTGGACTGGCTCGACGGCGGCTCCGCGCTGCACCTGAACCTCGACGAAGCCCTGCCCGAATCCGGCTACCGCTCGCTCTTGGACATCGCCGCGCAAACCGGCTGCAACTACTTCTGCGTGAACGTACGCATCACCATCTGCAACGAATGCGGCCACATCGACAAACGCACACTGCATGCCTGTTCCGCCTGCGGCAGCCACGATATTGACTACGGCACCCGAGTGATCGGCTATCTGAAACGCGTATCCGCATTCAGTAGCGGACGGCGCAAAGAACACGCACTCAGGCATTATCACCGTAAAGCGGCGTAATCGTTGAAAAAAGGATTACTTACAAAAGCAAAGGCCGTCTGAAATTTCAGACGGCCTTGATCATGTTGAGATAGTCAGGCTCTTTCAATGATATAGTTTTGATTAAATTAAACAAAAATTCTTGACATCTTCATATAATGAATTAACATATAACGTCCTTTAAACTAAATTTAAAAAAGCGAGAGACACATGAAAACATCAGCTTTATTGGCAGCTTTGTTGGCAGCCCTGTCCCTGTCAGCATGCGGCGGCGGTTCAGGCTCATCTTCTTCTGCCGTTTGTGACGAGTACGAAAAAGCATTTGCCGAAGCAACTAAAGACGTAGATGCCGCAACCAAAGACATGATGCAAAAATCTTTCGAACAAACCAAAGAAGCATTGAAAAACCTGCCTGCAGACCAACGCGATGCAACCTGTAAAACTTCTTTGGACGCTTTGAAAGGTGTTCCTGCTGCAGAAACTCCTGAAGAAAAAGCCGAAGAAGCCAAAGATGCCGCTGAAGAGGCTAAAGAAGAAGCAAAAGACGCAGCGGAAGATGCCAAAGAAGCTGCTGAAGACGCTAAAGAAGAAGCTAAATAATACGGCTAAGCTTTACAGAAAAACGGATTCCAATGATTTGGAATCCGTTTTTTGTTTTGTGAGTTAGGAGAGTTATTTTAGATGAAATATTTTCAATTTTCAGACGGCCATTTTTCATGCCGTCTGAAAGCGTTAGTTTTAACTAAGTTTAATTTACAACAGAAAGCCATCAATCAAACAACCGCGTGCGTGCATACCGCACACACCCTACGCGCTGGTTTTGAAGTTCCGTGTAATTCACAGGTAGGGTGTGTGGTGCAGCCACGCACGCGGTTGGTTGAATATGCAGGCTACGGCTTGCTTATATAATTATCCATTTGAATTTGTAATTTCAAATCCTGAAAAAATATTTAGGAAGTTTTTAGGTCTAAAACGAATCTGACCTCCCCTTCCTTGTGGCCACATCTTTCGAATTTCAGGAGAAACACCAATTTTATTACGGCCAGATGATAATTTTGTTGCATCATATACGCAACTACCAAACGCTTTTACATGTTTCTTATTATCTAAACCAATTGCATGTATGATAGTATGACTTTTTGCTAATCCAACACCTATATGAATTTCTTTAGGTAACCCGTATCTGTTAGATATTGAATTATTTACTAATTCTCTGACATCAAAGATAATCCTTTGAGCTGTTCTATTAACTTTATAAATATCCTCATCTTCTCCTGTCAACTGAAAGAAACCTAAAACCCCATCTCCTAGATATTCTGTGACTTCCCCATTTTCAAAGTTTATAGTTTTTTCTATAGCTGGTAATAAGGCTGATGTTTCTAGAAAAATTCTGCGCAAAGGACTAAAAGGTTGTCCTTGTACATTAATTTGGGTTTTTGCATGTTTAGTTGAGTCTCGCATGTCAGCAACTAGTGCAATTAATTCTTCATTTCTACTTTTGTATTCAGGAATTTTAGGGACCCCCGGTAACCTAGTATCAAGGGGTTCTGCACTATCACAAACTATACTTTCAGACTTATTAAGGCTTTCAAAAGCAAGCTCACGCCTTTTAGATTCTTCATTTTCCAAATTTGATCCACTTTCTTTCCAAAATTGATCAGCAATATCTAATTGTTTATTAATTAAATCTTGTATCATTTCTCTCTGAAAATCATTCATATAGCTAGTCATTTTCATCCCTTAAATCGAAAATATAATGGCAAGGAGACATAATAAGCAAAATAATGAAATAGCCCATAAGGCTATTTTAATAGCAGATATTTTAATTTTTAATATATCGTATAAGTTATTTAATTCAATTTCTAATTGTTGAACATTATGATCTTTCGTTTCTTTCTCTGCAAGAGTGGGATGCTTTTTCTTAAATCTTGGATACAGAGCAAAAAATAATGAGCCAATAGATAAAAACCAAGATAATCCAATGATAAATATTAGTATTTTTCCGAAGCAAGAATGTTGTAATGTTTTAGTGATTAGCTCAGCAGAGTTTGTTGCTTGGCTAATTGGCAGAAAGCAAATCACACATAGAATACCAATTTTAGCATCTTGAGCTTTAATGCTATCTTGAATATCAGAAATTTCATCTCTATAAAAATCATTATCAAAAGACATTGCTATTTTCCTTTATAAAACTGTCTTCAAATACTTTCCAGTATAACTTCCCTTAACCCTCGCCACTTCCTCAGGGCTACCTGAAGCGATAATTTTACCACCACCATCACCGCCTTCCGGTCCTAAGTCCACAATCCAATCTGCAGTTTTAATCACGTCCAGATTATGCTCGATAATCACAATCGAGTTGCCTTTGCCTTTCAGACGACCTATGACTTCCAGCAGCAGGGCGATGTCGGCGAAGTGCAGGCCGGTGGTGGGTTCGTCGAGGATGTAGAGCGTTCTGCCGGTGTCGCGTTTGGAGAGTTCCAAGGCGAGTTTGACGCGCTGGGCTTCGCCGCCGGAGAGGGTGGTGGCGGACTGGCCGAGGCGGATGTAGCCGAGGCCTACGTCCATCAGGGTTTGCAGTTTGCGCGATACGGTGGGGACGGCGTCGAAAAATTCGCGGGCTTCTTCGACGGTCATGTCGAGGACTTGGCTGATGTTTTTGCCTTTGTATTGGATTTCGAGCGTTTCGCGGTTGTAGCGTTTGCCGTGGCAGACTTCGCAGGGGACGTACACGTCGGGCAGGAAGTGCATTTCGACTTTAATCACGCCGTCGCCTTGGCAGGCTTCGCAGCGGCCGCCTTTGACGTTGAAGGAGAATCTGCCGACGTTGTAGCCGCGTTCGCGCGAGAGGGGTACGCCGGCGAAGAGTTCGCGGATGGGGGTGAACAGGCCGGTGTAGGTAGCGGGGTTGGAGCGCGGGGTGCGGCCGATGGGGGATTGGTCGACGTTGATGACTTTGTCGAGGTGTTCGAGGCCGTGGATGTCGTCGTAGGGGGCGGGTTCTTCTTGGGCGCGGTTGAGTTCGCGGGCGGTGATTTTGGCGAGGGTGTCGTTAATCAGGGTGGATTTGCCGCTACCGGATACGCCGGTGATGCAGGTAATCAAACCGAGCGGCAGTTCGAGGGTGACGTTTTTGAGGTTGTTGCCGCGCGCGCCTTTGAGGACGAGCATTCGGTCGGGATTGACGGGCGTGCGTTCAGACGGCACAGCAATGGATTTTTTGCCACTAAGGTATTGTCCTGTAACGGAGTTTTCGCATTTGGCGACGTTTTCGGGTGTATCGGCAATCAATACGTTGCCGCCGTGTTCGCCTGCGCCTGGGCCCATATCGACGACAAAATCGGCTTCGCGGATGGCGTCTTCATCGTGTTCGACCACAATCACGCTGTTGCCCAAATCGCGCAGGCGTTTGAGGGTGGCGAGCAGGCGGTCGTTGTCGCGCTGGTGCAGACCGATGGAGGGTTCGTCCAAAACGTACATCACGCCGGTTAAGCCACTGCCGATTTGGCTGGCGAGGCGTATGCGCTGGGCTTCGCCGCCGGAGAGGGTTTCGGCGGAGCGGCTTAAATTCAGGTAATCCAGCCCGACGTTAATCAGGAAGCCGAGCCGTTCGGTGATTTCTTTGAGGATTTTTTCGGCGATTTGTTTTTTGTTGCCGTCCAAATCTAGCGTTTCAAAGAATTGGTGTGTTTTGGTCAGCGGCCAGGCGGAAACTTCGTGCAGCGGTTCGCCGCTGACGTAAACGTAGCGGGCTTCTTTGCGCAAACGTGCGCCGCCGCAGCTTGGGCAGGCGCGGTGGTTTTGGTATTCGCGCAGTTTTTCGCGCACGGTTTCGCTGTCGGTTTCGCGGTAGCGGCGTTCGAGATTGGGGATAATGCCCTCGAAGGCGTGGCTGCGGTTGAAGGTGGTGCCGCGTTCGGACAGGTAGGTGAAATCAATGACTTCTTTGCCTGAGCCGTACAACACGACTTTTTTCACTTTTTCCGGTAGGCTTTCCCAAGCGGCGTTAACATCAAATTTATAATGATGCGCCAGCGATTGAATCATTTGGAAATAGAATTGGTTGCGTTTGTCCCAGCCGTCAATCGCGCCTGCTGCTAAGGATAATTCGGGATGGGCGACTACTTTTTCGGGGTCGAAGAAATTGGTGTTGCCCAAGCCGTCGCAAGTCGGGCAGGAGCCCATCGGGTTGTTGAAGGAAAAGAGGCGCGGCTCCAATTCGGGCAGGCTGTACGAACACACGGGGCAGGCGAAACGCGCGGAAAACCAATGTTCTTCGCCGCTGTCCATTTCCATTGCCAGCGCACGTTCGTTGCCGTGGCGCAGCGCAGTTTCAAAACTTTCCGCCAGCCGCTGCTTGATGTCCGCCTTCACTTTCACGCGGTCGATGACTACGTCGATATTGTGTTTGATGTTTTTTTCCAGCTTCGGTACTTCGTCAAGCTGATAGACTTCGCCGTCCACGCGTACACGCGCAAAACCTTGCGCCTGCAAGTCGGCAAAGAAATCGACAAACTCGCCCTTACGCTCGCGCACAGCCGGCGCAAGAATCATCACGCGTGTGTCTTCCGGCAGCTTTAACACAGCATCAACCATCTGAGACACGGTTTGGCTGGATAGCGGCAGATTGTGTTCGGGGCAGTAGGGTGTGCCGACGCGGGCGTATAAAAGGCGCAGATAGTCGTGGATTTCTGTAACCGTGCCGACGGTGGAACGCGGATTATGGCTGGTGGATTTCTGCTCGATAGAAATTGCAGGCGACAGGCCTTCGATCAAATCAACATCGGGTTTGTCCATCATCTGCAAAAACTGACGGGCATAGGCAGAAAGGCTTTCAACATAACGGCGTTGGCCTTCGGCATATAAAGTATCAAATGCCAGCGACGATTTGCCGCTGCCAGACAATCCTGTTACCACCACGAGCTTGTGGCGTGGAATATCCAAGTCGACGTTTTTCAAATTATGTGTGCGTGCGCCGCGGATGCGGATGGTGTCGTTGTTGTGTGAATGTTTGGGATGATGGTTGCACATATTGTCAGGCCGTCTGAAAAAATAAAATAAACGGCTATTGTAGCACTTTTCAAATGACAGACTGGATAGATAAAGCTTTTGATATATATAAAAGAAACAAAAAGGCCGTCTGAAAATGTGTTTTCAGACGGCCTTGATATAGATGGATCAGCTTATCAGTCGATTTTATGGAGAATTTCGCGCAGGGCTTTTTGCCAGTCGGACGGTTTGACACCAAACTCAGTTTCGAGGCGTGAGCAATCCATGATGCTGTATGCCGGACGCGGGGCGGGCAGGGGATATTGATCGGTGGTAATCGCGTTTAGTTCCGGAATGCGGAAGCTGTCGTCTAATTGTTGGGCCGTCTGAAAGATGGCTTTGGTAAATTCGTACCATGTTGCCGATTTATTACCACAGTAATGGAAGATGCCGCGTGGGGAGGTGGGTTGTTGTAATAATTCGATAATGGCGTGTGCCAAATCGCCTGCATAAGTCGGACAGCCGGTTTGGTCGTGAACGACGGAGAGGGAATCGCGTTCTTTGGCAAGGCGCAACATGGTTTTGACGAAATTGTTGCCGTATTCGCTAAACAGCCATGAGGTGCGAATAATAATGCTTTCAGGATGCGCGGCTAAAGCCAAAAGCTCGCCTGCAACTTTGGATTGACCGTAAGTGCTGCGCGGATTGGTGTAGTCGGTTTCGCGGTAAGGGCGTTTACCTTCGCCGTCGAATACATAGTCGGTGGAAATATGGATAAAGCGGGCATGCGCGGCGCGGGCGGCTGCGGCTAAGTTGTGGACAGCACTTGCGTTGACGGCAAAAGCAGCTTCAGCGTTTTCTTCTGCTTTATCAACGGCAGTGTAAGCTGCGGCATTAACGATGGCATCGGGTTGGAAATTTTTGATCATATGATGCACAGCTTCAGTATCGGTAATGTCCAGCGAAGTCGAATCGGTAGCAATCAGTTCCCAGTCTTCGGGCAGGCGGTCGCGCAGACAACGGGCAAGCTGGCCTTTGGCTCCGGTCAATAAAGTACGCATGGTTGAGTATCTCCTCTGATGGCTGTTAAATAGGTGTCTGCGTCATTATAGTGTAAGTACGGCAAATTCACATTATTAGCATTGAACAAAATACAAACAGGGCTGTATTTGAGTAAGTAGTCAATATTATCTACCTATAATGTAACTATTTATCAATATTTTAATAATATACTATAACTATAGTTAAAATATAGGTTTTAACTAGATGGATTAAGCAGTTATATTGGTTAAGAGATTGTGAATCAATGTTAATGTTTTTATGATTATTAGGATAATGGTATTTAAAAATAGGGGAGCTTCTGTCCTTTTGTCGGTAAATTCTACCGTTTGATATTTTTGAGTAAATGTTTTGCAAAATATTACTAAAATAATAATTGGGCAAGGGCGGATTTGCTCGTTCCGTCAACCCAATATTTTATTAACTTTTGGGAGTAATTATTATGGCATACTGTTACGGGGGGTATTATACTAGACCCCTGGTTAGTTCTTACTGCGCTCCTGCGCCTAAGGCTTCCTACTCTTCTTACTACTGCGCTCCTGCAGCAAAATCTTCTGTTTCTATCGGCAGCATCGCTAGCATTGCCAGCGTCGGCGTGTCAGTAGTTAACGCGGTAACCGGTTTGGTTTCTGCTATTGCGGCTTTCTGCCCGCCGGCAAAAACGCCTAACTACAAATGTGTTCCGGTTTGCCCACCTTACAACTGCGATCCAATCAAACCGATCCCATGTCCAAAACCACAACCTAAACCTCAGCCTAAGCCTCAACCAAAACCTGAGCCTAAACCTGAGCCACAACCAGAACCTCAACCAGAACCAAAACCACAACCAAAACCTGAGCCTAAGCCAGAACCAAAACCTGAGCCGAAACCAGAACCTAAGCCAGAACCTAAGCCAGAGCCTAAACCAGAACCCAAACCGGATTGCAAAGATTGTAAAGACGATCACAATCAAGACAATTCATACGGTCACGAAGACAAAAACCCAGGTAATGTCATTCGAGCTGAAGACTGCAAAGACGGCAACGTTATCCGCGGTACTGATGCTAAAGATACCATTTATGGTACTGCTTGCGAAGACATCATCTACGGTGGCAACGGCACAGACGTAATCTACGCCGGTGCCGGCAACGACACCATTTACGGTGATGCCGACGGTGACTCTCTGTACGGTGAAGAAGGTAAAGACTACCTGCAAGGCGGTGCCGGTAACGACTACCTGAACGGTGGTTCCGGTGCTGACATTATGCGCGGTGGTGACGGTAACGACGTTTACTTCGTTGACAATGCCAACGACCAAGTTATCGAGTACGGCAATGCACACGCCGGTATCGATACTGTCCGTACCGTTATCGACTACACTCTGACCGATCACGTTGAAAACCTGATTTTGCAAGGTATGCAAAACTTGAACGGTACCGGTAACTCTTTGAACAACAACATCGAAGGTAATGGTGGCAACAACCATCTGTACGGTTTGGCCGGTGACGACTGCCTGGTTGGTAAAGATGGTAACGACTACCTCGACGGCGGCGTCGGCAACGACATCCTGATCGGCGGTACCGGTAACGACACTTACTTCTTCGACAAAGGTTACGGTCACGACACTATCCGTGAAGAAAGCGGTAATGACACCTTGTTGTTCGGTAAAGGCGTTGCAGCTTCTGACGTATTGCTGAGCAAATCAGGTGCTAACTTGACTGTTTCTGTCGGTACTAACGACAGCATCACCATCGATGACTGGTTCACCGGTAACGATCACAAAGTTGAAAACTTCAAGTTTGCTGACGGTAGCACTTACCAAGTAACCGGCCACGGCGACTACTACTCTCTGTCTGCTGTGAACCAAATCCAAGATCAGACTCAGGCTCCTGCTATCTGATAAGATGATGGTTTTTAGGGTTTGTCCCTAAAATCAAAGGCTAAGGCCGTCTGAAACCGAGCTATAAGGTTTCAGACGGCCTTTATTTTGTAAACAATCTGACGAAAGATGCTAAATTGGGCTAAAATACCAAATTCTTCTGTTTACCAAAGAGATACCCGAAATGTCTGAAATCAGCTTGAAAAAAATCTACTCCGGCAAAGTCCGCGATTTGTACGAAATTGACGATAAACGTATGTTGATGGTTGCGTCCGACCGTCTGTCTGCATTCGATGTGATTTTGGATGATCCGATTCCGGGTAAAGGGGAGATTCTGACGCAGATTTCCAATTTCTGGTTTAAAAAACTGGCTTATATCATGCCTAACCATTTTACCGGTCAGACGGTTTACGATGTTTTGCCTGAAAACGAAGCTAAAGCTTTGGAGAAACGCGCCGTCGTGGCTAAAAAACTCACTCCGGTGAAAGTAGAGGCCATTGTGCGCGGTTATCTGGCAGGTAGCGGTTGGAAAGATTATCAAAAAACCGGTTCTGTCTGCGGTATTCAACTGCCTGAAGGTATGCAGGAAGCGCAGCAGTTGCCTGAAGTGATTTTTACGCCGTCGACCAAAGCTGCAGTCGGCGATCATGATGAAAACATCAGCTTTGAAGAATGCGAACGCATTATCGGAAAAGAGCTGGCGGCGGAAGTGCGTGCCAAAGCGATTCAGCTTTATACAGAAGCGGCCGAATATGCCAAATCCCGCGGTATCATTATTTGCGATACCAAGTTTGAGTTTGGTTTGGATGAAGAAGGTACGCTGACTTTGATGGACGAAGTGTTGACGCCTGACTCCAGCCGTTTTTGGCCTGCCGATCAATACAAGGTCGGCACCAATCCGCCGTCTTTTGACAAACAATTTGTCCGCGACTGGCTGGAGCAAAGCGGTTGGAACAAAAAAGCGCCTGCGCCTAAAGTGCCTGCCGATGTGATTCAGAAAACGGTCGAGAAATATCAGGAAGCATTGACTTTGCTGACACAAGATTGATTTTAAAGACTGAAGGTCGTCTGAAAAGGATATGTTTCAGACGGCCTTTTTATTGTATCAATACTGGATTTTAAGGATGGTTGCCTTTATAATCCACAATTGTTTTTAGCGTCCGAAAAGGCCGTCTGAAAGCTTGTTTATAACCTGCCGCACGGTCTGAAACCCTAACTATGCACATTCGGATTTTAGTGTGCATTATTAGTGTTTTAGCAGTGCGGTATTTTGAAAGGAACAATGATGTTCAATAAACACGTTAAGACCTTCCAATACGGTAATCAAACCGTTACTTTGGAAACCGGCGAAATTGCCCGACAAGCCGCCGCTGCCGTTAAAGTATCCATGGGCGATACCGTTGTTTTGGTTGCCGTTACCACCAACAAAGAAGTGAAAGAAGGCCAAGACTTCTTCCCTCTGACTGTCGATTACCTCGAGCGTACTTACGCAGCAGGTAAAATCCCTGGCGGTTTCTTCAAACGCGAAGGCAAACAAAGCGAAAAAGAAATCCTGACCAGCCGTCTGATCGACCGTCCGATTCGTCCTCTCTTCCCTGAAGGTTTCTACCACGACATCCAAATCGTAGCGATGGTGGTGTCTGTTGACCCTGAAATTGATTCTGACATTCCTGCAATGTTGGGCGCATCTGCCGCGCTGGTGTTGAGCGGTGTACCGTTTGCCGGTCCGATTGGTGCTGCACGCGTGGGTTATGTAAACGGCGTATACGTTTTGAACCCGACTAAAGCCGAATTGGCGAAATCACAATTAGACTTGGTGGTTGCCGGTACTTCCAAAGCCGTGTTGATGGTGGAATCCGAAGCTGACATCTTGTCTGAAGAAGTGATGCTGGGCGCAGTTGTTTACGGTCACGATCAAATGCAAGTGGCTATTAACGCCATCAATGAGTTTGCCGACGAAGTCAATCCGGAAGTTTGGGATTGGAAAGCACCTGAAACCAATGAAGAATTGGTGGACAAAGTACGCGAAATTGCCGGAGAAACCATTAAAGAAGCATTCAAAATCCGTCAAAAACAAGCGCGTTCAGCCAAATTGGACGAAGCTTGGAATGCGGTAAAAGAAGCGTTGATTACCGAAGAAACAGACACTTTGGCAGCCAACGAAATCAAAGGCATTTTCAAACACTTGGAAGCCGATGTTGTCCGCAGCCAAATTTTGGACGGCCAACCGCGCATCGACGGTCGCGACACCCGCACCGTCCGTCCGTTGAACATTCAAACCGGCGTATTGCCGCGCACGCACGGTTCTGCATTGTTTACCCGTGGCGAAACCCAAGCTTTGGCGGTTGCAACTTTGGGTACTTCACGCGACGAGCAAATCATTGATGCGCTGTCCGGCGAATACACCGACCGCTTCATGCTGCACTACAACTTCCCGCCATACTCTACCGGTGAAGTGGGTCGCGTAGGTGCGCCAAAACGTCGTGAAATCGGTCACGGCCGTTTGGCTAAACGTGCGTTGTTGGCCGTATTGCCAGAACCTGAAGATTTCAGCTACACCATGCGCGTGGTTTCTGAAATTACCGAATCCAACGGCTCTTCCTCTATGGCTTCCGTCTGCGGCGGCTGCTTGAGCCTGCTGTCTGCCGGTGTGCCTTTGAAAGCACACGTTGCCGGTATCGCCATGGGTCTGATTTTGGATAATAACAAATTTGCCGTTCTGACCGACATCTTGGGCGACGAAGACCATTTGGGCGATATGGACTTTAAAGTAGCCGGTACAACCGAAGGTATAACCGCGCTGCAAATGGACATCAAAATCCAAGGTATTACCAAAGAAATCATGCAAATCGCTTTGGCTCAAGCCAAAGAAGCACGTTTGCACATCTTGGATCAGATGAAAGCCGCCGTTGCAGGCCCGCAAGAGCTGTCTGCACACGCACCACGCTTGTTCACCATGAAAATCAACCAAGACAAAATCCGTGATGTGATTGGTAAAGGCGGCGAAACCATCCGTTCGATTACCGCTGAAACCGGTACTGAAATCAATATTGCTGAAGACGGTACCATCACTATCGCTGCGACTACTCAAGAAGCAGGCGATGCGGCGAAAAAACGTATCGAAGAAATCACTGCCGAAGTGGAAGTGGGCAAAGTGTACGAAGGTACTGTGGTTAAAATCCTCGACAACAACGTCGGCGCGATTGTCAGCGTGATGCCGGGTAAAGACGGTTTGGTACACATCAGCCAAATCGCCCACGAGCGCGTACGCAATGTCAGCGACTACCTGCAAGTAGGTCAGGTTGTGAACGTGAAAGCATTGGAAGTAGACGACCGCGGCCGCGTACGTCTGTCTATCAAAGCTTTGCTGGAAGCGCCTGCTCGCGAAGAGAAAGCAGCTGAATAATCTGATTGTTCAAGCTTGAAACAAAAGGCCGTCTGAAAATTTCAGACGGCCTTTTGTTTATTTGAATGATGAATTTAAAAATGGGTTTTGCCTTTACTTTGATAAAAGGGATTACTACAATGTTTGCAATCTAATAAATATATTAATCTCTCAAGGAGTATGCAATGAATGCTACGCAATTAATCAGCCGGCTGACGCAAACCGTCGGCGAAAAATACATCATCACAGACCCGGCAAAAACCGAGCAATACCGACAAGGCTACCGCTTTGGCGAAGGCAAGGCGCTGGCGGTTGTTCGTCCTGGTACGGTTTTGGAAATGTGGCAAATCTTGCAGGCGTGTGTTGAGGCTGATGTCATTGTGATTACGCAGGCTGCCAATACCGGTCTGACCGGCGGCTCGACTCCTGACGGCAATGATTACGACCGCGATATCGTGATTGTGAATACCATGCGTCTGAACATCATTCAGCCGATTAATAATAACGAACAAGTTGTTTGCCTGCCCGGTTCTACTCTGAATCAATTGGAGCTGCTGCTGAAACCTTTAGGCCGTGAGCCGCATTCCGTGATCGGCTCGTCCTGTATCGGCGCATCCGTATTGGGCGGCGTATGTAACAACTCCGGCGGCGCTTTGGTACAGCGTGGCCCTGCTTATACGGAAATGGCCCTGTTTGCGCAAATCAACGAAGAGGGCAAACTAGAGCTGGTCAACCATCTGGGCATTGATTTGGGTGAAACCCCTGAAGAAATTCTGACCAATCTGCAAGGTTTCCATTATCAGAAAAAAGACATTGTTCAAAATGCAGGCAAAGGGCATGATCATGCATACTGCGATCATGTCCGCCAAGTGAATGAACCGACTGCCGCCCGTTTTAATGCCGACCCTGCGCGTCACTACGAAGCATCAGGTTGCGCGGGCAAGCTGATGGTATTTGCCGTGCGCTTGGATACTTTCCCGCAAGAAAAACAGACTGCCGTTTTTTATATCGGCACCAATGATATTAATGAGCTGACCGATATTCGTCGCGCCGCTTTGAGTGAGTTTAAAAACCTGCCTATTTCCGGTGAGTATATCCATCGTCATGCCTTTGATATTGCTGCCGTTTATGGCAAAGATACGTTTTATATCATTAAGACGTTCGGTACCCACCAACTTCCGAAACTGTTTGATCTGAAAGCCCGTGTGGATAGATTCAGCAAAAAGATAAGTTTCTTGCCGAAACATTTCTCTGATAAATTCATGCAACTGATCAGCAAGATTTTGCCTGATCACTTGCCGAAGTCTATGCGCAACTATCGCGACAAATACGAACACCATTTGATCTTGAAAATGGGTGGCGAGGGCGTAGAAGAAGCGCGTTCCTTCTTGAAAGAATATTTTGCAACCCATGGCGGCGCATTCTTTGAATGTAATGCCGAAGAAACGCAGGCGGCCATGCTACATCGCTTTGCTGTGGCGTCTGCCGCGATCCGTTACCGTTCTGTACATGATGATGAAGTAGAGGATTTGGTTGCACTCGATATCGCCTTGCGCCGTGATGATCGTGATTGGTTTGAAACACTGCCGCCCGAAATCGACAATAAAATTATCCATAAATTGTATTACGGACATTTTATGTGTCATGTGTTCCATCAGGACTACATCATTAAAAAAGGCAACGACTGTATGGCTTTGGAACATGAAATGCTCCATCTGCTTGACCAACGCGGTGCGCAATATCCTGCCGAGCATAATGTCGGTCATCTGTATGAAGCCAAGCCAGAGTTGAAACAGTTCTATAAAAAACTCGACCCGACCAACAGCTTCAACCCCGGTATCGGTAAGACCAGTAAGAAGAAAAACTGGGCAGAATAAAGCATAGTTAAAATAAAGGCCGTCTGAATATTTCAGACGGCCTTTTTATATGCTGTTTATCAGAACAAGTTGCTGATAAAAATCAGCAAAATCACCAACGGCACAAGGTATTTCACATAGGCAAACCAAATATTGACCGTCGTATGGTTGCCTTTATAAAGCAATTCGTCCTTCGCTTCGTCCTTCATCACGAAACCGACAAACAGCGCGGAGCCGAGCGCGGTCAGCATAAACAAGATGTTGCCGCTGATGTAGTCAAAGGCATCAAAAATATTTTTGCCGAACACGGAAACGTCTTTCCACGGGCCATAGCTCAAAATAGACGGAATGTTGCCGAAGATGAAGATGGCAGCCAAGACAATCGTAATCGCGGCGGTACGGCGGATTTTGGTTTTTTCCTGAATCGTCGTAATCAACACTTCATAAATCGTCAGCGAAGTCGTCAGCGCGGCAATCAGGAGCAGCGAGAAGAAAATCACGGCGAACACAGGGCCTGCCCACATATTCGAGAACACAATCGGCAGGCTTTGGAATACCAAAGTCGGGCCGGAATTGGGCGCGACGCCGAAGCTGAAGAGCGATGGGAAAATCATAAAGCCCGCTAACACGGCGATGATGGTATTGGTAATGGCGGTAATTACGGCCGTCTGAACCAGATTTTCGTTTTTATCCAGATAGCTGGACAAGGTAATCATCACGCCGAAACCCAAGCTCAAGGCGAAGAATACTTGACCTAAAACGAAAACGAACAGTTCGGCGGTAATCTTGCTGAAGTCAGGCTTCAGATAGAAAGTAATCCCTTCCATCGCACCCGGCAGGGTAACGTTGCGCACGACCATGGCAATCAGGAACAAAAACAGCAGCGGCATCAGGTATTTTGCCGCTTTTTCAATGCCGCCGATGACGCCTTTGACCAAAATCCATTGGTTTACAACGACAAATAGGAAGGTGTAAAAGGCAATTTCCCAAGGGCTGTTTTCAATGTGTTCGGTAAAGAAGCTTTTGGTAACTTCGCCGGAAACCGGGCTGGAAATGTCCAAATTGCCGCCGATGATATTGACGATGTAGCTGATGACCCAACCGCCGAGCACCATGTAATAGGCCATGATGCCGAATGCGCCGAGCAGGCCCATCCAACCGACCGCTTTCCAAATTTTGGCAACAGGTTTGCCGTTCATCGAACCGCCGAATGCATCCAGCGCGTTCACGCCTTTGCGCCGTCCGATGACGTTTTCCACCAAAATCATCGGAATACCGATGACCAGCATGGCGATACAGAATAAAAACACATACGCGCCGCCGCCGTTTTCACCGACCAAATATGGGAAACGCCACGTTGCGCCAAAGCCGACAGTCGCGCCGGCAACGGTAAGGATGTAAGTCAAACGGTTGGACCAAGTTTGACGGGGTTGATTGGAAGACATAAAAACTCAGATACATGAAAATAAAGACAACATTTTACCGCAAAGATTTAACGAATCTTGACTAAAGTCTGAAAAGAATGTTAGGTAAAAAAACTATTTAATGAAGAATTTTTAGTGAATCTTTCTAGTCTGCTTGATATGGAAACCTGAAAACAGAGAATTCGGCTAAAGCAATATTGAATAAACGGTATCAGTAGAGGCCGTCTGAATGGCATACGTTCATACCTGTTTGGATAGCCGACAGCGCTCTTTTTATGAAACGATTTATTTGAAATTGAATGGGTTTGGATGGGTGTAGAAGAAATCGGAAACTAAGTGGGAATAATGGCAAGCAATGAATAGGGGTGCGCGGTTTGGAAATGATGGGCTTTGATAAGGAGAGGCCGTCTGAAAGTACGTTTGCAGACCTGCCGAATTTTAGATAAAAAAAACCATCTATACTAAGGGGAAAGTATAGATGGCCAAACACATTACGGGGAAAACGTCTTACTCACTTACTCACTTCTCTCGAAGCAAGTGTTACTCAGACAGGCGAATTATACAATAGTTCAGTCCTTCTAGTGTTAAATTCTGTTAAATAAAAATAATAAGGTTTAGATGTTTGATTTTAAAGCAATTAAAAATCCATTTTGTTTAAAAAATTATCTCAAAATTTTGGAATTTTTTTAGATTTGGATGAATTTCCATTCTCCGGCGGCCAAATCGTCGACATTCCAGTCGCCGAATTTTTCACGGTGGAGCTGCTCGACACGGTTGCCTGCGGCTGCGACCATGCGCTTGACCTGATGATATTTGCCCTCGGTAATGGTCATCATCAATGTATTTGGGTCGGCCAACACTGCTTCGGCGGCAGCGACGGTTTCATTATCGTCATGCAGGAGGACTCCGTTTTTCAACGTAGCG
This sequence comes from Neisseria sp. HMSC066H01, assembly GCF_001837375.1. Classification (NCBI taxonomy): domain Bacteria; kingdom Pseudomonadati; phylum Pseudomonadota; class Betaproteobacteria; order Neisseriales; family Neisseriaceae; genus Neisseria; species Neisseria sp. HMSC066H01. The sequence continues at coordinate 349,069 of NZ_KV832194.1, forward strand.
CAAAGGGTATCGTCGGCAGGATGTTTCAAAGTGACGCGGTAGAGCTTCGGAACTTTGTGTTTGGGCGAGGTAACGCGATGGTTAAATTGCCCGTCGTTGGTAATCAGAATAATGCCGGTTGTGTCTGCATCCAAGCGGCCGACTGCCTGCATATCGATATTGCGCATGTGGTCGGGAAAAAGGCTGAAGATGCTCGGATATTGCTGGGGTTTGTGCGAAGTTTCGTAATCCGCAGGCTTATGGAGCAAAATGTAGAAATAGGGCATGGGTACGGCGGCAATCTCTTCGCCGTCAACAGACAGGGTATGCACTTGAGACGGTTCGATATCGTCTTTGGCACGATTATGAATTTCGCCGTTGATGGCGATACAGTCATTGTCTATCAGCCACTGGCATTGCTTGCGGCTGCCGAGACCCTGCGATTGGATGTATTTGAGCAGTTGCATGGTTGAAAAGTAGGAAATGTTCAGACGGCCTTTATTGTACTGGAAAACCGGTTTTGAGGCCGTCTGAAAAGCAGAGGCAAAAAAATCGCCCCTTTAAAATGTTAAGGGGCGCAAAAGGAACACAAACCACTACCAAAAACTGTTACAGGGCAAATTCTCCTATTTGATGTGTTGCCGGATAAAGTGCTTTCATCAAGTCATGTGGTGAAAGCGAGAAATCTTTGCTGTTTGTCGTCAGACGGCCTTGCTGAGGCGTGAGTTCGAGCAATCGGGCGTTTGCCGACTGGATAAACTTGTTTTTCGTGCGCTGCATTTTTCGTTGCAGGGCGGAAACAACGCGGTTGTACAGACTGTCTTTTTGCTTGACTTCGCGTGTGTCGGCCACCCAGCTTAAGCGCGTATTGCCGTCTTCATCTTCAATCAGCAGGATGCCGGTTTCTGATTGGGGCGATTTGCCCATGCAAGGAAGCCAAACATAATAGCGGCCATCTAAAGTAATGAATACTGCGTCGTGTACTTCGCACTCATCGCAACATTTGGTGGCGATTAAAGAGCGGATGGCTTGTTGGTGCAGTCTCAGAATGTCAAGGGAGACTTGCTTAAAAATACTTTCGGGCATTTTCTTCTCCTTTCATTCTGTGGTGCGGTTGTTTCGTTTCGATGGGTTGTATTATACGGAGATTTTTTAAATTTGCAAATGATAATTGTTCCTATTATTTAAATAATAAGTAAGGTATTCATTATTAAAGAAATTAAATTTAAAAAATTTTGTAGAAATTGGGTTTTCTACTCAAAATTGGAGTAATAGACGGTCAATAGATGAAAAAGGAATAAAGGCCGTCTGAACAAATCCAGCGTTAAAAGGGCATTTGAAAAGCAGCTAAAGTTTTGCTGACTATACATTTCAGACGGCCTTCAGTATGATTCAGGACGTTTTGATAATTGCAGAAACCACCAACCATGAGCCAACGTCAGATTATCCTCGATACGGAGACCACGGGTCTTTATCCTGAAAACGGCGACCGTCTGGTCGAATTTGCCGGCTTGGAAATGATCAACCGCCAAATGACCGACTCCAACCTTCATTTATATGTCCACCCCGAACGCGATATGCCGGAGGAAGCGGCGAAGGTGCATGGTTTGACGATTGAAGTATTGGAAGCGAAGAATGCGCCGCCGTTTACCCAAGTGGGTAAACAGATTGCCGACTTTATTCGTGGCGCAGAGCTGATTATCCATAACGCCAAGTTTGACGTCGGCTTCCTGAATATGGAATTCCGCCGCATGGGTTTGCCTTCTATTGAAGAACTGGGTTGTAAAGTCACCGACACGTTGGCCATGGCGCGTGAAATGTTTCCGGGGCAAAAGGCAAGCTTGGATGCCTTGTGTAACCGCTTTTCCGTTGACCGCAGCAAACGTGTCTTGCACGGCGCGTTAATCGACTGCGAGCTTTTGGGTGAAGTCTATCTTGCCATGACGCGTCAGCAGTTCGACCTGATGGGCGGAGAGGCGGAAGAAGAGGGTGAAGTCAAACCAACCATTATTGCCGAAACCAAACGTACGTCGCAGTTGAAAGTCATCAAAGCCGATGCGGACGAGCTGGCTGCACATGAAAAATATTTGGACGATTTGGGCGAAGCGTGCGTATGGCGCAAGGCCGAAACACCGGATGAGGCTAATGCCGGAGCGTCAGCATGATGCGCCGCAATATCGCTTTGATTCCTGCGGCCGGTGTAGGGGCGCGATTTGGCGCGGGAAAACCCAAACAATATGTTGAAATCAATGGTAAAACCGTATTGCAACACACCATAGAAATTTTTGAGCAACACTCACGCATAGATTTAATTGTCGTTATTCTTTCGCCGGAAGATTCGGTTTTTCAGACGGCCCTGTCTGAGAAAGTGCGTGTCTTCCGAGTGGGCGGTGCAAGTCGTGCCGAAACGGTACGCAACGGCGTATCTACTCTATTAGAACAAGGTTTAGCCGAGGCGCAAGACAATATCTTGGTTCATGATGCCGCGCGCTGTTGCCTGCCTGCCGAAGCGTTAACGCGTTTGCTTGATGAGGCAGGCGAGAATGATGAAGGCGGCATTCTGGCCATACCGGTGGCCGATACGCTCAAGCGGGCAGACGGCAGTTATCATATTGATGAAACCGTCGCACGCGCAGGATTATGGCAGGCGCAAACGCCGCAGCTTTTTCAGACGGCCTTATTAAATCGCGCCTTATCGGTTGATGATTTAAGTGAAATTACGGATGAAGCGTCAGCGGTTGAAAAACTGGGTATCCGGCCGCGCTTGGTGCAGGGCGATACGCGTAATTTAAAATTGACGCTGCCGCAAGACGAATACATTGTCAGGTTGTTGCTCAAGGCCGTCTGAACAATCAAAACCCATTATTTAAGGAAACAATATGAATATCCGTGTCGGACAGGGCTACGATGTCCATCAGTTGGTTGAAGGGCGAGATTTGATACTCGGCGGCGTCAACATTCCGTTTGAAAAAGGCTTGCTGGGTCATTCCGATGCCGATGCGCTTTTGCATGCGATTACCGATGCCCTGTTGGGCGCCGCCGGTTTGGGCGATATCGGCAGCCATTTTCCCGATACTGCCGCCGAATTTAAAGATGCAGACAGCCGTGTGCTGTTGCGCGAGGCTTATCAAAGCGTGCAGGCATTGGGTTGGAAGGTGGTTAATGTCGATACGACCGTGATTGCGCAAAAACCCAAACTCGCGCCACATATTCCGGCCATGCGCGCCAATATTGCCGCAGATTTGGGCTTGCCTGAAAACTGCGTCAACATCAAGGGCAAAACCAACGAAAAACTTGGCTATCTGGGGCGTATGGAAGCCATTGAAGCACAAGCAACAGTATTGCTGATTAAAGCCTAAGGGCTTAAAATCGTTTCATCATTCAAACCGAAAGACTGACAACATGGCTACTCAAGACGAACTCAAACGCATTGCCGCCGAGAAAGCGGTGGAATTTGTTCCTGAAAACGAATACATCGGTATCGGTACCGGCTCTACCATCAACTTTTTTATCGAAGCTTTGGGTAAAAGCGGTAAGAAAATCAAGGGTGCCGTATCTACTTCTAAAAAATCCAGCGAGCTTTTGGCAAAATACGAAATTCCAGAAGTTTCACTGAATGATGTGATGGGTTTGGCGGTTTATGTTGACGGCGCAGACGAAGTCAACCACGCGCTGCAAATGATTAAAGGCGGCGGTGGTGCGCATTTGAACGAAAAAATCGTGGCAAGCGCATCGGATAAATTTGTCTGTATCGCCGATGAAAGCAAATATGTTTCCCGTTTGGGCAAATTCCCATTGCCGGTGGAAGTGGTTGAAAATGCCCGTTCGCTGGTATCGCGCAAACTGCTTGCCATGGGCGGACAGCCTGAGTTGCGTGTCGGCTATACTACTTTCTATGGTAACCAAATCGTTGATGTTCACGGCCTTAATATCGATCAAGCCCTGAAAATGGAAGATGAAATCAACAAAATCACCGGCGTAGTCGAAAACGGCATTTTTGCCCGCGATGCCGCCGATGTGTTGGTTTTGGGTACGGCAGAAGGTGCAAAAGTCATCCTGCCTTGTCAGGATTAATGAAGATTAATCAATCTTAAAAGGCCGTCTGAAAGCGTATCAGGTCTTTCAGACGGCCTTCAATTTGGCAAAATATGCAAATCAGTAAAATTATAAAATGGCTTCCTGTTGTTTTATCTGTTTTGGGCGCCCTGGGTTACAGCTCACGCGATACCGAGCTGATTCGTACCGGGGTAAGCGTTGCCGCAACATTGGCACAAAACGACAATATCGGTTTGGAAAAGGTCAATGAATGGCTGGGAGAAAATGTCATCAAAGCCACATCTGACTCCAAAACCGAAGCTGAACCCAAGCAAGAACAGAAACAAAAACAAAAGTCATCGCGACAATCCTACACATACAATGGAAAAATCATCAAAATCCATGATGGCGATACCATGCACATTATCGATAGCGACGGCCGAAAACACAAAATCCGTATGGCCTATATCGATGCGCCGGAAATCAATCAGGCCTATGGTACGCAATCACGAGACAATCTGATTGATGCCGCACTAAATAAAAAAGCCAAAGTCCGCGTGTTTGAAGCCGACCGCTACCAGCGCGAAGTTGCCCAAGTATCAGTCGGCACGATTGACTTGAATTTAATGCAGATACGGGATGGCGCTGCATGGCATTACGAAAGCTATGCCAAAAAACAACAAAGTAAAACCGCCTACACCGACTATTCGGCTGCACAAAAACAAGCCAAGGAAAAACGTAAAGGCTTATGGAAAAAAGACAATCCGCAAGCGCCTTGGCAATTTCGCCGTCAAAACCACGAACAGCAGAACGGTAATAAAAAGCAGTCTGATAAACAATGGTTTGGGATTTGGTAGGCTTTAAGAAAGAGGCCGTCTGAAAACTTTCAGACGGCCTTTCATTATGATGAAATAAACGTATAGGGCAGATTTTATATCAGGGGAAAATGTTACTAGGGTAAGATATTTGATAAGACATTACACCCTGTTCGAATAGACGGGAGCAACCATATTCAAAAAGAGCAGATATAAAAAAAGACACCGTTAGCTGGTGTCTTTAGTATCTATGGCAGAGAGGAAGGGATTCGAACCCTCGATACGCTATTCACGTATACACGCTTTCCAGGCGTGCGACTTAAACCACTCATCCACCTCTCTGTGGACTATTACCCTGAATTGTTATTTCAGAATAATGTGAAAACTTGACTGATTGATTCATCAGTGGTGCCCAGGAGAAGACTCGAACTTCCACACCCGTGAGGATACTAGCACCTGAAGCTAGCGCGTCTACCAA
>NZ_KV832194.1:354475-489562 GCF_001837375.1 Neisseria sp. HMSC066H01
TAGCGCGTCTACCAATTCCGCCACCTGGGCAATTTAAATTTTCTTAAGCAAAGAAGCACCAAACTATTTGGTGCCCAGGAGAAGACTCGAACTTCCACGCCCGTGAGGACACTAGCACCTGAAGCTAGCGCGTCTACCAATTCCGCCACCTGGGCTTTGCTTTATTCTTCAATTTCAGGTAGAGTTGACTACCTGTACTGCGAAGAAGCAGCTATTATATATTTTAAAAAAAGAATGTCAACCATCAAAATGAACAAAAATACTAAATCTTTAAATTTACGAGAAAAAGACCCGTATTTAGAGCGGGAGAAACAACGTTACGCTCATCCGTTACCCAGCCGTGAATGGGTCATTGAATTATTGGAACAAAAAGGTGTGCCGACAAAAATTGAAGCTTTGGCACATGAATTGTCGATTGCAGAAGATGAATATGAATTCCTCGAGCGCCGTCTGAAAGCGATGGCGCGCGATGGCCAGGTGTTGATTAATCGACGTGGCGCGGTATGCGCGGCAGAAAAATTGGCATTGGTTAAATGCCGTGTGGAAGCACATAAAGACGGCTTTGGTTTTGCCGTGCCGCTCACACCGACAGGCGAGGGCGATTTCGTTTTGTATGAGCGTCAGATGCGCGGCGTGATGCACGGGGATATTGTTACCGTGCGCCCTGCCGGTATCGACCGCAGAGGCCGTCGCGAAGGTACGGTTTTAGATGTGGTGGAGCGTGCGCAGTCTAAAGTGGTCGGCCGTTTTTATATGGATCGCGGCGTGGCGATTTTGGAGGCGGAAGACAAACGCTTGAATCAAAGCATTGTTTTGGAACCTGAAAGCGTAGCGCACTTTAAACCGCAATCCGGTCAAGTCATTGTCGGTGAAATTGAGACTTACCCCGAGCAAAACCGCCCTGCCGTAGCGAAAATCATTGAAGTGTTGGGCAATTATGCCGACAGCGGTATGGAAATCGAAATCGCTGTGCGCAAGCACCATTTGCCTCATCAATTCAGCGAAGCGTGTGCCAAAGCTGCGAAGAAAATTCCCGATCATGTGCGTAAAACCGACTTGAAAGGGCGCGTGGATCTACGCGATTTGCCTTTGGTAACCATTGACGGCGAAACTGCGCGGGACTTTGACGATGCGGTTTTTGCCGAAAAAATCGGCCGCAATTACCGCTTGGTGGTGGCGATAGCCGATGTCAGTCATTATGTCCGCCCTGATGACGCGATTGATGTAGATGCTCAAGAACGCAGTACCAGCGTGTATTTCCCGCGCCGTGTGATTCCGATGCTGCCGGAGAATTTGTCCAACGGCATCTGCTCGCTCAATCCTGATGTCGAACGCCTGTGTATGGTGTGCGATATGGTGATTACTTATGCTGGTAATATCAAGGAATACCGTTTCTATCCGGCAGTAATGCGTTCGCATGCGCGACTAACTTACAATCAAGTTTGGGATTGGATTTCAGACGGCCGAGATCATCCGTTTAAACCGCAAATCGACACTCTGTATAAGTTATTTAAAATCTTGCAGAAAAAACGTTTTGAGCGTGGCGCGGTTGAATTTGAGAGCGTTGAAACCCAGATGATTTTTGACGACAACGGTAAAATCGACAAGATTGTTCCCGTTGTACGCAACGATGCGCACAAGCTGATTGAAGAATGTATGTTGGCGGCGAATGTTTGTGCGGCAGAGTTCTTGCTGAAAAACAAACATACGGCTTTATTCCGCAATCACTTGGGCCCAACCCCCGAAAAACTGGCCACTTTACGCGAGCAGCTTGGTTTGCTGGGGTTGAGTTTGGGCGGCGGCGATAATCCGACGCCGAAAGACTATGCTGCGCTTGCCGAACAATTTAAAAACCGTCCGGATGCGGAGCTGTTGCAAGTGATGATGTTGCGTTCTATGCAACAGGCGGTTTATGAGCCGCATTGCGACGGTCACTTTGGTTTGGCTTATGGTGCATATGCACACTTTACTTCGCCTATCCGCCGTTATCCGGATTTGACGGTGCATCGTGCCATCAAAGCTGTATTGAACGGGCAAACTTATCAACCCAATAAAACCTGGCAGGCTTTGGGCGTACATACCTCTTTCTGCGAGCGCCGAGCGGATGATGCCAGCCGCGATGTAGAAAATTGGCTAAAAACTTATTATATGCGCGACAAAGTCGGCGAAGTCTTCAGCGGCAAGATTTCGGGCATGACCAGCTTCGGTATTTTTGTAACTCTGGACGATATTCATATCGACGGCTTGGTTCACATCAGCGATTTGGGAGAGGACTATTTCAACTTCCGTCCTGAAATTATGGCGATTGAGGGCGAACGCAGCGGTGTCCGTTTCAACATGGGCGATACGGTTACTGTAAAAGTTGCGCGTGCCGATTTGGATACCAGCAAGATTGATTTGACCTTAATCAGCGGCGGCTCAGTCGGTAAGAAACGCGGCGGTAGAAAAGCAAAACCTGTGGGCAAGCCGACAGCTGCTGACAAACCTGTCGAAAAGCGTAAGCGTAAACTTTCGGCTAAAGAAATTGATGAAGCGTTGTCTGCTCCCGCGAAGGCAAAGAAGGGTAAGGTAAAAAGCAAACCTGCTTCCAAGCCGGCTAAACCAAGCAAACCTAAAGCCGCAGGTAAGAAAAAAGCGCAGGCGAAAACAGCTTCCGTCAAAGCCGGGCGTAAAAATAACGCCCAAGGCAAAAGCGTGAAGATTAAAGTGAAGAAAGCTGCTAAGAAATAAGCAGCATTCAATTCAGGCCGTCTGAAAGGTTTCAGACGGCCTGAATTTGTGATTTCATGAATGAAAACAAGGATAAATAAGATGATAAAACTATACGGTATTCCCAATTGCGATACGGTTAAAAAAGCGCGCAGTTGGTTGGCGGGAAACGGCATCGAGTTTGAGTTTGTAGATTTTAAGAAAAACGCCCCGACTGCCGAATTGATTGATGGCTGGCTGGAGCAGGCAGCTTTGGAAATTTTGCTCAATAAAAGAGGCACGACTTGGCGCAAGTTGGATAAAGATGCGCAAGAATCTGCCGCCACAAAAGAAGGTGCAATTGTTTTAATGGTGAAGAATCCCAGTATCATCAAGCGGCCTGTGTTAGTCAAAGAAGGACAGGTTCATGTCGGATTTTCAGTAGAAGCGTATCAGGAAATTTTCGGATAAGGCATTTTTAGGGTTTTTAGGCCGTCTGAAAAAGCAAGCCTCGAAAAAATACGTTACAATACGCGCTTTGAGCCTGTTTTCAGGATTTTAAGATTTTTGCGGCAGCATTTTCCTGCTGCCACGCCAAACTTTTCTTTCGGATAAATATGTTCCATATTGTTGAAAAATATAAAACACCCGCCCAGATTGTTTTAGGTATCATCGGTCTGACCTTTATCGGATTCGGTGCCAATAATTTGTCTTCGCCGGGTTCTGATTACATTGTCAAAGTCGGGGATGAGAAAGTCAGCGAACACGCTTTACAGATTGCGATACAAAACGAGCAGGCTGCCGGCAATAATGCGCCTTCGCGTGATGCGGTATTCCAATCGTTATTGCAACGTGCTTATCTGAAGCAGGGTGCCAAGCTGATGGGCATTGCTGTGTCTCAGGAACAAATCAAGCAAGTTATTGTGGATGATCCGAATTTCCATGATGCTTCCGGTAAATTCAGCCAGGATTTGCTCAAGAAATATTTGGATCAACGCAGGATGACCGAGGATCAGTTCGTTGAAGATATCCGTGAACAGTTCCAATTGCAAAATCTGTTGAATTTGGTGCAAAACGGCGCTTTGGTCAGCGATGCGCAAGCGCGTCAGTTGATTAACCTGACTCAAGCAACGCGTACCATCCGTTCATTTACGTTCAGCCCTGAAGCATTTGCGGCACAAGTCAAAGTAGATGATGCGGCTTTGCAAAAATATTATGAAGCGCATAAGAAAGATTACTTGATTCCTCAAGCCGTTAAGCTGGAATATGTAGCTTTGAGCATCAAAGATTTGGCTGACAAGCAAACCGTCAGTGCGGAAGAAGTACAAAAAGCTTACGACAGTAAAAGCGTAGATTTATCGCCAAGAGCCGAAATTGCGCATATTTTCATTCCGGTCATGCCTAATGGAGATGAAGCAAGCAATGCGGAAATTAAAGCCGAAGTGGACAAAATGGCTGCGGAGCTTAAAGCACATCCAGATTCGTTTGCCGAGCTGGCGGCCAAGTATTCCAAAGACTTGTCCAGCAGCAATAAAGGCGGCAACTTGGGTTATCTGAGCAAAAGCGGCGGCAGCGGCTTCGGGCCGGAATTTGATAAAGCGGCATTTGCATTGGGCAAAGGCGAAGTCAGCGATACCGTTAAATCGTCTTTGGGTTATCACGTCATTAAAGTTTTGAATGTCGAAGCTGAGCCAACTTTGGAACAAGCTAAAGCGCGTATCGAAGCAGCCTTGAAACTGAAAAAAGCAGCTTCTGCCTTTAATGCCGCTAAAGAAAAACTGGGCGAAGATACCTTCAATGATCCGTCTTCTTTGGCAAAAGCGGCCGCCAATTCAGGTTTGAAAGTAGAAAGCCTGGATGAATGGGTGACCAAAGCGGGCGCGAAGGAAGCCGGCTTGCCTGAAGCATTGATTAATGCCGCGTTTAGTGATGATGTACTGAAGAAAAAACACAATTCTGAAGTGATCACCATCAACAACGATACCGTTTGGGTCATTCGTGCAAAAGAAGTGCGCGAAGAGAAAATCGCACCATTTGCGGAAGTCAAAGACACTGTCCGTGCAGCATATCAGCGCTCTGAAGCCGCCAAACTGGCAGAGAAAAAAGCCCAGGAAACTTTGGCTGCTTTGAAAGCCGGTAAAGCTGCCGATGTTCAATGGTCGCCTGTTTCTCAATTGAGCGCGCAAGATGCACGTAAAACCATGTCTCCGGAGGCTTATGCGGCTTTGCTGAAAGCGCGTCCTGTCGGCGGCAAACCTGCGTATACATTGTTGGAAGGTATGCCTGCGCCGGTGATTATGGAAGTTCAGAGCGTTTCTGCTCCTGAAAATGCCGATTCACAGATTCCGGCTGCCAAACAGGCTTTGGTTCAGCAGCTTTCTGCCAATGTTTTCGATGCCTTGCTCCAGTATTTGGATAAGAAAATCGATCGTACGCAAGGTGCACAACAAGTTAATAATGCTGCCGAATAAGCAGAATATTAGAGTAGGGCAGCCGGATGAATTCCGGCTGTTTTCTTATTTTTAGCCATCTTTTTAAAGGCCGTCTGAAATCATGAATAAAAATCCTGATGCCTTTGTCCGCTTGATTAATGCTTTAAAAATATTGCCCAATGTCGGCCCGAAATCCGCACAACGTATGGCCTACCAGCTTTTACAGTACAAACGCGAAGAGGCTCAGGAATTGGTGGACGCTTTGCAGTTTGCTTTGAAGCAGGTGCAGCATTGTCGGATGTGCAACACATTTTGCGAAGGTGATTTGTGTGAAATTTGCGCAGACGAAAAACGCGATAAAAGTCGTTTGATGATTGTGCATATGCCGGCGGATCTCTCCAGCATGGAGGCGGCCAATTGCCATGATGGCCTGTATTTTGTTTTGATGGGGCAAGTCAGCCCGGCGCAGGGCATGGATATTTCGGCAGTCGCATTAGATAAGCTGGTGGCGCGTCTGCAGGCGAGTGATATTGAGGAAATTATCATTGCAACCAACTTCACAGCCGAAGGCGACGCGACAGCGTATGTGTTGGCGGAATTGTTTAAAAATCTTCCTTATAAAGTCAGCCGGTTGGCAAGGGGAATCCCTTTGGGCGGCGAGATGGAATATGTGGATGCCGGTACTTTGGCTCAAGCCGTTTACGATAGAAGAAACATCCACTCTTAAATGCCAATATGAAAAGGCCGTCTGAAAGTCTTTCAGACGGCCTTTTCATTGATGAAATCAGATTATTTGCAGCTCACGCCTTGAATTTGAGGCGTATCGCCGTTGCCGACTTTGAATGCGCATTTGGTTGCGCTGCTGCCGGATACGGTAACAACACCGTTTCCGCTGTTGAGGCTGACAGGTTCTTTTACGCCCATGCCGACAGCAGTGGCTGCCAGTTTTTGAACATCGGCGTCGGAGTAAGCGGTATTGTTTGAACTGATTTTGATTTCTTTGGCGGCATATGCATTGAAGCTGAATGACAAACCTACAGCTACGGATACGAGGGCCAAGAATTTTTTGCTGTTCATTAGTGTATTTCCTTTTTGATGGTGACAAAACGAGTCACAGCTTCAGAATAAGGGCGATTGGGCGATTGTGCAAGTTTTTCGGCGGAATTTACGGGAAGATACATGGTTTTACATACAATTTATTCCTGAATGCCACATCAGTCGGGCAATCGGACGACCTGTCGGTTTTACGGTACAATAAGCCTTTTTTGACAAACGAATGAGGCATTTTTGAATGGCTTCTTTAGAAACTTGGATAGGCCTGCGCTATTTGCGTGCGAAAAAACGCAACGGCTTTATGTCATTTATTACTATGATTTCAATCGCCGGTATCGCCTTGGGCGTAACGGCGCTGATTGTGGTGTTATCGGTAATGAACGGATTTCAGAAAGAGATACGCGGTCAATTGTTGAACGTTGCACCTCATGCGGAAATCGGCTATTACGATGTCGGCAGTGCGCCGGGTTGGCAGAATTTGCGCGAATTTGTAAAAGGCAAAAAGGAAGTATTGGCCAGCGCGCCTTATGTTTCCGATCAAGCTTTGCTTGCCAATGCAGGAGAAGTGCGCGGTGTACAGATACGCGGTATCTTGCCGTCTGAAGAAAAAAATGTCGTTGATTACGGCAAGGATATGCCGGCCGGCAGTTTTGACGATTTGAAGCCGGGCGAATTTGATATTATTTTAGGTCAAGGGCTGGCTGAGGCATTGGGTACGGAGCTTGGCGGTAAAGTTACTGTGATTACGCCGGAGGGTAATGTTACTCCTGCCGGCGTAGTGCCGCGCTTGAAGCAGTTTAATGTGGTCGGTGTGGTAAAAACCGGTGTCTATGAAGTCGATAACACATTGGCCATGACGCATATCAAGGATGCGCAAGTCTTGTATCGACTGGGTGAAAATGTCGGTGGGCTGCGTTTGCGGTTGGCCGATCCTCAGAATGCGCCGTCTTTTATTGCCAATTTGATTCCCGATGCTAAAAAAGATGAAGTGTGGGTGCGTGACTGGACGTTTAACAACCGCAGCTATTTTGAAGCCGTTGAGTTGGAAAAACGCATGATGTTCATCATTTTGACACTGATTATCGCGGTTGCTGCGTTTAACCTCGTCTCGTCTTTGGTAATGGCGGTAACGGAAAAACAAGCCGATATTGCGATTTTGCGTACTTTGGGTTTGTCCCCGGGCGGCGTTATGAAGATTTTCTTGGTGCAGGGTGCTTTTGCGGGGTTTTTCGGTACGCTTGTGGGCGTGGTATGCGGTGTATTGCTGGGTTGGAATGTCGGCAAGATTGTCGCGTTTTTTGAAGACCTGTTCGGCGTACATTTGATTAACTCACAGGTTTATTTCATCGATTACCTGCCTAGCGATGTGAACTTGAAGGACGTCGCCGTTATTGCCTGCATTTCGCTTGGCTTGGCATTTATCGCCACACTGTATCCAAGCTGGCGTGCTGCGAAAACCCAACCTGCGGAGGCTTTGCGTTATGAGTAAGACAATTTTGAAATGTATCGGCGTTGGCAAAAGCTATAATGACGGCGCATTGAATGTGCAAGTGTTGAATCATTTGGATTTTGAAGTTGCCGAAGCGGAAAGCGTGAGTATTATCGGTTCGTCAGGCAGCGGTAAATCTACGTTGTTGCACCTTCTTGGTGGCTTGGATATGCCGTCTGAAGGCAAGGTGATACTGATGGATCAGGATTTGGGCGGTTTGAGCCAAAAACAGTTGGGCGAATTGCGCAACCGTTATTTGGGCTTTGTGTATCAGTTCCACCATCTATTGCCTGAGTTTTCTGCTTTGGAAAATGTCATGATGCCGCTTTTAATCGGCAAAATGCCCAAGGCGATGGCTGAAGAGAAGGCTGTCAAGATGCTGAAAAAGGTCGGTTTGGACAAACGTATGTTGCACCGTCCGAGCGAACTTTCCGGCGGCGAGCGTCAGCGTGCGGCGATTGCCCGTGCTTTGGTTAATGAGCCGAAATGCCTGTTGGCAGATGAGCCGACGGGGAATCTTGACCGTAAAAATGCGCAAAATGTGCTGGACATGATGCTGGATTTGAAACGTGAATTGAACACCAGCCTGATTGTGGTGACCCATGATGATGAGCTGGCTGAGCGTTTCGACCGGGTAATGACCATGAAAGACGGCAGCCTGCAAGTGCTGCAATAAGGTTATTATTTCAGGCAAATATTTTATGCTTTGAACGGTATAATAGAGGCCGTCTGAAAAATAGATTTTCATTTATGGAAACGCTGTTTTTCAGACGGCCTTTCTTTTTTCCGTATCCATCAATCCTGAGCCATGAATCCGACCGACTCTCTCCTTTCCTCTGCCGCAGATGCGGCCATAGCGTTTTTCCGCCGCCACGAAGTACAGGGCGCATCCGTTATTGAGCCTTATGTGGTTCGACTGTTTGCAGCCTTGCAAAACGGGCATTCGTTTATTTACTTGGATAAAGCGGATGTCGATGCCTTAAGCAACTTGCCGAATTTGGTCGGCAATGCGGATAAACCGCTTATCCTGCAAGGCCGGAAATTGTTTTTAGGGCGGATGTGGCAGTTGGAGCATGATTTGGCTGTCGAAATCAAACGGCTGGCAAGCGCAGAGGTGGAAGAAGTGAATTTCATGGCGGCTTCAAAAAGTCTGAGTGATTGGTTTGATCCTAAAGACAGCAAAGAGCAGAGGGATGCTGCGGCTTTGGCCTTGCTGCAAAACTTTATGCTGATTACCGGCGGGCCGGGCACGGGTAAGACCACGACCGTCGCAAAGCTTTTGGGCCTGATTTGCAATAACAGTACGAAGCTGCCCCGTATCGCGTTGGCTGCGCCGACGGGCAAGGCGGCTGCACATATGGCACGGGCTTTGCAGCGGGCTTTGGATGGCTTTGATTTGTCTCCGAGCATTAAAGCGCATTTGGAAAACTTGGAAGGGCAGACTGTCCATCGATTGTTGAAATTGCGGCCGCCGCAAATGCGCCCTGCGTTCAATCATGAACATCCGCTTGCTTTGGATGTTTTGGTGGTGGATGAGGCTTCGATGTTGGATTTGCCGCTGGTGTTGGATTTGTTGCGTGCCGTGCCGACCGGTTGTCGTTTGGTGTTGCTTGGCGATGAAAACCAGTTGCCGTCGGTTGGTTTGGGGGCTGTGTTGGCGGCGTTGTCGCGTCCGACGGCTTTGGATAAAGAAACTGCTGAAAAGCTGGAAGTTTATCTGTCCAATCATGGCTTTGAGATTAAAGAGCGGCCTCAGGCTTTATCGCAAAACAATGCCAAATTGACGTTCAGCCACCGTTTTGGCTCAGACAGCGGTATTGGTTGTTTGGCAAGGGCGGTGGTGTCCGGGGAAAAGCAAACTGCGGTCGAACAGTTTAACAAGTTCCCCAAAGAGTTGGAAATGAAATCAGGCCGTCTGAAAGAGCAGGTTGCTTTGCTGTATCAAAAGCAACAGGATTATTGGCAGGCCGTGGCAGAGAATAATGTCGCACTCGCCTACGGTCATGCAGCCGATGTGATGGTATTGGCGGCTTGGCGGCAGGATGCGGATGATTTGAATCAGGCTTATCAAGAATATTTGCAACGACAAGGCAAGGTTTCGGGCGAAACGCCTTGGTTTGCCGGACAAATCATCATGATTACGCATAATGATTACATGCTGGAAGTGTTTAACGGCGACATCGGGCTGATTATGAAAGATGAAGAATCGTTGAATGGCTTGTCTGCCTATTTTCCTGAGAAAGATGGATTCAAAAAAATTGCCATCAGCCGTTTGCCCGATTTTGAATCGGCTTTTGCCATGACGGTGCACAAGAGCCAGGGTTCGGAATATCGGGAAGTATGGCTGTTGCCGCCGTCAGTGCCTGCAACGACGGAGGGCGAAGAGGAAGCTCGAGGGTTGGATAAGGCTTTGCTTTACACAGCCATTACCCGCGCGCGTGAACGTTTTGTGTTTTGGGGAAATGCAGAGGAATTGTGTCAGGCTGTGGGATGCCACCAAAAACGCAGGACGGCATTGGCCGATGCCTTGGAACGGCAGTTTGAACAACCTGATATGCAGGCTTCTGTTTGACCTGAATCAAGAGGCCGTCTGAAAGCGGATAAAGCGTTTAAATCTGCTTGACTGATTACACTAATTTACATACGATAAAAATAATTAGTAAACAAAATGAATAATTTTTACAAAATCCACGATTTTGTACGCTTTATCGAATACTTCACTTTCAATACCTTCTTTTGGAGAGTCGGCATGAAATTTCAAACCAAACTGATTGCAACCTGTATTTTATTGGCTTCATCATCTTATTCATTGGCAGAGAACGCTGATGGCGGGCGTGATGCGGCGGCTTTGGCCACCACCAACGATTATGTAAATTCCGGCAGCATCATTCGCAAAGATGACGATAAAATCAGCATTTTCAATGATTTGTTGACTGTGAACGGCGGTTTGCGCGTACGTGTGGATACCAAAGACATCAATGCCAACAACAGCAGCGTTAACCCGACGCCTGAAGACACCAATGCCAACTTCAACGCGGAGTTTTGGTTACGCGCAAAACTGTACAAAGATTGGAAATTGGTAGCGCAAATCGAGCCGAATATCGATTTGGAAACCGGTAAATTTAACGGCGATCATGATGTGCCGGTCAATAAACTGTATGCCGAAGGGACTGTGTACAACAACATCAAAGCGCGTGTCGGTAAATTTGGCGCATTCTCTTCATACGGCCGCGTATGGGATACCGAAGTTACTGGCGGCGAAATTTTCTTTGACAATAAAACCCTGCCGACCAAAATCTATGCGGGCCGCCGTACAGGCAATCTGAACGACAACGCATGGGGCATCGGCGGTCGCCGCAGACATTTTGCCGCAGTTCAAAGCGTGTTGCCTGTGAATGAGAATATCAACGTCGGCGCAACCGTCAGCTATATGAAAGACATCGATGTACGCGGCGCAAAGAAAAATGCGGTCTTCGGGGAAATTGGTACGGACATTAAATTTAATGACGATTGGCGTTGGATGGCCGCGATCAGCAAGTCCAATATCAAAGCTTATAATGATGCCGGACAAAAAATCAAAAATGACGGCGTGTTCACTGAAGTGCGCTATAAATCGGCCGACTGGAACGTCCGTAATTCTTACGACGTATTCTTGAACTACCGCCGTGTCGGCTCGTTGTCCGGTGTCTCTTCTGTTGAGGATTACAGCAAAAACGTTCAAGGCGTGCAAATCGGTGCGACTTATATTCCTTGGAAAAACTGGAAACTCAAAGGCTTCTATTTGGCCGGCAAACAGGTTACGCCTACCGTTGGCACGGATAAACAGGACGTAAACGTTATTCGCGGTCAGTTAGAATATAAATTTTAATCATCACAAATAAAAAAACAGGCAGGATGTCCTGCCTGTTTTTGGTTTTCAGACGGCATGAATATAGGGCCGTCTGAAAAAATGGATAAAGCGCTTTACCAGCTATCGCGCTTCATGCGGTCAAGCTGGCGGCGGTCGCGTTTGGTCGGGCGTCCGTCCGGATAAGCGGCGCTGATGCGGCTGGCTTGGTCGAGTTGTTTTTGAGCTTCGCGTTCGGCAGCCGTTTTCATGTCTTCTTCGTACAATAAACGCGCTTCCGGTGCCGGGCGGCGTTGATGATTGAGCGCGGCGACTTTGAATTTGTAGGGTAGGGAGTTCAAAGTCATGTCGATGGTGTCGCCGGCGGAAATATTTTTGCTGTTTTTCACTTTCGAGCCGTTTACCAAAACCCTGCCCAGCTCAATATGTTTTTGTGCCAGCGCGCGGGTCTTGAAAAAGCGCGCGGCCCACAGCCATTTGTCCAAGCGCATGGACGAATTGTCATGATCGTTTTTCATAGCCTGTTTGAAATGATTGAACTGAATTGAAGTTTATCATAAGATACGGCACTCCATGAGTTTAGTGCAGATATACTATTTCTTTGTTAAAGGCCGTCTGAAAGTTTTTTATTGCAAAAGATGGCAGTTTCCCTTTGAGAAATGCTGTCAAATACGTCTGATTAGCGTATCATGTCAGCAACCATTACCGAGAGCTTCGTTTTATGAAACCCGTTTTTTTGGACTTTGAACAACCCATCGCCGAATTAACCAATAAAATCGACGAGTTGCGATTCGTACAAGATGAATCTGCCGTCGATATTTCCGACGAGATTGCCAGACTGCAAAAGAAAAGCAACGAGTTGACCAAGTCAATTTTCAGCAAGCTGACTCCGGCTCAAATTTCACAAGTGTCCCGCCATCCGCAGCGTCCTTATACTTTGGACTACATCAACGGTATTTTTACCGATTTTGAAGAGTTGCACGGCGACCGCCATTATTCTGACGATCATGCCATTGTCGGCGGTTTGGCTCGTTTCAACGGCCAAAGCGTGATGGTTATCGGCCATCAAAAAGGCCGCGATACCAAAGAAAAAATCCGCCGCAATTTCGGTATGCCGCGTCCTGAGGGTTACCGTAAAGCACTGCGCTTGATGCAGACTGCCGAGAAATTCAATATTCCGGTCATGACCTTTGTCGATACTCCGGGCGCGTATCCTGGCATTGGTGCGGAAGAGCGCGGCCAGTCCGAAGCCATCGGCCGTAATTTGTACGAACTGACCCGCCTGCATGTACCGGTATTGTGTACCATCATCGGCGAAGGCGGATCGGGTGGTGCGTTGGCAGTGGCTGTCGGCGACTACATTAATATGCTGCAATACTCGACCTATTCGGTGATTTCTCCTGAAGGTTGCGCCTCTATTCTTTGGAAAACTGCCGAAAAAGCAGCAGACGCCGCGCAAGCATTGGGCATTACCGCCAAACGCCTGCAAGAATTGGATCTCATCGATAAAGTCATTGACGAGCCGTTGGGCGGCGCACACCGTGATTACGAAACCACGATGAAAAACGTTAAAACCGTTTTGGAACAGCAATTAAGCGAAGCGCAAAGCATGACCATGCCTGATTTGCTTTCCCGCCGTTTCGACCGCATCATGGCTTACGGTAAATTTACCGATAAATAAGTTTGACTGCTGAAAAAGCAAGCAGATGCCGCTGCTTGCTTTTTTTGTATTCTATTTTTGAGTCATTCATAATTTCAGGCCGTCTGAAATGTCGCAACTATCCCCTGATTCCCTATTTAAAAGTTTTCAAGCAGCTTTTCCTGATTCGCCGAACCATACTGTTTTTGAAGTCGGTTTGAGCGGCGGATTGGATTCCGTTGTCCTGCTGCATCTTTTGCACCGGATGCGTGAATTCTGCCGTTTTGATTTGCGCGCCGTCCATGTTCATCATGGTTTAAGCACCAATGCCGACAGTTGGGCTAAATTTTGTCAGGATTATTGTCAGCGTTTGAATGTTGCCTTGCGGGTGTGCCGTGTCAATGTGGAAAAACAAGGAAAAGGTTTGGAAGCAGCGGCCAGGGCTGCCCGATATCAGGCATTTTCAGACGGCCTGAAGAAAATTATTGTTTTGGCCCATCACCGTAATGATCAAATCGAAACATTTATGCTGTCGGCCGTGCGCGGCGGCGGATTGCGCGGTATGGCGGCTATGCCGGTATGGCGTGATTTAAATGAAGAGATCCAAATCTGGCGGCCGCTTTTGGCATTTTCCCGTCAGGAACTGGCTGAGTATGCGCAACAGTGGGGGCTGTCTTTTGTCGAAGACGAGAGTAATGAAGACTCCGGCTATTTACGCAATTGGATGAGAAATCAGGCTTTGCCACAATGGCAGCAGCGGATTCCGAATTTTGAGCGGCAAATTTGTGCCAATGTTCGATTATTGCAGGAAGATTTGCAGCTTTTAGATGAATTGATTGAGTCTGAATACCAGCGCATCAGTCTAAACGGGATATTCAGTATCAGTCTGTGGCGGCAATGTACGCCGCTTTTGCGTCGTCGGTTGCTTTGGTATTTTTTGCGAAAGCAAACAGAATCATTGCCTTCTTATCACAATATTGCCGATTTCGCCCGAGTATTGGAAACCGCAGAACAGGCGCAGTTGAGTTTGCCAAACGGCGAATTGGTCGCCTATCGGGATCAGTTGTTTATTTGGCAAGAAAGTGAATTTCAACAGCTGCCTTGGTGCAATGGTAGGGAAGTTCGAGGCCGCCTGAAAGATATTTTGCTGGAAAACGGTTTTGTTTTATTACCGTTTCAAGGAGGTTTGCCGGAAGAAGAGTTGGAGAAGCAGGCAGTGCTTAGAACTGTATCCGAGGGCGACGTGATTCAGTCAGGTCAGAGGGAAAAATCAGTCGAAAAACTATTGCAAGAGTGTCATATCATGCCATTCGTGCGTAAATATTGGCCGATTATCATAAGTATGGGCAACAAGTGCCTTGCTGTTGCTAACCTTAGGGTTGGAAGCGATGTTCAAATAGAGCAAGGCTATCTGCCAGTTCATAGAAAGTTGGTCGAATATATGGCAAAAGTAAAGTAAATAACTCTAAATTTTGTAAGTATCAGTAATTTAACTACTTGTGCTAAGTGTAGGTATATTAAGCAATACAGCTTATATTAGAGTACCTACACGAATAAACTTTTGCCATTAAATGTAATCTTATGGAACTATTTCAAAGCAGTGTTGTCTTTATTGTGCACAGCACGCTTTACTATTTTTTGGTTTAAAGCAGTAAAACGATTAAAGGGTGGGTATGAACGATCGCCAAATAGATCAAGTTTTGGTGGAGCGCGCGCAGAAAGGTGACCATAAGGCATTCGAGATGCTGATGTCCAAATATCAGCGTCGGCTAAACAGACTGATTTCCCGTTTTATTCAGGATGAGCATGAAGTGCACGATGTAACCCAAGAGGCAATGATTAGGGCTTATCGTGCGCTGGTTAATTTTCGCGGTGAGAGTGCGTTTTATACATGGCTGTACCGTATCGGTATCAATACGGCAAAGAATTTCCTGACCACTTCGGGTCGTCAGTTTTTTGTCAGTTCGGAAGCAGCCAATGAGGAAGGAGATGTTCTCGATTTAACCGATCAGATTGCGGATTACCATACGCCGGAAGCTGAGATGATGAATCGGGAAATCTTGCAGACCGTCGAGGCAAGCATTGCGCAACTGCCAGACGATATGCGTCAAGCCATTACGCTTAGGGAAATGGACGGCTTGTCTTACGAAGAAATAGCTCGGGTAGTGGATTGTCCGATAGGTACAGTACGTTCGCGTATTTTCAGAGCGCGTGAACTGATTGCAAAAGATTTGCGGCCGCTGTTGGATACTTCTGAAGATCAAAGGTGGTAATAGAATGAATGACAAAACAAATAAAGCATTGGAGTATGTGTCCGCATTGATGGACGGTGAAGCATTGACTGATGAGATGCTGGATGCCGTATTGGCAGACGAGGAAGCATTGCGCGCTTGGCATGAGTACCACATTATCGGCGACTGTATCCGTCAGGGCGCAGCGGCGAAGGTGGCTGATGAAAGCATGCAAAGCAAAGCATTTACAGTGCCTCAAGCTGAGATTGCTGGCAAGCAGGAAAAATATACTCATCGCGAAGCAGCCAATAACGGCTTCTTTAAATTCTTTGCAGCCGCTGCCAGCGTGTGTGCCATTGCTGTGACGGCATGGCAGTTTACGCCGCAAACTTCTCGTGACGCTATGCCGGTTGCCGAGAAGTCTAATGTTCAGCCTGCACAAGATATCATTCCGGTAAGCGGTATGCCTGACGATAAAGCAGCTTCCGAGCCTGGCGAGACTGTTGTGCCGAATGCGGCGAAAGACGGCAAAATTGAAAACCGTCCGACTGTCCGTACCGAGCAGAAAAATGAGCAGCAGACTGTTGTGCAGTAAAAAATGAAATCATGCAAAACCCTTGCTTTATGGCAAGGGTTTTTATTTTTGCAGTAAAACCGTCAGGCCGTCTGAAAGCATAGCTTCAAAGAAGTCAAAAACAGTTATAATGCGCTCCATGAAACTGATTACCTCTGCTCAAAACGAACAGCTCAAACATTTATTCCGTCTTTTGACGCAGGCTAAAGCAAGGCGTGAAAGCGGTGAAACCGTATTGGAAGGTGTACATCTGCTGCAAACTTATTTGCAAAGCGGCGGTACGCCCAAACAGGTTTACCTGCCTGAAAAGAAACAGCACCATCCTGAAATTCAAGAAATTACGGCGCAGTTGGATGAGGGATTGATTACTTGGGTCGGTAATGAAGCGCTGTCTAAAATCACCAGTCTGACCGATGCCGATGATGTGATGACTTGGATTGATATTCCGAAACAGGCAGGCTTGCCTTCAAACGGAGATTGCGTGGTATTGGAGCGGGTACAAGACCCCGGCAATGCAGGCACGATTTTGCGCAGCGCGGCGGCGGCCGGAGTCAAGCAAATCGTGTGTAGCAATGATTCCGTAGATATCTGGTCGCCCAAAGTGTTGCGGGCGGGGATGGGTGCGCATTTTTTGCTATCTATTTTCAGCCGGGTGGAATTATCCGCTTGGATGGAAACGTATCAGCATCCAATTTGGGCAACCGCCTTGGGCGGCCGCAATATCGGGTTGTATGAAATGGACCTCAGTCAACCCTGTGCTTGGGTGTTTGGCAACGAAGGCAGCGGCGTGAGTGAACGAATAAAAGAGAAGGCTGAAGCCTGTGTCAAAATCCCCATGTTGGGGCAAACCGAATCCTTGAATGTCGCGATGGCGGCAACGGTTTGTCTGTTTGAACAAATGCGGCAGCGTATCCATGCCCAGGCCGTCTGAAAACCATAATATGATTTTATTTTAAGGAACGAAAATGCAAATACTGACTTTTGATGAAGCGGCACGCAGCCGATTGATGGAATTGCTGGATGCTAAATCCGAAGCCCACAACACCATGCGTTGTGATGAAGTGCAGGGTTTTATGATGGCTTTATTGAGCGGCCCGGATGCTTTGAATCCGACCAACTGGCTGCCTGAGATTTTGGGTGAAGAATCTTTGTTTGATGCCAAAGAGCGTACCGAAATCGAGCGTTTGGTGATGGCAATGGCCGCCGATATGCGCATGAAGCTCAATGAGAAAATCCTGCCTGATTTGTGGTTTTATGAAGATGAAGCCGGCAATCCGGATTTCTACACTTGGTGTAACGCCTATCTTTACGCACTGGATATTGTGCCTACCGATTGGTTTGAAGCAGTCGATCAGGAAGAGTTTGAAGATTTGTTCTACCCGATTATGGCTTTGGGCGGTATTTATGACGACGAGGAAAACGGCGAAGTCATCTTGCATCTGAATGAAAAAGAGCTGACCCAGCTGGAATCTGATTTGCCGCATGTCCTGCTGGATATTTACTGGTACTGGCAGGCCATCATCAATAAACCGCAAACCGTCCGCCGCGAAGGCGAAAAAGTGGGGCGCAACGATCCTTGCCCATGTGGCAGCGGTAAAAAGTACAAAGCCTGCTGCGGCAAATAAGAAAATAAATAGTGAAATGAAAAGGCCGTCTGAATGCTTGAAATTCAGACGGCCTTTAATGTTTTGTCTTAGAACAACGAGGCCAACCAAACAAACAGGATGGTCATTGCAATGGTCAAGGCGCAGCCGATTTTGGCCACGGTGCCGATGATGAAGCCGATAAACGTACCGATACCGACTTTGCCAGCCTGCCAAGTGTCTTTGCGTGCGATAAATTCGCCGATGGCCGCACCAGTCAACGGGCCGAGCAACAGGCCGGGAATGGAGAAGAATGCGCCGACGATGCCGCCGATAAACGCGCCCCAAACCGCAGTTTTACTTGCGCCGGTATATTTTGCACCCAATGCCCCCGCCACATAGTCCATCGCAGTACCGAATACGGCAACGATGGCCAAAAAGGTCAGCGTACCCGAGCCAAACACTTGATAATCACCGGCATAACCCAACAACCATGCGCCACCAAACATCAAACCCAATCCGGGCAGGGCGGGATAAATAGTGCCTAAGATGCCGACGACAATGGCAATCAAGCCGAGAACGATGAGAACAGCAGTCATGAGGTTCCTTTTGAATGTAAGAGTGTAATAACGGCAGTATTATGGGCACGTTTTGTTATATTTTCATGAGAGATTGTGCAATAAAATGAAAAATTATCCAGAGGCGCGCTCAATTAAAATCGATGGATAAATATCTGAGCAAATTATTGTGAGTCACGCTCTGAATGATTGAATAAATTTCTATTCAAATATAAAAGCAGGCCTACCAATACGGCCAAGTACACTGCAACCCAATACGCATCTGTATAGCCGACCGCCTTTGCCAGCCGCAGGGCGGCGAAACCGGCCACGTAACTGCCGAGCAGGACGACGGAAAATTGCAGGCTGCTGTCGAGTGCGGCGGTGGCGCGGTCGGACTTGTCCATCACCAACGCCAGTATTACCGGCAGCAGCAGCGTGTAGCTCAGGCTCAAGGCGATGATTTGAGCGGGTGGCAGCCAAGGGTGGACGCGGGCGAGCGCGTCGATGGCGGTCATAGATGCCAAAAGCGGCAGTTGCAGCACGTAGAGCAGGAACACGAGTTTGCGGCGCGGATAATTGCGCGAAAACCAGCCCGACAGCGGCGTCACAATCAGGCAGGCAACAGGAATACCTACCGCCAGAATCCCGCCCGTCTGTTTCGGAGTAAAGCCCAAATCCGCCAGTTTGGGTACAAAAGTTGCCGCCATAAACGCATACGGTGCGGCAACGGCAAACAGCAAAACCAGCCACCGCCAGCCCGTTTCAGGTTGCTGCCAAAAAGAAACCAGCCGCGTTGCCAACGCCTTCCAACTGCCTTGTGCCGTCAGGCTTTCCGGCTCGTGGTAGTATAAGATTTGCAGCAGCATCAGCAGGCTGAACGCCAGCATAAAGCCGGCCGCCGCCGTCTGTCCGTATTCCTGATACAGCCACAACACCAGCGCGCCGCCGATCATCTTGCCGCCACGTGCCGCCATCGTTTGAATCACGCCACCGAAGCCGCGTTCGCGGTGTGGCAGGACGATGCACGACAAACCCAGCATCGCGCAGCCGTACACTGCTGACATGGCCGAGAGCAAAACGCAGCAGGCCAGAAGAAACGGGAAGTTCTGCGTGATGTCGGTACAGGCCATCAACCCGAACACCGCCGAAAGCCCCAGTGTCGCCGCCAGCAGCCAGCCGCGAAACCGTCCGAACCGCCCCGCCGGCCGCCGCTCCATCAGCGCGGCAAACAACACCTTCGCCGCTTCGATACTGCCGATTAAATGAATCCAGCTTAGTTGGTTTAGGCTGTAACCGTGGTTTTTCAAAATGGCCACCAGCGCGACCAGATAAAAACCGGTCAGCGTGAATTTGTAAGTGCTGCCGCCGATAAGCAGTAGCCAGTCGCGTGAGTTTGGGGAAGTCTGATTGTCGGACATCACATGATTCTTTTGAAGATGAGGCGAATAAAGGGACAAGGCCGTCTGAACATATTGGGTGGCAATACTTGATTTGTATTTAAATAGGTTTAGTATCTTTTCAGACGGCCTTTAACGCTTCTTCCGCCCGCAGCAGGGCAGTTTGTTCGTCGGCTTCGACGATGTAGTTCACGCCCAGCGCGGGGCCGAGTTTGGACGATTGTTCGCGGAAGAACGCCAGTTGCGTCGCGTCGGGTTCGATAAGGAGCATGGCGGCGCAGCGTTCGGACAGTTGCGGCCGATGTGCCTTTATCCATTCGATGTAAGTTTTGCGGTCGGCAATGCACTGTTCATCGCTTACCTGCCGCCGCATCGGGGTGCAGACGGTGGCGAAGCGGCGGTTTTGGTTTAACAGGGTTTCGAATTCGGCCAGCCAGTCGGCGAAGTCGGCAACGTGGGTCAGGTCGGTCAGGTAGATGGTGCCTTCGGGCAGGGTTTTGGTGGGGGTGAAGTAGTGCATGGGGTTCCTTTGGGTGTTTTGGGGAATAAACGGTAGGTCGGGCATAAATGTCCGACCTATGTTTTTTCAGACGGCCTCCATCATTTCAGCTTCGTCTAAAACTTCCATTCCGCGCTCAAACCTACGCTTCTGGGGCGTTGGTAGAGTGCGTCTTGGCGGTCGGCGCTGGAAATGAATATGGGTCGGCGGCGGTTGAACACGTTGTCGGCGTAGAGCGAGACGCGGCCTTGTTTGAAGTTGTAGGCGGTGTAGAGGTTGACTTGGTTGTATGCGCCGATTTTGCCTGATTCGGCATTGTCGGCGGCGGAGTAGTAGCCGCCGTAGAAGCGCACGTCGCCGCCGGCTTCCCAACCTTTGTCGTTCAGGTATTTCACGCCGATGTTGGCGGTGTATTTGGGCGCGCGGCCGAGTTTGTTGCCTTCGATGCCGCTGTCGGGATAGCTTTTGATTTTGGTGTTGAGCAGTCCCAGTCCGGTGGTGAGTTTCAGGCTGTCGGTCGCCTGCCAGTCGGCGGCGAGTTCTGCGCCGTAGGTGTGGACTTTTTTGGCGTTGCGGATGACGACGGAGTTGGTGCCGAGATAGAAGGGGAGCTGCATGTCACGGTAGTGGTTCAGGAACAGGTTGCCGGAGAGTTGCAGGCGGCGGTCTGCGCTGCGCCAGCGGGTGTACCACTCGTAGTTGTTCACATATTCGGGTTCATAAGTGTAGGTTACGACGGGGCGGCCGAAGGTGATGCCCGCGCCGCCGGGGTTGTAGCCGCGCGCGGCTTTGATGCCGCTGACCCATTGGTCGGTGGGTTTGAAGGCGATGTCGATTTTGGGCAGGAACACGGTCTGGCCTTTGTCTAAATCAAGGTGCAGTGCGCCACTGCCGCCGCTTCGTTTGTGCGTTTCTTTTTCAATGCGGGCGGCGGCTGTGATGTCCCATTTTTCGCTGGGGCTGTATGTGGTTTCGGCAAACAGGGCGCGCACGCTGTTGCGGTCGTCAAAGGTATTGCGGCCGCCGATGCTGCGGATATCTACCCATTCGTCTTATTTGCTGCGGAAGTAGTGCAGTCCGGAAAGGCCTCTCAGACAGCCTTTGTTTGAAAAATGCAATACCGGCTCCCATTGCAGTTCGCGGCCTTTGAGTTCGGCGGGCACGCCTTGCGGGCTGACGGTCATCGGCAGGTGCAGCCGCTCGTTGTGGTAGCGGCCGTAAACCAGTTTGTTTTCCAGTTTCAGATAGTCGTTAAGCTGCCACGATGCGTCCCAGATGCCCGATGTCGAGCCGGTTACGAACACGGGCTTTTCTTTTAAAAAACGGCGGCTGGTGGTGTTGCCCATGATTTCGTTTTGCGGCGTGCGCGAACGGATGTGGTTCAGCGTCAGGCGGCTGTAAAAATCGGGATGGTTTTCGGGCGTGAGCAGGAGTTTGAAGCGCACGTTGGTGTTTTCCACACGGCGCGGGTTGCCGGTCGGCTCATAGGACACGAACGGCTCGTAACTTTCACGCTGCTGCCGCTCCGCGCTCAATCTGAAGGCAAGGTTGTTTTTCACAATCGGGCCGGACACTACGCCGGCGATGTTGCGCGTTTTCTGGTTGCCCAAACCCAAGCGCAGCGCGCCTTCCCATTCGTCGGTCGGGTCTTTGGAACGCATCACCACCGCGCCCGCCACCGCGTTCTGCCCGCGCACATGGCTTTGCGGCCCGCGCAAGACTTCCACTTGCTGCATGTCCCACAGTGACTGCGTGCCGAAGGCGAATTCATTGTAAGTGGCGGAGCGGCCGTCTATGGACAGGTTCAGGCGCGGCCGCGTGCCCGCGAAAAACGCCACCGCACCGACGGCGGGTCCCGAGCCGTCCACGCCGCGCACGGTCGGCAAATCGTTGCCGTTGCCTAAATCCACCGTGTTCACAGTCTGTTTGAGCAGGTCGGTTGCGGAAAGGTTGTGGCCGCTGCGGTCGATGTTTGGCGTGGTGAAGACGCGGTTGGATGTGGCGGTTTCAAAGCCACTGCGGTTGGTGCGTTCGCCGGTGACGACGACTTCTTCCAACTGCACTTGTTCCGCATCTTGCGCCGCATCGGCGGCATAAATCCATTCGGAGGCAAAGGCGGCGGCAATCAATAGAGGCAGGCGGCGGAGGGTGTGTTTCTGCATTTCTTATCCTTTCAGACGGCATACGTCGGGGCGGATTGAACATCAGGCAATCAATTTCTCCGTCAGTATGCAAATATTTGTGTTTACATATTTACATAAAACAAACTATTAATGTAAAGTATAAGAAATAAGAAACAGGAATGCAAGTGTTTATCATTCACTTTACTTTCCCTCTTATCTTGTGAATCGTCCAAAAAAATCCCTCTCCTATTTGGGGGAGAAGGTTGGAGGAGGGAAATTCTGTAATCTTCATGAATTTGGCCTGCTAAGCATCCGACAGTCCTCATCCGTAGGACGGAGCGAGGGACAAGGAAAGAGGCCGTCTGAAACGCCGCCATATTGCCATTGCAGCCGTGGGGAAATATGATAAGTATCCGACTTGCGGATAACTTTAATGAATCTCCTTTATGAACAAAATCAAAACCTTCCTACCGTCATGACCGCCAGCAAACAACAAACCATCGCCGATACCGCCCGCCGCCTGTTCCGCGAACATGGCTTTTCCGCCGTATCCGTAGGCAGCATCTGCGCCGAGGCCGCCGTCAGCCGCGTCACTTTCTACAAATATTACAGCGGTAAAAATGCGCTCTTGCAGGAAATTGTTACCGAGCAGAAAAACCGCGTCCGTGCCGAATTTGAAAATCTGCTCGCACGGCAATGCAGCCTCCGCGAAGCCGCTGAGGCTGTATTTTCCTTGCAAAAACAATCGTTTGAAGAACTCTATTCCGCCGCTTTCCTGTGCGACATCGAAGAGAACACCGATTTGGAGCTGGAGCGGTTTTTCCACGAATTGAACGAAGAAAAATACGCCTTTATGCGCGGTTTCTTCCACACGCTGCAACAACGCCGCCTGATTCAGCCCGATTTGCCGGTGGAACTCATCGACCTGTTCATCCGTCAGGCGGATATATTGATGCGCCATCCGCAACTGACCGCGCTTTATGCTGCCGCGCCGCAAAAGTTGCCGCAAGACGTATTGGGATTGCTGCTGCACGGTTTGTCAGGGAAAGAATAGATAAAAAAGAATAGCAAAAATTTCAAATATGAATATTCAGACGGCCTTTCGGTAAATAGCTACCGAAAGGCCGTCTGAAAATTAAATGGAATTATAAACCGCAGGTTTTAGGTTTGTTTGCCAGAATATTGATGACTTTGCGTTCGGCTTTTTGCGGCTCGATTTTGATTTCGCTTTCGTCTTCTTCGCTGCCGTCGGAGAAACGTTCCGGCATTTTTTCGCTGTCAAACGCTAAGTCGCCACCATGTTTAAGGTTTTGACCGCGTTCCAAGCCGACAAAGTCGAAGAGTTCGGTATCGGCCAAATGTGATGGAACGACGTTTTGCAGGGCGGAGAACATCGATTCGATACGGCCGGGGAAGCGTTTGTCCCAATCGCGCAGCATGTCGCCGATGACTTGGCGTTGCAGGTTGGGCTGCGAACCGCAGAGGTTGCATGGGATGATTGGGAATTGTTTCAGCTCGGCATATTTAATCAAATCTTTTTCTTTCACATACGCCAGAGGACGGATGACGATGTGTTCGCCGTTGTCGCTAACCAGTTTGGGCGGCATGGCTTTGAGTTTGCCGCCGTAGAACATATTCAGAAACATGGTGGCAAGGATGTCATCGCGGTGGTGTCCCAAGGCGATTTTGGTGCAGCCCAATTCTTTTGCAGTGCGATAGAGGATGCCGCGGCGCAGGCGGCTGCACAGCGAACAAGTCGTTTTGCCTTCGTCCAACACGCGTTTGACGGTGGAGTAGGTGTCTTCTTCAACGATTTTGTAGGGAACGCCGATGCTTTCGAGATAGGTCGGCAATACTTCTTCGGGGAAACCCGGCTGCTTTTGGTCAAGATTGACGGCGACCAGTTCGAAATCAATCGGCGCGCTGGCTTGAAGCTGGCGCAGAATGTCTAATAGGGCGTAGCTGTCTTTGCCGCCGGAGAGGCAGACCATGATTTTGTCGCCCGGCTCAATCATGTTGAAATCGTTAATGGCATCGCCGACGGCGTGGCGCAGGCGTTTGCTGAGTTTGTTGTTTTCTAATTCTTGTTTGGTTTTTTTGGACATGGCTGTTTGTGCTTTGAAATAATAGAAAAATTTAAGGGCGGTATTGTACCGCAAAAGAATAAAGGCCGTCTGAAAAACTGCGCTTGTTTGGTCAATGCGGCATTTTCAGACGGCCTGATATTTGCGCTTTATTTGATTTGAAGGGCGGTAATTTTGATTTCGACCTTCCAGTCGGGTGAGGCCAGTTTTGCTTCCACGCAGGCGCGGGCCGGAGCGCGCTCGGGGGCTGTCCATGCGTCCCAGGCTTCGTTCATGGCGGCGTAGTCGTTCATATCGGGCAGATAGATGGTGGCCTCCAAAATATGGGCTTTGTCGGATTGGCATTGGGCGAGCCATGAATCGATTTGCGCCAAAACGTTTTCAGTTTGCGCTTTGGCATCGGCTTCAGGATTTTCGGGAACCATGCCGGAGAGGAAAACCAAGCCGTTGGCCATGACGGCTTCCGAATAGCGTTTGCTTGTGCCAAGATAGCGGATGTCCATGTTGTCTCCTGATTTCAAAAAAAAGGTATGGTAACATTGCAGTTGTTTACGTTCCACATTTAAGAGGGGCCGTCTGAACAGGGTGGCGGAAAACGATCATGAGTAAAGCAGAATATCCGGTTACGCAGGCAGTGCGCTTTTTACGCAGTAAGAAAATCGATTTTGTCCCTTATGTTTATGCGTATGAAGAACATGGTGGTACGGCGCGTTTTGCCGAGTGCGCGGGCAAGCCTGAGCATCAAGTCATCAAAACAATCGTCCTGCAGGATGAACACAAAAAAGGCTTGGTTGTGTTAATGCACGGCGACAAACATATTTCCACCCGCAATCTGGCGCGCGAACTGGGCTTGAAACACATCGAGCCGGCAACGGCGGATCAGGCGGCGAAATGGACGGGCTATTTGGTCGGCGGGACATCGCCGTTTGGTATGAAAACCGCGTTGCCGGTTTATGTGGAAGAAAGCATTTGGGCTTTGGACGAGATTTTTATCAATGGCGGCAAACGCGGGTTTATCGTGGGCATGAAACCTGAAAATCTGCGTACGCTCAACCCGCAAGATGTTCATGTTGCAGTGGATACATAAAGGATAGGAATAAAGATGGAACAATTAAATTTATACGAAATTTTGGGTGTGTCTCAGGATGCGGATATTAACGTTATCCGCGAGGCTTACGGCAAATTGGTTGCCAATCCGGATATTCAGAAAGATGAGGAGCGTTTCAAAGCCATCGGACAGGCGTTTGAAGTATTGTCCCATCCGGAAAAACGTCTGGCTTATGATGCGGCGATGCAGTACGAGCCTCAGGAAGCTCAAGACAACGGCTTCAATAATACGGTAGTCAATCATACGGAAAACCATAATACAGGGAACAATAATACGGAGGCCAATATGGTCAATACGTCTAATTCTGAAGTGAAAAACTATGTTTTTATCGCTTATGTTACCTATGCTTTGGGCCTGTTTATCTGGTTTGCACCCGTTGTCGGTGTGATTTTGGCATATGTCAAACGCAATGAGGCGCAAGGCAGTATTTATGCCAGCCATATTGACTATCTGACCAAGACATTTTGGGTGTCGTTGGTGGGTATGCTTTTCGGGATGTTGACCATACTTATCTTAATCGGTTGGCTGATTTTGGTGGCAACCGGTATTTGGCTCATTTATCGCGTAGTCGTCGGACTGATTAAACTGAATGAAGATAAGCCTGTTCCTACTCAAGGATGGTTTTAAAGCATGGCATATTTATTGGCAAGTATTGTTTGCAGCGTGTTAGTTTCCGTATTGCTGAAAGTGGCGCGCAAGCAAAAAATCAATATTGAGCAGGCGGTGGCGGTGAACTATATCGTTGCCGTTACTTTGACCATGCTGGTGTTAAAGCCGGATTTAAGCAATCCGCAAGTGTTTTTATCGACTTGGTGGCTCTTTGCAGCTTTGGGCATATTGCTGCCAAGCGTGTTTGTCATTATGGGCAAATCCGTCGATGCGGCAGGTATCGTCAAATCGGACGCGGCACAGCGCTTATCACTGTTTTTGCCCATTATCGCTTCATTCACGCTTTTTCATGAACAACTGACCGAAGGCCGTCTGATTGGTTTGGTATTGGCATTTACAGCATTGTTTTTCTTGCTTTGGAAAAGCGATGGCGGTAAGAAATCCGGCGGTTTCGGCACGCAAGTGATGCTGCTTTTGGGCGTTTGGTGCGGCTATGGCATCATTGATATTTTGTTCAAACAAGTGGCAAAAAGCGGTACCGCGTTTGCCGGCAATTTGCTGGTGGCATTTTGTTTGGCCGGTATCTTGATGTTTGGCTACCTGTTTGCCAAAGGAAGCAAATGGACCAAAGAGGGTATAGTGGGCGGTATGATTTTAGGCTGCCTGAACTTTTTGAATATTGTTACCTACATTTCGGCACACCAAATCATGAAGGATAATCCGACCTTGGTATTTGCCGGTATGAACATCGGCGTAATTGTTTTGGGTACGCTGATTGGTGCGGCAATATTTAAAGAAAAAATCAGCAGCATTAATGCAGCTGGTATCAGCATTGCTATTTGCTCGATAGCCTGTCTGTTTTATTGGCCGCAAATTCGAAGCTTGGTAGGTTAAAAAATACTTATGCCGTCTGAAAAATTTCAGACGGCCTTATTTTTATTATAAAATAGCCATTCATGCGCCGATTTGGCCGTATGGGAATTATTTTGCGCTTACGGGCGTTTCTATGTTAAACAAAGAAGTTGAACTCACACAATAATATCGATAGTTACATCATGAAACATATTAAAAAACACATTCAATGTGCCGTTCTCGGCATGCTGGTATTGTCCGGTTGCCAATCGTATCAGGAAGATCAAAGCCGCCGCAGTAAAATGGCACAATTTGCGCTTAACCATCCCGTGGCCGCCCAAGTCATCGGGATGGAGGATGAAGGCTTAATCAATATGACCAGTAATGCCACACGCTTTGCCGAGCGTACAGGTTTGGATGATAAAGCAAACGGCGACAGCAGGGGAACACAGGTCAATGCCGTACGCCAAGCATTATGGCAGGCGGCGATTGCTTCTAAATTCGACAGCATTATTGCCGAAAAAGCAGGGAATGCGCGCCTGACGGATATGGAGTTGCGAGAAGGTAAAGACGACTACTTCAGCCGTTACCTTGCCGACCAGGCAGTCGATCAACGTAACAACCGTATCGGCCGCAGTATCGGCAGTGCCAAACCTGACAGCGATATGAAGACGCTGGCGGCAAGCATTTTGTTCTACTACAACAAAGTAGGCTTGTGGACGGCTTCCGAAGTGAAAAACCGTTGGCACATCAAACAGGAAAAACTTTCAGACGGCCAATATGCCGAAGCATTGAAAAATATCGCAAAATTGGATCAAAACGGCATGACCGAGCAGGAACGTAATAGTTATAAAACCGGTACGCTCAGCGAAATCAAACGTTCGGTCAAAGCCATACGTCAAGTCGAAGACTGATTTTAAGACTTCATTATTGAAAGGCAATTGTTATGAATTTCCCTCCGCGTTATGTCTCAAACACCCGTATGCGCCGTATGCGTAAAGACGATTTTTCACGCCGTCTGATGCGCGAGCATACTTTGACGGCAGATGATTTAATCTATCCGGTTTTTGTATTGGAAGGTCAGAATCAGGAAGAGGCAGTGCCGTCTATGCCCGGCGTCAAACGCCAAAGTTTGGATAAATTGTTGTTTACCGCTGAAGAAGCACTGAATCTCGGTATTCCTATGCTGGCTTTGTTTCCCGTGGTAACACAAAACAAGACCGAGTTTGCGGAGGAAGCTTATAACCCTGAAGGCTTGGTGCCGACAGTGGTACGAACTCTGCGCGAGAAATTTCCAGAGCTGGGTATCATGACCGACGTTGCCCTGGATCCCTATACCATACACGGCCAAGACGGTTTGACCGATGAAAATGGCTATGTCCTCAACGATGAAACCATTGAAGTTTTGGTAAAACAGGCTTTGTGTCATGCCGATGCAGGCGCACAAGTCGTCGCCCCATCAGACATGATGGACGGACGTATTCTTGCCATTCGCGAAGCCTTAGAAGATGCCGGACATATCCATACACGCATTATGGCGTATTCGGCAAAATATGCTTCAGCATTCTACGGCCCGTTCCGCGATGCTGTCGGCAGCTCCGGTAATTTGGGTAAGGCAGACAAGAAAACCTACCAAATGGACCCTGCAAATACCAATGAAGCCTTGCACGAAGTCGCATTGGATATTCAAGAGGGTGCAGACATGGTAATGGTTAAACCGGGTCTTCCGTATCTGGATGTCGTCCGCCGAGTCAAAGACGAGTTTGGCGTACCGACTTATGCTTACCAAGTTTCCGGCGAATATACCATGCTTCAGGCTGCCATTCAAAATGGCTGGTTGGATGGTGAGAAAACCATTTTGGAAAGCTTATTGGCATTCAAACGCGCCGGCGCTGATGGTATTTTGACTTACTACGCGATTGAAGCGGCAAAATTGTTGAAGAAGTAAAATAAAGAAATAAATTAAAAAGCGGCAAACAGTGTTTATCCTGTTTAGCCGCTTTTTTGTATTACTTAAGATTGGCTCAATAGAGCCCAACTAAGGTTTATACTTTGAAAATCTAAAAAATTTTGTATAGTAAGTTATGACCAAATAAAGGCCGTCTGAAAAATAGTCTACTGATTTTTCAGACGGCCTTATATGACCTACATCTTAATGGTGGCTACAACCGCCGTGGGTTTCACGCAAAGCTTCGGCTGCTTGTTCGTCAGCGTGGTAGCTGGAGCGAACCATTGCGCCGATGGCGGCATTGGTAAAGCCCAATTCGTATGCTTCTTTTTCAAAAACTTTGAATTGGTCGGGTGTTACATAGCGTAGGACGGGCAGGTGGCCGTCTGAAGGTTGCAGATATTGGCCGATGGTAATCATCTCGATATTGTTGGCACGCATATCGCGCATGATTTCGCGCACGTCCTCGTCTGTTTCGCCCAGGCCGACCATGATGCCGGATTTGGTCGGGATATGCGGCATCATTTCTTTGTAGCGGCGCAGAAGGTCGAGGGAGTGCTGGTAGTTGGCACCCGGACGGGCTTTTTTATACAGGCGCGGATGGGTTTCCAAGTTGTGGTTCATCACGTCAGGTGGTGTTTCTGCCAAGATTTTCAATGCGATGTCCAAGCGGCCGCGGAAGTCGGGAACGAGGATTTCGATTTTGGTATTCGGGCTGGTTTCGCGGATGGCTTTGATGCAGTCGGCGAAGTGTTGTGCGCCGCCATCGCGCAAGTCATCGCGGTCGACAGATGTAATGACGACATAGCGCAGGTTCATGGCTTTGACGGATTCGGCCAAGTGCTTAGGCTCGTCAGGATCCAGCATATTCGGGCGGCCATGGCCAACGTCGCAGAACGGGCAGCGGCGTGTACAAATATCGCCCATGATCATAAATGTGGCCGTACCCTTGGTAAAGCATTCGCTGATATTGGGACAAGATGCTTCTTCGCACACGGTATGCATTTTTTGTTCGCGAAGAATGTTTTTGATTTCAAAGAATTTCTTGCCCGGCAATTTGGCGCGGATCCATTCGGGCTTTTTCAATTTTTGTTCCAATGGAACCACTTTAATCGGAATGCGTGCAGTTTTGTCTGCGCCTTTCAGTTTGATGCCGCGTTTGGGGTCGTTTTTTACTTCTTCACTCATGGTGATGTGTTCTTTCTGTCGTTATAAAGGCCGTCTGAAAAGCTTATAGGAGGATTTGTACCTAAAAGTTTATGGGTAAAAGTTCAGAGGGCGGTTAAAAGATGGCAGTGTGACTGGATTTTTTCAGACGGCCTTATGCCAGCTCTTTTTGTAAATACTTGGTCAGCTTGTCTGCAACTTCTGCCAAACTGGGTGCCGGAGAGACATAGTCGGCAATTTGGGTCATTTCCATACCGGCATAACCGCAGGGGTTGATGTGGGTAAACGGACTCAAATCCATGTTTACGTTGAGCGCCAAACCGTGGTAAACGGAGCCGTCTTTGATACGCAGACCCAGGGAAGCGATTTTACGCTCGCCGACATAAACACCGGGGCGTTTGGGATCGGCGGCTGCTTCAATGCCGTATTCTGCCAAGGTGGCGATGATGCTGTTTTCAAGTGCGGAAACGATATGGCGGACACTGGTTTTACGGCGTTTGAAATTGATCATCGTATAGACGACCAATTGACCGGGGCCGTGATAAGTAATTTGACCGCCTCTGTCAATTTGGACAACGGGTATATCGTCGCGGATGAGGAGGTGTTCGGGTTTGCCGGCCAAGCCTTGGGTAAATACGGGCGGATGTTCGACCACCCATAATTCGTCTTCGGTATTTTCGTCACGCGAGGCATTGAATGCCTTCATGGCTTCGAAAGTCGGCAGGTAATCGACCAAGCCTTTGTGCACGATTTTCATTACAACACCACTTTAACCAATTCGTGGGAAGTCAGGTCGCGGTAGATATTGTCCAACTGCTCTTGATTTTCAACATTTACATGGACTGTCGCGCCAGTATAGTTGCCTTTGCTGCTTGGGCGCGTAGTGATGTGGTGCGGCTCGGTATCGGGAGCATGTTTGCGCACGGTTTCCAAGATGGCGGATTCAAATTCCGGATGAACTGCGCCCATGACTTTTACAGGAAAGGTGCAAGGGAATTCAATCAGTGATTTTTTTTCGGTTGAGTCTGTCATGGTTTACTACCTTGTTTGGTTTGCCAGGGCCGTCTGAAAAGTTTTCAGACGGCCCAAAATCCGATATATTTTATCGTAAACGTCCATATCGGGCTATTAAAAATGATGTTTTCGAAAATAGGTGCGGATAAGCTGTTTTCAAGTCTTGAAATGGAGCGCTTCAGCCCAATTTTGAGCTACATTCTGATTTAACAATGATTGAGATTATTAACTATGCCGACAAAAGACAAATATTTCGAGGAATACAGTGCGCTGGCTACTTTGCCTTTACGTGATGTCGTGGTGTATCCGCATATGGTATTGCCGCTGTTCGTCGGTCGTCCTAAATCGATTGCAGCCCTTGAGGCGGCAATGGCTAATGATGATCCGGTTTTCCTGTTGGCCCAGCTTGACCCTAATACAGAAGACCCTAAAGCTGAAGATTTGCACCAAACTGGTACGGTTGCCCAAGTTTTGCAGGTTTTGAAGCTGCCTGACGGCACCGTTAAAGTGTTGGTGGAAGGTATCCGTCGTGCGCGCGCGTTGACGGTTGACGAAACAGGCGGATTGTTTTTATCCCATGTTGAGGCAATTGATGAAAACAGCGACAAGGACAATCCCGAAATTGAGGCCTTGCGCCGTACTCTGCTGACTCAATTTGAGCAATATGCGAAATTGAACAAAAAAATCCCTGCCGAAGTCATCAGTACCATCAGCAGTATCGATGACAACAGCCGTCTTGCCGATACTATTGCCGCGCATTTACAGCTGAAGTTGGAGCAGCGTCAATATGTGCTGGAGACCGCCGGCATTGTCGAACGTTTGGAATTTCTGCTGGCTCAGTTGGAAGCCGAACTCGACATCATGCAGGTCGAGAAACGCATCCGTGGCCGTGTAAAACGTCAAATGGAAAAATCCCAACGCGAGTATTACCTGAATGAGCAAGTGAAAGCGATTCAGAAAGAGTTGGGTGAAGAAGACGAGCGCGGCGAGCTGGACGCGTTGGAAGCAAAAATCAAAGAAGCAGGCATGAGCAAAGAGGCTGAAGAAAAATGTCTGTCTGAATTGAAAAAACTGAAAATGATGCCGCCGATGTCTGCGGAATCTACCGTCGTGCGCAACTACATCGATACTTTGCTCGAGCTGCCATGGAAGAAAAAATCCCGTGTCAGCAAAGATATTGCCAAAGCTGATTTGATTTTGAATGCCGACCACTATGGTTTGGAAAAAGTCAAAGAACGTATTTTGGAATATTTGGCCGTTCAAAAACGTATGGACAAGCTCAAAGGCCCGATTTTGTGTTTGGTCGGCCCTCCGGGAGTGGGTAAAACTTCCTTGGGCGAATCGATTGCCAAAGCTACAGGCCGTCAATATGTGCGTATGGCATTAGGCGGCGTGCGTGATGAAAGCGAAATCCGCGGCCACCGCCGTACCTATATCGGCTCTATGCCAGGCAAAATCCTGCAAAACATGGCAAAAGCGGGTGTGAAAAACCCATTGTTCCTGCTTGATGAAATCGACAAAATGGGCAGCGATTTCCGTGGTGATCCGGCCAGTGCATTGCTTGAAGTGCTTGATCCTGAGCAAAACAACAAGTTCGCCGACCACTATGCCGAAGTCGATTACGATTTGAGCGATGTGATGTTTATTGCTACTTCAAACAGCTTGAATATCCCGACTCCGCTGCTTGACCGTATGGAAATCATCCGTCTGTCCGGTTATACGGAAGATGAAAAAATCAATATTGCCATGCAATACCTTGTGCCGAAACAAATGAAGCGCAATGGTGTGAAAGAGGGTGAGTTGGTGGTTGATGAAAGTGCGGTGCGCGATATTATCCGTTACTACACCCGCGAGGCCGGTGTCCGCTCGTTGGATCGCGAAATTGCCAAAATCTGCCGCAAAGTAGTCATGCAGGTTACCTTGAATGAGGACAAGAAAAAAGCGTCCAAATCCAAAACAGCAAGCAAGGCCAAGCCTAAAGCAATTAAAGTTACTGAGAAAAATCTGCATGACTATCTAGGCGTGCGCCGTTTCGACTATGGCGTGGCCGAAAGCGAAAACCGCATCGGTCAGGTAACCGGTCTGGCTTGGACCGAAGTCGGTGGTGAGTTGTTGACTGTTGAGGCGGTTGCCTTGCCGGGCAAAGGTACGATTCAATGCACCGGCCAACTGGGCGATGTGATGAAAGAATCGGTATCGGCCGCATGGTCGGTTGTCCGTTCCCGTGCCGAATCAGTGGGTCTGGCTCCTGATTTTTACGAGAAGAAAGACATTCACGTCCATGTGCCGGAAGGTGCGACGCCGAAAGACGGTCCGAGCGCAGGTATTGCCATGACTTTGGCGATGGTTTCTGCCTTTACCAAAATTCCGGTGCGTGCGGATGTGGCGATGACCGGTGAAATCACTTTGCGTGGTGAAGTGTTGCCGATCGGCGGTTTGAAAGAAAAACTGCTGGCTGCTTTGCGCGGCGGCATCAAGCATGTATTGATTCCGAAAGACAACGTCAAAGATTTGGAAGAAATCCCTGAAAATGTCAAAACCGGTCTGACCATCCATCCGGTCAAATGGATTGATGAAGTGTTGGCTTTGGGTCTGGAAACTCAGCCTGAGCAATGGGTTGCCGAATTGGCAGTTGCCGAGACCGTGCAAACTCCTAAGACAAAGTCAAGAACAAAAGCAACCAAGCATTAAGTTGGCCGTCTGATGTTGCAAAAAATGTGGTTTTGCCCTGAATGCCCCAAAAATAGGGCAATTCCACATTTTTTACTTGACATGATAATTTCAGAATTGCTATAAAGTGCGTATGTGCTTTGAAAGCGCTCAAGC
This sequence comes from Neisseria sp. HMSC066H01, assembly GCF_001837375.1. Classification (NCBI taxonomy): domain Bacteria; kingdom Pseudomonadati; phylum Pseudomonadota; class Betaproteobacteria; order Neisseriales; family Neisseriaceae; genus Neisseria; species Neisseria sp. HMSC066H01. The sequence continues at coordinate 388,199 of NZ_KV832194.1, forward strand.
CCCGAGTATTCGGGCATTTCATCATCTTTATACGATAGGAAGGGACTAATTGTGAACAAGTCTGAATTGATCGAAGCAATTGCTCAAGAAGCCGGCATTTCCAAATCTGCTGCGCAAAAAGCTTTGGATGCTACTACTAATGCCGTAACCAACGCACTGAAAAACGGCGATACTGTTACTCTGGTCGGTTTCGGTACTTTCTACGTCGGCGAACGTGCCGAACGTCAAGGCCGCAATCCTAAAACTGGCGAGCCTTTGACTATTGCTGCTGCTAAAACGCCTAAATTCCGTGCCGGTAAAGCATTGAAAGATGCTCTGTAATTGAGCGTTTTTTCCTGAATAGGAATAAAAAACCGATTCTATTCGGTTTTTTATTTTGAAGGCCGTCTGAAACTTTTCAGACGGCCTTTAGTTTATCGAGTGTATATAAAGGATGGAACCCAAACAATCAAAGGGTTTCGGCTTTTTTAATTTCTCTGCCTACATTTGATTTTTATATTAATAAGATTTATCATTAGCAAAGAAAATAACAATACTTAAAACAAACCGCACTTATTGAAAGAAGTAGCGAATAGCCACTCATAACCAACCTTTCAAATGTGCCGCACATTCGTCAGCACTTCTCACATTTCTAATAACCTGTTTTTTAAAACAAATGAAAAGAGAGGCTTATGTCTGCTGTTCCTTTGTCGCGCCTGAAAAAAGGCGCAGTCGTACATATTGATTCCATTGCTCCCAACCCTGTTTTTGGCGAATTGGATTCCTTGGTAACCCGTCGTCTTGCGGATTTGGGTTTTTCCAGCGGAATGCCCTTACAAGTGATTGCAGTCGGCGGCTTTGGAAGAGGGCCGTTTGCAGTGCGTTTGGGCAATCAATCCCAATTTTCCCTGCGTTTGGATGAGGCCGGGAAGATTATGTGTCGTATCATTGAAGCCGTTTGAGGCCGTCTGAAAGATAAGGAAAAATAATGGAACTGAGCTACTATGCTTTGGTTGGCGCGCCCAACTGCGGCAAAACCGTTTTGTTCAACGGCTTGACAGGTGCACATGCCAAAGTGGCCAACTACCCCGGTGTAACAGTCGATAAGCGCGAGGGTGCTTTCCTTGATGATGCGGCTGTCCGCATTGTTGACCTGCCGGGTACATACAGTTTGCGTACGACCAGCCCTGATGAGGCCGTGGCAAAAGATGTGGTCGTGGGTAAAATGGGCATTCCGCCTGATGCCGTGATTGCCGTTGCCGATGCGACCAACTTGCGTATGACCCTGCGCATGGTTTTGGAACTGAAAACCTTGGGCCTGCCGATGGTCGTTTCGCTGAACCTGAGCGACGTTGCGCGCAATCGGGGTTTGAATATTGATGTGGATAAATTGAGCGAGCTGTTAGGCGTGCCCGTATTGGAAACCGTTGCCGTCAGCGCGTCGGGTGTACGCGCAGTGCGTGAGGCGGTGGCCAAGCTGCCCCGCAAACGTTCTTTCCCTGCCAATCCCAGCGCATCCGAGCGCAAGCTGGAATCGCTTGACAGTGAAGTACTCTACCAAGAAGTAGAATCTATTTTGAATCAGGTGGTGCGTACGCAGATGACACTGCCGGCGTGGCACAAAAAACTGGACGAAATCGTTTTGCACCCTGTGTTGGGTACGATTATGCTGCTGGTTATCCTGTTTATGGTGTTCCAAGCGGTGTACACTTGGGCGGCACCGATTATGGACGCCATTGAAGGCGGTTTTACCGCGTTGGGAGAATGGGTAGGCGCGAACATGGAGCCGGGTATCCTCAACGATTTGCTGGTCAACGGTGTGATTGCCGGTATGGGCAGCGTGTTGGTGTTCCTGCCTCAGATTACAATTTTGTTTGCCTTTATCCTGCTTTTGGAAGACTCAGGCTATCTGCCGCGCGCTGCCTTCCTGTTGGATAATGTCATGGCGAAAAGCGGTTTGTCCGGCCGTTCGTTTATTCCGCTTTTGTCCAGCTTCGCCTGTGCCGTTCCAGCCGTGATGTCGGCGCGCACCATTCACGATCCGCGCGAACGCCTGGTTACCATCGCGGTTGCACCGTTGCTGACTTGCTCCGCACGTTTGCCGGTCTATGCGCTGATTATCGCCGCCGTTATTCCCAACCGTACAGTGGGCGGTATTTTCAATCTGCAAGGCCTGACATTGTTTATTCTTTATATCGCAGGCATTCTGTCGGCCGCATTGGCAGCGTATATCATGAAACGCTTGGCGCGGATGAAAGGCAATGTGCAACAATTCCCACTTTTGATGGAATTGCCAACTTTCCGTACGCCTAACTTCAAACACATCATGACCAGCCTGTGGGATAGGGTAAAAGCCTTCCTGAAACGCGCCGGTACCATTATTTTTGCGTTGGCCGTGGTCTTGTGGGGTTTGGTAAGCTGGCCGCAACCGCCTGCTGGCGCGACTGGTGCAGCCATCGATTACAGCTTGGCGGGTACGCTTGGTCACGCAATTCAGCCATTATTTGCACCTTTAGGCTTTACGTGGGAAATGTGTATTGCCATGATTCCGGGTATCGCCGCACGCGAAGTGGTCGTTGCTGCTTTGGGTACCGTTTATGCCGTTAGTGCGTCGTCTGAAGATGCCGTACAAAACGCACTGATTCCCATCGTACACAACAACTGGGGCTTGCCGACTGCCTTTGCCTTCTTGGCTTGGTATGTGTATGCGCCGATGTGTGCCGCAACTTTGGCCGTGATTAAACGTGAAACCAAATCCACGAAAAATATGCTTATGATTACAGGCTATTTGTTCCTGATGGCTTATTTTGCCTCATTCGTGGTTTATCAAATTTCTTCAAGGATACTATCGTCATGACTCAATATATTATCGTCGGCTTGATTATGCTTGCCTGCGTATTCTTCCTTTTGCGAAAATTCGTGTTCAAACCGAAAAAACGCGACTGCAGCAGCGGCTGCGGTAAATGTGGCGGTTGCGGTTAAATAAAGAGGGTTAGATAAGTAAAAGGCCGTCTGAAACTATTTCAGACGGCCTTTTTTGTATTTAATGCTATGTAAACTGACGAGGTATATTTACTCTTTGTCGTTTCAGATTAATAGGTACCTAGGACTTGGCACTAAGGTTTATCGAACGGGAAGCCTGTAATGTCCGGTAATGGTGTAGCGGTAGAGGATGTCGTTTTCACGGGTTCCTGAACCGATATTATGAATAATCAAGGGTCTGTCGCCGATTTTTCGATCGGAGACGATGCCGATATGGGGACGGTTTCCTTTCAGTTCCCAAGTTACAATATCGCCAGCTTGATAGTTTGTATCTTGAACTGCCCAGCCTTGACGCGTGAAATAAGTCATTAGGTTAGGCATGCGGCGGTGGTCGATATTGGTATCAGGTTGTTTCAAACCCCAGCGTTTCGGATAAACGGAAAAATTCCGACTCATATCTTGATGAACAAGTTCTTGTAAATCGATATTTTGCTCACGCAATGCACGGATGACCACGTCTGTGCAAACGCCTTTTTCCATCGGTACATCGCCCATTGGATATTTGAGCTTGGTATAAGCAGGGTCGTAACGAAGGGTTTTGCCAATTTGGTTTCGTGCAGATTGTACGATTTGCGGTGATGGTCCTTCGGGTTCGGTAATTTCTTGTTGTAGAAAATCGGTATTAATACTTAGGATAGAATTGTGATTACGGGCAAAAAATACAACTGTTGTAATCAGAAGGATAGAAAGCGCAATACTGAGAACTATGGGCTTAAAGGCAGTTTTGTGTTTCATGATATGCACACAGCTTAGATGTTGTATGCATTATTTATCAGATTTTGGGGAAGGTTGGCAATACTTAATCAAATAATAGTCTTGCGCGTATGTACGGATAAATGGAAGATAAATGATATTTTATTATTGCCAAATCGGTTTTTGTAAGTACAGATTTTACTTAGTTCATGATAAAAGGCCGTCTGAAAACCAAGCTCCGGTTTTCAGACGGCCTCAATCATTCAAAACTTTCAATAAACCCTTATTTCAATGCTTCCAGCAGCTTCCCGTGTATTCCGCCGAAACCGCCGTTGCTCATGACCAAAATATGGTCGCCGGCTTCGGCATTTTTCACGATTTCGGCAACGAAGGCATCGAAGTCTTTGCCGACGTGTAGCTTGCCGCCCAAAGGCGCGAGGGCTTCGGCGACGTTCCAGTCCACGCCGCCGGCGTAGCAGAACACTTGGTCGGCACCTTTGAGGCTTGCGGGCAGGGCGGCTTTCATGGTGCCGAGTTTCATGGTGTTGGAGCGCGGCTCGAGGACGGCGAGGATGCGGGCATTACCAACGCGCTGGCGCAGACCCTCTATGGTGGTTTCAATGGCGGTCGGGTGGTGGGCAAAGTCGTCGTAAACGGTGATGCCGTTTACCGTGCCTTTGATTTCCATGCGGCGTTTGACGTTTTTAAACGCGCTCAAGGCTTCGCAGGCCGTCTGAATATCGACGCCGGCATGACGCGCGGCAGCGATAACGGCGAGGGCGTTCATGCGGTTGTGTTCGCCCATCAGTTCCCAAGCGACGTGTCCGACCGTTTCGCCATGATGGCATACGTCAAATGAGCCGTCGGCATGAACAGTGTCAACTTGCCAGCCTTGTTCGGTACCGAATTTTTCCACCGGCGTCCAGCAGCCTTTGTCCAAAGTGTCTTGCAGGCTTTGTTGCTGTCCGTTGCAGACGATGAGGCCTTCAGACGGCACGGTGCGTACCAAATGATGGAATTGGGTTTGAATGGCACCCAAATCGGCAAAAATATCGGCGTGGTCGAATTCCAGATTGTTCAAAATGGCGGTACGCGGACGGTAGTGTACAAATTTGGAGCGTTTATCGAAAAAGGCGGTGTCGTATTCGTCGGCTTCAATAACGAAAAACGGAGATTTACTGTTCGGGTCTTGGCGAGGCGTTTGCGGCAGACGGGCGGAAACGCTGAAGTTTTCTGGTACGCCGCCAATCAGGAAGCCTGGCGCAAGACCGGCATATTCTAAGACCCATGCCAGCATGGAGGCTGTGGTCGTTTTGCCGTGTGTTCCGGCTACTCCGAGCACCCAGTGCTGGTGCAATACGTTTTCAGCCAGCCATTGCGGGCCGGAAGTATAAGGCAGGCCTTTGTTCAAAATGGCTTCAATCACATCCATGCCGCGTTTGGCAACATTACCAATAACATAAATATCGGCTTTAAATTTGTCCAATTGAGCGGCATCAAAGCCTTCGTGTACGTCAATACCCAAGGCTTCGAGCTGGGTGCTCATCGGTGGATACATCTTGGCGTCGCAACCGCTGACTTTAAAACCTGCTTCTTTGGCAATAGCCGCTACGCCGCCCATAAATGTGCCGCCGATACCGATAATATGGATGTGTTTCATGATAAGACTGTCTTTGGATAAATTAATTTTAAAGCCGTCATTATAACGGAGTTTGGATAAAGGGGTCGTCTGAAAAGTTAGACACCAATAAGAATAGGAAAAAAATACAAGGGATTTGATTTTAAAAGGAGGGCGTTGAGGTTTTGATTGGGCAAGTATTACTTTGAAAAGAGTTATTTAATACGGTAAAGTCGTTCATGAAGGTCAAGGGAAGCATTGCCTTGAATTCATCCATGCTTGATAGCGTGAGGTTTTTGGTAATAGGTTTACTTGGATAGATTTTAGAAAATGGGAGGGTATTCAATAATGCCGTCTGAAAAATAAGCCCTGATTAAAACAAGTCATGGCTTTTTTCAGACGGCATTTGTTTCTGTATCTTGTGATTTCTATTAAAGCGCAGCATCCGAACGCTCGCCGGTACGGATACGGATGGCTTCTTCAACCGGATAAATGAAGATTTTACCGTCACCGATTTTGCCGGAATGTGCGGTTTCCAAAATGGCATCAACAGCCTGATCGACTTTGTCGTCAGTCAATACCAATTCGATTTTTACTTTGGGCAGGAAATCAACCGCGTATTCTGCGCCGCGATAAATTTCCGTATGGCCTTTTTGGCGGCCGAAGCCTTTGACTTCGCTGACGGTCATGCCGGTAATGCCGATTTCGGTCAAGACTTCGCGCACATCGTCGAGTTTGAAAGGTTTGATAATGGCTTCGATTTTTTTCATATTAAATCTCCTTATTTGAGAAAAGGCCGTCTGAAACATTCAGACGGCCTTTGTTCCATTAAGTTCGTTCAAACTTTATTTGAGTGAACTTATTTCTTTTTCTGAGCCGGCAGGTCGGTACATACACCCAATGCTACTTCCGCAGCCATACCGATGGATTCGCCCAAGGTTGGGTGTGGGTGGATGGTTTTGCCGATGTCGGTTGCATCGCAGCCCATTTCGATGGCCAAGCAAACTTCGCCGATCATATCGCCGCCGTTAGGGCCAACGATACCGCCGCCGATGATGCGGCCGGTTTCAGCATCAAAAATCAGCTTAGTGAAACCATTGTCGCAACCGTTGGCAATCGCACGACCGGAAGCAGCCCATGGGAAGTTGGCTTTGGTGATTTTGCGGCCGGAGGCTTTGGCAGACAATTCGGTTTCGCCCACCCATGCCACTTCAGGAGAAGTGTAGGCTACGCCCGGAATAACGCGCGCGTCGAAGTAGGCTTTGTGGCCGGCACAGTTTTCAGCGGCAACGTGGCCTTCGTGAACGGCTTTATGCGCCAACATCGGTTGACCGACGATGTCGCCGATGGCGTAGATGTGCGGTACGTTGGTGCGCATTTGTTTGTCGACTTCGATGAAGCCGCGGTCAGTTACGGCAACACCTGCTTTTTCGGCGCTGATGAGTTTGCCGTTAGGCGCACGACCGGCAGCCACCAGTACGGCATCGTAACGTTGTGGTTCTTTAGGTGCATTTGCACCTTCGAAGGTAACGTAAACGCCGTCTTCTTTAGGTTCGACAGCGACAGTTTTGGTGTTGATCATGATGTTGTCAAAACGGTATTCGTTTTGTTTTTGCCATACTTTCACCAAGTCGCGGTCTGCGCCTTGCATCAGGCCGTCCATCATTTCAACGACGTCGAGGCGTGAACCCAGCGTGCTGTAAACTGTACCCATTTCGAGGCCGATGATACCGCCGCCAATGATCAGCAGTTTGCTCGGTACTTCTTTCAGAGCCAGTGCACCGCTAGAATCGATGATGCGTGGATCTTCAGGAATGAAAGGCAGTTTGGTTACGCGGCTACCTGCTGCAATGATACAGTTTTTGAAGGCAACGATTTTTTTCTCGCCGGTAGGGGTCGCTTGCTCGTACACGTCGCCGGTAGTTAGCGACACTTCCAAGTGGTGAGGATCCAAGAATTGACCGTCACCTTGGATAACGTCTACTTTACGGCCTTTGGCCATACCTGCCAAGCCGGTAGTCAGGCGGGAAACCACGCCGTCTTTGTAAGCGCGCAGCATGTCGATGTCGAGTTCTGGTTCTGGGTATTTGATACCGTTGGCAGCCAAGTGACGTACTTCATCGATAACGGAAGCGTTGTGCAACAAGGCTTTGGAAGGGATACAGCCGACATTCAAGCAAACGCCGCCCAAAGTTTTGTAACGCTCGACGATGGCAACTTTCAAGCCTTCATCGGCTGCGGCAAATGCAGCGGAATAACCGCCGGGGCCGCCACCCAATACGACTACGTCGTACTCGGCATCGGCAGAACCGCCAAATTGTGCAGCTTGAGGAGCAGGAGCAGCAGCTTTAGGGGCTTCTTGTGCAGGAGCAGCTGGTGCTTCGGCTTTAGGAGCGGCAGCCGCACCTTCGGCTTCAACGACTGCAATCAAGCCACCTTCGGAGATTTTATCGCCGACTTTAACTTTAACTTCTTTAACGACACCCGCAACTTCGGCAGGTACGTCCATAGTGGCTTTATCGGTTTCCAAAGTAATCAGGGTATCGTCCACGGCAATGGTGTCGCCTACATTTACTTCAACCGCAATAATATCTACATTTTCGTGACCGCCAATGTCGGGCACTTTTAATTCAACTAAGCTCATGTCTAATCTTTCTGAATGATGTTCGGACTTCTTTTTTCAGACGGCCTGAGTAAAAAGGCCGTCTGAAAATGCTCGGATTACAGAGTAATGCGGCGGAAGTCTTTCAACAGGTTAGCCAGGAATACGGTAAAGCGCATACCGGCGGCACCGTCGATGACTCGGTGGTCGAAGGACAGGCTCAATGGGCACATCAGGCGAGGAGCGAATTCTTTGCCGTTCCAAACCGGTTTGATTTGGGATTTGCACACGCCCAAGATGGCAACTTCAGGAGCATTCACGATTGGTGTGAAGCCTGTGCCGCCGATACCGCCCAAGCTGGAAATGGTAAAGCATGCGCCTTGCATTTCTTGCGGTTTGAGCTTGCCTTCGCGGGCTTTTTTAGACAATTCGGTCAGCTCTTGGCTGATTTGTTTCAAGCCTTTTTGATCCACGTCTTTGATCACTGGAACAACCAAGCCGTTTGGCGTGTCTGCTGCGAAACCGATGTTGAAGTAGTTTTTCAGCACCAGGTTGTCGCCATCCAGAGAGGCGTTGAATTCAGGGAAGGCTTTCAGCGCAGAAACAGAGGCTTTGATGATGAACGCTAACGGAGACAGTTTCACGCCTTCGCGTTCCCATTCTTTGTTCAGCTGTTTGCGGAATTCTTCCAATTCGGTCATGTCCGCTTCTTCGTGTACGGTAACGTGAGGAATCACAACCCAGTTGCGGGACAGGTTTTGACCGGAAATTTTCTTAATGCGAGACAACTCTTTAACTTCGACGCTGCCGAATTTAGAGAAGTCGACTTTAGGCCATGGCAACAAGTCCAGACCGCCGCCCAAAGAAGCAGCGGCAGGTTTGCCAGCACCGCTTTGCATAACAGATTTAACGAAGGCTTTAACGTCTTCGCCCATGATACGGCCTTTCAGACCGGTACCTTTGACTTGACCCAGATCTACGCCCAATTCGCGTGCCAGTTTGCGTGCGGAAGGACCGGCATGTGCTTTGGCAAAAGCAGCTTCGTCAATTTTGGCAGCTGCAGGTGCAGCCGGAGCAGGTGCAGCGGCTGGTGCTGGAGCGGCAGCAGGAGCCGGAGCAGCGGCTGGTGCAGGTGCGGCAGCTTGAGCGGCAGGAGCAGCTGCGGCAGAACCGGCAGTTTCTACTTCGATAATGGCAGAACCTTCAGATACTTTGTCGCCAACTTTTACAAATACGGCTTTAACCACACCGGCTTCTGTACATGGTACGTCCATAGTGGCTTTGTCGGTTTCCAGAGTAATCAGAGTGTCGTCAACGGCAACAGTGTCGCCAACTTTAATTTCAACGGCAATAATGTCTACATCTGTATGACCGCCAATATCCGGTACAACAACTTTTACAGTTGCACCGCCTGCAGGGGCTGCGGCAGGAGCGGCAGCCGGAGCTGCAGGAGCTTCAGCTGCAGGAGCCGGAGCTGCATCGGCAGCGGCGGCATCGGTTTCAACGGTCAGAATAACGCCGCCTTCAGAAATTTTATCACCGACTTTAACTTTCACTTCTTTTACTACACCTGCTGCATCGGCAGGTACGTCCATAGTGGCTTTGTCGGTTTCTAAAGTAATCAGGGTGTCGTCTACGGCAATGGTGTCGCCTGCTTTAACTTCTACAGCGATGATGTCGACGTTTTCATGACCGCCGATATCAGGGACTTTGATTTCTACGATACTCATTTGAGTTCCTTTAATATTTTCAGTTTGATGCCGTCTGAAAACTGTTTCACACGGCATCGGTACGGTTTGTCTGTTCAAACCATTCAAGCATTTGGTTTTCAGACGGCCTAATGTTGGCATGAAGCAAACAGGCCGTCTGAAACATCAATTAGCGTTTCCAGCTAGGAGCTGCATCGGCTTTGATACCATATTTTTCAATGGCTTGTTGAACGATTTCTTTGCTGACTTTGCCTTGTTCGGCCAGAGCACTCAATGCAGCAACGGCAACGTTGTAGCGGTCAACTTCGAAGAAGCTGCGCAGGTTGGCACGGCTGTCGGAGCGACCAAAGCCATCGGTACCCAAGACGTGGTAGTCGTTAGGGATGTAGGCGCGGATACGGTCGGCATAGCTGCGGATGTAGTCGGTAGCGGCAATAACCGGACCGTCATGACCTTGCAGTTGAGAAGTAACAAACGGTACTTTTGCAGTTTCCAATGGGTTCAGACGATTGAAGCGTTCCACTTCGATGGCATCGCGGTGCAGCTGGTTGAATGATGGGCAGGACCAGATGTCTGCTTCTACGCCGAAGTCGGCTTTCAACAATTCGGCACCGGCAATGACTTCTTGCAGGATGGTACCGGAACCCATCAATTGGACTTTTTTATCGCCTTTGCCGCCGGCTTTCAGCAAGTACATACCTTTCAGGATGTCTTGTTCTACGCCTTCAGGCATGTCCGGATGGGTGTAGTTTTCATTCATCAGGGTGATGTAGTAGAACACGTCTTCGTGGTTAACATACATGCGGCGTAAGCCATCGTGTACGATAACGGCTACTTCATATTGGAATGTCGGATCGTAAGTTACACAGTTTGGAATCAAGTCTGCTTGAATATGGCTGTGGCCGTCTTCGTGTTGCAAACCTTCGCCATTCAATGTTGTACGGCCGGCAGTACCACCCAACAGGAAGCCGCGTGCATGCATATCGCCTGCTGCCCATGCCAAGTCGCCAACGCGTTGGAAACCGAACATAGAGTAGTAGATGTAGAAAGGAATCATGGCAAAGTCGTTGTTTGCGTAGCTGGTCGCAGCAGCAATCCAGTCAGCCATGGCACCTGGTTCGTTAATACCTTCTTGCAAGATTTGGCCGTCAACAGACTCTTTATAGAACATCAGTTGGTCTTTATCTTGAGGAGTATATTGTTGGCCTTTAGGGTTCCAAATACCGTATTGGCGGAACATACCTTCCATACCGAACGTACGGCTTTCATCAGGAACGATAGGTACCACGCGTTTGCCGATTTTTTTGTCTTTCAGCAAAGTAGACAGGATGCGGACGAAAGCCATGGTGGTTGAGAATTCACGGTCGCCGCTAGATTTCAATTGAGTCTCAAATGCTGACAGTTCAGGCACTTCCAGAACTTCTTGGGTAGGTTTGCGTTGAGGCAGGTAGCCACCCAAAGCTTCACGGCGTGCATGCAGGTATTTGTATTCTTCGCTGTCAGGAGCAAAAGTCAGGTAAGGCAGGTCGCCGCTGTCGATTTGCTCGTCGGTAACAGGAATGTCAAAGCGGTCACGGAATTGTTTCAGAGAAGCTTTGTCCATTTTTTTGGCTTGGTGGGCAACGTTTTGGCCTTCGCCGGATGCGCCCATGCCGTAACCTTTAATGGTTTTAGCCAAAATGACAGTAGGTTTGCCGTCAGCGTGGTTCACTGCACGGTCGTAAGCGTTATACACTTTTTGAGGGTCGTGGCCGCCGCGGTTCAATGCCCAAATTTCATCATCGGTCATATCGGCAACCAATGCTTTCAGTTCAGGGGTATTGAAGAAGTGTTCACGGACGTATGCGCCGTCTTTGGATTTGTAAGTTTGGTAGTCACCGTCCAAGCATTCTTCCATGCGTTTGCGCAGAATGCCATCTTTGTCTTTTGCCAAGAGGCGGTCCCAACGACGACCCCAGATGACTTTCACAACATTCCAGCCGGCACCGGCAAAGTTGCCTTCCAGCTCTTGAATGATTTTGCCGTTACCGCGTACTGGGCCGTCCAAACGTTGCAGGTTACAGTTGATGACGAATACCAAGTTGTCCAAGCCTTCGCGTGAAGCCAGAGCAATAGCACCTTGGCTTTCAGGTTCGTCCATTTCGCCGTCACCGCAGAATACCCATACTTTACGGCCTTTGGTTTTTGCCAGGCCGCGAGATTCCAAGTATTTCAGGAAACGGGCTTGGTAAATCGCCATCAATGGGCCAAGACCCATAGACACGGTTGGGAATTGCCAGAAGTCAGGCAACAGGTGAGGGTGGGGATAGGAAGGCAGACCATGACCGGCAACTTCTTGACGGAAGTTGTTCAATTGGTCTTCAGTCAAACGGCCTTCAACGAAAGCACGTGCATAAATGCCGGGAGCGGCATGACCTTGGAAGAATACCAAATCGCCTTCTTCGCCTTCACCTTTGGCTTTCCAGAAGTGGTTGAAGCCGACTTCGTACATGGTCGCAGCAGATTGGAAAGATGCAATGTGTCCACCCAATTCCAGATCTTTTTTACCCGCGCGCAATACGATAGCCGCGGCATTCCAACGTACGAAAGCACGAATGCGGTGCTCGATGTTTTGGTCGCCGGGAATGCCTTTTTCGTTTTCAACGGAAACAGTATTCAAATATGGAGTAGTGGTGCCGTGAGGCATGCGGATGCCTTTGTCACGACTGTATTTGACCAAACTTTCCAGCAGGTATTGGGCGCGTTCGCTGCCTTCATATTCTAAAACAGAGCTTAACGCGTCTAACCATTCTTTGGTTTCAATTGGGTCAACATCGTGTAATTGGGTGGACATAATATCTATCCTTGTGTTGAGTGTTTTTCAATGACGGAGTATTACCCCGATATTTTCGTTTGTGAACAAATACGGCTTATAAACGAAAATTCCAAGAGTCAAATTCGAAAAAATTTTAATTATTTAAATATTTTCAATACGTTATATTAAGCAATGAAAATTCTGAAAAATTAAAATTTTTTGCAAACTGGCTAACCTGCAAATGCTATCAGTAATTGGGCAAACTAGCAAATCGCGCTGTTGATATTAATAGGAGGGTAGAGGTTGAATTGATGGTTTTTTAAAAGTGCCGTTATGATGGTTTTAAAATTGGAATATTAAACAGACACGGTAAAAGTCTCTGTAGTTTAGATGAATAAATTCGAATACGAAAATTAATTTTCAAAATTTGTCTAAAAGCGAAAATTAAATTTAGACTTTGAGTTTGGAAAAGAAAATTAGACCGTGTCATTTTTTACAAGCGAATGGGCCGTCTGAAGATTTTGGAAGAGGTTAAGAAAGAGTGAAATTCTAAGAGGACAATGATTGAGTAAGGGAAAATTAAAAAAAATGACATGCACAGGCTAGTTGAATAGCTGGGCATGTCATTTATCTAGTAGTCTGAGAATTTCAGACGGCCTTTAAACTGCAGAGGATTTTTGAGCAAATTGCTTCCATTGGGCTAAAAGCTCTTTGAGAACATCTTGCTGCTCATGTCCATGTTGGATGGCTTCTTGCAGCCAAAAACACGCGTTATTGATGTCTTTCTCTACACCCAGGCCGTGGTAATACAGACAGGCAAGATTATATTGAGCCATTGTATCCCTTTGTTTGGCTGCCGCTTCAAACCATTTTGCCGCTTGGGCATAATCGACAGGTACGCCTTGTCCGCTGTAATACATCATGCCAAGATTGGTTTGTGATTTGCTGTGTCCTCGTTCTGCAGACTGAAGGTATAGCTCTAGTGCTTCGGCATAATTTTGTTGGCGTTTTAAACCATAGTGGGCCGCAAATGCCAGTTTGTATAGGCGCTCGGCCTCTTGGCGTTGGAGGGCGATTTCTTTGGTCAGCTCGTAGTTTTGCTGGTTATTCAACGCGCTGTCAGATAGAAGTTTTTGGTAAGCGACAAGATTGCCTAAGTCGGCTGCGCGTTGATAATACTGACGGGCGGTGTCTGCATCAACTGCTCGTCCCAATCCGTAGCGATGGATATCTCCCAAAAGGCGCAAGCCTTCCGGGTCATTTTGATCCGCGGCAGACTTGGCGTGTTGATAGGCCTTTTGAGGGTCTCGTTCGGTGTTTTTTCCCAAAAGATAGATTTCGGCAAGCGCTACATGCGCATTGCTATCTCCTTGTTCTGCCGCTTTTTCAAACCATTCTAATGCTTCGGCAGGATTTGATGCCGCCAAGAGTTCTGCAAGAGAAGTTTGCGCCGGAACGATGTCGTAATGGGCGGCAATGCGTAAATGTTCGATTGCTTTTTCAGGATTTTGTGCGACACCTTGCCCCAATTTATATTGAAGACCAAGTTGCCAGTGTGCCGCAATAAATCCCTGTGCGGCAGATTGCTGGTAGAGTTTATGGGAATATTCTAAATCGGGGGTGCTTGAGTATTGGTAGTGTTGGGCTAAGAAATATTGCGCCTGAGGGTTTTGTTGCTCGGCAGCTTTCAATGCCCATTTGACTGCTTGCTGTTCATTGCCGCTATCCGCATATAAACGCATCAGGCGTAGCTGGGCCGGGACCAAGCCTTCTTCGGCAAGTTCTCGATAGGCTGAAATAAGCGTTTCTAATTCTGCGCCGTTATTTTCTTGTAATTGGAGAAGATTGTAGCGGGCATAGGGATGACCGGCTCTTGCCGCTTGTTTTAAATATTCAACTGCAATTGCCAAATCTTGTTCGTTTTCGTGGTTTTCGAACAGGCATCCTGCCAGCTGAAATGCAGCCTCGATATGTCCCGCCTCTGCTGCCTCGCAAAGCAATGGAATAGCTTGCGCAAAGTCAGGCGGGTCTTGAGTAATTAATTTTTTTGCCAGAAGAAAAGATTCTTCATATTGTTGAGCATTCATCGTTTTTTATGTTTATGAAGGATTCAAGGATAAAATAATCGGCCGACAGGGTGCGGCCGTTATGATTTTGTAATTTTGGGGTTATTTACAAAAACAGGCAACCGTATTTGTATTTTTATACTTAGAATAATGGAATAAATTGTTTTATGCTGCATAAATACAACAGAAGATGGAATAAAGTGGGTTGAGAAAATACTCCTGCTGTTTGTTCAGTTCGAATTACTCTTCGTCCGGTTTTTTACGCCATAAAACTAGTAATTTACCAATGTGTTGAACCAGTTGGGCACCCAGTGTCTCACACAGGGCATTGCAAATTTCAATACGTTCTGCACGGTCATCGCCAAAAACGCGGACTTTAATCAATTCGTGTGCTGTCAATGCGGCGTCGGTTTCTTTAATGACGGAGTCAGTCAAACCTTGTTGGCCAACCATAACAACGGGATGGAGGTGGTGTGCTTGGGCTTTCAAGGTCAAAATTTCTTTGGTATTTAGTTTGTTGTCGCTCATTTTGATAAGTATCCAATTAAAAAGAATAATGGCTATATTGTACGCGATTTAGAACATTTACGGGGGAAATAACGTACAATACTGGTTTTTAACTTAAGCATTTCAAACCAAGATGGCTGTACGCTCAAAATCTTCAAAAGCATGGCTGCATGAGCATGTCAACGATCATTATGTCAATATGGCACAAAAGGATGGATATCGTGCCCGGGCGGCTTATAAATTATTGGAAATCAATCAGAAAGATAAATTGATCAAGCCGGGTACGGTCTTGGCGGATTTGGGTAGCGCGCCGGGTAGTTGGTCGCAGGTGGCAGTCAAGCTGGTCGGTAAAACAGGGGCGGTGTTTGCTTTGGATATTTTACCGATGGATGCGATTGAAGGCGTGTCGTTTATTCAGGGAGACTTTAGGGAAGATGCTGTTTTGGAGCAGTTTGAAGCTTTGTTGGATAATCGCCCGTTAGACCTTGTAATCTGTGATATGGCACCCAATATGTCAGGCAATGCCGTAACAGACCAGGCACGCAGTTTTTACCTGTGTGAACTGGCTTTGGATTTTGCTTTGCAGCATTTGAAACCCGGAGGCAGTTTTTTGGTGAAGGTGTTTCAAGGCGTGGGCTATCAGGAATATACGGCGGCAATGCGCGAAATTTTTGCCAGTGTGCAAACTCGAAAGCCGGATGCTTCCCGCAATCGTTCCAGTGAGATTTACCTATTAGGCAAAAATAAACGCTGACAATGTAGGGTGGGTGCTTTAAAATTCTTTCCCTTGATTTTATTTATTTTGTAACCATGGAGCCTGTTCAGTGGGGAATACCATTAAAAACATATTAGTCTGGGTAGTGGGTGGTGCTATGCTTTTAGCAGCATTCAATGCACTCAGCGATAAGCAGGAAGATAAACAGCAAATCGAATATTCTCAATTTATTCAGCAAGTTAATAGTGGCGAAGTATCCAATGTCAATATCGAAGGATCTGTTGTCAGCGGCTATCTGATTAAAGGTGAGCGCACCGATAAAACTGCCTTTTATACCAATGCGCCTTTGGATGACAACTTGGTTAAAACACTGTTGGACAACAAAGTACGCGTCAAAGTAACTCCGGAAGAAAAACCAAGCATGCTGGCTAGTCTGTTTTACAGCCTGCTGCCTGTTTTGTTGTTGATTGGTGCATGGTTCTACTTCATGCGCATGCAAAGCGGCGGTGGCGGTAAAGGCGGTGCCTTCTCTTTTGGTAAAAGCCGTGCGCGTTTGTTGGATAAAGATTCCAATAAAGTGACTTTTGCCGATGTTGCCGGTTGTGATGAGGCAAAAGAAGAAGTACAAGAAATCGTAGATTATTTGAAAGCACCCAATCGTTATCAAAGCTTAGGCGGTCGTGTGCCGCGCGGTATTTTATTGGCAGGCAGCCCCGGTACGGGTAAAACATTGCTGGCCAAAGCGATTGCCGGTGAGGCAGGTGTGCCATTCTTCAGTATTTCAGGTTCTGACTTCGTAGAAATGTTTGTCGGTGTCGGTGCGAGCCGTGTCCGCGATATGTTCGAGCAAGCCAAGAAAAATGCACCATGTATCATCTTTATTGATGAAATTGATGCGGTCGGCCGTCAGCGCGGTGCCGGTTTGGGCGGTGGCAATGATGAGCGTGAGCAAACATTGAACCAATTGTTGGTTGAAATGGATGGTTTTGAAAGTAATCAAACCGTTATTGTGATTGCAGCCACCAACCGTCCTGATGTACTTGACCCTGCGTTGCAGCGTCCGGGCCGTTTTGACCGTCAAGTCGTTGTTCCGTTGCCTGATATTCGTGGCCGTGAGCAAATTTTGAAAGTTCACGCTAAAAAAGTGCCTTTGGATGCATCTGTAGATTTGACTTCTTTGGCTCGTGGTACACCTGGTTTTTCAGGTGCGGATTTGGCAAACTTGGTCAATGAAGCTGCTTTGTTTGCCGGCCGTCGCAATAAAGTTAAAGTCGATCAAAGCGACTTTGAAGATGCGAAAGACAAAATCTATATGGGTCCTGAACGCCGCAGTATGGTGATGCATGAAGATGAAAAACGTGCGACAGCCTATCATGAGGCAGGCCATGCAATCGTAGCGGAAAGCCTGCCGTTTACCGATCCGGTTCACAAGGTAACCATTATGCCGCGCGGCCGTGCGTTGGGTTTGACTTGGCAGCTGCCTGAGCGTGACCGCATCAGCATGTACAAAGACCAAATGTTGAGTCAGATCTCAATTTTGTTTGGCGGCCGTATTGCTGAAGATATTTTTGTCGGCCGTATTTCTACCGGCGCATCTAACGACTTTGAGCGTGCAACTCAAATGGCACGCGAGATGGTAACGCGTTATGGTATGAGCGACAAAATGGGTGTGATGGTTTATGCTGAGAACGAAGGTGAAGTATTCTTGGGTCGCAGCGTGACCCGTTCTCAAAATATTTCCGAGAAAACCCAACAAGATATCGATGCGGAAATCCGCCGTATTTTGGATGAGCAATACCAAGTGGCTTACAAAATTTTGGATGAAAATCGCGATAAGATGGAAACCATGTGCAAAGCGCTGATGGATTGGGAAACCATCGATCGAGACCAAGTTTTGGAAATTATGGCCGGTAAACAACCTAGCCCGCCTAAAGATTACAGCCACAATGTCCGTGATGACAAAGTAGAAGAGCCTGAAGCACCTGTTGCTGAAGCTGCTGAACCTGTTGAGCAAAATGAGGTTCAGACTGCTGAATCAGAAACGGATAAATCTGTATAAGGTTTGAAACAGAAAACGGTAGCTTTTAAGCTGCCGTTTTTATTTCAGGATAAGCTAAAGGCCGTCTGAAAAGTTTCAGACAGCCTGATTTTATTTGGTTAATTACAAAACAGCTAAAGCAGCTTCGTAGTCAGGTTCATTTGCAATTTCAGAAACCAGCTCAGCGTGTAGAACTTGGTTTTGCTCGTTCAAAACCACCACTGCGCGGGCAGTCAGGCCGCGTAATGGGCTTTCTGTCAGTGTAACACCGTAATCGTTAGAAAAGCTGCTGCGGAATGTAGAAAGTGTCACTACGTTTTCCAAACCTTCTGCGCCACAGAAACGGGCTTGTGCAAACGGTAAATCGGCAGAAATGCACAAGACGACGGTATTGTTCAAAGACGAGGCACGTTTGTTGAAAGTACGGACGGACTGGGCGCATACGCCGGTGTCAATACTAGGAAAAATATTCAGCACTTTGCGTTTGCCTGCAAAATCAGCCAATGATTTCTCAGATAGGTCTGCTGCTACTAATGTGAAATCAGGTGCAACTTGTCCGATGGCAGGCAAATTGCCGTTTGTAGAAATAAGAGAGCCTTGGAAAGTAACTTGAGCCATGATTCAGTCCTTGTGTCAGGGGAAAAATAGGATGGGCAGGGTTTTAGTAATGACGGCGACGGAAATAAAACATGCCTTCGCTGTCAATTTCTAAAATATAGCGGCCGTTTTGGACGGCGGCATAACCGCTTTTGCCTTCGGTATAAGGCTGTAAAGCAGCGTGTGAAATCAGATAGTCGGTCAGTTTGCTGCCGTCTTGGGCAATATTGTCCACCATTTTTGCAAAGGCAGTGTGGCAGACGCCGTTGGCTGACCATCCGGCTGAAACGCCTTTTTCATTTTTTTCCATGCATTGGCCGCTGATGACTTCTAAGTCGTTAGGGTGCTTGCCAATCAGATTGATAACGCCGCCCTCTATGCCGTTAATCGGATAGGTGCGTTGTTTTTTACCTTCTTTAGTTTCGCCTTCTTGAGCTGTGCCCAAATCCAAACCGGCTATGGCTTGTTCATCGATATATTTAACTTTGAAGGTAGGTTTAGGCGCTTTGCCTGAAGCAGCATCATTGGCGGCAGTATCTTCAGATTTACCGCCGCAGGCAGCCAATAAAAGGCTGAGCAAGATAAGGGGAAAGGTTTTTTTCATATGAGAAACCCTAGAAAAACGGTTATATTTCAAATAATAAACGATATTATGGCCGTCTGAAATTTTCAGACGGCCTTGCTATTATTTCAACGGACGAATACCTACTGCATCGCGTACTTTATCCAACAATTCGCGTGCTTCTTTACGCGCTTTTTGTGCGCCGGCCTGCAAAATGTCTTCAATTTGAGATGGTTTGGCTGTCAACTCATTGTAACGCTCGCGTGGTTCTGCGAGCTCGGCATTGATTTTTGCACCCAAGAGTTTTTTGGCTTCACCCCAAGCAAGGCCTTCGGCCAGCATTTGTGTGAACTCGGCAGTTTCAGACGGCGTAGAGAAGGCTTTGTAGATTTCAAACAGAGGACTTTCATCAGGTTGTTTCGGCTCGCCGGGTTCTTTCATATTGGTGATGATTTTGTTGACCGATTTTTGGGTTTTTTTATCGTTTTCCCAAAGCGGAATGGTATTGCCGTAGGACTTGGACATTTTACGTCCGTCCAGGCCGACCAAGAGTTCGACATTTTCATCGATTTTTACTTCGGGCAGGGTGAAGAGCTCTTGGAAGCGATGGTTGAAGCGGCCGGCAATATCGCGCGCCATTTCGACGTGTTGGATTTGGTCGCGGCCGACTGGCACTTCATGGGCATTGAACATAAGGATGTCTGCAGTCATGAGGATAGGGTAGCTGTATAAGCCCATTTCCACGCCGTGATCCGGATCTTCCTGACCGTTTTCGGTATTTGCCTGTACTGCGGCTTTGTAAGCGTGAGCGCGGTTCATTAGACCTTTTGCGGTGATACAGGTCAGAATCCAGTTCAACTCCATCACTTCGGGAATATCGCTTTGACGGTAGAAAGTAGTCTGTTCCGGATTGAGTCCGCAGGCGAGCCATGTGGCGGCAACAGCTTGAGTAGATTGATGAATCATTTCCGGCTCATGACATTTGATGATGCCGTGATAGTCGGCCAAAAAGAGGAATGATTCGGTATTGGCATCTTGCGCCGCGCGGATAGCCGGGCGGATGGCGCCGACGTAGTTGCCCAAGTGCGGAATGCCTGTTGTGGTAACGCCTGTTAAAACTCGTTTTTTGCTCATGAAAGTATCCTTCGGCGCAAAGGCCGTCTGAAAATTAATATGTTGCCGATTATACCTGATTCTTCTTGATTTTTCAGACAGCCTTTTACGTATGGGGTAAATGGAAAAGAAAAGTTATACACATAAAATTATAAAAATAAATCAATATAAAACAATAATATAAATAAAATTTACTATTTAATGAAAAAATAACTCTTGAGTTATCCACATTTGCGCCTATATAGGCTTCAACGGAAATATATTTGTAGAGGAACGTTAAATGAGATTTGATAAATTGACTGCTAAATTTCAGCAAGCTCTGCAAGAAGGTCAAAGCCTGGCTTTGGCTGCGGACAGCAGCTATCTCGAGGCAGGCTTTATCTTAAAAGCATTGCTTGATGATCAAAACAGCGGAGCTGCTGCGTTACTGGCCCATGCGGGCGTGAATGTGCCTCAGGTGAAACAGCGTTTGCAGCAACATTTGAGCAGCTTGCCAAAAGTATCCGGACAGGGGGGCGATATTATGCCCAGCCGTGAGCTGCAAGCTGTATTGAACTTGATGGACAAGGCTGCAACCAAACGTGGCGATGCCTATATCGCCAGCGAACTTTTCCTGCTGGCTTTGGTTCAGCAGAATGATGCAACCGGCAAAATTTTGAAAGAAGCCGGTGCGACCGAACAAAATATCAATGCCGCGATCGATGCGGTACGAGGAGGACAAAACGTGAACGATGCGAATGCTGAAGACCAACGCGATGCGCTGAAAAAATACACACTCGACCTGACTCAACGCGCCCGTGACGGTAAGCTCGACCCTGTTATCGGCCGTGACGACGAAATCCGCCGTGCGATTCAGGTGCTGCAACGCCGTACCAAAAACAACCCTGTGCTGATTGGTGAGCCTGGTGTGGGTAAAACCGCCATCGTCGAAGGCTTGGCGCAACGTATCGTCAACGGCGAAGTGCCCGAATCCCTGCGCAACAAACGCTTGCTGGTTTTGGATTTGGCGGCATTGATTGCCGGTGCGAAATACCGCGGCGAATTTGAAGAACGCTTGAAAGGCGTATTGAACGATTTGGCGAAAGACGACGGCAACACCCTGATTTTCATCGACGAAATCCATACTTTGGTTGGCGCAGGTAAAACCGACGGCGCAATGGACGCGGGCAATATGTTGAAACCGGCTTTGGCGCGTGGCGAACTGCACTGCATCGGCGCGACCACCTTGGACGAATACCGCCAATACATCGAAAAAGACGCAGCACTCGAACGCCGCTTCCAAAAAGTATTGGTCGGCGAGCCAAGTGTGGAAGATACCATCGCCATCCTGCGCGGTTTGCAGGAACGCTATGAAATCCACCACGGCATCGACATCACCGACCCTGCCATCGTTGCCGCAGCGGAGTTGAGCGACCGCTACATCACTGACCGCTTCCTGCCCGATAAAGCGATTGATTTGATTGATGAAGCTGCCAGTCGCATCAAAATGGAGCTGGACAGCAAACCCGAGCAGATGGACAAACTCGACCGCCGCATCATTCAGCTCAAAATGGAAAAAATGCACGTTGCCAAAGAAAGCGACGACGCCAGCAAAAAACGTTTGGAACTGATAGACGAAGAAATCGACGGTCTGCAAAAAGAATATGCCGATTTGGACGAAATCTGGAAAGCCGAAAAAGCCGCGTCTTCCAGCACCGCCGACATTAAGAAACAGATGGACGACATCAAAGTCAAAATCGAGCAGGCCAAACGCCAAGGCGACTTTGCCCGCGCGTCCGAACTCGAATACGGCGAGTTGCCGAAATTGGGCGCACAGTTGCAAGCTGCGGAAAGCAACCCCGACGGCAAAAAACAAAACAAACTCTTCCGTACCGAAGTCGGCGCGGACGAAGTGGCCGAAATCGTATCGCGCATGACCGGCATCCCCGTATCTAAAATGATGGAAGGCGAACGCGACAAGCTGCTGAAAATGGAGGAAGTATTGCACCGCCGTGTGGTTGGTCAAGACGAAGCCGTGCGTGCCGTGTCCGATGCCATCCGCCGCAGCCGCTCCGGCCTTGCCGATCCGAACAAACCCTACGGCAGCTTCTTGTTCCTAGGTCCGACCGGTGTGGGTAAAACCGAGTTGTGCAAAGCCTTGGCAGGCTTCCTGTTTGACAGCGAAGATCATCTGATTCGTATCGATATGTCCGAATACATGGAAAAACATGCTGTTGCCCGCCTGATCGGCGCGCCTCCGGGCTATGTCGGCTACGAAGAAGGCGGTTACCTGACCGAACAAGTCCGCCGCAAACCGTACAGCGTGATTCTTTTGGACGAAGTGGAAAAAGCTCATCCAGACGTGTTCAACATCCTGCTGCAAGTATTGGATGACGGCCGTTTGACCGACGGACAAGGTCGTACAGTGGACTTTAAAAATACTGTTATCGTCATGACTTCCAACATCGGTAGCCAACATATCCAACAAATGGGTACTCAGGACTACGAAGCAGTAAAAGAAGTTGTGATGGAGGATGTGAAAGAACATTTCCGTCCTGAAATGATCAACCGTATTGACGAAGTCGTCGTGTTCCACGGTTTGGATCAGGCTAATATCCGCAGCATTGCGAAAATCCAGCTTAAAGGTTTGGAAAAACGTTTGGAAGCGCAACATCTGCATCTGAAAGTCGATGATGCTGCCTTGGATCTGATTGCCAAAGCCGGTTTCGACCCTGTGTATGGTGCCCGTCCGCTCAAACGCGCCATCCAGTCGGAAATCGAAAACCCGCTGGCCAAAGCCCTGCTCGAAGGCAAATATGCGCCCGATAGCACAATCCATGTTAAAGAAGAGAGTGGTAAGCTCTTGTTTGCATAGGATTAAATTAATGTAGTATTTTGTTGTAACAGGCCGTCTGAAAGAATTCAGACGGCCTTTCTTGATTATTGATTCATATTATATAATTGTTATGTAATTTGATTATTCTTTGAATTTTAGGGAAATTGATTAAAATCTTATGCCTTAGTTTGATAAAGAATGCGCTATAATCCGACTTGTTTACCAAGGTTCTTGCTAAATACCTAATTTAATGTAATAATACTACAATGCAAAAACTGACTAATCAAAATCTTCACAGTATTTTGTCGGAACGCTTAAACGATACCGACTTTGTTCTTATCCTCAACGCCTTAATCAAATTTCTGCGCCGAGGAGGCAAAAAACAGGCTTCCGAACGTTTTGATTTGATTTTATCTACGTTAAAACAAGACGATGCTTTATGCCGTCAATTCAGCCTGCGCTTTTATACTTGGCTGTCTAAAGTTCACATTTATCCTGCGCTGATTAAGCTGGGTATTTTCTCGCGCCATAGTTTTACCCGGGAAATGGGCATACGGATTTATGAGCGGTTCAGCCCGTCTTATAAAGATTTTTCCAACTTGCGCGAAGTATTTTTATATCTTTTTCATTCTGAAAATGATGATAAATGGTTGCAAACACTGAGTTTGCGACAATGGCTGGGTATGTATGAATTGTTGTTGGCTAAGGCGGATCCCGCTTTGCTTCAGACGGCCAGCCGACAATTGACAGATGCACGTTTGCGTGCGGTAGAAATGTTGTCCATCTGGATTGCTTCCGAAGCGATTGAGCCGGATTTAATACGGATTGCCCCCCGTTTGTTGGAAGCGGATTCTGCATTTGTCGCTTTACAGCGCGAAGTTGCGAAGATGGTGGAACATTATCGCCATAGTGAAGAAACTTATGACACAGCGCATTTGGAGGTTATGTTTGACCAGTGTGAAAAGCAAATTGACTATTTGCGCCGTCGTGGTACGGGAGCCGGGTCTGGTTCGTCAGTAAAAGTTGCCCACTTGCTCGAACGCCTGCAACAAACCATAGACCGCCTGAAATTGTTGACCAATATTCAAATCGAAACCAGCCGCACCCGCTTAACTGTCAATCTGATGAATGCGATGATTTATGCGGCGGTGGAGCAATACAGCACCAGCCACTTGCGTAAAAGTAGTATCCGAATGCTGGCACGCAGTATTACGGAAAACAAAAGTCATCATGGCGAGCATTACATTACGCGCAACCGTAGCGAATATTTCAAAATGTTTTATTCCGCAGCAGGCGGCGGCGTAATTATTGCTTTGATGGCATTGAATAAAATCCATATTGCGTCTTTGGGGTTTGGCGAATTTACTACTTCATTCTTGGCTGGGCTCAATTATGGTTTGGGCTTTATGCTGATTCATATGCTGCATTGCACTGTTGCAACCAAACAGCCTGCCATGACGGCAGCGAGCTTTGCCGAACAGGTGGACTCGAATGAAGGCAGCAAAGCGGTGGACAATAAATTGGCTAAACTGCTGATTGACGTGTGCCGTTCGCAAAGTGTCGCTGTGTTTGGCAATGTATCGATTGCGGTATTGTTGGCGGCAGGGATTGCTTTTGGCTATGCCCATACGCATGGTCAGCCTTTGCTGAATGAGGCAGTTACGGCCTATCAGTTCAAATCTATTGAGATTTTTACCCAACCGACCTTATGGTATGCCGCTATTGCCGGCGTATGGTTGTTTTGTTCGGGTATTATTGCCGGCTTTTTTGACAATCGTTCCGATTATCTGAACCTGCGTCAGCGCCTGCCGTTTAATCCGTTTTTACGAAAAATCATGCCTCCGGAGCCGCGCCGTCGGTTGGCTGCTTATATTCATAAGCATTATGGTTCGCTTATGGGTAATTTTATTTTCGGTATGCTTTTAGGCATGACAGGCTATTTTGGCCATCTTTTCGGCTTGCCGCTGGATATTCGTCATGTGGCGTTTTCTTCGGCAAACTTGGGTTATGCCGCGATCAGCGGCCATGCAGATGTATTCACGTTTATACTCGGCTTGGCAAGCGTATTGGCAATCGGTATGGTAAATTTAGTGGTCAGCTTTTCTTTGGCTTTGGCTGTGGCGCTCCGTTCCCGCGGTACGCGTTTGGGCAGTATACGCAATCTGCTAAAAAGTTTTTGGAACCAAGTAAAAGCCAACCCTTTGATTTTGCTGTATCCGGTTCAAGTGAATAATAAAGACAATACGAAGTAGGATTGAAGAAAGGCCGTCTGAATATATATGTTCAGACGGCCTTTGATTTAAACCGATAAAAATTAGGCTTGTAGAGATTCGCGGTTTTCCAAAACTTGGTCAATCAAACCGTATTCTTTGGCTTCATCGGCAGACATATAGTTGTCGCGGTCGGTATCGCGTTCCAAATCGGCCAAATCGCGATCACAATGTTTGGCAAGCAAGCGGTTCAGTTTCTCTTTGATTTTCAGCAACTCTTTAGCGTGAATTTCAATGTCGGAAGCCTGACCGGCCAAGCCGCCGCTGATGAGCGGTTGGTGAATCATGATGCGGCTGTTGGGCAGGGCAAAGCGTTTGCCTTTTTCACCGGCAGACAACAAGAATGCGCCCATGCTTGCCGCTTGGCCCAAGCATAAGGTAGAAACATGAGGCTTGATGAAGTTCATGGTGTCGTAAATCGACATACCGGCAGTAACCGAACCACCCGGTGAGTTGATATAGAAGAAGATGTCTTTATCTGGATTTTCACTTTCCAAAAACAGCAGTTGCGCGACAACCAGATTGGCAGATTCGTCTGTTACCGGGCCGACCAAGAAAACGATGCGCTCTTTCAAAAGGCGTGAGTAGATGTCGAATGCGCGCTCGCCGCGACCGCTTTGTTCGATAACGGTAGGGACAAGGTAGTTATTGAAATCGAAGGACATTTTTGTCTCCTGTTAATGATGGAAAAGCACCAAAGCCATTTAAAGCGCTTCGGTGCTTTTGATTGTCTGTTTCAGACGGCCTTAGAGCAATTAAGCTTGTGCGCCCATTACTTCGTCAAAAGACAGCGCTTTTTCAGTTACCTTGGCTTTGCTCAGAACAAAATCAACAACGTTGCTTTCTACGGCCAAAGAAGTCGGGCCTTGCAGACGAGAAGGCTCTGCGTAGTACCAGTCGATAACTTCTTGAGGATCTTCATAGCTTTCAGCGAAGTTGGCAACAACGGCTTTGATTTGGTCTTCAGTTGGCTCAAGTTTGTTTTCTTCAACCAATTTAGCCAAAATCAGACCCAAAGCAACGCGGCGTTCTGCTTGTTCTTTGAACATATCCAAAGGCAGATCCAAGTTGGCAGCGTCAGCCATACCTTGGTTAACGAAGTTTTGTTTCATTTCGTTTGCCAGGCGGGCCGCTTCTTCGTTGACCAAAGCAACAGGAACTTGCAAGTCAGTCGCTTTGAGCAGGGCGTTCATGACAGATTCTTTAGTTTGTTCACCGATGCGGCGCTCAACTTCGCGGCCGACGTTTTTCTTCACTTCTTCACGCATTTTGGCAACGTCGCCGTCTTCAATGCCCAGAGCTTTGGCAAAGTCAGCGTTAACTTCAGGCAAAGTAGCTTCAGAAACGTTGTTCAGAGTGATGGTGAATACGGCAGATTTACCGGCAACATCTTTACCGTGGTAGTCTTCAGGGAAGTTTACGGTAACGTCTTTGCTTTCACCGGCTTTCATGCCGACAACACCGGCTTCGAATTCAGGCAGCATTTGGCCTGCGCCCAATACGAAAGCGTAGTTTTTAGACGCGCCGCCGGCGAAAGGTTCGCCGTCGATTTTGCCTTCGAAGTCGATGATGACGCGGTCGCCGTTTTGGGCTTCGCGGTCAACATGGTTGAAACGGGTGCGCTGTTTGCGCAGGATTTCTACGGTTTGGTCAACTTCGGCATCGCCAACGGTTGCAGTTACTTTTTCTACTTCTTGGGCAGACAGGTCGCCGATGGTTACTTCGGGGAAGACTTCAAAAATAGCGGCAACTTTGAAAGACTCTTGATCGTCTTGTTCTTCAACGGCTTCAAAGCGTGGGTAACCGGCAACTTTCAATTCTTGAGCAACGGCAACATCGTAGAATTCGCGTTGTACCAATTCGTTGATAACGTCGTTTTGTGCGCTTGCGCCGTACATTTGGGCAATCATTTTGAACGGTGCTTTACCCGGACGGAAGCCGTCAATTTTTGCGCGGCGTTGGGTTTGTTTCAGTTTTTTCTCAGTTTCTGCGTTGATTTTGGACCAAGGCAGAGACAATACTACTTTGCGTTCCAGATTTTCTAAAGTTTCAACAGTTACGCTCATCGTAAGCCCTTAAATTTGTTGTGTTAAACGGTTATCCTTCTGCTTAATCCCCCGAAGGATTTCGGGAATATGCATAAGGTCAAAATTTAGCTGCTTAGTATAACACAATGTTTCACGAATAACATAAAAAGGCCGTCTGAAAAGTGGGAAATTCTTTTCAGACGGCCTTTTTGCTTTGACATTGTTTTTTAAAGCTGGTCTTTTTGCGCCAGAATCCGTCGGCTGCCGTTGACATCTGCCGGAGAAAGCACGCCGGCATTTTCAAGCGCATCTACCAAATTGGCGGCGCGGTTGTAGCCGATGCGCAATTGGCGTTGCAGGGAGGAGATGGAAGTCTTCCGGCTTTCCAATACGAAGGCAACTGCTTGATCAAACAGTTCATCGCTGTTGGCGTTCGGATTGACAATATTGGTGGTTTCAATGGCCGCTTCACCGCTGAGCAGGCCTTCCACATAATTGGTCGGCGCTTGTTCTTTAATGAAATTGACGACTTGATGCACTTCATCATCGGAAACAAACGCACCTTGCAGGCGTGTCGGTTCTGCGCTGCCCGGTTGCAGGAACAATGAGTCGCCGTATTTGAGCAATTCATCTGCACCCATTTGGTCAAGAATGGTGCGGCTGTCGATTTTGCTTTGTACGGTAAAGGCCATGCGTGTCGGGATGTTGGCTTTAATCAGGCCGGTAACCACATCAACGCTCGGGCGTTGGGTGGCGACAATCATGTGTATGCCTGCCGCACGCGCTTTTTGGGCAAGGCGTGCGATTTGCTGCTCGACGGATTTGCGTTCGGTCATCATCAAGTCTGCCAACTCGTCGATGACGACCACAATCAACGGCAGTTTTTCCAGAGGCTCGGGATCGTCAGGATTTAAGCTGAATGGATTGAGTAATGGCTTGCCTGCCGCTTTGGCCTGCTCGACTTTTTGGTTGAAGCCGTCCAGATTACGTACGCCGGCGTGTGAGAGCAGGCGATAGCGTTTTTCCATTTCGGCAACACACCAGTTTAACGCTTGTCCTGCCTCGCGCATATCGGTTACAACCGGGCAAAGCAGGTGCGGAATGCCATCATAAATGCTCAATTCCAGCATTTTCGGGTCAATCATGATGAATCGGACTTCGTCGGGCGTGGCTTTGAAGAGCATGGACATAATCATGCCGTTCACGCCGACAGATTTACCCGATCCGGTCATGCCTGCGACCAAAAGATGCGGCATTTTTGCCAAGTCGCCGACAACGGGCGTACCTGCAATATCTTTACCCAAGGCAACGGTCAGTTTGGACTTGGCATCGGTAAACACGGGAGAAGAGAGGATTTCGCTCAACATGACGTCTTGGCGTTTCTCATTAGGTAATTCAATGCCCATGGTGTTTTTACCGGCAATGGTCTCAACAATGCGTACCGCTTGCAGAGACATCGAGCGCGCCAAATCTTTGGACAAGGCGACAATTTGGCTGCCTTTGACACCTTGTGCCGGTTCGATTTCGTAGCGGGTAATCACAGGGCCGGAAGTGGCGGAAACAACCTGTACGCCGATGCCGAATTCAGCCAGTTTGGTTTCAATCAATTCTGCGGTTTGTTGCAATTCATCCGGATTGACGGTAACCGGTTCTTCAGACGGCATACGCAACAGGTTCATATTGGGTTTGTGGTATTCGCCGTTGTTTTTAGGCTCGGTATCGTCAAACAGGGAAGTTTGGATTTTAGGGGGCGGCGCAACGGACACGGCAACGGTTTTACGGTTGCTGCTGCTGCCTGCCAACGGAGCCACCGGAGTGGCGGTAATGGTTTTGGCCTCTTTAACCATGCGGCGCGTATTTTGGGTTTCCAAAGCTTCGGCGCTGACGTCTTCTTTTTTATTTTGATATTGCGACAGTTTTTTCATCAAGCTGCCAAACAGGCCGCCCACATGGCTACCGGATTTGGCCATGACTTCCAGCCATGACACCTGAGCCAACAGGGAAATGGACAACAGCAACATCACCAGCATAATCAACAGGCTGCCTGATTTGCCCAACAGCCAAGCCAAGCCTGAACCCGCCAACAAGCCGACCAAGCCGCCTGCACCGACGGGAAGGGATTCGCTTAATGCGTTGTCAAACAGGAAATGTTCGATAATCGGGCTGCACACCAGCAGGAGGAACAATGCCAAAGCGGCTACGCCGTGATTGTAGGGCTTATGGTTTTCCTGCTTTTTCATGGGGCGGAAGTTTTTGTAGAGGAAAACGCAAGAGGCGACAATCCACCACCAAAATGACAGGCCGAACAAATAATACCCGACATCGGAAAGATAGGAACCAAAAAGGCCGCCGAGGTTGGCAACATCATGGCTTTTGGGAACGCTGCGCGACCATGCAGGGTCGTCCATGCTGAAACTGGCCAGGGAAATGGCCAGATAAATGGTGATAACCAAACCAAACAGCCATAAGGCATCATTAATCAAGTTGACGACATGTTCGGGGCGCGCTTTTTTTTCTTCGTTTTTTTGCAGCTCTTTGGCGGCTTTCAGGCGTTGGGAGACTTTATTGTCGGCTTGAGTTTGTGTTTTGGCGGATTTGCGTGTGGTCGGTTTGGCAGCCGGTTTGGTGGTGGCACGTTTTTTTGTTTGGGTTTTAGAAGATTTTGCAGTCATGAGATAAAGGCCGTCTGAAAAGACCGGAGGTAATGTGCGTAAAGGGCAAATTATACCGTATTTACCAGACGCGAGAAATTGAAACGGGCGTAATCATTATGGGATTCAGGCCGTCTGTATGGCGTGACGAAAATTTTGGATTTCGTTTCCACCTGTTCAGACGGCCTGATGTTTTGGTTGATTTGAGCTTACATTCTGCCCAGTTCACGCTGGAGGGCTTGAATGTTTTTCTCCCTATCCAAAACCGCACCTTGCAGCGTACTGATGGCTTGTTGATTGACGCTGCCGCCTTTGGCTGTCCGCGCTTGGCTCAGTTGCTTTTTGGCATCGGCCAAAGCCGCGCGTTCATTCGATAACTCGGTTTCCAAAATAGAGCGGCGGCTGTTGACGCCGGAGGATTTGGGAACCGGAGGAGGAGCCGCTTCAGAAGCGGTGCGGACGGGGGCAGGTTTAGGCGTTGCTTTATGGTTGGATTTTGCCGCCGTATTTTTGCTTTTTACCGGAGCCGCTTGTGATGTCGGTGCGTTGAGTGTAGGGGCATCGCTGACCGGGGCATCGTATCGGCTGCTACTGTATTTGCCGACAATCGGCAAATCGTTGACGGCTTGGCAGTTGCCGCTTGGACGTGAGGTATAGACAATCGAGCCGTTGACTTCACAGGTGTAGATTTTTGCAGCATGGGCTTGGCTGTTGAAAACGGCAAGCGGTAGCAAGGATAGGGTAAGCAGGTATTTTTTCATGATTCAGGTAGGACTGATGCGTTGCATTTGAGCATTTTATTCTTGTTCAGACGGTATGGGCTGCTGTTTTTTGGCTTTTGCACTGTTTTTGTTTTTGCTCGGTTTGTCGGCTTTTTTCTCTTGTTTATCGGATTTTTCCGTGCGCTTCTTTTTCTTGGGTTTTGCATTGACGCGTTCATCAGAGGCATGGAGGCTGCGGATGTTGAGATGATAACCGCTGCCTTGATGGCCGCTGATTTTAGGCAATTGGGCCTGTGCGCAGGAGGAGTTGGGTTCGGAGGTATAGCTGCCGTTGCCGCAGGAATAAACTGCGGCGGCTGCGTGAAGAGAAATGCCCAAGACGAAAGAGGATACGAGGAAGTATCCGGCTTGTTTGATAGTTGAAGTCATGTTTTTCCGTATTGTGTTTTATTTCAGACGGCCTGATGGCTCTATTTTTATTGGGAAAACTCGGCCTCGACATCAACTTGGATTTGTTCAAGCTCTTCCTGCCATTGCAGCCAGTTTTCTTCCAGTTGCGTTAATTTTACTTTAGTTTCTGTTAATTGTGCGAGTGTCTCTTGCAATTTGGGTTTATTTTCTTCTGAATAAGCAGATTCTTGTGCCAAAAATGCTTCACAGGCCGTCTGAATATCAGTTAATCGTGCGATTTCTTTTTCGGCTTTGTCGATTTTTTGCTGAATTGGTTTGCTGCGTTTGGCTTTTTCCTGGCGGATTTGTGCCTCGATACGCTTGGTGTCCTTGCGGCTTTGGCTTTGTGCAGATGCGGCAGGGGCTGTTGCGGCGTTTTCTTGTGCCAACCGCCATTGACGGTAGTCGTTCAAATCGCCGTCGAAGTTGTTCAGACGGCCTTTGTCAATCAATAGGAAGCTGTCGGTAGTCGCTTCAAGCAGGCTGCGGTCGTGCGATACGACAATCAATGCGCCTTGGAAACTTTGCAGAGCAAGCGTCAGGGCGTGGCGCATATCCAAGTCCAAATGGTTGGTCGGCTCGTCAAGCAGCAGTAGATTAGGTTTTTGCCAAATAATCATGGCAAGGGCAAGCCGCGCTTTTTCGCCGCCGGAAAAGGGCTCGGTCTTTTGAACCGCCATATCGCCGACAAAGTTGAAACCGCCTAAAAAGTTGCGGATTTCCTGTTCGCGGACTTCGGGCGAAAGCTGTTGGATATGCCAAACCGGACTTTGGTCTGCGCGTAAGGTATCCAGTTGATGCTGGGCAAAATAGCCGATATTGAGCTTTTCAGAGCGGACGATGCTGCCGGAAAGTAAATCGATTTTTCCTGCCAAGGCTTTGATAAATGTGGATTTGCCGCTGCCATTAACGCCCAACAGGCCGTAACGTGCGCCGCTTTCCAGAGACAAGGTGATATCGTGTAAAACGGTATTGTCGCCATAACCTAAGTCGGCATGGTCGAGTTTCAATAATGGATTGGGCAGGTGGGTCGGATTGGCAAATTCAAAGGAAAACTCGCTATCCAAATGCGCAGGGGCGATGCGTTCGAGTTTGGCTAATGTCTTCATACGGCTTTGGGCTTGTACGGCCTTTGTGGCTTTGGCTTTGAAACGGTCGATAAAGGATTGCAGATGTTTGATTTGTGCCTGCTGTTTGACGTAGGCGGCTTGTTGTTGCGCCAGACGCTGGGCGCGTTCGGCTTGATAGAAATCGTAATTGCCACCGTATTGGGTCAGTTTTTGTTGCGATAGTTCGATGGTTTGTGTTGTAGTGGCATTTAAGAAGTCGCGGTCATGGGAAATGATGATTTGCGTACAGGGCAGGGAGGCGAGATGGTTTTCCAGCCACAATACGGTTTCCAAATCCAAGTGGTTGGTCGGTTCGTCCAAAAGCAGCAAATCGGCACGGCAAATCAGTGCTTGGGCAAGGTTGAGTCGCATACGCCAGCCGCCGGAAAAAGATTTGACGGGGAGGATATGTTCTTCTTGTGCAAAACCCAAGCCGCTCAACAATTTCGCCGCGCGTGCCGGAGCGGTATAGGCATCGATTTCTTCAAGCTTGGCGTGATATTCGGCTTGTTTCATGCCGTCGTTTTGCGCTTCTGCTTGGGCCAAGGCCGTCTGAAAAGCCTGCAATTCGGCATCGCCTTGCAAAACGTAGTCTAAAGCGGAAATATCTAAATCGGGCGTTTCTTGAGAGACGGAAGCCAGGCGCCATGTTTTGGGAATCAGGATTTCGCCGCCATCTTGAGTGATTTCACCTTTTATCAGCGCAAACAGGCTGGATTTTCCCGTACCGTTTTTACCGATTAAACCAACGCGTTGGCCGGGGTTGATTACGGCATCGGCTTTATCGAGCAGGACTTTTAAACCGCGTTGCAGGGTGAGTTTTTTGATTTCTATCATGATGGCGGGTAAGGAGATAAGTAAAACGAAAGGCGTTATTTTACCTGAAAAGACATATAAAAGGCCGTCTGAACAAGTATGAAAATGAAATCAGCGATTTCTATTTCACTTATTCAGACGGCCTTTATGAAATGACAGTTGGAAATGCTTTCAAATTGTCTGTTGTTTCAATTAAATTTAAAGGTCGGCATTGTCCGCACGGATTTGGCGCAGGAATTTTTGTGTCCGTTCATGTTTGGGATGATTGAACAAATCTTGCGGGCTGCCTTGCTCGACAATAACGCCACCATCCATCACGACGACGGTGGTTGCCACTTCCAAGGCAAATTTGATTTCATGCGTAACGACAACCATGGTCCAGCCTTCTTGTGCCAATTCCTTCATGGTATCTAAAACATCTTGCACCAATTCAGGGTCAAGCGCGGAAGTCGGTTCGTCAAACAGCATCAGTTCAGGCTGAATCGCCAATGCTCGGGCAATGCCGACGCGCTGCTGTTGACCACCGGAAAGCTGGTAGGGGTAGAGGTCGATCTTGTCGCCCAAACCGACTTTTTTAAGCAATTTGACAGCCTCTTCACGCGCTTTGGCGACAGGCTTGCCTTGTACGGCAACCGGTCCTTCCATGACGTTTTCCAACGCAGTTTTGTGCGGAAAGAGGTTGTATTGTTGGAATACCATGCCGGATTTGCGGCGCAGTGCCAAAATATCGTGTTTGCTTGGTTTTTTGGAAAAATCGATGCTTAACGGCTGCGCATTGTCAAACTCGATCCGACCTTGTTCGGGCATTTCCAAAGCGTTTAAACAGCGTAAAAACGTGGTTTTGCCCGAGCCGGACGGGCCTAGGATAACAACCACTTGTCCTTTGCCGACATCCAAATCGATGCCGCGCAAAATGGTATTTTCGCCAAAGGTCTTATGGATATTGCGGATTTTAATCATGACAACTCCTTATTTGGCGACATAGCGGTCAAAGCGTTTTTCCAAGCGCGCCTGAATCAAAAACAGCACTTTGCAGAAACACCAATAAACCAATGCGGCTTCGATATAAACCGGCAAAAAGTCATAAGTACGGTTTGCTGTCTCTTGGGCGACACGGAAAAGCTCGGTTACCGTTACTACGGCGGCAAGCGAGGTGTTTTTGAACAGGCCGATAAATTCATTGCTCAAAGGCGGTACGGCAACGCGGAATGCCTGTGGTGCGATAATACGGCGGAATGTCTGCATATAGGTCATACCGATGGAAAAACCGGCTTCCCATTGGCCTTTAGGTACGGACAAAATTGCCGCGCGTATGGTTTCGGAAGCGTATGCGCCGACATTGAGCGAAAAGCCGATGATGGCGGCAGGAATCGGATCGATATAGATGCCAACGGAAGGTAAACCGTAGAATACGATGACCAACTGCACCAAAAGCGGCGTACCGCGAATGACGGAAATATAAAATTCCACCAGCTTCAGCAAGCATTTTTGGAAAATACCGCCGGAGGGCATGATTCTTACCAAAGCAACGGCTACAGCAATAATCATGCCGATAACGAAAGAAGCGATCGCCAAAGGCAAAGACACTGCGAAGCCGGCTTTAACCATGGGCCAAAACGCGCTGATGAGCATATCAGCGCGTGTTTCCGTCATAAACGGCAGAGAGGCAAGGAAATTATTTAACACTGATGTCTTTTCCGAAGAATTGTTCGCCCAGTTTTTTCAGCGTGCCGTCGGCTTTCAGCTCAGTCATGGCTGTGCTGAATTTGGCCAATGCTTCATCATTGCCTTTATTGACAATCAAGCCGGAGCCGACTTTTTCGTCAGCCGGTGCAGACCAAACGATTTTTACGTCGGCATTCGGGTTTTTCTTCAGATAGTCCAATACCGCCAATTCGTCGTTCAGGGTTGCATCGGCACGTTTTTGTTCAATCAAGGTCAGGGATTGCGCCAAGCCGTCT
Organism: Neisseria sp. HMSC066H01; assembly: GCF_001837375.1. Taxonomy (NCBI): domain Bacteria; kingdom Pseudomonadati; phylum Pseudomonadota; class Betaproteobacteria; order Neisseriales; family Neisseriaceae; genus Neisseria; species Neisseria sp. HMSC066H01. The sequence goes on from NZ_KV832194.1 coordinate 423,055, forward strand.
ACCGGTACGAGTTCTGCGCCTGCAGCTTTGGCTTTTTCACCATAGTTGCTGGTCAGGGATTGTGCGGTTTTCACACCTTTGATGTCGTCGATGGATTTGATGTCGCTGTCTTTGCGCGCAACCAAAACGGCACCGCTCCAGCTGTAAGGCTCGGATTTGTCAAAAGTCGCTTGACGCTCAGGGCTGGTCAGGCCGACTTGGTTGGCAACCACGTCAAAACGGCCGGCTTTCAAACCTGCCATCATGGAGTCCCATTGTGTTTCTTTAAATTCAACTTTGATGCCCAGTTTGTCGGCAACTGCGCGGGTTACTTCGACATCGTAGCCGGTCAATTTGCCGTCTTTGTCGTGGTAGGTGAAGGGTGCGTAAGTACCTTCCGTACCGACAGTGATGGTACCTTTGTTGTTGATACGCTCAATCAGTGAACCGGAGGCCGCACCGGATTGCGCTGGAGTAGAAGAAGCTGAGTTGCTGCCTTCTCCGCCGCAAGCAGCCAAAACTACTGCAGCGATGGTACCGAGTACGAATTTTTTCAACATGGATTTTTACTCCTGACTTTAAGTGTGTCATCTGGTATTAAAGCGTGCATTCTAAGCGAAACTGCCCAAAATACAAAATACATCTTAGTTTCTTAAAAGGCCGTCTGAACGCTGATTTGTTCAGACGGCCTTGAGTGGTGTATCAAAATTTCGGCTTATGCAATTTCAAGCCACATGACTTGATAGGGTTGCAATACCAAGTCCTGATTCAGGGAAACGGTTTGACCGCTGATCAAATCGTGTGCTTTAAACGGCATGGCTTGCAGCGTATGCGCACTGATGGTTTGCGGATGTTCGCTGAAGTTGCCGAATGCCAATAGTGCGTTGTTGCGCATATAGCCGATGATGTGTTTATTGTTGGTATTGAAGGTAACCAACTTGCCGCCGTCAAAGCGCGGATTGCTTTGTCGGATGGCAATCATATGGCGCAAACCTTGGAAGATTTGACCGGCAGTGGTCGAGCTGTCATGGCGTTGGTTGTACAACTTTTCATTATAACGAGGACGGTGTGCCCAGCGGCTGTCGTCGCTCTTATTGCTGTCTTGCGACCAGTCGTCATCATTGAGTGTACCCACTTCGTCACCCAAGTAAATCAGCGGCAGACCGCCGGTACTCAGAGCAATGCTGTACAAAAGTTTGATGCGGTCAACGGCGTACGGGTCATTTTGAGCCAAACCAACCAATGCTGCGGCTGTACCGCTGACACGGCAGTCGCCAGTGTTGGGGTTGTATTGGAAGGGGAGGCCGCGCGCGAAGCTGCCGTCGAAATGGTTGACGAAGAAGCGGTTGAGGAATTGTCGGTGGTCGTAGCCGTGGATGCCGAACTGCCATGCGTCCTCATCGGCAAATGTCCAGCCGATGTCGTCATGGCTGCGGACGTAGTTGACCCATGCAGTGTGGTCGGGCAGGTTGTGGCGGTAGGTCAATGCCTGATGGAGCAGGTTGACTTCGCGCGTGGCAAGCGTGTTCCACAACAATGCCATTTGCAGAGGGTTGTAGCCGATTTGGCATTCGTCTTGGCTGATGTATTGGACAACTTGGTCGGGGTGGACGATGGCTTCGGATTTGAAGAATACGGCCGGGGCGGCAATACGCATGACGGAGTTAAACGCGCGAATTAAGGCATGGGCTTGCGGCAGGTTTTCGCAGCTTGTGCCCATTTGTTTCCAAATAAAGGCAACGGCATCCATGCGCAGAATATCAACGCCCAAGTTGGCAAGGAACATCATTTCGCCTGCCATGGCACGGAATACCCATGGGTTGCTGTAATTCAAGTCCCATTGGAAGGAGTTGAACGTTGTCCATACCCAGCGTCCGTCTTCCAGTTGGGAGAAGCCGCCCGGATGTTGGTCGGGGAAGATTTCACGCAGGGTGCGGTCGTATTGGTCGGGCATCCAACGATCAGGGAAAATGTAGTAGAAATTGTCGTAGAGCGGATCGCCAGCGGCGCAGCGTTTTGCCCATTCGTGTTCATTGGAAGTGTGGTTAAAGATGAAATCGACAACGGCGGAAATGCCTGCTTCGTGCAAAGCGGCAATGACATCGCGCAAGTCGTCTATCGTACCCAAAGCCGGATTGACATCGCGGTAGCTGCTGACTGCATAGCCGCCGTCGCTTTTGCCTTCGGGACATTTAAACAGTGGCATCAGGTGCAGATAGGTCAGGCCCAATTCTTGGAAATAAGGAATTTTGGCTTTCAAGCCTTGCAGATCGCCTGCGAACAAATCGACGTAGCACACGCCGCCGACCTGTTTGTTGGACAAAATCCAGTCAGGATCGTTTTCGCGCGCGATATCGATATCTTTTAAAGATGCGTTGCGTTGGGAATAGCTTTGCCATGCTTGGGCAATCAGTTGCTCCAACATGGGGAGGACAGCTTCGTTGTTGTTGTAAACGTTGTCCAGCTCGTGCATCAGTTTGGGAAAGTGTTCTTCAAGCCGTCTGTCAAACTGTTTCCAGTCTTCAGATGCCTCGATGCTTGCACGCTGTTCGGGAGTGTATATCGATAGGGTGCGTTCTTTAAGGTGATGCAAGGTCAAATCAACCTGTTGAGTCTGGGTCAACATAATGCCTACTCCGAAGTTAAGGTGAAATTGTTTTGAAGCTTGGTTTCACTTCTTTTGCAAATCCATGCCGATTGTGGGCGGCCAAGACTGTAATTTTGCGTCAAGAAACTGCCTCAATGATACTGGAAGTGCTTGAGTGTGCCTAGGGTTTTCAAGGTTATTGAACAGGATTTTTCAAGTGTTTGATTTTGATTGAAAGTAAGGATGAATAAAAAGAATATGGCCTTTAGCTGCAGTCATGTTTCAGACGGCCTGAACTTTTAAGAAAAACTTTTATTTTTATTGCCTTAGATATCCTTTGTTCTCATATGGCCGTCTGAAACATAAGCACGGCATAGAGGGTCATCTGTCTTCTCGAAATTTGGGAAATATCGATTATTTTCATGACTTCTGATGTAAATCAAGATTCTATAAAGAGGTAGTTATTCAGTTTTAAATAGAGAGGGAATGTACGAGTTTCATTTATTAAAAAATGAATCCATCAGTTTTCTTATTGATAGTGGTTATTATGTAGATTATCAAGTTAATAAGGGAAAGCCCTCTGTCTGATTTGTCATGCTTTTTTAATATTATTTTTTAAAATTAGACTTGACCCGTTACAAGCAATTACTTAAAGTACCCATCTTAATTTTTATACAAGAAAACGGGTTGTCCCGTTCCAAAAAAAATGAGCGCAATCAAACCACCACAAATCACTGTATACGACAGCAAGCCGACCGATGTTTATTTCTTCGGTACTTGCGTTCTCGATATCTTCATGCCGGAAGCGGGTATGGATGCCATTACCTTAATCGAGCAACAAGGCATCCGCGTCCATTATCCAATGGAGCAAAGCTGTTGCGGCCAACCTGCCTATTCATCCGGCCATCCGAAAGAAGCTTTTGATGTGGCCAAAGCCCAATTGGATTTATTCCCGGAAAATTGGCCGATTGTTGTACCGTCTGGTTCTTGCGGCGGCATGATGAAACACCACTGGCCGACTTTGTTCAAAGGCACCGAGTACGAACAAAAAGCCATTGATTGCGCCAACCGTATCATTGAATTTACCCACTTCCTGCTGGCCATCGGCTACAAACCTGAAGATAAAGGCGAGCCGGTTAAAGTGGCCGTTCATACTTCTTGCGCGGCGCGTCGTGAGATGAATGTCCATTTGTCAGGCTGGCAGCTGATTGACGGCATGGAAAATGTCGAGCGTATCGTTCATGACCATGAAAGCGAGTGTTGCGGTTTTGGCGGTACATTCTCTGTCAAACAAGCCGATATTTCCGGCGCGATGGTAACCGACAAAGTCGCAGCCCTGAAAGAAACCGGCGCGACTGAAATCATCAGCGCGGACTGCGGCTGCATGATGAATATCGGCGGCAAAATCGCTAAAGACGAACCGAATATGCCACGTCCGAAACATATTGCATCTTTCCTGTTGGAACGCACCGGAGGTAAAGCATGAGCGCGCGCGAAAATATTTTGGCGAAATTGAAAAAAGCCGATGCCTTACCAATGGAAGAGCCGCCGGTTTTCGATTATTACCGTGAAATGGGTGTTTCTTGGGCTAACGATGTCGAACGCTTGAAACATTGGGCGGCTGCCATGCGTGCCGTCAAAACGGAAATCTATTGGGTTACTAAAACCAATTGGCCGCAAGTATTCCGCCAAGCAGCCGAAGGCAAAGGTTTGAAAAACATTCTGTTGCCATTGGAAACAGAACACGGCCAGCTGGCTCGTGCAGCTTTGGCCGATACCGATATCGAACCGCGCGGTTTTGAGCGAAAAATCGACGACTGGAAAAACGAATTCTTTGCCGATATTGAGGCCGGATTTAGCGGCTCTAAATGCGGTATTGCCCGTACTGGTACGATTATGCTGGAGTCTAGTCCTCTGGAGCCGCGCAGCCTGAGTTTGGTTCCGCCTGTGCATTTCTGCCTGTTTGACACCAGCAAAATGTACAACGAATTCCATAATGCTGTTGAAGGCGAAAAACTGGTAGAAAAAGGTATGCCTACCAACGTTATTTTGATTTCCGGCCCGTCTAAGACTGCCGATATTCAATTGACTTTAGCCTATGGTGCACACGGTCCGCGTGATTTGGTGGTTTTGGCCGTTCTACCTGATCATATTTCCCCTGCCGATTTGGAGGAAAAAGCATGAGTTCCCAAACCATTAAATTCCATATGAAGCCGGAAACGTTCAAGCAAAACGCTGCGATTTCTTTGCAAGACAAGCCTCTGCGTAAAAGCTTGCGTACGGCGATGGATATGCTGATGACCAAGCGCAAAGCTGTTTTGACAGATGAAGAAGAGCTGCAAAGCCTGCGGGATTTATGTGAACACGTCCGTCAGCGTTCTTTGTCCAAATTACCTGCATTATTGGAACAATTAGAAGCAAACCTGACCAAGCTGGGCGTTAAAGTCCACTGGGCGGAAACACCGGCCGAAGCCTGCCAAATCATTCACAACATTATTACCGATAAAAACGGCAAGCTGATGGTGAAAGGCAAATCTATGGTCAGTGAAGAAATCGAGCTGAACCATTATCTGCAAGACCGGGGTATCAAAGCGGTTGAAAGCGACTTGGGCGAGTTTATCGTTCAAATGGCCGGCGAGAAGCCAACCCATATCGTGATGCCTGCCATTCACAAGACCAAAGAGCAGGTGAGCGAGCTTTTCCATCAAAATCTTGGTACTCCATTAACGGACGACGTAGACCAGCTGACCGGATTTGCGCGTAAAGCCTTGCGTGATATTTACAGCACTGCTGATGTCGGTTTGAGTGGTGTGAACTTTGCCGTTGCAGAAACAGGCACTTTGTGTCTGGTTGAAAACGAAGGTAACGGCCGCTTGAGTACCACTGTGCCGCCTGTGCACATCGCCATTACCGGTATTGAAAAAGTGGTTGCGAAACTGTCGGATGTGCCGCCTTTATACAGCCTGTTGCCACGTTCAGCTATCGGTCAGAACATTACCACTTATTTCAATATGATTACCGGTCCTCGCCGTAGCGAAGAACTGGACGGTCCTCAAGAAATGCACTTGGTTCTGCTCGACAACGGCCGTAGCCAAGCCTATGCAGAAGATCAAATGCGCCGTACCTTGCAATGTATCCGTTGTGGCGCGTGTATGAACCACTGTCCGGTTTACACCCGTATCGGTGGCGCGGCATATGGCACAACCTATCCCGGCCCGATTGGCGAGATTATCTCTCCGCATTTGTTGGGCTTGGATGCGACACGCGATCTACCGACTGCGTGTACCATGTGCGGCGCGTGTGTCGAAGTTTGCCCGGTACGCATTCCGATTACCGAACAAATGCAACGTCTGCGCGTTGAAGCACAACGTTCGCCAACAGAAGCCGTTCCTCATCCTATCCGCGGTCAAGGCGCATCGCATACCTTCGGCGAGCAAATGGCATGGCGAACCTTTAACGGCATTTTCAGCGGCAGTAAGGCTTATCGAGCATTCGGCTGGGCTGCTACCAAATTCCGTGCATTGACGCCAAGCAAACAGCTGGGCTGGACGGATAACCGTGTTCCGATGAAACCGGCTAAGAAAACGCTGCATCAACTGATGGCAGAGAAGCTCCAGAAAGAAAAAGCATAAGGCTTGATCAATAAAACCTGAGGTATATAAAAGCCCTCAGGTTTTATTTTTTATTGAATACTGCTGGTGTGGCATCGTTATTTGTAAAGGCATTTGATTTGATTGTTTTATCTTGATTATTTTGAATAAAAAGGCTGTCTGAAAGATTTTCAGACGGCCTTTATTACAGCCAAAAGTTTTTGTCTAAGTCCTTAGAGCAATACTTTTTCTACGCCGCCGTTGTTGGCTTTTTTTACGAACTCGTCCAGCCAGTTTTCGCCGAGAATATGTTTCGCCATTTCGATGACGATGTAGTCGGCGGGCATGTCGTTGTCGTCGGCGTAGCGGCTTAGGCCTTGCAGGCAGGCGGGGCAGGAGGTGAGCATTTTGACGGGTTCGCCCTGCGGCAGTTCTTTGAGGTTTTTCTCGATTTCTTCCTGTTTGCGGAATTTGACTTGGGTGGCGATGTCGGGGCGTTTGACGGCGAACATGCCGGATTCGCCGCAGCAGCGGTCGCTTAAAACGACTTTCTGCCCCATGAGGCTGCTTGCCATTTGGGTGGCGTTCATGGTTTTGATGGGCGTGTGGCAGGGGTCGTGGTAGAGGTATTGCTGACCTTTCACGCCGTTCAGTTTCACGCCTTTTTCGAGCAGGTACTCGTGGATGTCGATGATACGGCAACCTGGGAAGATTTCCTCAAAACGATATTTTTCCAGTTGGTCGTAGCAGGTACCGCAACTGACGACGACGGTTTTGATGTCGAGGTAGTTGAGGGTGTTTGCCATACGGTGGAAAGCCACGCGGTTGTTGGTGCTCATTTGCTCGGCTTTTGCCTTGTTTCCGCCCGCGTCCTGCGGATAGCCGCAACACATATAGCCGGGCGGCAGGACGGTTTGTACGCCGACGTGCCAGAGCATGGCTTGAACAGCGAGTCCGATTTGACTGAACAAACGCTCAGAACCGCAGCCGGGGAAGTAGAACACGGCTTCGGCATCTTCAGGCGTGGCGGGGTTACGGATGATGGGGATGCTTTTGTCGTCTTCGATGCCGAGCATGGAGCGCGGTGTTTTGGCGGGCACGCTTTTGGGCAAAGGACGGTTGATGAAGTGGATGATTTGTTCTTTGACCGGGGCGGTGCCGACGGTGGCTTTGGGTTCGGCTTTTTGCTTTTTGGTGCCGATTGGAAGAAGTTTGCCGATTTTGTAGGCAAAGTTTTGCGCTGGGAAGCCGGTCTGTATCATGGCGGCGCGAAGGGCTTTGATGGTTTTAGGGCCGGTGGCGTTCAAAAATGCCATGCCCATCGATGCGGCGGGCGCGAAGCGTTTGTGGCCGGAATCGGCAAGGTAGTTGCGGATGGCTACGGTTACGTCGCCGAAGTCGATGTTGACGGGGCAGGGTTTGACGCAGCGGTGGCACACGGTGCAGTGGTCACCGATGTCCATAAGTTCTTCAAAGTGTTTGATGGAAACGCCGCGGCGGGTTTGTTCTTCGTATAAGAAGGCTTCGGTCAAGAGCCCCACGCCAAGGATTTTGTTGCGCGGGCTGTACAACAGGTTGGCGCGCGGAACGTGGGTGGAGCAGACGGGTTTGCATTTGCCGCAGCGCAGGCAGTCTTTGACGGAATCGGCGATGGTGCCGAGGTCTGATTTTTCCATAATCAGCGATTCCGCGCCCAACAGCTCGAACGATGGCGTGTAGGCGTTGCGTAAGTCCGAGCCTTTCATCAGTTTGTGGCGGTTGAAGGTGTGTTTGGGATCGACTTGGTTTTTGTAGTTCCAAAACGGCTGCAAGTCTTCATCGGTCAGAAATTCGAGCTTGGTGATGCCGATGCCGTGTTCGCCGGAAATCACGCCACCGAGCGAGCGGGCGAGTTTCATGATGCGCTCGACCGAACGGTAGGCCGTCTGAAGCATTTGGGCGTCGTCTGAATTGACGGGGATGTTGGTGTGGACGTTGCCGTCGCCGGCGTGCATATGCAGGGCGACAAAGACACGGCTGCGTACGGTTTTGGCATGGATTTTTCCCAAACCTTGGATAATTTTGGTGTCGGTTTTGCCGCTGAAGATTTCGGCGAGCGGTTTCATTACGTCTTCTTTGACGGACACGCGCAGGCGGAAGTCGCGGAATGCGGTGAAACAGCTCTCGTCGTCTTTGGCTTCGGGTGCGGCATGGACGGCTGCACCGTAGCGGGCTTTGTAGTCGGCAAGCGGCGTATCCAGATGGGCGAGCAACCAGTCCCAACGTTCTTTAACGGCGGAAACATGGGCAAGGGCGTGTTTGCCGCGTTCGCCCAAAAGTTCGGCGGTCGGCAGGTCCGTGCCCATTTTGTCGATGGGGAGTTTGCCGGACAGATATTGCTCTAATTCAGCACAGAGTTTGAGTTTGTTTTGGATGGAAAGCTCGATGTTGATGCGTTCGATGCCGTCCGAATACTCGCCCAGCCGCTCCAGCGGAATCACTACGTCTTCGTTGATTTTAAAGGCGTTGGTGTGTTTGGCGATGGCGGCGGTGCGGCTGCGGTCGAGCCAGAAGGTTTTGCGCGCTTCGGGCGACACGGCGATAAAGCCTTCGCCGTCGCGGGCGCGGGCAAGTTCGCAGATGTGTTCGGCGGCTGCCTGTACGGCGGCTTCGTCGTCTGAAACCACGTCCGCCAGCAAGACCATTTTCGGCCGCCCTTTACCTGCCGCTTTGGTGGCGTAGCCGACGGCGCGGACATAACGCCAGTCCAAATGCTCCAAACCTGCCAGCCGAACGCTGTCGTGGGCGAGCAGGAAATCGCGGATTTCGACGATGGACGGCGTGGCGGTGGCGACTGTGCCGAAAAACTCCATACACACGGTGCGCGTGTATTTCGGCATTTTATGCAACACGAAGGCGACGCTGGTGATGATGCCGTCCGTGCCTTCTTTTTGCACGCCGGGCAAACCGCTCAAGAATTTGTCGGTAACGTCTTTGCCCAAACCGACTTTGCGGAATTTGTGACCGGGGATTTCCAAGCGTTCGGTTTTAACGATATTGAGGCCGTCTGAATCCAGCGTGTGAACGTCAAACACGGCGGTTTCTTCGTCGTGGATTTTGCCGAAATTGTGGCGCACGCGCTCGATGCGCAGCCATTCGCCCTGCGGGTTGACCATCTGCCAGTAGGCGAGGTTGTCCAACGCCGTCCCCCACAGCACGGCTTTTTTGCCGCCCGCGTTCATCGCCACATTGCCGCCCACGCAGGATGCGTCGGCGGAAGTCGGATCGACGGCAAACACCAAACCCGCCTGATGCGCGGTTTCTTCCACACGCCGCGTTACCACGCCCGCGCCGCAATGGATAATCGGATGTTTGCCGTCCAAGCCCGCCAGTTCGACAAATTCGACGCCGCGATGCTTGTCCAGCTTTTCCGTATTGATGACTGCGCTCATCGCATCCAAAGGCACGGCGCCACCGGTATAACCCGTGCCGCCGCCGCGCGGGATAATGACCAAATCCAGCTCGATTAAGGCGCGTACCAAAGGCGCGACTTCCGCCTCCGTGTCGGGATTGACGACGACAAACGGATATTCGACACGCCAGTCGGTCGCATCGGTAACGTGCGTCACCCGCGCCAGCCCGTCAAACATAATATTGTGCGGCTTGGTGATTTTGCTCAAACGTTCCAAAATCTGCCGCCGCTTTTGGCGCGTTTCGTCAAAGCTGCCGTCAAAACGCTCGACCGCCTTTTCCGCTGCCGCAACCAATACATCGACTTGCGGATTGTCGTCGCGGCGTTTGCGGATTTCGTTCAAACGGTGGCGCATTTCGCGTACCAGTGCGGCGCGGCGTTTCGGGTGTTCCAGCAAATCATCGACCAGATACGGATTGCGCACGACCACCCAAATATCGCCCAATACTTCAAACAGCATTCGTGCCGAACGTCCTGTTTTGCGTTGACCGCGCAGGTCTTGTAAAATTTGCCAGGCTTCGTCACCCAACAGTCGGATGATGATTTCGCGGTCGGTGTAGGAAGTATAGTTGTAGGGAATTTCCCGAATACGCTGCGGGGCGGTAGTCGTGGTCATGGTTGAGTTCCGTTGATAGGTATAATGTTTTTATATTAAAGGCCGTCTGAAAAATGCAATTTCTTCTTGATGGCGTAAAGTGTTAATGTAGTGTAATTTTCGATATTTTTCAACGGAAAAGCCAATAAACATTTCAATGGGAATGATTTGCAACTGGGTGATATTGTTTACAATCTTGTCGTGTAAATGGTTTTCAGACGGCCTGACAGATTTTATCGCTTGAGTTTTTCTGTAAAACCGCTATAATGCGTTTCTTCTATGGCGGGTCTCCCCGCATGGTAATTCGGAACACCGGGTCAGGGGCGGAAGCCAGCAGCCCACTCTGATGAGCCAGTGCCGGGGGTTCGGCTCGCCACCTTATTCAAAAATGCCGGAGATGATTGAGTCTCCGGCATTTTTCATTGTATAAAGCGTAATAAAAAGGCCGTCTGAAACCTTATTTTCAGACGGCCTTTGAGTTTATGAACCAGCTATTTATGCTTCTTCTGATTTTGTATTGGGCAAAACACAGTTCAGGATAATGGCCAATACGGCGCATAAACCTACACCGGCGAAGCTTAAAGTACCTACTTTGATAATCATGCCGCCGATGCCGGTGGTCAATACGGAGCTGACGATAACCAGGTTTTTCGGCTGCATCAAATCGACTTTCGCATCAATCAATGTTTTGATGCCCAAAGAGGCGATAGTGCCGAACAGCAGCAACATAATGCCGCCCATAACCGGCATAGGAATCGAAGCCAAAAACGCGTTGAATTTACCGAAAAACGCCATGAAAATCGCAAAAATTGCTGCCCAAGTCATGATGACGGGGTTGCTGTTTTTGGTAATCATCACCGCTCCGGTTACCTCGCCGTAAGTGGTTACAGGAGGGCCGCCGATCAAACCGGCCACGCACACGCCCAAGCCGTCGCCAGCGAGGGTTTTGTCCAAGCCTGGGTCTTTGGTGTAGTTTTTTCCGGTTACATTACCGATGGCCATAATGCCGCCGATGTGTTCGATGGCCGGGGCGATGGCAACGGGCAACATAAACAAGGCAGCCTGCCAGTTGACTTGAGGCGTTTCAAAATGAGGGACGGCAAACCAAGGAGCATTGATGATGGCGCTGGTATCGACCAGGCCCATGATTAAAGCTAACACATAGCCGGAAGCCACGCCGATCAAAATCGGAATCAGCTTCATCATTTTGCTGCCGAAGACAGAAACAATGACGGTTACCGCAAAGGTAAAGCCGGACAGAATCAGCGAATCGATATAGTCGATGACCTGCTTGCCGCCTGATTGACCCATGGCCATGCTGCTGGCTGCAGCGGCCACGGACAAGCCGATTACCATAATCACCGGGCCGATAACCACGGGCGGCAACAGTTTGTGTACCGCATCCAGACCACGCCATCTGATCAATGCGGCAAAAACAAAGTACATGAAGCCGGCCGCAAACAGACCGAACATGGTAGAAGGCAGGCCCCATTCGCCGATGGAGTAGATAATCGGTGCAATAAAGGCAAAAGAAGAGCCGAGGAAAATCGGCACTTTACGTTTGGTAACCAATTGGAACAACAAGGTGCCCAAGCCTGCGCCCAATAATGCCAAAGCCGGGTTCAGTCCCGTCAGAAGCGGCACAAGCACCATGGCACCGAATGCGACAAACAAAATCTGCGCACCGGCTACCGCCGTTTTAAGCTGATTCATAAAAGCTCCGAAGAAAATTCAAACGGCGCAGATTATACTGATTTATCCTAATTGTGAACATTTATTTACAAAAGGCCGTCTGAATAGATGTAACGATGACACCTGTTCAGACGGCCTTATTCGATAGCGAATGGTTAGTAACTTATCAAAATCGATTAGGAAAATTTTTAGCCGCGTGTTTCTCGCCAAACCAGATAATCGCGCAGGGGCGGCATGGGCGGATTGATGCAGTGCGGACAGATGCCAGTGGTGTCTTCGTCGTCGCTGTCGATATGGTAGGCGTTGGGGTCAAAGCGCACCTGCTGCATCACCGCTTGCGCCAATGCTTGTTCCTGTACGACATCGAATTCAAATTTCTCCAAAATCTCATTCAATAGGCGGATTTCGCCGTCGCTGAAAGATTCGCTGTGTTTGACAATGAGGCGTTGATAATCTTCATTGCTGATTTTTTTGTGAAGTAAATCGGTCTGGATGGTCATGATTTTATTGTTGAAATAAGATGGTCAAGATGCGGATTATAGCGGATATTGTGGTGGCTGTTTCAAAGGGCGTCTTTAAGTTGACGGGCTTTGGCGGATGTGGGGATAAATCTGTTCAATTCAATATTGACTGTCTGAAAATCGCGGCTATCAAAAAAATTGCCGATACGTATGGTTTTTCCCTGATAATCGAAAGCCCATGCGCCTTGCCCACATTTTTGGATACGTAAAATATTGGGGACATTGTGAATTTTTCGTTTCATACCATTTTGGTAGAGGTTTTCATTTGGCAACCTCTGTTTCCTTCCTTGTGCTACAGGAGCTTTGGGAATATGGTCACAAGAATGCCATTCGGAGATTTCTGACAACGGGAAACTACGCCAACGCCCAATGGAGAACAAGGTATAACCATGAGACAGAGTATGGTTACGGATCTTGATGTTTTCACGTCCGAAAAGTTGCCAAAGAAGGCAGTAAACAAGCGAACCCACTAAGTAGAAAGTAAAAAGTAAAGGGATGAGAATAGCTTCAAAATGAGTGAAATAATGCTCTTCAAGGTAAAACGGCGCGATGCATGTAAGAGCAAAGGAAAATATAAGAAATACCGCAGTAGAACCAATTTCCTGCGAGTCATGTACAACACGAGCAGACACAGTAATGCCCTTGGGAGTGTGATTGATTTTATAACGAGAAGATGCCATCAATAGCCTCCTAATTTGTCTGCCTGATACGCTTTTTGCAACGGTGTAATTTGCGCCAAGCGGGCATGATCGATTTGTTCGGCAATTAAATGGGCTTTGCCTTGCGCGCGGCACTCGGCGGCGATTTTGCCTGCATCTACTTGGTTGGCAGCTTCAAGTAAAGCCAGCCAGTGTTCGCGTTGCGGATAGGGGGTGTCTTCAAGGTTCAGACGGCCTTGTTTGTCGGCCACGCAGACGTTTAAGGCCGTCTGAAAACGTTCTGGGCGGCGGAATGCATCGGTTTTTTTCAAAACCTTCAAAATGGTTTTGCTTTTGAACTGCCCGACTTGGTGGAACATGATGTGCCAGCGGCAGACGAGTTCGGCAAGCTCGGCGCAGTGTTTGGGCGCGCGCAGGCGTTGATTGACTTTGCGGACGGGTTCGACTCCGTTGATGTCGTGTCCGTAGTGTTTCGGCAGGATATCGGCCGGTGTTTTTGCCTTGCCCAAGTCGTGTAATAAGGCGGCATAGCGTTCGGCGAGGGACAGATTCATTTCGGCGGCCCGTTGTACAACCATCAGCGTATGGATACCGCTGTCGATTTCGGGATGATAGTCGGCGCGTTGCGGTACGCCGAAAAGGGCATCAAGCTCGGGCAGCAAGACTTTGAGTGCGCCGCATTCGCGTAAAACTTCAATCATTCGGCGCGGATTTTTTTCCATCAAGCCTTTGGTCAATTCCTGCCAGACACGTTCGGCAACCAAGGCATCCGCTTCGCCGTTTTCTACCATTTGCCGCATCAGCGACATGGTTTCATCGGCAATTTGAAACCCATAACGCGCGGCAAAACGGGCGATACGCAAAATACGCACGGGATCTTCGGCAAAGGCGGGCGAAACGTGGCGCAGGATGCCGGCCGCCAAATCTTGTTGTCCGCCAAAGGGATCGATGATCGTGCCGTCTGAATCCTGAGCCATGGCATTGATGGTCAGGTCGCGGCGCATCAGGTCTTGTTCCAGCGTAACGTCTTTATCGGCATGAAAACTGAATCCGGCATAGCCTTTGGCGGTTTTGCGCTCGGTACGGGCGAGGGCGTATTCTTCGTGGCTGTCCGGATGGAGAAAGACGGGAAAATCTTTGCCGACCGGCTGATAGCCTTGAGCCAACATGGTTTGCGCATCTGCACCGACGACTACCCAGTCGCGGTCTTTGACGGGCAGGCCTAACAGATGATCGCGGACGGCACCGCCGACAAGATAGGTTTGGATGGTTTGTATATTCATATAAAAATTGAACGATATAAAAAGGCCGTCTGAAAAGCCGTATTGGTTTTTCAGACGGCCTGATTCAGAATGCTATTATGACGCTTTAGGCTTGTTGCTGTCGATAATCTTCAGTCCGGTGGCGGCAACAAACCATATCGTTATGCGGCATATCCTTTATAATAAGCCCATTCAAATACGGAGCGGCAAATAATGCAAACTTGGCACGAGGCGATTGGTGCGGAAAAAGAAAAGGCGTATTTTCAAACGATTTTGGAGAAGGTTCGCCACGAAAGGCAGGCGGGGATAACCGTTTATCCGCCTGAGCGCGATGTATTCAATGCCTTTCGGACGACGGAGTTTGGAAGTGTAAAAGTAGTGATTTTGGGGCAAGACCCGTATCACGGTGCGGGTCAGGCGCATGGTTTGGCGTTTTCCGTGCAACCCGAAATTGCGGTGCCGCCGTCGCTGGTCAATATTTATAAAGAGCTGGCGACGGATATTGAGGGCTTTCAGATTCCGCAACACGGCTATTTGCAGCATTGGGCGGAACAGGGCGTGTTGCTGTTGAACACGGTGTTGACTGTCCGTGCCGGTGTGGCGCATTCCCATGCGACCTTCGGTTGGGAGGCATTTACCGATGAAGTTATCCGACAATTGGATAAGGAGCGCGAGCATTTGGTCTTTATGCTGTGGGGCAGCCATGCGCAGAAGAAAGGCGCGTTTATCGACCGCAACCGTCATTTGGTGCTGACCGCGCCGCATCCTTCGCCTTTATCGGCATATCGCGGCTTTTTCGGTTGCAAACATTTTTCGCAGGCAAACGCTTATTTGCAGGCAAATGGTTTAGAGCCGATTGATTGGCAGGTTTAAATAAGATGAAAGGCCGTCTGAAAGCAGATTTTCAGACGGCCTTATGATTTGGTCTCAAATCGAATATTCAATCAGCTCGTTTTGAGAAAAGACATAAACCTGTTTAGGAATCAGCTTCAATTCTTTACCTTCGGCGATTTGGTAACGTGCGGCATCGCTGCCTGCCAGCGTGATATGCACGTCTTGTTTGTCGTGTTTCACCAGAATATGCGTCAATGCACCGACGGCGTGGATTTTTTCAATTTTGGCACGAATCATCGGCGTTTCGTTTTCGGCGGCAAGCTGCCATTCATGTGGGCGGATATAGCCGATGGCGGTTTGCTCCTGCCATTTGTATTGCGCGTCCAATTTCCATTCGAAACCGTGGTAATGCCAAATGCCTTTTTCGATGCGTCCTTCAAATGCATCGGTTTCGCCAAGGAACTCGGTAACAAAGGCGTTTTCTGGTTTGCGGTAAATAGCTTCGGCGCTGCCGGTTTGTTCGATTTTGCCGTGGTTCATGACGACGATTTCGTCGGAAACTTCGAGAGCTTCTTCTTGGTCGTGCGTGACCAGAATGCTGGTTACGCCTAGGTTGTGATGGATGTCGCGCAGCCAGGTACGCAATTCTTTGCGCACTTTGGCATCCAGCGCGCCGAAGGGTTCGTCCAGGAGCAGGAGTTTGGGTTCGACGGCGAGGGCGCGGGCGAGGGCGATGCGTTGGCGTTGGCCGCCGGAGAGCTGGTGCGGATAGGATTTTGCCAAATGCGAGAGCTGCACGAGTTTGAGCAATTCTTCGACTTTGGCGCGGATTTGTTCTTTGGACGGGCGTTCAGACTTGGGCAATACGGTCAAACCGAAAGCAATGTTGTCAAATACGTTCATGTGGCGGAAGAGGGCGTAGTGTTGGAACACAAAACCGATTTTACGTTCGCGCACATGCTTGGCGGTTACGTCTTGCCCGTCAAAGAGAATTTGGCCGCCGTCGGCGTTTTCCAGTCCGGCGATGATGCGCAGGAGCGTGGTTTTGCCGCAGCCTGATGGGCCGAGCAGGGAAACGAGTTTGCCGGTGGGGACGTTGAGGTTGATGTTTTTCAGCGCGTGGAAACTGCCGAAGTGTTTGTTTAGATTTTGAATAGTAATGCTCATGCTGCGTTCCTTTCGGCGGCGGCGAGTTTTTTATCTTGTAATTTGGTAATGATGTTTTGCACCAGCAAGGTTGCCAAGGCTAAGAGTGCCAATACGCCGGAGAGGGCGAATGCGCCGGTGAAATTGTATTCGTTGTAGAAGATTTCGACCAAAAGCGGGATGGTGTTGGTTTCGCCGCGAATGTGCCCCGATACCACGCTGACCGCGCCAAACTCGCCCATCGCGCGGGCGTTGGTAAGAATGATGCCGTAGAGCAGCGCCCATTTGATGTTGGGCAGGGTAACGCGCCAAAACATCTGCCAGCCGTTTGCGCCGAGTATCAGCGCGGCCTGTTCTTCGCTGTCGCCCTGCGCCTGCATTAAAGGAATGATTTCGCGTGCGACAAAGGGAAAGGTAACGAACAGCGTTGCCAAAATAATGCCCGGAATGGCGAAGATAATCTGTATGCCTTGCGCTTCGAGCCAGCTGCCCAACGCCGTGTGCGCGCCGAACAATAAGACGAACATCAAACCGGCCACCACGGGCGATACGGAAAACGGCAAATCGAGCAGGGTGGTCAGCAACTGCTTGCCGCGAAAATCAAAACGGGTCAGCAGCCACGCCATCGCCACGCCCAATACGGCATTGACGGGAACGACAATCAGCGCGGTAATCAGCGTCAATTTGATGGCAGACCAAGCTTCGGGATCGGTTAGAGATTGCAGGTATAAATCCCAACCGCCTTTTAAGGCTTCATAGAATACGGCAACCAAAGGCACGACCAGCATCAGCAGCAGAAAGCCCAAGGCGGTAGCGGTCAGCAATACGCGCAGCCAACGCGGTTCGCTCAAGTTTGGATTGGTGGAATGGGTTTTCATGGTAGGGTAGTCTCGATTTATTCTTGTATCTGTTTGGGCCGTCTGAAAAATGTTTGCTTAATGTTTCAGACGGCCTGTTGTTTGTTAAACCCTCGCTCCGGCGCGGCGGCTTAAAGTCCATTGCATAATGTTTAAAATCAGCAGGATGACAAACGAAATCATCAGCATAAACAGAGCAACGGCAGACGCGCCCTGAGCATCGTATTGCTCCAGTTTGCCGGTAATAATCAAGGGCAGGATTTCAGACACCATCGGAATATTGCCCGCGATAAAGATAACTGAGCCGTATTCGCCGGTAGAGCGGGCAAACATCATGCCTGCGCCGGTCAACAGGGCTGGTGTGATTTCAGGCAAAAGGACGCGGCGGAACGTAGTCCAACGGCTTGCACCCAAAGTTGCCGCCGCTTCTTCATACTCGCCCGACAATTCTTCCAATACCGGCTGCACGGCGCGGACGATAAAGGGCAGGCTGACGACAATCAGCGCAATCCAGATGCCGGTGGGCGTAAAGGCGATTTTGATGCCCAAAGGCTCGAAAAAACGGCCTATCCAGCCATTGGGGGCGTATAGGGTTGCCAACGCAATGCCTGTTACCGCCGTCGGCAGCGCAAACGGCAAATCGACTAAAGCGTTTACTAATCCTTTGCCCGGAAATTCATAGCGCACCAATACCCAGGCAACCAATGTACCGAACACGATATTGGTCAACATCGCATAAAACGACATCCGCAAGCTCAGCCAGACGGCCGCCAAGACATTGGGTTCGGAAATCGTGTTCCAAAATCCGCTCCAGCCGATTTCCGCTGCTTTGGCCGCCATCATGGCAAACGGCAAAACCACCAAAAGCGACAGGCATAAAACCGTCAAACCCAGGCTGAGCTTGAAACCCGGCAATACAGAAGGCGTTTTGAGTAACAACATAATGGCAACCGTCAAAATTTAATACGCGCTTACTTTAACAAGGCCGTCTGGAAACTGGAAAGAATGCTTTGTTTGGTATAAAGACGATTTTGTTATATTGAAGACATGAAAAGGCCGTCTGAACATCAAATTTCAGACGGCCTTGCTGGTGTGATAAGGATCAATAGGCAACAGGATCTTGAGAGGCAGGCTGGCGTTGCGCTGCATCGTAGTTTTCCTGAGCCGAGCGGACGGCTTTTTCCAAACCGTTGATCCGTTCGAGATAACGGGCATAGTTGCGTTCATTGCCATAACGCACTTTTTTGCCTTCTTCCAAATTTTTCTTGGCGGTATCCAAAACACGCTTGGCCGCGCCGACGTCAGCCGGATTGACTGGGGCGACAGCTTCTTCCGCTTGCTCGGTTTTGCTTGGGGAAGTCGGCGTTACCGGTGTTGAAACAGGCGCAGGAGTATATACGGACGGTTTGCCGATATTGCTGGCTTTGCAGTTTTTGCCGCCGGCTTGGGTATAGACTTTGCGGCCGGCAGAATCGGTACATTCAAAAATAGGCGCGGCGGAAACCGCAGTTGTCAAAGTGAGCAGTAATGTGCTGAACCAAATTTTGTTCATTTTTTATTTTTCCTTAAAACCATTTCCACCAAACAAACAAAGCCGCAATCATGATGATGTTGGCGAAGAGTATGGGTTTCCACTGTCTGGGCGTGCGCCGCAATTCAGTGCCAGAACGCGTGCGGCGGATATAGAAAAACGGGCTGAGCAGCATGGAAGCGGCACATACCAAAATAATCACGGCGTAATAGATTTTGTGCGTTTCCATATCGTTTCTCCGTTTCAGACGGCCTGAAAGGCTGCCTACAACGCGTTTTGGCGCGAAGCGTTGCCTGTTTTCATCTTGCATCGGTATTGGGCACATTTGCCATGGCCTCAATCCTGAGGTCTTTGCAAAAATATGCTACAATCGCGTCCGATTATAACATTCTATTTATAAAGGTTTTACGAATAATGATTTCTACCAACGGCATCACCATGCAGTTCGGCGCAAAGCCGCTGTTTGAAAACGTATCCGTCAAATTCGGCGAAGGCAACCGTTACGGCTTGATCGGCGCCAACGGCTCAGGCAAGTCCACCTTCATGAAAATCCTCGGCGGCGATTTGGAACAGACTGCCGGCGAAGTGGCGATTGAAAACGGCGTGCGTTTGGGTAAATTGCGCCAAGACCAGTTTGCCTACGAAGACATGCGCGTGCTGGACGTGGTGATGATGGGTCACACCGAAATGTGGGCGGCGATGACCGAGCGTGATGCGATTTACGCTAATCCTGAAGCTACTGAAGACGATTACATGAAAGCCGCCGAACTGGAAGCTAAGTTCGCCGAATACGACGGCTACACTGCCGAAGCGCGCGCTGCCGAATTGTTGAGCGGCGTGGGTATTTCCGAAGATTTGCACAATGCGACCATGGCGGAAGTTGCCCCGGGCTTCAAGCTGCGCGTATTGCTGGCGCAAGCCCTGTTCTCCAAACCAGATGTATTGCTCTTGGATGAACCGACCAATAACTTGGACATCAATACCATCCGTTGGTTGGAAGGCGTGTTGAACCAATACGACTCCACCATGATTATCATCTCGCACGACCGTCACTTTTTGAACGAAGTCTGCACGCACATGGCGGATTTGGACTACAACACCATCACCATCTATCCGGGTAACTACGACGACTATATGCTCGCTTCCGCCCAATCGCGTGAGCGCGCCCTGAAAGACAACGCCAAAGCCAAAGAGAAACTGCAAGAGCTGCAAGAGTTCGTCGCCCGCTTCTCTGCCAACAAATCGAAAGCCCGTCAGGCAACCAGCCGTCTGAAACAGGCAGACAAAATCAAATCGGAAATGGTCGAAGTCAAACCTTCTACCCGTCAAAACCCGTATATCCGTTTTGAAGCCGATGAAAAAGCCAAGTTGCACCGTCAGGCTGTGGAAGTTGAAAAACTGGCCAAACGTTTTGAAACCCAGTTGTTTAAAAACCTGAACTTCATCCTTGAAGCCGGTCAACGCCTTGCCATCATCGGCCCGAACGGCGCAGGTAAATCTACCCTGCTGAAACTTTTGGCCGGCGCGTACAACCCCGAATATTCAGACGGCCTGTTGCCGGACGAAGGCACCATCAAATGGGCAGAAAAAGCCAGTGTCGGCTACTATCCGCAAGACCATGAAAACGACTTCGACGTTGATATGGATTTGACTGAATGGATGCGTCAATGGGGCCAGGAAGGCGATGACGAACAAGTCATCCGCGGCACTTTGGGCCGCTTGCTCTTCGGCAGCAACGATGTCGTGAAAAAAGTGAAGGTTCTCTCCGGTGGCGAAAAAGGCCGTATGCTTTATGGCAAACTGTTGCTGTTGAAACCCAATGTCTTAGTTATGGACGAACCGACCAACCACATGGACATGGAAAGCATCGAATCCTTGAACATGGCGCTGGAAAAATACAACGGCACGCTGATTTTCGTATCGCACGACCGTCAGTTTGTATCTTCGCTGGCTACCCAAATCATTGAATTGGATGGCAAAGGCGGATATGAACACTACTTGGGCGATTACGAAAGCTATCTGGAGAAAAAAGGAATTGTGTAGGAAATAGCATGAATGCAAACCTTAAAAAACTACTGCAAAACCTGCTTGCGCTAATCGTGTTGCCTGTACTGGGCTGGTACATTACGCTTGGAGACGCTGTAAATGTTGTCGACACTGAACATGCTTCTCGTAAAGGCCGAGCAGTGGCTTGGTTATTTAATGAGTTTGGTGCAACCGGCGTTTGGGGCTTCTTGGGCATAATTTGGATTGCCTGCCTGATTTTAGCCATTCGTTCATACAAAGCATGGCAAAAGGATAAGTCACAGTAAATTAAGGTTCTAGATAGTATGTACTTGCTAGAAGAAAATATCCATATGAATCATTGAATTGAATGATACATCTGAATATAAACAGGTAATTGAAAGATATCTGGAAAAAAAGGTTTGGCTTAAATCTTTACCCACAATCTAATAAGGCATTGAGATGCCGTCTGAAAATTTCTATATTTTCAGACGGCATTTTCTTTTCAAAATTAAACAATAGTATATTGAACTTTTATGCCAAAATTATGACTAATAAAAGCTTTTTTGCAAAAGAATAACTCAATATTACGACATTTTTGAAGGAATATATTAAATGGTAAACATTAAAAAAGCAGTACCCGATGCCTCTCAATATGGTGCCAAACTTGGCTATACGACTTATGAGGCAGAACAAGGTGAACTGAAAAACGGTGTTGTTAAAAATGCCCCTTCTTCAGAGGCAGAACACGCAACTGCCCGTGAAGCAAGCGGTCAGGCATATGTTGATTTGCCGACTAATGCATCTGTGTCATTTATTGCACAAGCAGATGCCAATGCCGTAACCGTCCGTTATACCGTCCCTGACGGTGAAAGTGGTAAAGTAGAAGTCAAAGTCAATAATACAGTGATCGGTACTTTGGATTTGTCTTCCAAATCCAACTGGCAATATTTGGATAACTATACATATCATCCGGATGGCGATATTAAAGTTCATGATACACCCGCGGCAGATAGGCTTGCCCGCTTCCAATTTGACGAAGTCAGCCAATTATTTAAAGATGCCCATATTAATAAAGGAGATACAGTTACCATCACTAATCTCGACAGCACACCCGTAGGCATTGACTTGGTTGATTTGGAAAAGGCACCGGACGCCATTAGACAGCCTGAAAACAGTGTCAGCATTACTGATTTCGGTGCAGTCGCCAATGACGGCTCGGATGATTACCAGGCATTTATGAAGGCAGTAGAAGCTGCAAAGAATACAGAACATAAGACTGTTTATATCCCCGAAGGCCAATTTGATTTTTCACGCCCAATTTCTCTTTATGTTCCTGATGGTATTAAGATTACCGGTGCAGGGCAATGGCACACCAAGTTACATTTTTTGAATACAGAAGCTGCTAAATACGATGATAAGGGTTATGCGAGCGGTGGCGGTGGTATTACTTTTGAACCCGGTAGTAAAGATATAGATTTGGGCAATCTTTCTATAGATTCAAATCTAAATTCAAGACATGATGAGAAAGCCAATTATAAAGGGATATCCGGCACTTTAGGTACTGGCTCTTCTATTCACGATATCAAAATTGAACATTTTGAAGCTGGTGTTTGGATTGGGGATTATTCTAAAAACAAACCTTTAAATTACACCGATGGTTTGACTATCTCCAATGCCACTATTCGTAATAACTTTGCAGACGGCGTTAACTTTGCCCAAGGGACCAGCAATTCCACCGTTATCAATTCCAATATCCGCGGCAATGGTGATGATGGCTTAGCAACATGGTCAAGTCATCATGAGAATACCAATGCCCATGTTGCTGAAAATAACCGCTTTTTGAATAATACCGTTGAATTAGGCTGGCGTGCAGCAGGTATTGGTATCTTTGGCGGTAAAGGTCATGAAGTAGCCAATAACCTTATCAAAGATAATGCCAATTGGGGTGGCGTACGCTTAAACACTGTATTCAAAAACAGCCATAATTTTGATTTCAATGATACGGGTATTTCCGTTCACGATAACTTACTGGTAAACAACGGGACTAATGCCGACACATATGGTCGTGTTAAAGGTTCTATCGATTTGGAAGAAGGCAGGGATTATGCTACTCCCAACAAAGATATTTTGGGAGAACTTAACAATATCAAAATTGAAAATAACACTATTGTGAATAATCTTTCCGAGCAAGAAATTACCAAAACCCGTAATCCTAAAGAAGGCAATATTCCGGAGTCTGTAAACGAGACTACATTGACCATCGAAAATAATCACAGCCTTTCGGTAGCAGAAAATAATTCTGCAAAAAATGTAGCGGAAGTAGATGATCACAGTCTTACCCAAGCCTCGCTTCATTTAGGGGAGGATAACATCATAACCATTACGGACAGCAGCCATGCTCTTGTCAGCGGTGGCGATGGCAATGACCGGATCAGAGGTAGTTTGGGTAATGATACGATTAACGGTGATTCAGGTGATGATGTCATTTTCGGCTATGATGGAGACGATCGTCTTAATGGTGGTATGGGCAATGATTCTGTACATGGAGGTAATGGCAACGATACCTTATGGGGAGAAAGTGGCGATGACCGTTTGAGTGGGGGTGATGGCGACGATGTTTTATTCGGCGGACAAGGAACCGATTACTTGGTTGGCGGCAAGGGTGCCGATACTTATGTTTTCAGCCTTGGAGAAGGTAAGGATACGATTGTCGATAATGTGGGTGAACATAATGCGTTGCAATTCGGCCAAAATATCTCTGTTAATGACCTGCACATTGATGTTGCCACCGATGTTCGAGGCAATACTGATTGGAAAATTACCATCAAGGGATCAGAAGGGGACAGCATTACCATCAATGATCAGTTCGTTTCCGGTAAAACTGATGCTGTGATTGATACCTTCCGTTTCGATGAAGGTACATTGAGCCTGCAAGAGTTGATGGGTAGATTGTCAGGTAACGGCAATATCAGTCATTTGTCAGCCGTCAATACGCACACTGAGCGCATGAGCTACTCGTCTGTCAATACGGCTGATGTTCACGATGACGCAGCATCTGCCGCCAACGCTGGAATCATTTAATTAGCTGTCTTTTAGGCTGAATAAAGGCCGTCTGAAAACTGGAAAACAGATTTCAGACGGCCTTTTTGTTGCTTATCTTGTTATGGTTAATTGTTTAGAAGAGAATTAACTGAATAAACCTTTAAACCACAAAACAAGTGCATCCCACATACGGCTCAGCCAGCTGCCTTCTTCCACACCGTTTAGCGCGACGACGTCTTTTTCGGCAATGACTTTGCCGTCTTTCATGACTTTCAGTTTGCCCAATACTTGGCCTTTTTCAATTGGGGCGAGGACGGGCTGAAGTGTTTCTAAGATTGGTTTGACGTTTTTGCCGGTATCGTGGGGGATGGTAATGTAAACATCGTCCAAGAAACCGATGTCTACGGCTTTGGTGCTGCCTTTGTAAACTTTGACTTGGGAAATTACTTCTCCGCCGTTATAAAGTTTGGGCGTATCAAATGCCTGCAACGCCCAGTTGAGCAGTTTGCTGCTTTCGCTGGCGCGTGCCTCGGTAGATTCGGCACCGGCAAGGATGGAAACGATGCGGCGGTTGTTGCGTTTGCTGGAAGCGGCGAGATGGTAGCCTGCGCCTTCGCTATAGCCGGTTTTCAAACCGTCGATACTGCTGTCGCGATAGAGCAGAAGATTGCGGTTAGGCTGCTCAATATTATTGTATTTGAAAGATTTGTTTGCAAACAAAGGGTAGTATTTCGGATAGTCGTTGATCAGCGCGGCTGCCAAAATAGCCAAGTCGCCAACGGTTGAAACATGGCCGTTAGAAGAAATGCCGGTCGGGTTGTTGAAGTGGGTGTGCTTCATGCCCAAGCGTTTGGCTTCTTCATTCATTTGTTTGACGAATTCATCGATAGAGCCGTTGCCTATGGCTTCTGCAAGGGTGATGGCGGCATCGTTGGCCGATTGGATGGTTGTCCCCTTAATTAAGGAGCTGACGCTGACAGGCACTTTGGGGTCGAGGAACATACGCGAACCTTCGACTTTCCATGCGGCATTGGAAACGGTCAGCATTTGGCTTGCTTCAAGTGTACCGTTTTCTAATGCTTTAAAGGCAAGGTAGGCAGTCATCATTTGCGTCAACGCGGCAGGTTCGATAGGCGCGTCAGCATTGTTGGATGCCAAGGTTTGCTTGCTGTGCAGGTCGGTAACGATGTAGGCGGTCGCCGCGATTTCCGGCGGCGTTGTCGGACTGTTGATGCTGTGCAACAATGGCTGCGGCTGTGCCTCGCCTTGTACTGCAGGTGCAGAGGCAACCGGGTCGGCGGCAAGGGCGTGGGTATTCAGGAGGGCGGCAAAAATTAAGCTAAGTAGCGTTTTTTTCATCATTGTTTGTAAATTTGAATATGGGTGGATACTGTTATCAAGTAAACAGTTTGGCTTACTAAATAGATAGTAAGCGGACATTATACCGTTTCATTCAGGCTTTGCTAAGATTTTTCTTGCCTTCAGACGGCCTCAGGGGTATGGTTTTAACTTTTTCCTCAGGCCAATTCGGCCGAATGACAATTTATTTTCGAACACTGAATACCATGAACCATCCTCTTCCTCTTTCCGATTATCTGACCCGTATTTTGACCGCTTCTGTTTATGATGTAGCCATAGAAACGCCTTTGGACTTGGCGCGCAGTCTGTCAGGCCGTCTGAACAATCAGGTTTTGCTCAAGCGCGAAGATTTGCAGCCTGTGTTTTCGTTCAAAATCCGCGGTGCGTACAACAAAATGGCGAAGCTGCCGAAAGAAGCCTTGGATTGCGGCGTGATTGCTGCCAGCGCGGGCAACCATGCACAGGGTGTGGCTTTGTCGGCGCAATATTTGGGTTGCCGCGCCGTCATCGTGATGCCGGAAACAACGCCCAAAATCAAAATTGACGCGGTAAAGAGCCGTGGCGGCGAAGTGGTATTGAAAGGCGTGTCTTACAATGATGCCTATGATTATGCGATGGAGTTGGCTGAAAAGGAAAAACTGACTTATATCGCGCCGTTTGATGATCCAGATGTGATTGCCGGTCAGGGAACCATCGGTATGGAAATCCTCCGCCAACACCGCAATATCAATGCGATTTTTGTTCCGATTGGCGGCGGCGGTTTGGCAGCAGGCGTAGCGGCATTTATCAAACAGGTTTGTCCTGAGATTAAAGTGATTGGCGTGCAAACCGATGACTCTTGCTGTATGAAGCAATCGGTAGAAGCAGGGGAAATCGTACATTTGAAAGATGTCGGCCTGTTTTCAGACGGCACAGCAGTCAAGGTTGTCGGTGATGAAACCTTCCGCCTGTGTAAAGAGCTGCTGGACGAGATTATTACGGTCAATACGGATATGTTGTGCGGCGCGATTAAAGATATTTTTGACGATACGCGCAGCATTACCGAGCCTGCGGGCGCATTGGCACTTGCCGGCCTGAAGGCTTATGTTGCGAAAAACAATATCCAAGGTCAAAACCTGGTTGCCGTTACCAGCGGCGCCAACATGAATTTCCACCGCTTACGCCACGTTTCAGAGCGTAGTGAGCTGGGTGAGGGCAACGAAGGCATTTTCGCCGTTACCATTCCCGAAGAAAAGGGCAGCTTCCTGAAGTTTATCAATTTGTTGGGAAGCCGGAACATTACTGAGTTCAACTATCGCTACGGCAACGATAAAAATGCGCATATTTTTGTCGGCTTGCAAACCGCCGGTGCGCAAGACTTGGCCGTCATCAGTGAACAACTGACTGAAGCAGGCCTGCCCAATGTCGATTTGACCAATGATGAAATCGCCAAAATCCATATCCGTTACATGGTTGGCGGCCGTACGGAAAAAGTAGCCAACGAACGTTTGGTCAGCTTTGAATTTCCTGAGCGCCCGGGTGCGTTGTCCCGTTTCTTGAACCATATGCGTGCCGAGTGGAATATTACTTTATTCCATTACCGCAACCATGGCGCAGACTATGGCCGTATTTTGGTCGGTATCGATGTGCCGGAAAGCGACAATGAGGCTTTTGCCGACTTCTTAGATAGCTTGGGTTATGTCTATAAAGAAGAAACCGACAATCCGGCCTATAAACTTTTCTTGGCTTAATCGGTAAGATAAAAGGCCGTCTGAAATTTTTCAGACGGCCTTGTGTTTTAAGTTTTGAATTATTTTTTGCGGAACACCAAGTCCCAAACACCATGACCCAATCGCTTGCCTCGGGCTTCAAACTTGGTTTCAGGACGATAATCAGGCGTAGGGGCGTAATCGGCAGCCGTGTTTTGCAAAGCATCGAAACTGCTCAAAACCTCCAGCATTTGTACGGCGTATTCTTCCCAATCGGTCGCCATATGGACATAGCCGCCGCTTTTGAGTTTGGGCAGCAGCTTCTCAACAAACGGCACTTGTACCAAGCGGCGTTTGTTGTGGCGTTTTTTGTGCCAAGGGTCGGGGAAGAAAATATGAATGCCGTCTAAAGAATTGTCTTCCAGCATTTTTTCCACCACTTCCACCGCATCATGACGCATCACGCGGATATTGGAAATGTGTTCTTCCTCAATCAGCTTCAAGATATTACCGACGCCCGGGCCGTGAACATCAATCGCTAAAAAGTCGGTATCGGGCAGACGTTTGGCGATTTCCACCGTTGCGACGCCCATACCGAAACCGATTTCCAAAACTTTAGGGTTGTCCCGTCCAAAAGTGCGGTTCAAATCCAAAGGAGCTTCTTGGAAGTCCACACCAAATTGCGGCCACATCGTATCTATGGCGCGCTGTTGGGCCGTGGTCATATGGCCTTGGCGCAAGACGAAACTGCGGATGCTGCGTTTGTGTTCTTCAGGAACGGTATTTTCAGGCGTATTTTCTGGAATGTTTTCAGACATATCGTTTTAAATCATTGAAAAATCAAATAAAAAGGCCGTCTGAAAAAATCAGACAACCCTGCTTACAAACCGGCGTGATTATAGCGAATAAACGCTTTATCTGAAACCTTTCTACAACAAGGTTTCAGGTTTCAGACGGCCTTTTTAAGACAATTCCGGTTGCGGTACTTTGTGTTGCACCGCATAAACCGCAGCTTGAACGCGGCTGCTTAGATTCAGCTTGCGCAACAGGTTTTGAACATGCACTTTGACGGTAGACTCAGCCAAGTTCAAATGGCGGGCAATGATTTTATTGCTGTGTCCGGCGGCAAGGTAGCCCAAGATTTCCATTTCGCGCGGGGTCAGCTGCGCCAGCAGGTGGTCGGAGCGGGAAGGAGAAGGGGAAATCAGCGATTGCACCAAGCGGCTGGTCATTTCAGGGGAGAATACATTGTCTCCGTCGACAGCTTTTCGGATGCTTTCCAAGAGGAAGTCGGCGTTGATGTTTTTCAGCAAAAAGCCTTTTGCACCCATACGCATACATTCGGTCAAGTCGTCGCTGTCTTCGGAAACAGTCAGCATGATGACGGCCAGTTGCGGATTGATGCTCAAAATTTGAGCCAGTGCTTCGCGGCCGTTCATAACCGGCATATCCAAGTCCAGCAAAACTACGTCAGACTTGAGCTGTTCGACCATTTTTACGCCGGCCAGGCCGTCTGAAGCTTCGCCGACGACTTCAAAATCAGGCTGGCGGGAGAGCAGGGCTTTGATGCCGCTGCGAAACAGGGTGTGGTCGTCAATAAGGGTAATTTTAATCGTCATGATGCTGTTCTCATTTGTTGCGGCAAAGTCAGCATCACTGCCGTACCTTGCCCAATCTGCGATGTAATGGCCAATTGTGCGTTAATCCGTTGGGCACGTTCCTGCATAATGCCCAAGCCGACATGTTCGCCTGAAGGCCGGTTTGATAAGTGTTCTTGATTAAAGCCTGCGCCGTCGTCCTGAATCTTCATGACAAAATCGCCATGGTTGGCAATTTCGACGCTGACATGCTGCGCACGCGCGTGTTTCCGGATGTTGGACAGGCTTTCCTGTAAGATGAAGATGATTTGTAAGTGTTCATCATAATTCAATGCCTGTCCGTCGTCCTGCCATTTTAAATCAACTGGGATACCGGTTTGCCGTTCAAAACGCGCCAGCAGCGATTCTACCGCTTCAGGAAAATCTTTATTACTGATTTTGGTGCGGAAATTCATCAGAAGCTCGCGAACGTCTTCATAGCATTCCTGCACGCCGTCTTTAATGAAGCTGATGTTTTCTTCAGCCTGCTCTCGTTGGTTTGAAGCAAACGCGCTTTCCAACATTTGCACCTGTAAATTCAAAAAGGTCAGGGCTTGCGCAATGCTGTCATGCAAACCTTGTGCAATCAAGTTGCGTTCCTGCAAGACGGCAAGCAGGCGGCGTTCTTGTTCCATGCGGTTGTTGGCGATGGAAATCCCCAGCTGCCCGCTTAAAGTCTGCAACAATTTTTCATCTTGCTCATTGGGCATATGGCCGTCTGAAAAATACAGGGCCAATACGCCGAGCTGTTCGTCTTGGTAAACGATTGGGAATTCTACACGATTTCCCTCTTCGGTTTCACCAACGCTTGCCGCCAAGTCAGAGCGTTTGCGTTCTTCATCGGAAAGATATACCGTACCGCCCAAGGCGGAAAACGCCGGCAGAATCTGAGCCAAGAATTCTTCTGCGGCCTGTTGCGGCGTAAAGGTTTGGTGCAGGTTGCGCGTAGTCTGGTAGAGCAGGGTTAAATCACGGTTTTGCCGGGCCAAGTCTTGGGTTTGTTGGGCAACCTGTCCTTCCAAATCCGTATAAAGCGTTTTCAGACGGCGGCTCATTTGGTTGAAACCCTTGCTGACTTGGGCAAATTCACGAATTTGGTCTGTATCGATTTGAACCCCGAAACGGCCTTCGCTGATGGTTTCCACCCCGTCGCGCAATTTTTCCAGCGGCCGGATAATCCACGAATAATGCCAAACAATCATCAAGCCGGCAGCCACTAAAATCATCAGCATCATCGCCATTTGAAAACGGCGCAGCCACAAAGTATTTTGCTCGTTGGCGTTTTCCATCGCCTGTAAAAACAGCTCGATATTGCCGGCAAAACGGTATAGGCCGATTTGGGTCGGCCGCTCGTAATGTTGCAAAGAAGGCTTGATGTTGGATTCCCAATCAATCAACAGCATCGATTGGATCAAATCGTAAGCCAGCGGCATTTGTGACGGAATCAGCGGATGAATGGCATCGCTTTGCGTTACATTGGCCAGCGTACGTTCAAATTCTTTGATTTGGTTGTCAATTTGCGCATTGGGCGTACGGACGCTTGCCATATAAGCCAAGCGGTACACCTGCATTTTCAAGCTGCCCGCATCTTCAATCGTTTTGGCCGCGCTTTCCAAACGCCAAGAAAGCAGCAGGGTAAAGGCAATCGATAAAAAAGCTGAGCCGACCCATAACACAGTCAGCAGTTTTAAACGCGAGGACAGACTCAGGCCGTCTGAAGATCCGGAGAATAAACGCATAAAGCACGCAGGAAGACTAATCCGATAATCTTATAAAAATATCATTCTTTTGGCCTATAAACAACCTGTCTAAAATAATTGTATGGTTATGATAAGAAAAAACAGGGGTTTAATGTAAAATCATGTTATGATAAAATTCATCTTAAGTGAATTAAATCACAAAACCAGGTTTCAGACGGCCTGAAGCCTTAAAACTTATTCCATAAATACAACATCGCGAATAACACTTACACACTCTGCTTTGCAAAGGACTACCAAAATGAAAATTTTTGCACTGATATTGGCCGGCGGGCAGGGAAGCCGGATGGGAGGTGTCGATAAAGGGTTGGTGCAGTGGCACAACAAAGCCTTGATAGACCACGTTATCGAAAAAATCCGCCCGCAAGTCAGCCATATCGCCATCAGTGCCAACCGCAATCTCGAATCCTACGCCCAACGCAGCGCACACGTTTTCTCCGATGCGCGCCAATGGCAACATTACGGCCCTTTAGCCGCCTTGTGTACCGCCGCCAACGATTTGCAAATTGCTACTGCAGACTGGCTGCTTATCGTCTCCTGCGATATGCCCCGCCTGCCTGAAAACTTGGTTTCCCAGTTTGAGACCATCGCCAAACGCACGCCGTTGTGCAATGCATTTTACGTTGAAACCCCGTCTAGACCGCATTACAGCGTGATGTTTATCCGTCCGCAAATCCTACAAAGTACCGTGCCATACCTTTATTCAGGAATGCGCAGCATACGCGGCTGGTTGCAGCAGCAACGCGCACGGGTCGTTCCTTTCCCTCATGAGCAGGATTTTATCAGCTACAACACGGAAAACGATTTGGCTCAGCCTTTGTAGTTGGGTAGGTAAGAGGACTAATATTCAGATAGGAATATGCCATTTGATGATGGTTAAAATTTTTCAATAGGTAATAACTATCTTGTAATCAGTCCCCTTATAAATTATTCAATCCGTGTATTCAGAAGAATAATACGTTTCTCGTTGCAATAAATTTTGGCTTTTCCCTATTGGCTGTTTCTTTTAGGTCATTTAGTCTGCCTAAGTCCAAATTATCTACGAACAAATCCTCGTAAGACAGTTGACCGAAAAAATTCACGGGATATTCTGATTTTACGTTGCATGGCTTAAGATGTTCAGACGGCCATACTTTCAAAATAAAGGCTAAAACGGCATAATAGTAGCCCCTCTTTTTTAGAATTGCCTGGTTTAGGAGAGTGAAATGAATATTTTATTATTAGACGGCGGTAAAGATTTCGGACATTCACATGGCGAGTTAAATCACACACTTCATAAAAAAGCGAAAGAAGTTTTGACCGCACTTGGACACAATGTTAAAGAAACCGTGATTGATGCCGGCTATGATGTTGAGGCAGAAATCGAAAAATTCTTGTGGATGGATGCGGTGATTTGGCAGATGCCAGGTTGGTGGATGCACGAGCCTTGGACAGTGAAAAAATACATAGACGAAGTATTCACCACTGGACACGGCAAGCTTTATCAAAGTGATGGTCGTCATCGTGTCAATCCGACTGAAGGCTACGGTACAGGCGGTTTGTTACAAGGCAAAAAACACATGCTTTCACTTACTTGGAATGCGCCGATTGAAGCGTTTACCCGCGAAGGCGACTTCTTCGAAGGAAAAGGCGTAGATACGTTGTATATGCACTTCCACAAACTCAACGAGTTCATCGGCCTGACCCGTCTGCCGACATTCCTATGTAACGATGTAATTAAAAATCCACAAGTTGAACAATACTTGGCAGACTACCAAGCCCACTTGGAAAAAGTGTTTGGCTAATTGCAAAATATGGGTTTGGAAGGTGGGCATTTGCCCACCTTTTTTCATTTTTTGTTTATGCTTACTGTGTGTCTAAAGACAAGCAAGCTTGCACGAAATGGCATAGTGTTTTTGCCGATGTGCCAAATTCCTAAATGGAAACTTATAACATACCTTTATTGATGCTATAACCTGTCAATAGCAATGTCTGAATAGGCCGTCTGAACAACGGACGGCCTTTCTTTCTTGATTTTAAGGTTAAACAGTTATCAGCCGATTTATAGGCAGTCGGCAAAGTTTTCAGCCGCCAAAGGTTCTCTACCCAATAAAGCTGCAAAATCAGAATAATCGGCGCATGAACCTTGCTTGAGCAGGGCAAAGCTGTCGCGGCTGATGATGCCGTTGCTGAGGAGGTTTGCCAACGGCAGCGCAGGGTCAAGCAGGCGCAGGGGGATGGGCAGGATATGTTGTGGCGGTTTGTGGTGCAGGGTTTGGCGGAGGGTGGTCAGGTATTCCGCCAAGGTTAGCGTTTGGCTGCCGGTCATATTGATGATGCTGTGGTCGGTGTCGGTTTGGGCGGCAAGTTTTGCCAAGCCTTCGGTAACATCGGCAAGATGGACGGGCTGCAAATGAAAGCGGCCGGCTTCCGGTAAGGGAAGTAAAGGGAGGCGGGCTAGTTTGATGAACAGTTCGCAGCTGGTTCCTCCACGCCCGTAAACGACGGATGGTCTGGCTATGGCAATCGGTATGCTGCTTTGGGCGACGGCATCATCTCCACGCCCTTTGCTGCCGACAAAGTTGATGGATTGAGATGGATCAGCACCCAGCGCGGATAGTTGCACCCAGCGTTTTACGCCTGCTGCTTTTGCCCATGTGGCAAGCTGTCTGGGCGTGTGGTAGTGTACTGTTTCGAGTATTTCGGCATGTCGGTTCATAATTCCGATACAGTTGATGAGGACGTCTTGCCCTTCCAATAAACGGCGTGCGGCGGTTTCATTGGGATGAAGAAAGTCGAAGGTGCGGCGGTCAGGCGTGCAAACTTGGTGGCCTTGTTCTTTGAGGATTTGAACGGTACGCTTGCCGATAAATCCGCTGCCTCCGAAAATGATGATATTCATGGTTTTTTCTTTATATTGTTGAGGCCGTCTGAAAACCTTTAAATCGGTTTCATTACCATCAGGAAGTAAATCACGATAGTGGCGCAAAAGGCGGGATAGCCCAGCAATTCCCAGCGTCTGGCATAACACCAATAAGGTTCCGGAATGGTGTCTGCGTTTTCTTTATGCGCTTGTTCGGCAATCTTTGCCATGCGGATTTGCAGCCAGACAACGGGCAGCCAGCAAATGCCTGCAAGAATGTATAAACCGAGCGTCATCCATACCCAATTTTGTTCCAGCATGGTGGAAACGGTATAGCCGCGTTCGTACAGCATCCATAAACCGGACAAGGGTTGGAAAATGACGGCAGGTGTCGTAAACCACCAATCCGCTTTGATGACCCAATGCGAGACCACCGACTGTGCGGCGACCGAACCGCTGCGGTTTGCCCAAAAGAGGTAAAACGCTGTACCAAAACCGGTGCCGACCATTAAGGTAGCCGAGATGATGTGCAGGGTTTTAACGATTAAATAAGTGTTCATTTTTTATCTCCTACGGATTGATACAGGAAAAATAAAGTAGCCATAATCGGCAGGTTTTTTACCAAAGGCGCAAACGGATGCGCCCACATTTCAGGCAGCCTGAAGGCAATAATCAGGCTGTATACCGTGACGGTTATCAATTGCAGCAGCCATATTGCGGAACGGAAGCGAAAGCGGCTGAAGCATAAAAAGGCAAAACCGATGTCCAACAGTGAAGCAGCGATTAATGCCGGCCACAGCAACGGATTGGGAATACCGACCGAACGCAGTAAATCCAATGACATTTCAGGCATGAAAAACAGAGGCTGGGTACCACTCCAGAGCCATAGCAGCCCCATTGAGTAAGACAAGTAGGCGGGAGGAGGGCGTTTAATGTTGTCAAGCATACCAAGTTCCTATTTCATCAGTTAAGCCTATTTAATCTTTAATTTCTAAAATTTCTGTTAAAAGAGAAATTTTAGAGTAAAAAAATTTTGGTTTTACATGCCCATGTAAAACTAACATGAGCATGTCCCATATTTCTAAATAGCATAGGCAGCATTTATTGAGCAGATGCCCATTGCCATCAACGGAAAAATTTTTGTATTCCTGCGCCGACTTTCAAGATTTTTACCATGGTTGAAGTGGACAGCTTCAGCATTTCATTTGCCCATATGGTCAGCGTACTGATGAAATCATGGGTTTGTCGGATTCGCTGCTTGGCGGTTTCATTTTCCTGACTAAATTCAGGGCTGTCGATCAGGCTTTGCAAAAATTGCCGCGTCGGTTCGATTTCGCGCTGCATACGCACTTCAGCAATGGTGCGGAATAAAGTCCAGACATCATCCGAAGTTTCAAAATGATCGCGCCTGTCTCCCAAGATATGCACGGTATGCACCAATCTCAGGTTTTGCAACTCTTTAATACTGTTGCTGACATTGGAGCGCGCCACGCCGAGCGTTTCGGTAATTTCCTCGGCATTCATCGGCCTGCCCAAGATATAGAGTAGGGCGTGAATTTGCGCAACGGTACGGTTGACCCCCCATTTGGTACCCATTTCGCCCCAGTGGAGGATAAATTTTTCAGTGGTTGGATTCAGTTTCATAGTGAAGGTATTCTATTTTTATCTTTTATTTCTGTCAATACAGAAATAAAGAAATTTTGGCGTATGAAGAAAAATGTTCAGACGGCCTTTTGAATCAACCCTTCTTCTATATATTCTCTCAACATCTCTAGACCTTATCAGTCATGATTTCTTATGAGGAAAAGATGTTATTCATAAGCCGGTATTTTTTGAATAAAAATTTATCCGTACAATCTGCTGTATCCGATAACGAGGAGTAAACCATGAAAAAAATGCCTGTATTGTTTGTCGGGCATGGCAGCCCGATGAATGTGTTAGATAAAGAAAACTCGTTCAATCAGAATTTCAGCCTAATAAAGATAGGTGCGAAAACGACTATCTACACAAAGGCCGTCTGAAATTCAGACGGCCTTTGTGTAGATAGATTATCGATGTACGACTATTTCGATAATAGGCGCAATCTCTTTATCACGGGAAGCAGGACACTGCTGGAGGAAGCGGCGGCGTGCGCTGATGGTGTCTTGCGCGTATTTGTGGTGAATGGAATAGAACCTGTGCAGTGCAGGGTTGCATTCTTTGGGCGGCGTACCCGGAGAAGTCAGGCAGGTAATGGCTTCGCAGGCATATTTTTTATCGCCTGTCAGCAGCTTGCCGGCAATATCTGAAGCGTTGACTGCAGAGGCAGAAAACGGCAACAGAGCCGCTGTTAAAACAAAAATGGATAAGTGTTTCATCGTGTCGTACCCGTTAAAATAGAATGGAAGAGTAGTGAAGAGAATCAAGTACCGTCTAAAATTTCAGACGGCACTTGAGAAAGTGATAATTAAGGGAAGGAACAACCTTCAGGAATAGTAATCTCACAGTTTTTCAAACCAGCTTTTTTACATTTTTGTAGCGCAGCATGTTCAGCCTGACCTGGTTTGTCCCGAGCTGTATAAAATATTCTGAAGTTTTGACCTTCTTTGCCTGCCGCAGCTGCTATACAGGCATTACTTACCCACATGGCAACTTTACATGGAGCATTGCGTCCTCCTTGTTCACAAGCTTTAATTGCTTCATGCTTAGCCTCTTCGAGAGAGTCTTTATTTAAAGCTCCACTTGAAATACCTGTTCTTTTGTTGGTTGCTACTGCACCATATTTAGATATATATACAATCTTTTTGTTAGAAGTTGTAGCGCGTTGGTTAGCTGAGGAGCAGTTAGGATTATAACCATAACTACATAATGCAGGATTATTTTGCAGAGCTCCTTTTGTTGCATCATAAGTTGGATCTGCTGCATAAACATTTGAAGCCATTAATCCGAATATAATAAAAATGAGTTTTTTCATCATGATTTTTCATTCTTTTCTGTAGATGGTTGTGGATTGGAGGTAATTGGCAACGATCCTCTCGCAGCTCCTATAGTGGATGATCCATGAGGCTTAATCATATTTGGATCTACACTTGGGGGAGAAGCGGGATTCCAGCCAGTAAACGTATGATGGTTAGTAACAGCTTGGTTTGTGTCAGAAGAAGATTTATTTGAAATTGCAGATTGATTAATCTGCTGACTTGCCCCACCATCCAAATGCGGTGGTACTTCTTGGCGATTTCCGTTTCCATTGCCGATGACCGAGTAGGCACTGAAGCTTGCCATCATTCCGTTAAACCAAGAACCTGCCATAGGTGGTACGGTAATCAGCAGGGTAGAGAGCATCAGACCCAAGCCAAGCTGCTGGGTAACGGTTTCCATAATGCCGGTTGTGCCGCTTTCACCGATGATTTTAGCCACGAATTGACCGGCTGCCGCGCCGCCGAATAAGTTGCCCACCAAGTCCATGGAAATCTCCGCCATGACGCCGAGCAAGAC
Organism: Neisseria sp. HMSC066H01; assembly: GCF_001837375.1. Taxonomy (NCBI): domain Bacteria; kingdom Pseudomonadati; phylum Pseudomonadota; class Betaproteobacteria; order Neisseriales; family Neisseriaceae; genus Neisseria; species Neisseria sp. HMSC066H01. Next base: position 459,565 of record NZ_KV832194.1, read on the forward strand.
GCTGGAGAAGATGGTAGCCAATCCGAAGTATAGCCATTTTTGGAACAGCGGAGCGGTTCTTTTGAACAGGAGGCATAAAATAAAGATGGGCGCGAAACCGACAAACAGGGAAATCGCGATACGGTACATGATGAGCATGGTGCCTGCCACGACGGCCGGACCTGCCGTACCTATCCCGGCGAACCATTTGGCTTCGGAAAGCTTATCTTCCAGATGGTCGTCATCTGCGGTATCGATGGCAGAAAGGCTTGACAGGACAACTTGGGTGGTTTTCAGATTTAAATCGATTTTACAGCCGGTAATATAGGAGGTTTGTTCGGTCAGACACTCGCTGCCGAAATCGTTATTGCCATGCATAACTTGGCTGATGCCATTGGCAAGATTATCAGTCAATACACGGACGCTAAAGCTGCTGCCTAAGGAAACCCCAAGCGCAATGGCAATAACAACATAGTTTTTACCAAGGCTGAAAATAAATCCTTTGAGGCCTTCCTGACTCCGGCCTGTTACGATCAGATAGCCTTGAACCATAATCCATAAGGTCAGCAATGCTAAAACCATTGTCAGGGCGAGGTTTAAGTTTTTAGATAAGACTATTTCGGTAAAGTAGCCGATTCGCGCGTAAAGATAGTCGCGAATGCCGGTATAAAGGAGTAAATCCATCATAATGAGATGAGCTTTCGAGTAATTTTTGTAAAACGATGGGATGATTGATTTGTCTGGGCCGTCTGAAACCGATCCGGTTCAGACGGCCTTATACTCAATTGGGTTTATAGATCGGTTTGGTTTTGCTTTCGATTTCTTTTCTATCATCAACTACGTCTTTTGCTTTTTTTCTAAAGCGATTCGTAGCTTCAGTTAGTTTGCCGTATGCAGCTCCTTGAGTGATGTTTTTGTTTAAACTGCTGCCGGTCAGCTGTTCTTTGGTCAGCATTTTGCGCATTGAGTTGTAGTATTCAATCTGTTTATCTAGAGCGTCAAGATTGTTCTTGTACTGATAGTATTTGGCCATTACGGCGTTTACTTGGATCTGTACATTATTTTCGGCAGTCTCGGCTTTACCTGCCTTATTTGAGAAACTGAATCCAGGCATACCTGATATACCACCAAGAGCGCCTTTTTCTTTGGCCATACCACCTTGAGAGGAGACTTTGCTGTTGATTCTTTTGAAATCACCTTTGATCTCTTCATCGATTTCAACCAACATATTGTACTTTTTTCTTTCCAGTTCGGTAATTTGTAGGCAAAGTGTCCCTGAAGCGGGGTTGTTACGCTGTATTGCTCTACATTTCTTTTTGCGCCGTTCAAACATACTCTTTACTTGAAAAGATTCTTTGACATTTGTATTTGCTCCATTGATATTGTCTAAGTATCCTCGAGACACACTGTCAAATCGAGCTTTCCAGTTCATCAATTGCTGTATCGCGTTGGTTGCTGCTGCTCCATCGAATACGGGAATACCTGTCGCCATTACGGATGTATTTCCCAGCATTCCTGCGCACACTAAAACTGTTGCCAGTTTTCTCATTGTGTTTTTCATTTGCTTACAATCTTTCTTAAATTAAATTATTTAAACGTATCCAAGTTTTTTGTTTTTCAGTAAAGACCATCTGGAACACTTACTGTTTTCAGACGGTCTTTGAGTTTCTTCGTCTATATGTCTAATCAGCATTACGCATCATATTGGCAGTCGACTTCTTACCGGAACCCTTACGTTCATCGTAGAAGGTCTGCAACCAATCTTCTGGTTTCACTGCATCGATATCAACGCCAAGGCGTTCGGCCGTTTTCTTGATAATGCCGTCCATGATGTCGATGTTGTCGGTACTGGCGGAGATGACAGCCAATTCGTCGTCAAATCCACGCAGATTAAGCTGGCAAACAGCTGACGCATGACCTTGTTTGACCAAGAAGCAGCGGCTACGCTCGTCCAGGCTTTTAATCACTTGGAACTCTGAGTCGGTCAGTTTCAAGCCGTCGATATAGTCTTTTTTATCTGCATTTGGATTTGGCAGCAGTATCATGGTAGCGGTCTGCTCAATCAGTGCGGCGGAAATATCGCTTTTGAGGGCGTCTTCCGGTGACTGGGTAGCGAAGATACCCATACCGTTTTGCTTACGGATGGTTTTTTGTTTGTTTTTGGCAAACTCTTTCAAACCGCCTTCACCATCAAGGATTTTCCAGAATTCGTCCATGATATAGATGAAGCGGCGGCCATCGATAAGCTCTTCCATTCGGTGGATAAGATAGCCGATGACTGGATCGCGTACCTGAGGGTTTTCAATCACATCGGTGTAGTCAAAGCCGATAATATTGGCTCCGCTGAAGTCGATTTTGTCCTGAGGGTTATCAAAGACCCAGCCAAGACTGTTCCCCCTAGTCCATTTGCGGATATTGGCATAGAGGGAGTCATCGCCGGTATTGGGCAGGGATTTTTGGAAGTTGGAAATGCTACGTAGCGCCGGAGGAGTGTCGAGCATGGCCCGAACGGCGCGCAGGACGTCGTCGTCTTCTGCGGCGGAATAGTGCGCCTTGCCACCTAACTGCTTCATAAGGCCGCAGAGGAATTGGACATTTGCCTCTGTATTTTCGCATTGGAAAGGGTTAAAGCCGGTAGGTTGGCCGCTTTCCAATGCCATATAGGCACCGCCGCAGGCTCTGACAAAAATTTCGGCACCACGGTCTTTGTCGAAGAAGAAAATAGTGGGCTTGGGATCGTATTTTTGTACCTGGCTGAGGAGGAAGTTGATAAGGGCTGTTTTACCTGTACCGGACTTACCAATAACCATAGTATTGGCAATGGCTTTTTCTCCTTCGGAATCTTCGCCTTCGAGGGTTGCATGGAAGTTGAAGTAGTAGGGCTGGCCATTGGTCGTCTGAAGAACGGTAACGCATTGCCCCCATGGGTTGCCCTCACGTTTGCCGGCGGCAAAATTGTGTAGTGGGCAGAGACCCAAGAAATTTAACGATGAGAGATTGGCGATGCGGGTGCGGTAGTTCCAGTTACCCGGAAGCTGGGCATAATATGCGGCGCAGACGGCCAAGTCTTCTTTTGTCGTTACAAAACCTGCATTGGAAAGCTCTGCTCGGGCTGCGGCAATGTTTTGGGAAAGCTGTTCTTGGCTGTCGGCATAGATAGCAAGACTGAAGTGGTAGCCGCCAAGAACAAAATTGCCGGATGCGAGTTGGTCCATTGCATGGTCAAGTTCTGCAATCTGGGTAAAGGATTTGTCGCCGGAAGAGATCATCATGCCACGAGTGCGCTCGAGGGTTTTCATGGCGTCGTATCGGCTCATGGGGCTGAAACTATGAGTGATAACGTATTCGACATCCAAATATTTGAGCCCGTTAAGCACGCCGGGATAGGTGCCGTCAGGGTATTCTTTAAGGTTGAGTATTGCGCCGTAGTGATTTTTACCTTCAGGGGTGCGGACGATATAGTCACCTGTTTTAGCAGAGAAAAGATGTCTGCTAAGAGGTAAGTAGTTGTAAACAGGAGCGGGCAGTACGGGAACCGGCTCGTTAACACGGTTAAGGATGTAACCGAAAAGTTCGAGTGTTTCTGAGAATACAGCCCCGTTTTTGCCTTCGTACATACCGAGTCGGTAGGGGTGGTAGTCTTTGAGGACGGCTTCAAGGTTGGTTGCTAATTCATTTAGCGTACCGATAGCTTGTTCCTGTTCGGCCTTTAGACGATCGATATTGCCTGATTTATCAACAAATTTTTTGCCGTCAACAACGGGACGGTAAATCATGGTCAAGTAAAGCTCGTTGTTCATGAGCTTTTCTTTAGAAAGTCGGGAAAAATAGCGGTCGGAGAGGCTTTGATTGAAAGACTCTTGGAATTTTGGGCGCAAATCGATGCCGCGATGGCGGCGAATGTCATGTACCCAGAAGGCAACATTGACATAGTCCGGAGCGCGTAAGGATTGGAGTAAGCGATTAAATGTGTTGTGTTTGTGTTCGAGTTCCCATTCTTCTCGACCTACAAAAGGAAGGCCGGATAGATGCCATGTTGTCAGGTAGTCCCCACCAGTGGTTTTGACAATGGTTGGGGAAACATGGGTGGAGAGGGATACGAATTGACTGATTGATGCGTCAGGAGTAAACATTTTATTTGTTTTTTGTGTTGAAATCGTCCGACAGACAAAGATGTCTGTCGGATGTTTTGTTGTCATTGTTTGGGAGGATTGTTACGGTATTCATTAGGCGAGAAGCACCACGTATCAGGAAACTCCTCTCGGTTTCTAGCTTTAAGTCTAAATTTCAGACGTAAACCTAGAAAACGAAAAATCATATCATCCCGCTTGGCCATCTGCCTCATAATCAGGATGATGAAGGGAATAGTCAATAAAAAAAACATATTGAAGTACATTCCCATCAATAATCCTGAGCCGGCTCCTATAAAGAAAGGTATATAGGGTACACCGAGAAAGGTTGCCGGACGCGTACATCCTCGAAAAACGATGTTTTTCTGCATGGTGTTAATTAGGCAAAAATTTGCAATACTTGGAGCATTGCTGATGTTGTACCGGCAGAGCAAGAGTCTGCATTGCCAACCAGCATTTTTGCGATTTGGCCGGCCGCACCAATCAGTACGCCACCAATTAAAATAGGAGCGACGTCAGAAATGCGTTTGTGTGCAAAAGCAATTTGGTAACCGGCAAAAATAATGGCGATGGTTACAACAGCAACGGACATTAAGTTCAATACGGTATGGATGTTTTTAATGAATTTACAAGCGCCACCAGAAGCTGAAGTAAAATCATCGGCTGCCATACCTACAGTTGGTGCTAAAAATGCTGCAGCAACAAATGCTGCTGTAGCAACGTTTTCAGCGGTAAAGCGGGATTTTTTTTGAATCTGAGTGTTTTTCATTTGAAATTTCCTATGTTTATTACAGGTTGATGTGAAAAAAAACTATCTAAAAGATTGCTGCGCTATCTTTATAAGTATTGCTTTTCGCTTGTGCAGTACTATTATCTTGTAGGGAATGTTGGTTTTTAGAGACAGTGCCCGAGTATGGTTGTGGATTAGCGGTAACTGTCAAATTTGGGCGGTTAGTTTGTTGCGCTGTCATTTGTCCCATAGGGCGAGGGGTATTCATAGTATTGCTGATGACTGGAATGGCATTTTGTGGGATTGCTCTCCCTTTCCCCATGGATGAAAAAATTTTTTGCACATATCCATGCTTATAACCGGTTACAAAGTTACCGGAATAATAACAGCTGAAAGATTTACCCCAGTCTTTTGCACGATTGTAGCATTCTCGCAATATGTGCGAGCCTGCCTTGACGTTTGGGCACACTTGGAATGCATGTTCGTAGGAATGCAACCCGTATTTCTTTAAATTGTATCGGTTAACTTGAGCTAATCCTAAGGAGAAGTTAAATCCCTTTTGTTCCAACATTTTAGCAGTAGCGACTGCTTCAGCCAAATTTTTAGGCTGTCTTTGTAAGCGTCCGCCTACAACACCTATAGCGTATGGGTTGCCTGAGGATTCAACTCTCACGACATGATGCATAATATCATGCGGAACAGCTAAGTCGGCGCAGGAAAAAAACATGATGTTGAGATGAAAATATGAATTTGTATTGACGTGAAATTTAGCACAGATTAAAATAATTAACAAGATTTTAACCAATAAAAATAACCAAACATGAATTGTCTTTTCTTCATTTTTAATTAAGACGCTTTGGTTGTAACTTAAGTTGTTTTATAAGGTGCTATGTATGTTTCTTTTAAGAACGCTGTTGCTGTCTGCTAGTGTGGGCGCGCTAATGGTAGGTTGTGCAAATCAGTCTGCTCCAGATTTCCCAAGTTCATGGAAGCCATTAAATGAACTACCTGATCAGGTAACTGAGATTCCTCTTGTCAAACCTCATGTTTATCAAGTGACACGACTTGATACAACTGTAAAAGGTTTGTTGGAGCGTTGGGGAGAAGAGGCAAAGATGCCTGTTGTTTATGACTATACGCTTGATTTTACTTTGTATAAGAAAGTATCAACAATACGAAATACCGAGCTTGATAATGCCTTAAGTGAATTATCTAAACTTTATGAAGATAAAGGGATGGTTTTCTATGTTCAAAATGGTGTCATTATGGCGCATAAGAAAATGGATGTTGCTGTGAAAAACAGTGGGAAGAAAAAACATGAGAGATCAGCAAAAGCTGATGTAAAAACTCAAGATTAAAATGGAAATATATGTTCAAATCAAGTAAAAATACTACTGATGGCAATATCCAAAAGGCTGTAAAAAGATCTTTGGATTTTGAAACGACCTTGGTCGATATCCGCAAAAAAAGTGAGAAAAGGGCATGGATTGTTGCCGGTATTTCTACCTTCTCTTCTTTGTGTCTGCTTGGCGGATTATTTTATATTTTGCCGCTGAAAGAAAAAGAACCTTATCTTGTTATGGCTGATGTCTATACGGGACAAGCTACTGTTGCTAAGCTAGCCGGTGATTGGAATAATTTAGATATTACTAAAAATGAAGCAGTAAATAAGAGTAATATTTCTCACTTTATTATTGCTAGAGAATCTTTTGATAGTCAGATTATTTATGATAATGACTGGGCTACAGTTTATTCTATGTCGGTTGCTGGGGTATCTGACAGCTACCGCAATCTGATGAATAAAAGTAATCCGAATAGCCCATTTAATCTTTATGGATCTGCTCAGTCAATTCGCGTTAAGATTTTGAGTATCGTCCTTAATAATAGTGGAAAGGCTGATGGTCGCGATGCCAGTGCAACAGTAAGATTCCAAAGATTTTTGTTAAATAAGAGTACTGGCATATCAAGATTTATAGATAGCAATGTTGCTACTCTGACTTATACTTATAATAGCAATTTGAAGATGGATGAAAAGTATAGGTTAAAAAATCCCCTGGGATTCCAGGTATTATCTTATCGTGTTGATCCTGATGCTAGTGAATCGCCTATTCAAGATTTATCTTCGGATTATCTTTCTGCAGGAACACCATCTGAAAACCAGACTCAGCAACAAATACAAAGTGTACCCCAGCCCCAGTTAGAAGCTCCTACATCTGTAGATAATGATGTTCCTAATGCTTCTCCTATATCTGTTGAAAGTGGAAATCAATAATGTTAAGAAAAATGTTTTTAGCAACAGCAGCATCATGTTTGTTGCAAGGAAGCGTCTATGCTGCAGCTATTCAAGAGTATACGTTTCAAGAAAATACAACTTATCCCGTTCATACGGCACAAGGCGTAGTCACACAAATTGAACTTGATTCTCGTGAAAAGGTTAAAGATTTTGGTGCAGGCCTAAGTGGTGGATGGGATTTGGTACGTAGAGAAAATGTATTTTATCTGCGTCCAAAGGCTGATGCAGTTGATACTAATCTTATTGTTCGTACTCAGGCTCACCAATATATTTTTGAGCTTAAGGTTTTGAAGAATGTTGTTGGCAATTTGTCAGAAGCTTCAGACAAAGGGGTAAATTATCAAGTTAAATTCAGATATCCCGATTCTACGGATTTCAGTCTTCGTGCTAGTACTTTGGCTGGTTATAGCCTGAAATATGATTCTTCTAAAATCTATAATACTAATTATGATGTGGCTGCAAATGAAAAATCTCGTTGGCTAGTTCCTTTAAAAGTCTATGATGATGGCAGATTTACCTATATCTACTTGAATAAGGGCAAGTTCACAGGTGATTTTCCTGCTGTTTATGGCAGAAAATCAGAGAAAGGAGCTGAGTTTGTTTTAAACAGTAATGTTGAAGGTAATGTAGTTATTGTCCATGGGACTTATCCATTCTTAGTTTTGAGACATGGAAATGATGTAGTTGGATTAAAAAGGAATTAAGAATGTCTGATAAGCTAAATAATGAACATCACAAAGATAGTGAATCATCACAAAATTTATATTCAAGCCAATACGAACAAGAACAATTGGCGGGACTTGAGGAAAATGCTCCTCAGCTAAATGCTCCTGTTGATCGTACAGTCAACAAAAAAGCTATTGCGTTTATTGTAGCTGCAGGTTTTGGGTTAGCTGGACTAGGGGCATTTGCCTATCATCAATTTAGTGGTTCTGATGAAGCTCCTCCTCCGGAACGTCCTCAGGTAGTTACTGTACCGGATTTGCCTGCTCCAGATCCTCAAGTTACCGAGATACCCCCAGTTGACCTAGTGGAAGAGCAGAAGCCTGAGCCAGAGAGTTCTAAAGCTACTGATACATCTGGTACACCACCAATAGAAATATCTTCCCCTCCTGTGGTAGAGACCCCTCCGCCTATAATTCCTAATATTCCTACGCAGCCTGTGGATATGTATGCCAACACGGATTCTAAATTTGTTGAAGATGGAGAGGCTGCTCAGAAAGAATCTGGAGTAAGTGTAGCTCAAGCTAATGCTGTTCGTTATATGCATAACAGGGATAAATTACTTTTACAGGGTACTTATTTGCGTTGTGTATTAGAAACTAAAATTGTTTCTGAAGTAAAAGGATTTACATCTTGTATCATCACTGAGCCTGTATACTCTGCCAGTGGAAAATATCTCTTGTTACCGAAAGGTTCGAAAGTAATGGGACAATATGGTTCTAGTAATCCTACTGGTCCGCGGATGGAGGTCATTTGGAATCGAATCATAACACCAGAAGGCGTTGATGTAACACTGGAATCTCCAGGAGTAGATAATCTTAGTGCAGCTGGTCATGTTGGTAAATTTAAGTCTCACTGGGGATCACGTTTAGCATCAGCTTTATTGATTAGTATGATTTCAGATGCTTTTAAATATGCTGCTACTGAATATGGTCCACAAGGACAAACGGTTACAACCAACACGTCAACTACCACTAATCCTTACGAGAGTGATACAGCCAATACATTGAAGCAACAGGCTATCAGTCAACTTGAACGAAATAATGCTCGTCCTAATACAGTAACAATAAATCAAGGTACTTTGATTAATATTTATACTGCCCAGGATATTGATTTCAGCTCGGTAATGCAGTAACCATAAAAGGCCGTCTATTTTTTCAGACGGCCTAATTATTAGGCCTCATAATAAGGAGGAATTATGGGAAATCTTTATCATGCTGCTGTCGATAACTCTCTATGATTAAAGGAGAATCTAAGAGTTTATATAGAGAAGATAGCATAAGAATTCGGTCGGTGGTCTAAGAATAGTCTTTCTTAAATACAAGATACTAAAAACTATCTAAAAATTTACATCTCAAATAAAAATTCAAAATAATTCAATTATTTAACTTACAGGTATTATAATGACTCTAAAAAACAAATCTATTATCACGGTATTTCTATTATTAATCTCTTTGTTATTGGGTTGTTATCTATCAGGTTTTATCCTACTGCAATGGTTAGGCTTAGATAAAACCCCTTTGCTGCTCACAACATGGTTTAAATACTATAATACATTAGATATTCCTCAAGTTGCCAAATACTCGTTACAGATTAAAACTTCAGGAATTATTGGATTTGGTTTAACCTTTTTGATTGGTCTGATTGGTTTAATTCCCATTTGGCGTACTGCCTCACAAAGTCTTCATGGAGAAGCACGATTTGCCGGAATGGCTGATTTGTCAAAAGCTGGATTTTTTAAACAGACAGATACTTCAATTGTTGTTGGTAAATACAACGGTAAATTATTACATTACAATGGCCAGCAATTCGCATTATTAGCGGCTCCAACTCGATCTGGTAAAGGTGTCGGCATCGTTATACCGAACCTGTTAAGCTATAAAGGATCGGTAGTAGTATTGGATATTAAACAGGAAAACTTCAACTTGACTAGTGGCTACCGCAAAGAGGTGCTAGGCCAGGAAGTATATCTGTTTAATCCATTTGCCGAAGATGGTAGGACGCATCGTTGGAATCCGTTTACCTACGTTTCTTCCGATCCGGACCAACGAGTGTCAGACTTGATGTCGATAGCTGCAATGTTGTATCCGGATGGAGATAGTCGTGATAAGTTCTGGGTGGCGCAGGCAAGAAATGCATTTTTGGCGTTTTCACTTTATTGTTTTGATGAGCATGAAGCAATGGCTGACTTTTCTGTGGAGGGCAAAGAAAATGAGCCAGCTTGTACATTAGGGAAAATATATCGCCTTTCATCAGGTAATGGAACAGAGCTCAAGGAGTATTTTACATCTTTATCACAACAACCATATCTCAGCGAGGCTACAAAAACTGCTTTTTCCGGTTTAATCTCTCAGGAAAAAGAAACCTTTGGTTCTATCATGGGTACGTTTAAAGAACCTCTCAACCCATGGATTAATCCCGTCATTGATGCCGCCACTTCCGCTGATGATTTTCTGTTGACTGACGTACGTAAAAAGAAAATGACTATTTATATCGGCATTCTTCCTAACAAGCTTGCTGAATCAAGGGTCATTGTTAACCTCTTTTTCTCTCAACTTATCAACCAGAATACGAAAGAGTTGCCTCAGGACAACCCAGATTTGAAACACCAATGTATGTTGTTAATGGATGAGTTCACAAGTATTGGTAAAGTTGAAATCATTGCTCATTCTGTCAGTTATATGGCGGGCTATAACATTCGCCTATTTCCGATTATCCAGTCAGTCGCCCAGCTGGATGCTGTCTATGGCAAAGAATATGCGCGTACTATTATCACTAACCATGCTTTGCAAATCATCTATACACCTAGAGAACAGCAGGATGCAAACGAATACTCCGAAATGCTGGGTTATACCACAGTGAAAAGAAAAAATGTCAGCCGTGGACGCGAACGTAGTGTCTCGGAAAGCGAAGAGCGCCGCGCACTGATGTTGCCGCAAGAGTTAAAGGCAATGAGCCAAGATAAGGAAATTATTCTTTATGAGGGTATGTCACATCCGGCACAAGTGGGGAAAATCCGTTATTACCAAGATGGAACATTTACTAAACGGCTGATGGGGGCAGTGAAAGTTGCCTCGTTAAAAGAAAAACGGTAATAGTAATCAAAGTCCAAGGTCGTCTGAAAATGAAATGTGCAGAATGACAAAAAAGGAATTTATATGAAACTATCAGCGATTACAGCCATATTAACTGTATGCTTGGTAACTTCTTGTACTCCGCAGATTAGTAATAAAAATATTAAGGATTCTTCCAAGATGCAGAATATACAAAAAGAAATAACTATGGAACAAGTGCGCAATCGTTGCCGAAGTATGTTGCACAAAGTGGAAAATCGGGATGATCTAATCAAGCAGATGTATGATACGGCTTTTAAAGATGACTGCCTGTATGCAATGTATGCGCTAGAATTAGAAGATATTTGGCAAATTCCAGTTGTTGAAGGACATGTTAATAATCATTTCGAAAATTTTACTTCCCCTATTGGATTATATGTGGCAGTACGTCATACCTCATATAAAACCAGTTTCATTATTTTACCGACCAAACAATATTTCAAAGAAAAAATAAGTATTTTTCCTGAAAATAGATTTCCTGATTTTTTACCAAAGCCTAAGGAGAAAGAAATGCCTCCTGAGTATGGAGATTATTATCCACGACGTGAAACTGACCCGATTAAAGAGCTGGTTGATTACTACTGGCGTGAAAATGGTCGTGAAATAATTGCAGCAAACAACGGTTCTGGAGCAATTACAGCATTTACTTTTTATAGTAATACAGAAATGAGTCCGATGGGTTATTGATACAGAGACTAATATATAATGACTAAATTAAACGAAAAAGCAGAAACTCAATTAAGAATATTAGGTTTTCATAATAAACGGTTCAACTCCACTATGTCAGAATTGGACAGGATAAAGGCAGATTATGAGCTGGTTAGACAAATTAATCAGTTTAGCAGTAACGGACAAGGTTTTTTCGAAGCTAAAGATAGCAAGAGTAATGCATACTATAACTCTAAAGATAGAAATATCTATTTTCTACCAGGTTCAAAGTATACTACTGCTACAGCAGTAGCCCATGAAATAGGACATGCATTGGGTAAATATCAGGCTAAATCAGCGAGTTATTATAATACTGCTAAAGCTTATGCTCAAGTACGAGGCTATGGAGAAGCAGAGGCAATCTTTAATGAAGCACGTATGATTGCTTATGAAGAGCGAAATAATGGAAGTGCCTATAGTACTAAAATTAGCGGTGATCTTTATCCTTATATCAAGGGTAAATCTTTTGAGCAAGTTAAGGATTTGATTGCTCGCCAAAATATGTATGGTATGCGTCCAAATTCAGAAGAAAATGAATCGATTAGATTGAGTTATTATGAAAAGGATATTTATTACTTTCTGAATACCCGTACCAATTTTGCCAAAGACTTTTCTGAGGCATTCTTAAGGCCGGAAGATAAACAAGTATTTGTTAAACATATGGCAAATTATGACACTTTTGGAAATAAGGGTAACAATAAAGTCGTTGCTGATGGATCATATAGTCGTGATAGTTTATTAATAGGCAGATCTAAGACTTTCTTAAAAAGTGGTGCATATATGTATGGAGATGCCGGTGATGATATTCTAAAAGGTACTAATCAAAATGACATTTTATTAGGCGGTAGTGGTAATGATGTATTAATTGGTGGTAATGGTAATGATGTTTTAGCCGGTAATTCCGGAAGAGATAAATTATTTGGTGGTAAAGGACATGACAAATATCGTGCTGATAATTTAGATATTATCCGAGATTCAGACGGCAAGGGTGAAGTGTCATTAAATGGCCATATATTACAGGGTGGCGTACGTGATTTATCTCAACCAAACCGTTTCGTTTACCGTAGTGCTAGAATGGTATATGAATGGGATAGAAATACAGGGACATTAGATGTAAATGGTCTTAAAATTGAAAATTTCAAAAATGGTGATTTAGGAATTCATTTAAAAGAACAAAAAACAGGCCAATATAATGATGTTGTTAGAGTACATTCTGCTACGGGAATAGATGGTATTAAGATTTTGCGTCAACCTCGGAATACCAACATGGCTCATACTCCAGCTCCTAGCAATGGGGATGATATGTACACTAATCAGCCTTTGAATTTGGAAGCAATCCCACAAAATGCCCAAAATATCTATCAGCAGAGTAAAAAAATTTTTACTGAATTCTGTAATAAAAAAGATATTATCTACGATGAAAGAAGCTTAGATAATATTGCTATGGCACTGGCTGCTGAAGGGTACGCAAACAAGATGAGAGGTGCATCTCTAATTAATATTAAAGAAAATGGGCATATTCTTATTGGTGATAAGGCTCCTGAATTAAGAACTGCTTCGGTGGATATGCAAAAAGCTGCGGTTATTCCGATAGAGGAGAGTATTATTAAAGTACAAGCAACATCTCAGCAATTTGAATTAGAAACACAACAAAAGCAGTTAACACAAGCCAGAGGGCTGAGTATTTCTTAGGCTAAAATGAAAAACACACCTAAGGTTCAAATATATTGTAATTAAATTTTTGAATAAACTTATTTTAAACATGGATGAATTAAACTCAACAATTTCAGCAGATTTCTTAGATTATCAATACGAAGTATTGGGAATTACCTCTTTCCTGAAAGATCCTGATGTTACAGAAATTTGTATTAATAGGCCGGGAGAGGTATTTCTTGAGACTTCTCGAGGTTGGAAAAAGGTAGAAGTAGATACGCTAAACTTTGATAGGGCACGTCAGTTCTGTACAGCTGTTGTTAATGAAAGTAATACTGGTCAACGAATTACAGAAGCAGAGCCAATGGTGTCATTAACATTTCCAACAGGCCAACGGGCACAATTTGTAATTCCTCCTGCCTGTGATGCAGGAAAAGCTTCAATTACGATCCGTTTGCCATCAAAACACACAAAGAGCTTAAGTCAGTATAGTAAAGATGGTTTCTTTAGTCAGATTATTGAGCTAAATGGAGAATTGTCGCCTCAAGATAAGGAATTAGTTGAACTGAAAAATAATCGGAATTACGAGGAATTTTTTAAAAAAGCCGTTGAGTATAAAAAAAATATAGTTGTTTCAGGTGCAACTGGTAGTGGTAAGACTACTTTCATGAAAGCGTTAGTTAACCACATTCCTTTAAGCGAGAGACTAATCAGTATTGAAGATGCTAGGGAGCTATTTATTCCACATGAGAATGTAGTTCATTTACTTTACTCAAAAGGTGGACAAGGTAGTTCAAATATCACAGCAAAAAGTTGCATGGAGTCCTGTTTACGTATGAAACCAGATAGAATTATTCTGGCCGAGTTACGAGGAGACGAATCGTTTTATTTTATTCGAAATTGTGCATCTGGACACCCAGGATCTATTACAAGTTGTCATGCTGGTAGTACTGAACAGACTTGGGATCAGCTGGCACTAATGGTAAAGGCATCACCGGAAGGAAGTGGTTTAGAGTTTGAAGTTATAAAAAATCTACTCAGGCAAACCATTGATATTGTGGTACATATTAAGGCTCATTCTGGACAACGTTATATTACAGGTATTGATTTTAACCCTATCAAAACTTGATAAAGGGTTTAAAAAGATATATTTTCTGACCTAAAACCTTTATAAGAATCCTCTAAATTATCACTGAGAATATTTAGGGGATTTTTATAAGCAGCTTCCCCAATTAAGTCATTTATGCTATGTTTGCTAATTTCATTTCATTGAAGATAGCGCGGATATTTCATGAGCAGTCGAGTCGATCAGTAGGATCGCTTGATTGATGAGGCCATCTAAATAAATTATAAATTCAACATAATATAAATTATTTTCCTTTTTCCTATTTTTCTACTAATTCCGCTTTTTGTTTCTATCTTTCAAATGAGAATTAATAATACTGAGAGTATGTGCATAGTACTTTAAATTTTATTATATAATCAATAGTTTTTAAGAGAAATTAGACTGTTTAATTTTACTGTAATTCTACTTCTTAATTGTTAAGGAGTAGAATAGGGTAAAGAGCAGGAAGCTTAGTATGACCAAGTACCTTTATCTCGCTCTATCACTGATTGGGACTTAATAGAACGGGGCGTAGTAAAGTTTTGAGTTGCCTAAATCCTAATATTTATTTAGTATTCTTTCCGTTAATCACTATTTATCTACCTTTCAGCATTATCTTAGTTAAGATGTCTGGATGCTGTTATAATATAATTCAATAACCACTATTTAGAGTAATGTGGTAAATGCGTTGAAGCATCAAACAGAATGTATCCTGATCAAGTTATCTTAAATTAATACTTAATTTGCTCATGATATTGAATAAGGACTTTACTGATGAAACCTTTTATCCTGCTGCTATCTGCAGCTTTATTGTCAACTTTTAGCCTAAATGCTTGTACGGAGAGAAATAATATGAGTGTCCAAGAACAAACAGAAGCACGTTTCAAATTGAACCCCGAGCCGAAACAACCATACAGGATCAAGGTTAAGATTAATAATGCACCGGGGCCGATGAAACCTATAAACGATATGTATATTGGTTATGCAGCAAGAAATTGTTCTTATACCATTAGTCGGTTGGCAGGTGCGACGGCATCTCCTGAAAAAAATATTCCAATCAAAATGAATTTGGTCGGACATGATGAATACGAAGTACTCTTCTATGCTGATGCTGTACTGGATGAGGATTATTTCGGAGAAGGTGTCTGCCAATGGAAGCCTGAAAATTTTGGAGCTTCATTTAAGGCGACAGGTAAAAAGGAAGAAACTGAATTCAATATCAGCGATGTAATGGGAAATCTTGAAAAAGAAAAAACACTGACCAAATATTATTGGAAGCGAGGGTATCCGTATCATAAAAATGAAGACGGTTTACCAGATGAAAGAATAGCCCCTGATTTTGGGGAAAATACTTTGAAAGGTTATGGACCGGGACCTCATAATGACAATGATTTTTTTAGTATTACCGTTACTTTAGAGGAAATTAAACCATGAGCCAACTAAGCAAACAACAACATGCCGACCTTGCCAAAGATTCCTATGAAAACCGTGTGGTTACTCCTCCTAATAAAACCTTACTTATTGGTGGAAATCATTATAGAGTCCTAGCTGTCCACAAAAATCCGACAACAGACTACCAAGGTGTAGTTTATCAAGATGTCCGTACCAATGAGATTGTTGTCGCCCATAGGGGGACGTCATCTCTGATGGATGTCAACGTTGATCTGAAAATGGTTATACATAAGGCCAATATCCAGGCAGAAGATGCAGCAAAACTGACTAGGATAGCGCTAAAAGCAGCTAAGGAATTTCACGATGATCACCCTGAGTATAACACCCCTCGAATCACACAAGTTGGTCATTCCTTAGGTGGAACGTTAGCTCAAATTCAATCTTATCGTTTCAAGCAGGAGGGAGTTACCTTTAACGCCTATGGTGCAGCAGCTTTAAATGGGATTCCTAAAGGGGGGGATAAAGTAATCAATTACTCATTGGCGTCAGATGCGGTATCAGCTGCAGCGCCTCATTATGGTAAAATGGTTATTCTAGCTAAAGAAAGAGAATTAATCATGCTGAAACTTAATGGATACAGTAATCACGGCGGTATACCTTATTTAAAGGAGACAGTTTCACCAGCTGCTGGATCTCTGTTGTGGTCACACGGTATTGCTAATTTTACCGGTATTAATTCAATACTCTCAGAACGCAATTATCAGCCTGCTTTGGAATTGGCAGAACGCAATAAAAAATTGATAACTGATTATAGGGATGATGTTAATGACTACCGAAACACGCTACATAAAATAGGCAAAGGTGTAAGCGGAGCCCGAGAAATGTACTGGAAAATCCGGGAAAAAAATGACAGAGATCCGAACCTGATGTCTTGGAATGATAAGGAAGAGCAGTACAATTTCATGCAGACAGTTGCTTCATTTAACCCACAATCTCTTCCACCTGAGGCACAAAAACTTTTTGATTCTGTCAAAGGGCATATGACCGCTTACCATGAGAAAAACGGTTTGCCTATTGATGAAGAAAAATTCCAAAATTCCGTAATGGCTCTTACTGCTTTAGGGATATCACAAGGAATGACTAAGGCCACTCTGTTCAGTGTGCAAAGAGGTCAATATCTAATTGGTGAACTCAACCCCCATCTAAATCGTGTTGGAATGCATATGAATGAATCTGCCTCTATACCTGCAGTAGAAAGTTTGAATCAAATTCAACAAGCTACGCGACAATTTGAATATGATGAGCAACAAAGACAAGTGGCGCAATTACAGTCACGAGGTATAACTTTGTCGTAAGAGAAACAGAATGCGTTTAGAGGTAGTTTGAAACACATTTTTACAGGAAAAGGTCGTCTAAGTTTTTCAGACGGCCTTTGCTTTATTTTCCTTTGAATATGTGTTAAGTAGAGAAAACAGAAATTATCAGACTGAAATACTATCAATTTAACATAATATAAATTAATTTCCTTTTCTCTATTCTTCTACAAATTCCGCTTATTGTTCCTATATGTCAAATGAGAATTAATGATACTCAAGAGAGTGTGCTCATAGTACTCCAATTTTTAGTATCAAATCAATAGGTTTTAAGAGAAATTTGGATACTTGGTTTTACTGTATCTCAACCACTTAATTATGGAGTAGTGGAATAGGATAGAAGTTATCAAGCTAAGACAGAGTACCTTCATCTTTTGAAAAAGTTAAAAAGTAGGGTACAGATTAGGTTAAGATAATAGCGATTGTCTAAACTCATTCCACCCAGTTTGGCGGTTAGGTTCTTGCCAATTTTTTATCCCATACGGCAATAGACTTTCAGCACATATTATAATCGAGGGTATTACTTGCTTTTTCATAATATGCCTGAGAAAAGCAGCTTAAAATCCAATTTCCAAAGTACAGACTGGGTTGGCCAAATAACCACATACGTTCGGCATGTGCCCTGTGCCGCGCACAAAACCGCCGTGCAGCCCATAATGGGCTTTGAGTGGGGGTAGGTGCAATTTGTCGCATTCGCCTTTAAAAATCAGGTTGTCCATATCGCCGCAGTGATTTTGCGCGGCATAGTTTGCCATGGCAGGAGAAAGGATGCGTACGCCTTGTCCGATTTTGTTCAGGCGCAGGTTTTTGGTGAAGCGGTAAAAATCGTCAATCGTGTAAAAGGCGTTACCAGCAGGGATTTGGCAGTCGTCCGCTGCTTGGCCATCTGCGGACATTCTTATGCAACGATGTGATTAAAAATCCACAAGTAGAACAATACTTAGCAGACTACCAAGCACATTTAGAAAAAGTGTTCGGTTAATTGGGGAATATTAGTTTAGAAGGTGAGCATTTTTGCTCCCCTTTTTTTATTTCAAACGCTTATCAAACTTTCTGATAGGGAAGGGAAGATGAATAGACTGAATTTAGATAAAACAAGCGGTCAAGTTTCTAGGAAGATTTGCAAAAAACTAAACTTTGGGCCAAATTAAGAGTGCCGTCTGAAACCTAAATTTCAGACGGCCTTTGATTTCTTGCTTTATTTTCCAAATACTGCCAGATCAAAGCGTTCAATATAGGCGACTAAATTTGCTTTGGTTCTGGCATATAGTGCTATTTCAGTATCGATTGGTGTAAGAATTAGGCCGGCGACAACAGGCGCAATGGTAACATCAATGGATGTTAATTCATCGCCGAAGAAATAGTCTTTAGTACCTAAGTAGTCGCTGATAGCATCTAAATCTGCCTTTCCAAAGGCATAAATATCGGCTTGCGTGTGTCTTCCGATACCATGTCCGTGCATTTCTTTTTTCGCGTTTTCCTGCAACACAGTAAAAATCGCTTCTGTTTGTTCAATTGGCATGCCATCAAACATCGCTTTCATCATAAATGGTTTGCCGATATGATCTACGAAACGGTTGTATACCCCTATCCAATACAAATGTTCTTCAGTCATACGGCGAAAGGCTTCAGCAATCGCTTTTTGTTCAGTTGTTAAATACTTATCTAAATCAAATCCATAGGTTTCTTTGAGATAACGTTGAATGTGTGAGCTATCCGCAATCAGCTTTCCCCATGTTGCAAAACAGGTACTTTACCTTTAGGCATTTTACTGAGATCTGCAACATATTCTTTTTCAAAATCTAAACTAGATAAGTGCAGCATAGCTTCGGTTTTCCAAGCAAAGGGAGATACGCTGCGAACTTTATCCGGTACCGGGTAAAGTAAATAATTTAAGCATTTTTCTATATCCTTTATTATTTGTTATTCAAAAAGGTTCTATTTTTGCTTTTACGGCATGACCTCATGATTTGGGTTTTATCAGCCTATAAAAAGTGTATTGTAAATTAATTCAATAAACTTAATAATACATTAAATTTTTTAGACAGTTTTAAGTGGAGCTTTAAAATAGATCAATTTAAACTTATCTACATTTTTGCTATGATTTTGCAACATGGCAGCATGAATGCTGCAGCACCGCATTTAGGAGTGACTGCTAGTGCAATCAGTCAAGCAATTCGTAAGCTAGAAGCACATTTCGGCGTTAAATTGCTAAATCGTACCACTCGTAGCCTTACACCTACAGTAGAAGGTAAGCAATTACAGCAATACGCCCGCCAATTGATTGACTGGTACGATGCCGTAGAGCGGGAAATGGGGATTTTACAAACCGAACCGAAAGGTGATGTTCGTATCAGCCTACCGACTGGTTATAGTGCAGTTGAGCCCATGAAGCTCACTGTGCAAACGTTACATCGGAATTATCCCGAAATCCGCTTAATATTAAATGAAAGTAACCGATTGATAGATCTGCAAAAAGATGCTGATATTGCTATTCGTGCCGTCTTGCATCCTGACGATCCTGACATCATCGTGCGTCCATTGGCTCAATGGCAAACTTTGATTTGTGCATCACCAGACTATTTGCACAAACACTCAATTGCACAACCGAAAGATTTACTCAATGCCGACTGGCTCAATCACAATAGTAATATCTTGTTACATGCATTTAAATGTTTAGGGTTGCCAGACAGACTCCCTGAGCATCGCACTGATTGTCCTGATTCCTCGTTGGTGGCGAGAGAATATGCTTGTGCCGGTATGGGGTTGGCAGTGTTACTTTCCGGTGATGCTGCACAATTACTAGAAAATGGCAAGTTAAGTGTTGTTTTGCCTGAATACAAACTTCCTATTCGTACTCTTTATGCTGCTACGGCACATCGTACCCAATCAGTAAAAGTACGTGTTGTATTGGATTGTTTAATGCGTTGTTTTGCCTGAATGCAAACTTTCTAAAAGCCATTTTTCTAGCTACCTTTATCTTATTTGTACATAACTTCAAAGGAGTTTGTTATGAACATAGCTATCACCGGCAAACTGCACAGCTACCACAATGAAACCGTGGAAGAAGCTTTTGCCAAAGGCGAACTTGCCGTCGTTTCAGACGACCTGCCACAGTTGTTGGGAAGCACACCGCTTAATTTTGAAGACGTAGTAAGGGCACAATATGCAAAATAATCTTGTCCCATTTATCGAATTTCGTGGCACAGGCAAGCATTATGACGGCAAATATGCTGTGCGTGATTTGGATTTGACCATTTATCAGGGTGAATTTTTCGTGTTGGTAGGTGGCTCGGGCAGCGGCAAATCCACCACTTTACGCATGATTAACGCGCTAATTGAACCGACCGATGGCAACGTTTATCTGCACGGGAAACGGATTAAAGACTACGACATCCGCCAGCTCCGCCACCAAATTGGTTACGTATTGCAACAAATCGCGCTTTTTCCCACCATGACCGTCGCGGAAAATATCGAACTCATGCCTGACGTACTGGGCTGGCCGAAAGCCGAACGCAAAACGCGTGTGAATGAATTATTGGAGCTGGTGGAACTTGACCCTGCGCACTACCGCGACCGCTATCCGCACGAACTTTCCGGCGGTGAACAGCAGCGCATCGGTATTTTGCGAGCCATTGCAGCCAAGCCCCAAGTTCTGCTGATGGACGAACCGTTTTCAGCACTTGACCCGCTGGTACGCACCGTGCTGCAAGAGCAAATTGCTATGATTCACCAAAAATTTGGCACCACTATCGTTTTTGTTACCCACGATATGCAAGAAGCCGCCAAACTCGCTTGCCGTATCGGTGTAATGCATAACGGCAAATTGGTACAAATCGGCACAACTGAAGAAATCAAAAAGCAGCCGGCAAACGATTACGTGCAATCGCTGTTTTCCACCGCCGACACACCCGATGCCGAACGCATCATCCACCAATTCTTACGGTTGGATAAACAGGGACAGGAAGCGGTGAGAAGGGCGGTGTTATGATGGTGAAGGCCGTCTGAAACCTCTTTCAAGGCGCTAACACCTTGCTGTAAAACGAACATAAACATCTATTATTCAACATACTAACTATAAAATTTAAAACTATGTTCTCATCCCTAAACGTTACCCCAGCAGAACTCTGGCAAATGCTGCTTACGCATTTATGGCTTTCCGGACTGGCTTTGCTTGCGGCCGTGGTGATTGCCGTGCCCGCCGCCGTATTGTTTGCGCGCAGACAGCGGGCAGCGGAAGCAGTATTGCAGTTCACCAATATATTGCAAACCATCCCGTCTTTGGCATTGCTGGGTTTGTTGATTCCGTTTGTCGGTATTGGATCACCGCCTGTCTTGATTGCGCTCACGCTATACGCGCTGCTGCCGATCTTTCAAAACACCTATCTGGGGCTGACCCAAATTGACCAATCGATTCAAGATGCGTACACCGCATTCGGACTATCGCGTTGGCAATCATTGTGGCGGATTGAGCTACCAATGGCATTGCCAGCCATGATGTCGGGCATCCGCACAGCGGCAGTACTGATCGTCGGCACGGCAACACTGGCGGCGTTAATCGGTGCAGGCGGTTTGGGTAACCTGATTCTGCTCGGCATCGACCGCAACAACATGACGATGACGTTTACCGGCGCATTGCTCTCCGCATTACTGGCTGTCGGCATAAGCGGCATTATCGGGCTGTTGCAAAAATCGCGACGCAAGTTGCCGATTATTCTTGCATTGGCGGTAGGCTTCGGCGCACTCGGCCTGTCGCAGGTTTCGTTTGCGCCTACCACGCAAAACGTGGTGATTGCCGGCAAAATGGGCAGCGAGCCGGATATTCTGATTAACATGTATAAATTATTGATTGAAAGTGAAAATCCGAATATCAAGGTTACAGTCAAACCTAATTTCGGTAAAACCACCTTCCTGTTTAACGCACTGAACAGCGGCGAAATCGACATTTATCCCGAATTCACCGGCACAGTGTTGGAGGCCTTAGTACAAGTGCCAACTGAACAGAAGAACCGCCATCTGTCGCCAGATGAAACCTATCAACAGGGCAAACAATTATTGGCGGAACAATATCAGTTAGAGTTTCTACCACCGATGTCTTATCAGAACACTTATGCGTTGGCAGTAAAAGAAAGTTACGGTGCATCGCACCAACTGAAGACAATCAGCGATTTGAAGCAGGTAGCACCCGATATCCGAGCAGGTTTCTCACTGGAATTTATCGACCGAGCGGACGGCTATAAAGGCATGCAGGCTGCCGGTATTACGCTAAAACATATTGTTAGCCTAGAGCCCGCCCTGCGCTATACGGCACTGATGAACGACAAAATCGACTTGGTGGAAGCCTTTTCTACCGATGCTGAGTTGAAACAATATCAGCTGCGCCTGCTGAAAGATGATATTTCCCTGTTCCCCGCCTATCAGGGCGCACCATTGATGAAAGTGGAATTTGCCGAAAAAAATCGTCAAATTGTGACCGCACTTAACCGACTGGCGGGAAAAATTAGCGAAGAGGAAATGAGCGAGATGAACTACCGCGTGAAAGTGCAAGGTGAAAACGCGGAACACGTGGCGCGGGATTATTTGGAGAAGAATGGGTGGTTAGGAAAGTGAAACTAGCAGGGGGTGTTTTCAGGTAGCCTGAAAGCATAAAAAGCAGCCTGCACGCCCTCTCCCGAGTTTTCAGACGGCCTTCGGGCTACCTGAAAACGGTGCGGGGCAAGTTTCTGCGAAGCTAACATATCTCCCAGCAATCGCCCTGTAAAAACAATTTATTAGGAAACTTCATGAAAGCCGTAAAAATCTACCAAGCTGGCGGCCTGGAACAACTAATTTATCAAGACGTGCCAACACCTGATATCAAAGAGGGTTGGTCACTGGTAAAAATCAAAGGCTTCGGCATCAACCATTCTGAGATTTTCACGCGTGAAGGCAAATCGCCATCCGTGCATTTTCTGCGCATTTTAGGCATTGAATGTGTAGGCGAAGTGGCGCAAAGTTCCACGCCCGCGCTGGCGGTCGGACAAAAGGGTCGTCTCTATTATGGGCGAAATGGGGCGCGCCTTTGACGGCAGCTACGCCGAATATTTGTTGCTACCCAACGAGCAAATTTACCCCGTTCATACCGATTTGGATTGGACAACCCTTGCCGCCATCCCCGAAACCTACTACACCGCGTTCGGCTCATTGCAGCAGCTTCGTATCGCGCCGCAAGATCGTGTGCTGGTGCGTGGTGCAGGCAGCGGCGTGGGCGTAGCCTTTGCACAGCTGCTCAAAGCGCAGTTTCCGCATGTGGTACTGCACGGTTCAACGCGTAATCCTGCCAAAGCTGCCCGTTTGCAGGCGGTCTGATTTGACGAAGTGATTACTGAAGCCGATGACAAAATACAAACCGACCAAAGCTACGACAAAATTCTGGAATTGGTCGGGACGCCAACTTTGCTCAAGCGATTAGATTTTCCTAAAGATCTGCAAGATTTAGCTCAAAATTATCCGCTGAGTGGTTTGATTGACCCTAAGCTTAAACGTATTTGGCAGTGGCAAATCAATGCTGAACAACGCTTTATACCAAACCGCGCGATTTTTTTTGCCTCAGATGTGCAAAGCGAACTGCAATCAGCATTGGCTGGACGCACTTGCTCTTATCTTATCAACAGTGTTTGTGATCCCTATTTAGAAAACGGTCAATTGGTGGAGCTCTTCCCTGAAATTGAAAAGCAAAAATGGCAGCTTTATTTGTATCGACCATATCAAACGATTGTTGCCGAGCGGGTGATATGGGTATATAACAAACTAAAAGAGATCTTGTTAGCGAAAATGGTTAAGGCATAAAAACATGGCGAGATAATCTCGCCATGTTTTTTTACAATAGCTTATCCACAATCGCTTTCAACATCGTGTAAGATTGGGTTTGTTTTTGTTCATCAAAAATATAGCTCACTGCCATAATTTCATCAAAATGTACCCGCTCACGTAATTGCTTGAGTTGAAAATCCACGCTTTCAGGACTACCGATAAGCGAACAAGCAGTCATTTGTTCTACTACGGCACGCTCTTGGTTGTAAATTGGGATTTCCTCGAAATTGACAGGACCAAAGTGCGGTTTCTTTTGGGCGTGCATTTGAGCTTTCCAAACATCTTCTTCTGAAGCCATAGGCGGTTGTAAATTTTGTTGTGCGTTAGTCACCACGCTTAAGAAAAATAGTGTTTGTGTTGTCGCCAGTTGTTTCGCTTCTTTATCGGTTTCAGCAACAATCGCGTTCACACCTAAGATGACATAAGGTTCAGCAAGATAGGTAGAAGGTTTGAAGTTTTTGCGGTAAATCTCCACCGCCATTTCCATCATGCGTGGCGCAAAGTGTGAAGCAAAGGCGTAAGGCAAGCCAAGCTCTGCCGCAAGATACGCACTTTCGGTGCTAGATCCTAAAATGTAAAACGGTATATTCAAGCCCGCAGAAGGATAAGCAGAAACTGGGTTGCAATCTTTAAAGTAACCTCGAAGTTCTGCAATTTCAGCAGGGAAATCCAGACTGTTTCGTCCACGGCGAAGTGCTGCAGCCGTTTGCATATCAGTTCCTGGTGCACGGCCTAAACCGAGTTCAACACGGTTTGGGTAAAGTGTCTCCAGTGTACCATATTGCTCAGCTACTACATACGGCGAATGATTCGGTAGCATCACACCACCCGATCCAACACGCAAAGTTTTCGTATTGGCTAGCGTATGCTGAATTAAAAGTGCGGTCGCTGAACTCACCAAATTTTTCATATTATGATGCTCAGCAATCCAATAGCGTTCAATGCCAATGTTCTCAGCATGTTTTGCAAGATTCACCATCGAATCGACCGCTTGCAAATAAGTTTGCCCTTCACGAACGGGGACAAGATTGAGAATAGAAAGTTTCATGGTGTTTCTCCTTATTGATTGAGCAAAGTGAAATCCAACATCACTTTCCCAATATGCGTGCCTTTGTCCATTTCTATATGGGCTCTTGCTACGTCTTTAAAATCAAATACTTGATGAATAATCGGTTTGCCGATTTCACCGTTGCCGAGTTTTTCCCAGAGCTCGTTGCGTAAGGATTGGGTGATTTCTGCCTTTTCTAATTTGGTGCGACTGCGCATTGTTGAGCCGGTGATTATGAATATTGATATCTATTGGCTGAATCATACTTTATTTTAAGATAAAAAAAAAGCTTAGTGAGAAAAAAGAGAATATTGAGATGAGGGAACGTGAATTAGTTTAGTAGGTTTAAATAAACGAGCAACAGATATCTTAATGAACAAATGCTAGCATTATGAATTTAACATAATATAAATTATGTAGTTTTTCCCTATACCTAACAATCGCCGTTGTTTATTCCTGTTTGTTAACTATTGGTTAATCTTAAAAGATTCCGTATAGTACTCCAATTTTTAGTATAAAATCAATGGTTTTTAAGAGAAATTTGGTAGTTTAATCATGCCGTAACTCTACCACTTAATTATTGTTTAGTGGAATAGGGTAGAGAGCAGGGAGCAAGTAGCTCAGTACGATACCAAGTACCTTCAACTCACAGACTGTCACTCTATCACTGATAGCAGGCTTAATGGAATAGGACGGAACTGCTGAAAAACTGACCCAAAACCTGAAGCATCAACTTGATGAAAGCGAGCAATTCAGCAATCTGGCACGAAAATTGTCGGAAAGCGGACATAAAGCGGAAGCGAAGCTTATGCAGGATATTGCCGTTGCGGCAGCCGGTCGATCCATTGTCGGAGAAACATTAGTGGAACGCAGCAATACCCAATCAGCAGAAAATCCGTCCCTGCATCATGAACACGGGGATGACGGATTGACACGCTAGTTTTGAATCCGTACATACGACAAACCATATTTGCAGAAACCATACGGCAACGACAACCCGGCCGCAGCACTGGAAACGGTGCTGCGGCCGGGCTTTTTTGTTTATAGGCAATACACACCTCACTTGCTATCAATTTACAAAAATGATAGCATTTGACAGTATTCAAACAACCTCGAAAGGAACGGATATGCCTTCCATTACAGTCAGAAACCTATCCGAAGAGACCCATCGAGCCCTTAAAGCACGCGCATTAGCCGCCGGTCGGAGTACGGAAGCCGAAATACGGCTGATACTGGATCAAGCTGCACGTCCAAAACAACGCATCCGTCTTGGTTCACTGTTATCTGATATCGGTAGGGAAGCAGGAGGGGTGGATTTGGACATAGAACGGAAAGAGCAAGCTG
Organism: Neisseria sp. HMSC066H01; assembly: GCF_001837375.1. Lineage (NCBI taxonomy): Bacteria > Pseudomonadati > Pseudomonadota > Betaproteobacteria > Neisseriales > Neisseriaceae > Neisseria > Neisseria sp. HMSC066H01. The sequence continues at coordinate 486,008 of NZ_KV832194.1, forward strand.
AGGTACGGTTCTAATGATTCTGCTAGACACCAATATCATTTCTGAACCACTCCGCCCCAAACCTGATTCTGGCGTCATCGCTTGGTTGGACAGACAACCGGTGGAAACACTATATCTTTCCAGCATTACCGTGGCGGAACTGCGTTTTGGTATCGCCATCCTTCCCGAAGGCGGAAAAAAAAGGCTGTTGTTGGAAAAACTGGAAGAAACAGTATTACCTGTATTTTCAGACCGTATTTTGGATTTTGATATCGAAGCTGCCGTTGCCTATGCCGAAGTCCGTGCAACAGCGCGGGCAGCAGGATTCACCGTTGCGACGGCAGACGGCTATCTTGCGGCCATAGCCTGCTACCACCATATGACAGTTGCTACCCGAGATATAACTCCGTTCACCGCAGCCGGATTAAAAGTTATCAACCCGTTTCTAGGTAGTAAATAAATAGACCTTACTAAACAACAGTCTCTCTCAACTGACTAACAAACAAAAAAACCTGTGGTCGTACAAGATTTGGTACGACCACAGGTTTTTTTAATGTCTAAATTATCAGTACTATACTCTCAAACACTATTTTGTTAAATTTCCATTAGAGTGCCTAAGGGTATGCTTGAACAACCCCTAACCACCAAAGCTCTACAGAAACATGACAAAAAAGTCAGCCCTCAAATAATCAAGCTACTCTAAATGATGAAAAGATGGATTTAATATGGTTGAAAGGGTTTATTCATTAAAACACCTTTTCCAATCTTTCAGCATAATTATGGAGAAGTTCATTTTTTTCACAATCTGTTAAATTTACATCTCCATTTTTTTGTTTTATAGTCTTAGTTTTAAATTCAATAAATAATGAATGAGACATTAACTTTTCTTTTATTGAATCTAACAATTCTTGCTCCTCAAAACCTAAAGGCATCTTTTCAGAAGTATGGTTAAAAATACCCATTTTAATATCAGCATGCCCGTAGAAATTTGGAGGGTCCCTTGAGTCTTCAACTGTTGCCTCCGAAGATAAAATACAGTGCTTTGTTAATAAGGCAAAACCATGTAATTCACTATTGGCTCTCTTACTTGCAATCTCCTTACCTTTACTAAGGCATTCTGACTCTGTAAGAAGTTCTGTCCGAAGACAAGAGATATCTTGCGTACCCCTTGGTGGTTGGAAAATATTCATCTTAATTCTATTACCAGAAACATTTACAGGGGAGATTACAATCCTAATAATTACTTCAGAATCTCCAATTTCAATAGATTCATCAATTTCAGTAGATTTATTCATTATACTCATCATTTTCATTAATATAACTATATTCGAAAAATCCATTTATAGAGTTTGAAATTTTATGTAATAAATGATTATATTCTTTTATTTTAGAAAAAAATCTAAGTCCTGATTGATTTGTAAGATATTTACTATAGGATGAAATACTAGTATCTCCTATTCCAATAACTGAATTTTTTATTCTTGATTTTTTAAAAAAAATTCTGAATACAATTACACCATTAACCCCTGGTTCTAAATGAACGTCTTCAATCTTTTGCGCAGGGATTTCACCTTTAAATATTTGTTTAAGTACCTTATGTGCATTTGTTAATACAGATTGATCAAACTTTCGTGCTCCAAATCCATCCCAATTAGATTTAAATAGTTTTAATTGTTCCAAGGACTGTTTAACATCCAAGTATAACTCTTCATTACCTAGATTATATTCAATGTGTTTTTGGGGCCTTAATACATTGATATAATATTTATCCTTAGTTATTTCATTTATCAGAATAGAATAGAAAAATCTATCATCAATTTGACATGCTAATTCCTTTTTATCTTCTCTTATTCCTCTTGACTTGGATTTGTTAAAAGGGACAATATGATTATGTTTTAAATCATTAAAACCAAAGAAATTACTTTTCTCTATATCTTTTATCTTATTAATTTGCATAGTTATCCAAATATTGAGTTAGTGCATCTCTTAAATGTTTCGCAACTTCATTTGGCATAGCAATTGAAGTAATAACATTAACTTCAAGATCATTTGTTTGATTAGAGGTAGAGTTGATTTTATGAGTTACAGAAGCATATAAAAAGTCAACAATGACATAATCTTTAGCTCCCTCATTTGTAACAGATAAACTGTTACAAAGTTTAGGTGCTTCTCTTCGTTTAATAACTATATCTTTTTGGGGGACAACAAGACTTTTTTTGGACATGATAAAAATCCCTCTTATGCCTCAATAAAGTAATCTAAGTTAATTTATTGAGGCATATTGGCATATTGTTCGAACATTCATTTAAATGACTTATATTACAAAATCTAGAATCAGGTTTCAAGTGTTACTTTAAAACAGCCCGTATAACCAAATAATTAAGCTGAGACCTTTGCAAAAAAGCCCCTCCCTCGACAGCCGAAACCCAAACACAGGTTTTCAGCTGTTTCTGCCTTTAATTGCTCCTAATTTTACCCAAATGCCCCCCTTAATCCCCCTTGGATACCTGATAATCAGGCATCCAACCGCCTTTTAGGCGGCAACAGGCGCACTTAGCCTATTGGCGGCTTTCAACAGGTTCAAACACATCGCCTTCAGATGGCTTTGTGCACTCACTTTGAGCAGACCAAAATAGGCTGCCCGCGCATAGCGGAATTTACGGTGCAGCGTACCGAAACTTTGTTCAACCACATAACGGGTTTTCGATAAATATCGGTTGCGTTTGGTTTGCGCTTCCGTCAGCGGATGTTTGCGGTGGGCTTTGCGCATAATGCCGTCCAGCAACCGATGCTCTTCCAGTTGTTGCCGGTTTTCCTCACTGTCATAGCCTTTGTCGGCATAGACGGTCGTACCTTCGGATAGACCTTCCAACAAAGGCGACAGGTGTTTGCACTCATGGGCGTTGGCGGGAGTGATGTGCAGTTTCTCGATATAGCCTTCCGCATCGGTACGGGTATGTTGTTTATAACCGAGTTTGTAGAGGCCGTTTTTCTTTGTCCAACGGGCATCTTTGTCCTTACTCGGTGTGGTTTGGCCGCTGACTTGTCCTTCCTCGTCGACTTCTATGGCCTGACGCTGTTTGCTGCCGGCAGTCTGAATAATGGTGGCATCAATGACGGCGGCGGATGCTTTCTCTACTTTTAGGTTTTTTTCGGCCAGTTGTCGGTTAATCAGTTCCAGCAATTCGGACAGGGTGTCGTCTTGCGCCAGCCAGTTCGGGATCGGAGAGGCTGTGCCATTGGCCGAGCAGGACGGCTTTGAACATGGATTAACAGGGGTAGGCGGGACGACCACGGTGGTCTCGAAGGTAACGGGTTTTTTGACGATTCAGGTATTGTTCGATCGGCTGCCAATCAATCACCTGATCCAACTTCAACAGTGGGAAACGGTCAATGTGTTTGGCAATCATGGCTTGGGCGGTTTGCTGGAAGAAGGTACTCATGGAAAATCCCCTAAATGTCTTGGTGGGAATTTAGGGGATTTTGGGGAATTTTGCAAAGGTCTCACAAGGGATTTGTTGAGAAAAAGGCTGAGGAATATAAACAAAAAGGCCGTCTGAAATTTTCAGACGGCCT
>NZ_KV832194.1:489662-494848 GCF_001837375.1 Neisseria sp. HMSC066H01
AGGCCGTCTGAAATTTTCAGACGGCCTTTTTTGTTTTTGAATATTGTAAGTGATTGTACTACTGAGAAAAACAGGAATTAGCAAATTAAAATACTAGCATTATGAATTTAACATAATATAAATTATGTAGTTTTTCCCTATACCTAACAATCGCCGTTGTTTATTCCTGTTTGTTAACTATTGGTTAATCTTAAAAGATTCCGTATAGTACTCCAATTTTTAGTATAAAATCAATGGTTTTAAGAGAAATGTGGCTACTTAATTTACTATTTTCTCCCTGAATGGTGGAATAGGGCAGGGTAAAATGGTATTTTATCCCTTATTTCAACCGTTCAGACGGCCTTTTCCCCATTCATCCCATTCGCTTTACCATCGGCATTATCCCCGTTACTATACAGTGTTCATCGTCAGTCGGATATTGCCCTTATGACCGCCCACCAATCCTACCACCTCACCTTCTCCCGATTCTCCCCCTCCCTCTCCGTTCGTTCTTTCACCGCCTCCGAAGCAGTCAATACCGCTTACCGTGTCGAAATTACCGCCACTTCCACCGATTCCTCGCTGCCGCTGTCTTCCTACCTCAACCAGCGCGCAGCGTTTGAGATTCGTCCGCAAGAAGGTTTACTGTCAGAAGTCGTCAGTGAATTCGGGTCTGCTTCAGACGATCCCCCGGCGAAGCAATGGCAGGGCATTATCACCTCATGCGAGAAGCTGTCCGTCTCTAAGGATGAAACCGTTTACCGCTTTGTTTTAGAGCCGCGTTTCGCGGCAATGAAACATTTCCAAACTTCCCGGCTGTTCCAACACCAAACCGTCCCCGACATCGTTGCCGCCGTCTTCAAACACCACGGCTTCTCCGGTGTCGACTACCGTTTCCAAAAGAGCCGCAACTATAGTGTACGCGAGTATGTCACCCAATATCTCGAAAGCGACTTTGCCTTTATCAACCGTCTGTGTGAAGAAGAGGGCATTTGGTATGCCTTCGAACAGCATGAACAACATGGCGACGTAGTCGTCTTCGGCGACAGTCCCGAACACTATTTACGCAGCCAAGGTTTACCCGTTTCCTACCGTCCCCATGCCGGACTGGAGAGTGCCGGTACCGAAGCACTGTTCAACTTAAGCATCCGCCACAACCCCATCGTCGAAGGCATACGCACGGCCGACTACAACTACCGCAGCGCCGATACCGACCTCTTTGCCGAAACCGACAACAAACAGTCCGAAGAATCAGCCGACAATACCGTTTTATTGGGCAAACAGCAGCATTGGGGCCTTCATCCCAAAACCCCCGACGAAGCCCAAGTTCAGACGACCCTATTGAACGAAGCCAACCTCTGCCGTCAAACCGTCGCAGCCGGCAGCGGCAATGTTGTCTCCATGACACCGATGAAGGTGTTTCAAACCGATGTCTCCTTCCCCGAAGCACCCGACGGCTGGCTGGTGCTCAGTATGGAACACAGCGGCAGCCGAGATACCGCCTACAGCCATACCTTTACCGCCATCCCCGCCCAACTCGCCTACCGTCCCGAATGTACTACCCCGCGTCCGCATATCGACGGTACCTTGCCGGCACGGGTGACCGCGGCGGAGAACTGCACCTATGCCTATATCGACGAGATGGGACGCTACCGCGTCAAACTGCCGTTTGATTTGGACGAATGGAGTCCCGGCGGGGAAAGCCGTCCCGTCCGACTGGCCAAACCCTATGCCGGTCCCGAATACGGCATCCACTTTCCCTTACACGAAGGCACCGAAGTGATGCTCTCCTTCGTACAGGGTAATCCCGACCGCCCGTATATCTCCGGCGTCATGCACGACAGCGCCCATCCCGACCATATCCCCGCCGATTGGAACACAAGGAACGTCATCCGTACCTGGGCGAACAACAAACTGAGGATGGAAGACCAAAAAGGTCAGGAACACATCAAACTCGCCACCGACTACCAAAAATCCCAACTCAACCTCGGCCACATCGTCGACTCAAATCGTGAGAAACGCGGAGAGAACGGCGAAGGCTTCGAACTCAGAACCGACGGCTGGGGTGCCGTACGGGCGGGTAAAGGCATACTCGTCAGCGCACAAAACCAAGACGCCAACGGCAAAGTGCTGGATATGGACGATGCCATTGCACAGATTGAACAGGCACTCTCCCTGGCCAAAAGCCTGAACAAAGCCGCCCAAACGGCAAACAACCATAATACCGATGAAGAAACCCAAAGGGGCCGTCTGAAAGACGCCCTCAAAGACCTGAAAGAGGCCGGTTTGATCCAAACCGCCCCGGCCGGTATTGCCAGCGCAACAGAGCAAAGCCAACTGCATACCGCCCATGAAAATATCCACCTGGTCAGCGGCAACCATACCGACATCAGTGCCGGCCAAAGCCTGACCGCCCATGCGGCAGAGAGCCTCAACCTGTTTGCCCAAAGCAGCGGCATCAAGATGCAGGCCAATCAGGGTAAAGTGGAAGTACAGGCACAGAATGACGAATTGCAGCTGAATGCTTTGAAGGATGCAACGTTAACCAGCAGCGCAGGGAAGATTACCATTGCGGCGAAGGAGGAGATTCTGATCACCTGCAAAGGGGCGTATATCAAGTTGAGTAACGGGGAGGTTGAGATCGGGAGTCCGAAGGTGGTGAGGGTGAGGGCGCCGTTGGTGGTAACCATTCCATCGAATGTACCTGTGAAATTACCCGATTTCAAACAAATCTATTCGGGTCGTTATATTTTGAGAGACAGAAAAACTCAGAAAGTCGTAAGAAACCGTCCATATACTTTGACACTGGAAGATGGTAGCCAGATTGAAGGAATAACAAACAGTAAAGGTGAAACGATCATTGTTAATACGTCATCACCGCAGAAAGTTGTATTCGAGCAGGAGAAAAAAACGAAAAAAGAACCGCATCTGTTGCATATTGCCGGAGGGGGAACGATTAAATTACATTTTGAAATTTTTGATGAGGAATAATTTATGGCAATGATTACCCGGCTGAAAGTGCATAAAGAATACGCCGACATAGAACTTGGAGACTTGGGATATTTGTATATAGTATGGGACTTTGTTTTAAAGTATTACAATGGCGGATCGACAAAAAAATTAGATGCTTTCAGTGGATCTTGCAGCGTAAAAGGTAGAAAACAGAACGGATTCGACCGTGTGGTAAACCTTACCGAGCGAATGACCGGATATTATTGGCCGTATAAGCCCGAAGTAACTTTCAGTGTACCTGTGGGGAGAAGTGATGTTGTTCCTGTCCCGCATTTAATTGATGATCGGAAAGCAAAAAAAAGAGAAGAAAAAGAGACACAAAGTTTCATAGATAAAATAGGTAGAAAAATTGGCTTGCTAGACAAGACAACTCAAGGAAAAAACCGACGTCATACCCGCTGGAAATGCTCCGAACCTGTGTTACCAGGTGCGGAACGCAAACGTCCAGATCTGATTATCGTCGAAGACTACCATATCCGCTGGCCAGGTCGGGAGGCCTTAGCTTACGGAGAGAAGTATGACGATAACCTAAAACGGCTGGTAGAGATGAAGTATGGCGATGATGATCTTGACAACAAGCAGGACCAAGCCTATAAAAAAATTGCCACAAAGGAGCGGTTTGCCTTACTGGAGATCTATCAGGACAACGATGAGGGCAATACCGAAGGGGTGTACGAATTTTCACCGGAATTCGTCCCAGCCTTCGGTTTCAAGAAAGAAGACCTGTTGCCTAAAATCCGGCTCGAGCCATGGGTGGTTGCTCCTGAAGGTCGCCCCATCAATATCCTATCGGAAAAACTCATTGATAGGAAAAGTATGGAAACGGTATATCATCCCGAAACTGCCGCGCAAATTCTCCAAAACTCTCCTTGGCTTGAAGGATTCGGAAAATTTGAGAGTACAGAAAATGGTATACGCTGGGTAGGTGATGACGGGAAGATCGTAGAATATAGTAATCAAGAACTACAACAAGCAGTAGATTATTTAGAAGAGTATGAGGATATTCCACGTGATTACTTGCCTTATATTCAAGAAGCAGACGTGGTTATGTCGACAGATAATGCCTTAATGGTTGCAGTGAATTTCGTTAAAGAAAATAAGGAAGAAATTGTTACATTCATTGTTTTATCGGTAGCAACAATCGCATTGGCGTATTTTGCCTCTGCTGCCTTGGCAGGCTCAATCATGTTCGCCCTCCGTTTGGCAGTATTTGCACCTGCCTTAGGTGCTTCCGCCGACCTTTGGGCGGCAGACGAACGTTTTGAACAGCGTAGTAACTGTTATGCCTACAAATATCTTGTAAATAAACCCAAAGGTTCGACATACGAACCCAATGAATACAAAATTACCCACTATGTCCCGTGGCAGGCTTGCGAGAAAAATGCCGATACTTCGCATCTGAAAGGCTGGGAAGAAAAAGTGCGCGAATTCGATGCCCGACATGGTAATCTGCCGAACGAGTAAACAACAGCAACCCCATGAAAGAAAGAGCATGACAACCAAACTATATGAATCACTGCAACGGGAAGCCGATGAAATCCTGATGTATGACGAAGACTACAATATCAATGCCCGTCTGGGACTGACCATATTGATCTACTACACGGGCGGAGGTTCGGTAGCGGGACAGCGTAAGACGCTGGAAGTTTTCGAACGCTTTTATTCGCAGTACCACGGGTATTTGAAAACACACTTTTGGGACGGGATGCGCCGTTTTGCCCGTATCAATCCGAACGCATTTCAAAAAAAAATCGATAAAATGATTCAAAATGCCGAACAGGGGGAAAGCTTGCATGGCGTGCTGAACTCCGGTCCTTCCAACAGGGCGGCGGAATATGAAATCAAAACCCTATCCGCTCACCCCTTAGGCGGAGTTAATGACCTGTCCTATCTCAGGATCACCTTTCCACTGTCTTTTTTGTCCTCCTCGGAAAAACGTCGCGAGTATGAAAGCTGGATAGAATATCTGTGCAAGCACTTTGATATTTTCCACGGTTATGCCGGACTGAGCATCGTCCTGCCCTACGCCTACCATAAATATCAGTTTTACGAATACGCCGTAACCAAACGCTATTGGGGGGTAACACCCGATTCAGGTGGACATGATGACTCTCTATGGTACGAGGGCATTAAGTCCGTCAGTTGGTATACCCTTGTCGGCAAGGCGTTCCAAGATAAATTGAACAGCATGGAAA
>NZ_KV832194.1:494948-582382 GCF_001837375.1 Neisseria sp. HMSC066H01
CGACTTGGGAGATAAAACCAAACCGTTGCCCATTAATTACCTGGTAGTAAACAACCTGATGCGGCCGATACTGACACAAAAGCTGAACGACTCATTACATACTGCCTTCGGCAACGGCAAAAACCGTTATTCAACCTCACAGGGTTATTACTGGCTGCATCGCTGGGATAATGCCAATTTTGAAAACGGGATTTTTGATCCTAAAGGGACGAAGCAGGAACTGATGCCTGTTTACCGTCAAAAGCCTTTGGAAGCCCCTTATGCAGGAATGTGGATACCCGATAATTTGGAGAACGCGATAGAACGACATTTTGAAGAAGGGGAAGTTTTTCCCGAAAGGGGAGAGTATTACAAGCACCTTCTAAACGGCACAACGGAAATTAGGAAAGGCTTTTGTATCTGGCGTTTGGTCAAGCGGGACGACGGAGGCAGTGTATTGGTAGCTTCGGAATTTTAGTCGATGACTATCAAAGGTCGTCTGAAACTTTCAGACGGCCTCTTTAGCAATGTTGATTGCCTTATTTGACAGTTTATGCGGCTATAGTCGTTATATTTGAGATATTTGATTACACATCAAATCTATTTGAAGCAGCTTGATGATTACGCCAATGAAATGAAGGCAAAGTATGGGGGAAATGTCAAAAGGACTTTTTTGCAAAGGTCTCAGGCCGTCTGAAATATGGAGTTTTACTTTCAGACGGCCTTAAATGTAAGAAACGCCAGAATAGGGGCAATATGACAACCAAACTATATGAATCACTGCAACGGGAAGCCGATGAAATCCTGATGTATGACGAAGACTACAATATCAATGCCCGTCTGGGACTGACCATATTGATCTACTACACGGGCGGAGGTTCGGTAGCGGGACAGCGTAAGACGCTGGAAGTTTTCGAACGCTTTTATTCGCAGTACCATGGGTATTTGAAAATGCATTTTTGGACAGACATGCGCCGTTTTGCACGGCTCAATTCGACCACATTTCAAAATAAAATAGACCGTACCATTAAAAATGCCGAATCAGGACGCAGATTAGAATGTGTGCTTACTTCGGATACGGAATATGGCCAAAGGGCTCCGGAATATCAATTCAAAACCCTATCCTCCCACCCAATAGATGAAAAAGGATTGTCTTGCCTTCAAATTACCCTGCCTTTGTCCTTTTTATCGACCACTGCCCAACAGCAGGAATTCGAAGATTGGGTGGAATATTTTTGCAAACAGTTTGATATTTTCCACGGCTATGCCGGACTGACCATTGCCCTCCCTGATTCCTACTATAAATACCAATTTTATGAATACGCTGTGACTAAACGTTATTGGGGGGTAACACCTGATTCAGATTCACCCATAACCCTCCTTTGGTACGAAGGTATAAAATCTATCAGCTGGTACACACTTGTCGGCAAGACGTTCCAAGATAAATTGAACAGCATGGAAATCCAAAACGTTTTAAACCATTATCCGGACATTACGCTGAAGACCTATAACGGCACCATGGTATTCAAAGCAGGGAAGTTTCCCGACTTGGGAGATAAAACCAAACCGTTGCCTATTAATTACCTGGTAGTGAACAACCTGATGCGGCCGATACTGACGCAAAAGCTGAATGATTCGCTGCATACTGCTTTCGGCAACGGCAAAAACCGCTACTCGGCTTCCCAAGGCTATTACTGGCTGCATCGTTGGGATAATGCCAATTTTGAAAACGGGATTTTTGATCCTAAAGGGACGAAGCAGGAACTGATGCCTGTTTACCGAGAACGTCCTTTGGAAGCACCTTATGCTGGGATGTGGATACCTGACGATCTCGAGAATGCGATAGAACGACATTTTGAAGAAGGAGAAGTCTTTCCTGATAGGGGAGAGTATTACAAGCACCTTCTAAACGGCACAACGGAAATTAGGAAAGGCTTTTGTATCTGGCGTTTGGTCAAGCGGGACGACGGAGGCAGTGTGCTGGTGGCTTCAGAGTTTTGATTATTTAGGTATCAAACGTAAGTCAAGTTGAAAAAACCAACTTTAATAAAGGCCGTCTGAAAAACCTTTCAGACGGCCTTTTTATTTTTGAATTCTGTAAGTGATTGTACTACTGAGAGAAACAGGATTTAGCAGGCTAAAATACTAGCATTATGAATTTAACATAATATAAATTAATTTCCTTTTCTCTATTCTTCTACAAATTCCGCTTATTGTTCCTATATGTCAAATGAGAATTAATGATACTCTAGAGAGAGTGCTCATAGTACTCCAATTTTTAGTATGTAATCAATAGGTTTTAAGATAAATTTGGCTACTTAATTTTACCTTACCTTTACTACCTAATTTATTGTGTAGTGGAATAGGGGAGGTATAAGAATACCAAGTAGCATCAAACTCTTGTGAAATAAATAAAGCGTCGAGGATAGCTAATTTATACTGCAAAGGCTGTCTGAAACATTAAGTCCAGACGGCCTATTTTGCAAATTTTTTTGGCAAGCTGATAAGTTAAACTATAAGAAATTTGCAAGTTAATTACATTATGAATATAAAATAATAATCTTACAAGATCTCATCTGGCCGACCTTTAATTTCAAAACCTATGTTCTATTTTAATTAGAAATTCATTCCGTTTATAACGATTTAGCCAGGACGAGCTTTTGTTGTCGGTGTGTTTGATGCTGAAAACGGGCGTGATGCCGCGAAGGAAAGGGCGATCGAATTTGATGTCTAACTGATAGGTGCGTTCGAAATCATGGCGGCGGGTTTCCAGCCAGGCATGGTAGTCCTGATAGGCTGTTTTACGCCAGATTGCCTGAAAGGTGGCGTCGATGCCGGATTCGAAACGTTTGTTGACACCCGCGCGCAGGCCGTGTCGACGGTAGGAATCCACTTTTTCGCGGCTGTTTTTGCGTAGATAGTCGTAGCCGCCGAATATCAGCCAGTCTTTCGGCAGGGCGTAGATGGCGGTGGTGAACAGAAGCGTCTGCGGGCCGTTGAAATGTTTTAATTCGCCGCGGTAGCGGTCGTATTTCTGGTCGAGCTGCACGCCCAGCGAGGCTTGGTCGGAAAAGGTGCGGCTGTATGCCGTGCTGATGCCGGCGCTGCTGTCGCGCAGTTTGCCGCCCGACCATTCGTATTGCACCTGCGGGCCGACACTGAAGGAATGGTCTTTGTTCTGAAAACTGTAGGCGGGGCTGACGTTGATATTGTGTTCGCCGTATTCTTTGTTGCCGGGATAGAGCCGGCCCCATGCGTAGCCGCCCAGTTGCAGACCGTGGTGGCCGTTGAGTGAAATGCGTCTGCTCAAGTTGGCTTCATATACCCACATCCGGTTTTTCAACGCATCGGGCGCGTAGGCGTCAAGCTGTTCGTTGCGGCAGGACAGCATTCCGGCATCGTCCAGAATCGGCTGCCCGTTCGAATCGAAACCGCAGCTTGTCTGATTGCGGACAACCGTCGCGCCCGACGACTGGTTTAAGTTGGTGTCGTAACCCGCGCCGAACGAAACCGAGCCGCTCCACGCATCGCGTTTCTTCAAAGCGTCGGCAAACACTTTGATTTTCTCATTGACGGCGGGCACTTCGGGAATATCGATGCCGTCGAACAATGCCGCCGATTCTTTGTTTTGTTTGTCTATAAACAGCAGCCGCGCCAAATCCAGGCGGCCGCGCAGAAATTCGGGATTTTGGTGGTAAAGCTCGCGGTATTTCGCCAGCGCGGCCTTCAAATCGTCGCGGAACACCGCCTGATTGGCCTCGGCAAACAGCACTATATCGGGATCGTAAACATCCTGACGGCGGTAAATGTCCAACAGCCGCACCGTTTCCTCTTCGTTTTGCGCGTTGACCGCCTTCATCAGCGACAACGCCAAATCTTCGCCGTCCTGCACTTCTCCCGCGCCGAACTCAACCGCCGTATTGTCCGCTTCGTTCCTTTCCTGCTGCGCGCGGCGGAGTTCCGTCCCCTGTTTGAGCTGCATGAAGCGGTCTTCCCTGTCGTCGGCAAGCGCGTGGGGCAGCAGGCTGATAAAAAAAGGAAGGAGCAAAAGGCGTTTCATAAAATTCTTTCCTGTGTATCGGGCGGCTTTGTTTTTCAGACGACCTTTTCAAAGAAAAGCTGACATTTCATCTTTACCGGGCAAAAACATTTTTTATTTGAATGAAAGCCCCTGCCGGGTCGTCTGAAAAATGAGCTTCTCAAGCCCATCGAAGCAGCACGCCTTCAAACTCACGGGCCGTTCGGAAAATACCGGCTTAAACGCATTGCGAAGCCCGATATTTCCGAACGGCCCTGTACGATGTGCATTGTGTGTCGGATGATTTGTGTTTTATAGGCGGACGGAATGAGGAACGTCAAAAACCGTCCGCCTTATCGCATTATGATTCATTATTTGCCGGTTTTCGTACCGCCAAAGGCAGTGTTGAGTTCACTGTTTCGGCCAAAATCAGCCACGCCCGCAATCGCTGCGCCTTGGTTGCCGAAGAAATGACCACGGGTCGTACCGGCCACTTTGTTTGCTGTAGCTTTACCGGAGAAGGAAGCCTGAACCGTATTAATCGTGGCATTGTTGATGGTGACATTCAAACCTGCGCGTTCCATTTCTCCGTTCAGCGTTCGCTTACCGAAATCAGCTTTCAACGTACCATTCAAGAGGGCTGTATTTTGCGTATGATATTGGTTGATACCCTTAACCGTATAAGTGGCAGTACCCGTAGTCGGCAGATTGGTGGTTCGGCCCGTGCCGCTATAGAAGGCGGTGTAATTCGTACCTTTTGTACCGACAGCCGCACCAGGTGCAACATTAGACCAATCACCGAAATAGACATCTAAATTGCCTACTTGTGCGTAAGACAGGCGGCCTAAATGGGAGTGATCATGCATAGGAATGCGTTCCCATATACCACCACTCATACGGTGTAGGTTTGCCACTGTTACGCCATTTCTATCCTTAGAAGCAATTGAAGAATAAAATAACTTCACTAACGGATTGTTACGAACTGCATTAACCTGTTCAAATGATACTGGTTTATTGTTCGCATATTTCTTCTTCGCTGTATCCTTAAGGGTATTATCGACAATATTGATAGCAGCCTTACCGACATATTTACCCGAATCTTCTACTGTTGTTTCCAGATGACGTACATTTGCTGCATTATTCGCAACAGTTTTATCACTTGCCGGATTAGCAGCATACGCAACAGAAACAGAAGACAATGCAAAGATAGCAATTGCAAATGAATTCATTTTCATTTTGAAATCCTTTGTCAAATAATTGAAAATTCCCCAAAAAAAGAATCACCAAATAAACTATATGGAAGATTTCTTTCTCAGGCAGAACTATCATACCATAAATATTCGTAATGATAATAGTTTCTTTTTATATTAGAACTTGCCTGTAATCCCTATTCTGATGGTTCTACCCGGCGCGGGCATATGGGTAGGATTGATTGGGTCAAGATAATAGCGATTGCCCAAATTCGTTCCAACCAGTTCGGCGGTTAGGTTCTTGCCGATTTTGTAGCGCAGATAGGCATCCCATGTAGCGACAGGCTGCCATCTCATATAGTCGGGGTCTGCCTGTTTTCCATTACCTGCTTGGTCGTGATATGCCTGAAAAATCGCCCTGCGGTTTTGATAAACCCTACTGTGGAAATGGAAACGGACGCCGCTTTCCAGTTTATTGCTAAAGAATCGCCCGCCCAAATCTGCATCGATAGACCAGCGGGGTTGAATCGCCGTAGCAAGATAACCGCTAGTGATGCTGCCATGATTACAGGTTGGATGTTTGATTAATTTTCCTTCTTGAAGATATTTTGATACAACATCAATATCCCTGTATGCATAAGAATCATCACACATCCAGTTTTTCAATGTCCTCAGTACGCCCAATCCGCCAAAAAATTTTCCAGTATCGAAACGCGTCTGCAATTCCACGCCTGTCCTCAATAATTTGTCGAACTGCTCAAACTCGAGATTGTAGTCGCGGTCGATGACGTTTTTTGTTTTGTTGTGGAAGTAGTTGATGCGGAAATCCGCACTTTTCATTTTCGGAAACAACCCTGTCAAATCATGAATATAGCCGATCTCCCAGTTTTTTGCGTGTTCGGGCTTCCAGCCGTAGCCGTAACGTGCGAATGAGCCTGCCGCTGTCGAGAAGCCGTATGTCCCCTCAAAAATGCTGGGAAAGCGCAGGGTTTCGGTATAGCGCAGATAGGCGCGGGCATAATCGGTAAAATTGACGGTCGCGGAAAAAGCTGGAGCCCACCCGCTACCGCCCTGTTTTCGGGCGCGCTGCAACTCCGCAGGTGTAATCGGAGTCAGATAATTATCCCCGCCATCTCTTGCAAGCACTTTATATGGCAACACCATACGGGGACTGTCAGGGTTATTTGGATCGTATGCGGGGTTGACCACAGGTGTAACCAAACTAGGTGTAGAGAAAATCGGATTTGTACTCGGATTCAAACGGCCTTTAT
Source organism: Neisseria sp. HMSC066H01 (assembly GCF_001837375.1). Taxonomy (NCBI): domain Bacteria; kingdom Pseudomonadati; phylum Pseudomonadota; class Betaproteobacteria; order Neisseriales; family Neisseriaceae; genus Neisseria; species Neisseria sp. HMSC066H01. The sequence goes on from NZ_KV832194.1 coordinate 501,407, forward strand.
CGTCCTTAAGCCAATAGTATTCCAGCTTGTCCAGCATTGGTCTGTTTTCGTCATGACGGGGGGTGGGATTTAATATTGCCAACCCTCTTTCATCTATTACGATACTGTCTCTTGCCGCATTGAATTCGTCATTGTTAACCGCATTCAGATAATCACGATATTCCTGCTCGGTAGCCACACGTGTCAGCTTGTAAGCCATCCCACGATTCATCATCAAAGGCTGCCCCCAACTGTCTATTCCCGTTTTCAAACGCTCACTGTGATCTTGTATTTTGAAGTTGGTATAGCGCGCACCTGCCGTCAGTGTCAGCCATTTCAGCGGCTGATACCGGAAATTGAAACCGAGATTCCATTCCCTACGCCTACCGTTGCGCGGTTCTCCGAAATTGGTCAACTCATAATTGGCTCGGATTTTGCCTTCTTCCACTTCTTCGGGGTATTTGTCCCTTCCCTCATTACGCAATTCTTCGGCAAACTCATTACGGGATCTCAATTTTTCATTTTGGAAATCACCCATTAAGGTCAGCGTCAGTTTATCGTGCAATTTCATACGGTTGGAAAAATTGAAACCGTTGCGGGTATTGTTGGCATAGTAGGCATTGCCCTCTATGGTATTGAAGCGCCCGTTGGTATTCGGAAGCTGTTCGACGACATCCGGTTTTTTTGTGTAACCTGCTTCTTCAATTATTCTCTTGGTTTCTTCGTCATAGGTATGCCATCGATTCATGGCGGTTTTCCATGGAGACAGATTATCCACCCTGTCTTCATACAGAGCATCGCCGGGTGAACCGCCTGCTGTATTGGTTTTGGATTTGGTACGGGTTGTCCACAATGATGCGCTCAAATCTATCCAGCGGCTGCCCTCGGGCTTCCATGCATAATCGATATTGTAGGAACGCTGCTTAACCCATGCCCTCGGCCATTCTGCAATCTTATTCAAGTTTTCCGGCGTGGCATAAATCGGACCGATAACGCGGGAAGGCATGATTTCGCCAAAAATAGCATCAGTATGGCGTAGGCCGAATTTAAGAGTCTGATGGTTCGGCAGACGGAAGGTGGTTTTACCTACCCATGATTTGGTTTCGAGCGAAGTATTGGTTACCTCTCCGCCCGGATGATAAAAAAGTCCGATCTTGGCAATGTCAGGTGAACCTAACATATTTTCACTACCGTAAAATTTTTCGCCTCTTGCCGCGGCATCTGCAACCCGTCTGTTTAATTCATTGACCGTTTCCATCGTCCAAGGACCGATGTAACCGTAGCGTTCCGCACCTTTTTTACCGGAAAAATAATTGCCTTTACTGCGGTAGGCATAGGCAAGCATGGCATCGAAATTGTCCTGCTTGGTGGCGGCGGCAATGCGGTAGGCTTTATCCTTCCCAAATTTATTGCGTCCGTTGAAACGCTGGTCGATTCGGTCGGTATCGTCCAACATCGCCCGCCAAATACCGCCGAGTGCGACAACAGGCGCATCCAATGTCCGATAATCGACCGATTTTTCATAGACATTGGCACGTTGTTTGATGGAATTATTGGAAGCCTCCGCCTTCACTTCAAATCCGTATTTCTGCCCTTCGGGGACAATATCGTCGGCATCAATGGTTTTCAGGGCGACGGAGCCGCCTATGCCGCTTTTCATATCGCGGCTGAACGAGGGGCCTTTTTCGATGGAAACGCTGCTGATGATGTTGGGGTCGACGTAGTTGCGGTTGTTTGCGCCTGCGTAGCCGCGCCAGACGGTAATCGCCTGCTCGGTGCCGTCGATGGTAACGGGAATCCGTCCCTGTCCCTGTACGCCGCGTATATTTGGGTCCAGCGCACCGCTGTTGCGCGCGTCGCCGCTGTACACGCCGGACATACCGCTTAAAAGGTCGGATACGGTGTTGCCTTTGAAGGTTTCGACTTCGTTTTTGCCTTTGTAAAGATTGACGATTTCGCGGGTATAAACTCGGTTTTTACCGATTTCATCCTTATTTCGAGTTCCTTTGACAGTGATGGTATCGAGAATAACTGTCGAATTATCTGCAGCATAAACGGTAGGTGCAAAACCAATGGCGGCGATACAGGCGGAGAGGGTTGTAATTTTGATCGGTTGCATAGAATGTATCCATATGGCTTGATTGGTAAGGCCGTCTGAACAAGACAGACCGAAAATAGATGCGATTACACTCTGACTGAATTTAGGTAAATAAGTTTGATTATTATTTATAATTTTGTGTAATTCTAACTAATTTTTAATAATATGGAAATGTTTTTGAGTCTGAAGTAAATAGAAGGATGAGGGATAAGAGGAACAAATAAAAACTTGTTTGAAAATTTCAGATAGCTTTTGATTCGGATTTCAAATGCAACACTCGGGCACCAGTGGTTGGAACAGATTTAAAAATAAAATACTTGGCGTTTCATAAGCTAAATGTTTTTTCGGCGATGCGCTTTTCTGATTTTTGCCGATGAAGGTGTCGGCTTCCCAATTGCCGATGTGAGATTTTTGGTCAAAGACGGCGGATGGGTTTTCTACGCTGACGAGGTCGGGCACTTTGCCCCTGGTTCATGAATTACTGATTTAGCTGCGTCATACTATATTTTGCGATTCGAAATGGTTGTTAGTGCTGTCTTACGGTTTCTAAACTTGCAAAAACCGCCTATTTGTTTTATAAATGAAAACCATTTTTATTCGAATAATAAGGTTATGTAATGAAAAAGAAAGCGATTGCCTGTGTAGTAGGGGCGGTTTTTTCCGGACATTTATATGCGGCTCAGATGCCGGTAGAGCAGGCCGAAATAGAGCCTGTGGTGGTTACTGCCGACCGTAATGCGCAAACCTTGGATAAAGCCGCGCCGAATGTGTCGGTTATCGGACGCAAAACCTTGAATCAAGCCTCGGCGCAGAATTTGGACGATATCGTGATGTATGAATCCGGCGTCAGTGTGCCGTCTGACAACAACCGCCGTGGCCATGCGGGCATTAATATCCGGGGCATAGACGGCAACCGCATTCTGATGATGGTGGACGGTGTGCGCATTCCCGAATCTTATGCAGGCGGCGGCTCCAACGGTGCGATTTCGGGACGCGATATGGTCGAAAGCGACACGCTCAAGCAGGTCGATATTGTCAAAGGACCTTATTCCGCGCTCTACGGCAGCGATGCGCTCGGCGGCGTGGTGAACATGGTCACGCTCTCACCGAGCGATTTCGTCGATGCGGATAAACGCGGTCATTTCAGTTTGAAACACGGCTATCGCAGCCGCGACCGCAGTCACGGCGTAACAGCGACAGCCGCCGGTTTCCATGAAAACGCCGAAGGTCTGCTGATGCTGACGCGCCGTCAAGGTCATGAAACCGAAAACATGGGCAGCGATACCAGCTACTCGACTGCACGTACTGCTACCAACCCGCAGAAAAACAATGCCTACAATATCTTGGCGAAAGGCAATATCGGCAACGAACGCCACCGCTTGGAAACTTTGTACGAGCAGTATTACCACGCCAACGATACTGTATTGGCAAACGGCTTGGGTTCGCAATCGCGCGGGCCGGTAACCATTGCAACATCCGAGAGCAACGCCCGAGACCGCATCCGCCGTCAACGTATCGAAGCGGGCTACCGCTACACTGGTGAAGGCCGTCTGAAAGAAGCGAACCTGACTGCCTATCAGCAAAAATTGCGTACAGAAGACGATGCCGTCGATGTCAGCATGACGCGCATGGGCGCGCGTCTATTAGGTAACTCGACCCGTTATTCCGACTACGGTTTCAATCAGACCATACGCGGACTGAACGGGCGAGGCGTGTGGGAATTTGATGGCGCGGTCAAACAAACCGTCGTTGCCGGCGCAGAATATAAACACGCCGAGACCGCCCGTCCGCGTGACAGCCTGACAGTGGACAACCTGACCGGCGCCGTCAGCAAAATCTATGCAGGCAGCACCTATCCGAATAAAACTTTCCCCGATAGTAAGCGCAAAACGTTTAGCGTTTACGCGCAAGACAGCCTGACCTTCGGCAACGGCATCGTCCTGACCCCGGCCTTGCGTTACGAAAAAGACAAGCTGAACACTTCGACCGACCAAGCTTATCTTAACGCCAACCCCAGCGGAACGGCGACGCGCTTCAGTGATTCCGCGTTTACGCCCAGCCTGCGCCTGAGCGTGCCGATGGGTGAGCAGTTCACCGGTTTCGCTACTTATTCCCAAGGCTTCCGCACGCCGCCGTTTGACAGCGCGACCATGGCGTTTGCCAATACGACCTACGGCTATGCCGTCATTCCCAATGCCAACCTCAAATCCGAACGATCCAACAGCTTTGAATTGGGGATGAAATTTAAAAACGAACGCACCCGTGCGCAAGTCACCGCGTTCTACAACCGTTACCGCAACTTCATCAACCGCACTGAAATCGGTACCTCCACCGTTGGCAGACGCCCAATTATCCAGTACCAATATCAAAACCTAGATAGGGTCAAAACCTACGGTGCAGAAGCCTCTGCCGCCTACAAATTCCTGCCGGGCTGGCAGGTTTCCGGCAGCATCGCTTGGATGAGCGGCAAACAGCAAGACGGTACGCCGCTGGATTCCGCTTATCCGCTCAACGGCGTTTTGGGCTTGGATTACACGCAGGAAAAATGGGGTATCGGCACCAAGCTGCGCTGGTCGAAAAAACACAGCCGCGTCAGCAGCGACACTGTTTTCCAAGCGCCGGGGTATGGTGTATGGGATGTCGGTGCGTGGTACAAGCCGTTTAAAAACCTTGAAATCGGCGCAAACATTTACAACGTCGGCAACAAAAAATACTGGCAGCATGCAGACGTTGCCGGCATGAGCCGTACCAGTGTGATGGACTTGTACACCGAAAGCGGCCGCAATTTCGCCGCAACCGTACAACTGAAGTTCTAAAGTGATTCAACCGTTTTCAGACGGCCTGAGAAAGTGAGCAGGCCGTCTGAAAGCATTCGACAAGGAAAATCAATGAAACTCAAACTCCTTCTGCTTTCCGCGCTTATTTCGTTGGCCGGCACTGCACACGCGCAACGCATCGTCGTGTTAACCCCTGATACGGCAGACATTGTTGCTGCGCTCGGCGCATTGGACGAAATTGTCGGCCGAGATCAGACCGTTCAAAACCCGGCGTTGAAAAACAAGCCCAGTATCGGCATTCATCGCCGTCTGACGGTTGAGCCGATTGTGGCCGCCAAACCCGACATTGCCATCGGTTCATGGATGGCGCAGCCTGCCGATATTTTTGCCCACCTGCAAAAAGCAGGCATTAAAGCCGTCAATGTTGCACCCGACGACAGCATCGCCGCCTATCCGCAAAGTATCCGCAACATCGGTCAGCTTATCGGTAAAAGCGCGCAGGCGGACAAGTTGGCAAGCAAGTGGCAGGCGGATATGAAACAGCAGCCTTCCAACGGCAAACGCTACCTCTTCAGCTACGACGGGCGCATCGTATCGGGCAAGAATACTGCCGCCGACGAAATCATCCGCCGTGCCGGCGGTATCAATGCCGCAGCCGCCATTGACGGCCTCAAACCGATGACGCGTGAGGCATGGATTGCGGCCAAACCCGACATCATCATTATTGCCGACCACAACACTGCCATGATAGGCAACGTCAAAACCTTTGCCGCACGTCCCGAAATCGCCGGCTCGCCTGCCGCGAAAAACGGCAAAATTTATTTGTGGAAGGCCAACGATATGTTCCGTTACGGGCTGGATACGCCGCAAGTGATTCAGCGTTTGCACGGTTTGGCGAAATAAACGCGCCTGATTTGAAAAAACTGCCCGATTTTTGTTTTCAGACGGCCTTGATGTGTTCCTTCTTGTTGAGGAGGCAAAACGGCTGTCTTAAAAATGCCGTCTGAAACCGTTCCTCAATCCGCTTGAACCGCATGATGTCATGAAACCGCATACCCTTACCCTCTGCCTGCTGCTTACTGCCGCCGCCGTTTATTTGTGCTGCGGCATCGGTTTTGGCGCGTGGGAGTCGCCGCTGGCGATGGATGAAACCGTCCGCCAAATTCGTTTACCACGCATCTATACCGCGCTTTTGGTCGGAGCCGGTTTGTCCGCTTCGGGGGCGGCATTGCAGGCTTTATTTGAGAACCCGCTGGCCGATCCGAGTTTGATCGGGACATCGGGCGGTGCGGCCTTGGGCGTGATAGTGTTATTGGCTTTGGGCGGCGGCGCGATGGGTGTGCCGGCGGCGGCTTTTCTCGGTGCATTGGGTGTGTGCCTGCTGATTTTGGCGGTGCACAAACTACTCGGCGGCGGTACTTTGGGATTGCTGGTGTTGGGTTTTGTGTTGAGCGCGTTTTCGGGTGCGGTAGTCAGCATGATTTTGTTTTTATCTGACGATTTGGTATTGCGCAGCGCGACCACATGGCTGTCGGGCAGCCTTGCTGAAGCCGGTTTCTCATCGCCTGTCACGGCAATCGCGGTCATGTTGCCCGGTTTTCTGATTTTGCTGTCGGCAGGCAGGCGGCTGGACGTTTTGATGACGGGGGAAGACACGGCTGCCAGTATGGGGGTGTCGGTTGGGGCATTGCGTGTGCAAACCGTAATTGGCGCAGCATTGATGACGGGGGCGGCGGTGTCGCTTTCGGGCATCATCGGTTTTCTCGGCATGATGATCCCCAATGTGCTGGCGCAAACCGTCGGTGGCAGCCGCCGCAAATTGATTGCGCTGTCGGCTTGGTTGGGCGCAGTATTTTTGATGGTGGTGGACGGCGCGGCGCGCTGGCTGACATACCCTGTCGATCTGCCGGTCGGTATCGTGATTGCCTTATTGGGCGGACCGTTTTTTATGTATTTGTTTATCAAGCCTTTGAAAAGCCGTTGATGTTTGAACAGGCCGTCTGAAACTTCATTGCCTCATATTTTTTGCCATGCACTCTTTATTTCAAATCCGTAATCTTTCCGTCCGCGTCCAAGACAAAACCCTGCTAGAAATCGATCAACTGGATATACCTCACGGCATAACCGTTATTATCGGCCCAAATGGTGCGGGTAAATCTACTTTGCTGCGGGCCTTAATCGGGCAAACAGGGCAGGGGGAAATCACGCTTTTCGGTGAGGCCGTTGCGCCGCAAATCCGCACGGGCAGGGTGGCATGGGTCGGGCAGCATGGCCGTTACAACATGCCGATGAGCGTACGCGAATACATTGCGTTGGCATCATTCGTACAAAAAGGCCGTCTGAACCATGAATGGGCGGACGAGTTGCTCGATTATTTTGATTTGACGGTCTTGGCGGATAAGCGCATCGGCAAGCTCTCAGGAGGCGAACAGCAACGCGCCAACATCATCCGCGCCCTGTTGCAAAACGCGCCGGTCTTGCTTTTGGACGAACCGTGCAACCATCTCGATATCCGCCACCAACACCGCCTGATGCAGTATTTGGTCGGGCATTTGAACCGTGCCTCATCAATGATGGTATTGCACGATTTAAACCTCGCCGCGCGTTATGCGGAACATATTATCTTGATGAATAAGGGAAAAGTAGTTGCATCAGGCAAGGTGGGCGAAGTGATGCGCCCCGACTTGCTTGAATCGGTTTACGGTTGGCAGATACGCCGTTGCAAAGATGAGGCAGGGTTTTATTTCAGAAGCTGAGCGCCAAAAGGCCGTCTGAAAAACGATAAATAAAATTTATTGTATTGTTCAAAAATAAAACGAGATGGGAGGATGTTCTCAGCTTGAAGAACCAAATTTTGCGCATTTCACAAGTAAAATGCCGATTTCCATCAAATAGAAATATATTTTATTATTTATAGAATACAATATTTTAAAATAATACTAATTTTTAATTACACAAAAATATTGACAAGAAAATGATGATGGTTATTTAATATATAAATCTTATTAATAATTTTTATTAATCATTATCATGGTACAGCAGCTTGTTTGGACTCCGAAACAATCCGCGCCCAAGGCATTTCCCGAACGTCAGGCATTAATGCCTGTTTGGGGCGGTGTTCCAATGCCGCGTCCCCAGTGGCAGAACATTTGGAAGAAAAAGCTTCCCTATGCTACCGATGTGGATGCGCTTGCTTATCTGCATATTCCATTTTGCGCCAACCATTGCGTTTTTTGCGGCTTCTACCGTAATGCGTGGAAGGATAGCCAAAGCAGCGTGTACACCGACAAAATTATCGAAGAAATGGCCGCTGAAGCCGAAGTTCGTACAGGCAAGGGCAAAATCCGAGCTGTTTATTTCGGGGGCGGTACGCCGACCGCATTGCTTACGGAAGACATCGTCCGCTTGATTCGTGCCTGCTATCAATATCTGCCGCTTGCCGAAGACTGCGAGTTCACCATCGAAGGGCGCATGAGCCATTTCAATTTGGAAAAAGCACAGGCCTGTCTCGAAGCAGGGGCCAACCGCATTTCCATCGGCGTGCAAACCTTCAATACCGCCATCCGCCGCCGTCTCGGCCGCAAACACAGCGGCGACGAGGCGTTTGAATATTTGGCAAAATTGTGCGAGCTTGATGCCGTAATTGTGGCCGATTTGATGTTCGGCCTGCCCAATCAAACCGATGAGGTTTGGCAAAACGATATTGCACGAGCCGCCGAACTGCCGCTGTCCGGTTTGGATACGTATGCGTTCAACCTTTATCCCATGCTGCCCATCAACCGCATGATTGAAAAAGGTGCATTTCCGACACCGCCGGGTTTCGATATTCAGGCAGACCAATATGCCTACACGGTTGAAACACTGCTGGAAAAAGGCTGGGAACAGGTCAGCAACAGCCACTTCGCCTATCCCGGCCGCGGCGAGCGCAACCGCTACAATACCCTGATCAAATCCGATATTTCCTGTTTAGCATTCGGCTCCGGAGCAGGTGGTAACTTCGGCGGTTTCAGCTATCAGGTGCAGGGCGATTTGGAGAGCTATCTTGCCACGCCGAAAGGCGAGAAAAACATCGCATTTATGAGCGGCCATAGCCCAAATAAAGCACTTCTCAGCAAAGTCCAGCACGATATTGAAACAGGCCGTCTAAATCCATCATTGTTCGACGGCAACAAAGCAGCGCAAAAGCTGATTGCCCAATGGCAGGAAATGCAGCTTTTTAAAGAACCCGATTCAGACGGTCTGATCCGTTTGAATACCAGCGGCCGTTATTGGTCGCCCACCCTTATCCGCAAACTCATGCTCACTCTTCCGACTCAAGAAAAGGATCAAACCATGCAAAAACTTTCAGCCGAACAACAAACCATGTTACGCCAATCATTGGAAAAAAATCCCGGCCAAGTGCTGGAAATGCTGGCCGCGCAAAACCAATGCAGTTTTGAAGACGTTATCCGCTGCCTGCCTGAAGAGAACGTGCGCCAAACCGAAGGCAGCCGCATTGTCGAAATTCTCCAAGCCATCGCAGCATGGGATGAATCCGTTACCTTTATCGCCCACACCCCCGATGCCATCGTCGAAGTCAGCGGCAAACTGCCTAACGGCAAAGTCGGCCGCGGTTTCTACAACTTTGACCATCCCGAAACCGACGGCGGCGTACACGGTCATATCTATTACGAAAACTGCGCCTCCATCTACCTTTTGGAACGCCCGTTCATGGGCAAAGCCACTTGCTCGCTCAACTTTATCAACCGCAACGGCGGCGCCATGTTTAAAATTTTCGTCGGCCGCGATGAGACAGGCGAGTTGAAACAACATCAAATCGAAGCCATGCGCAAACTGTTTGATGCTGCTTAAACAGTTTCAGACGGCCTGAAAATCCGTTCCTTGTTGCATAGAGGAGCGGATTTTCTAACAACAAACATCTACCATACAAAGGAACCCCAAACATGCAACTCATCTTCGGAGCCAACGGCCCGTCCGGCCGCGCCTATATCCGTACATTGAACAATTCAGCCGATACCGTCGCCGTATTGAGAAAGCCGTCTGAAGACAGCTTTTTTGCAGAACACAATATTCAAACCGTCGTCGCCGATGCACTTGATGCAGACGCGCTTGATAAAGTGTTGGCACAATATCGTCCCGACACCGTGATCAGTTTTGTCGGCGGCAAAAACGAAGAGGGCATCCGCAGCGATGCTCTGGGCAATATTAACATTATTGCCGCCACGAAAGCCGCCAATCCGCAAGCCCGCTTTGTACTGATTACCAGCATGGGCTGCGGCGAACAATGGGATATGATGAGTGAGCCGTTCAAACAGGCACTCGGCGAAGCCGTCCGTGCTAAAACAGAAGCCGAAATCTATCTCAAACAAAGCGGTTTGAATTGGACCATTTTGCGCCCCTGCGGCCTTGCCGATGGCGAAGATAATGCCTATACCTTGACACAAAATGCCCAAGAAATTCCGCAAAAATACATGACGCGCAACGGCTTGGCCACCGCTGTTGCTGCCGTTGTCAGTCAAGCGGACAGCAAGGGCGAAACGTATAGCGTTGGTACGGCATAAACGGATTGAGTAGATTGCCTACTTTCCATTGTTAAAGTTGGAGTAGGTAATTGATTAGCAGCTGATCAAACAATAAAGGATTTGCTGAGAAAAGACTGGGGGATATAAATAAAAGGCCGTCTGAAAAATTTCAGACGACCTTTTACTTTTGAATTCTGTAAGTAATTGAACTACTGAGTAAAACAGGATTTAACAGACTAAAATGTTGGCATTATGAATTTAACATAATATAAATTATGCGAACTTATGCTGGTATGATGTAAAAGCCTTGTCTACAAATTATGGCCACAACCAAGCCCATGTGCTTCGGCCTTCGCCTTGTAGTAAAACTAAAGTTCTACAAGCTGAAGCTGTGTTCATGCATTCGAAGCCGATTCCGTAGGCTGATAAGGCTACAGCAATTTTTGGATGCAGAAATTTTTGTTTTGCTCCTGTACCTATAATAATGACTCCTGGACGGTTTTCTGCTGTTTCAATTGCTGATATAACAATTTGTTCGTTTAATTCTTCGATGGTTGTTTGAGGAATAATACTAATTTTGCCATCTTGCCAGCAGATGGGTTCTGAGTATGTTTGTTTACCGATTTGCAATATGCCTTGTGAGGATGAAAAAAATGATGCGGTTTCATCAATATGGTTTTCTGTGATTTTCATGGTAATTCCTGTTTTTATGGTAGAACGATTTTTCAGACGGACTTGGGAAACTTGCAAAAAAAGGTGCAAAATCAAGCAATATCAGGTAGGATTCAACGTTTGACCTTGTGCATTGATGCTTTGTTCTGAATTTACGATTGCAAGCGATTATAACAAGCCTTGGTTTTTCGTGATTATTTTAAAGTATCGGCTCAAAAGGAGACACAATGAAGCCAGTAAATATCGGTCTTTTAGGTTTGGGTACAGTCGGTGGCGGTACGGCTACTGTATTGCAGGACAACGCTGCGGAAATCAGCCGCCGTTTGGGACGTGAAGTCCGTATTTCTGCTGTTTGTGATTTGAGCGAAGAAAAAGCCAAACAAATTTGCCCGAATGCTGCTTTTATCAAAGATCCGTTTGAGCTGGTTCAACATCAAGATGTTGATGTTGTTGTGGAATTGTTTGGCGGTACCGGTATTGCCAAAGATGCGGTTTTGAAAGCAATTGAAAACGGCAAACACATTGTTACTGCGAATAAAAAACTGCTGGCTGAATACGGCAATGAAATTTTCCCTTTGGCGGAAGAAAAAAATGTTATGGTGCAGTTTGAAGCTGCTGTTGCCGGCGGTATCCCCATTATCAAGGCTTTGCGTGAAGGCTTGGCTGCGAACCAAATCCGCAGTATCGCCGGTATTATTAATGGCACCAGCAACTTCATTCTGACTGAAATGCGTGAAAAAGGCAGCGCGTTTGCAGACGTACTGAAAGAAGCTCAGGCTTTGGGCTATGCTGAAGCTGACCCAACTTTTGACATTGAAGGTCATGATGCCGGCCATAAAATTACGATTATGAGCGCATTGGCATTTGGCACGCCGATGAACTTTTCTGCCTGCTATCTGGAGGGCATCAGCAAACTCGATAGCCGCGATATTAAATACGCTGAAGAACTCGGCTACCGTATCAAATTGTTGGGCATTACCCGTAAAACCGACAAAGGCATCGAGTTGCGTGTACACCCTACTCTGATTCCTGAAAGCCGCCTGTTGGCTAATGTGAACGGTGTGATGAATGCTGTCCGTGTCAATGCCGATATGGTTGGTGAAACCTTGTATTACGGTGCAGGCGCCGGCGCATTGCCGACTGCTTCTGCCGTAGTTGCCGATATTATTGATATTGCCCGCCTGATTGAAGCGGAAACTGACCATCGTGTCCCTCACTTGGCATTCCAACCTTCGCAAGTTCAAGCGCAAAATATTCTGCCTATGGATGAAATTACCAGCGGCTACTATCTGCGCGTTCAAGCAACCGACGAGCCGGGTACTTTGGGTCAAATTGCCGCCCTCTTGGCCAAAGAAAATGTTTCTATCGAGGCTTTGATTCAAAAAGGTGTGATTGATCAAAGTACTGCCGAAATCGTGATTTTGACTCATACAACTGTGGAACGTAATGTCAAACGCGCTATCGCAGCGATTGAGGCACTGAGTTGCGTGGATGCTCCGATCACCATGATCCGCATGGAAAGCCTGCATGACTGAGCAACAAACGGAAAGGCCGTCTGAAGAACAACTGGCGGCCAGAAAAAAAGCCAAGGCAAAAATCCGCACCATCCGCATTTGGGCATGGATTATTTTGTCTTTACTGGCTCTGACCGCCCTGCTCTCACAATGCGCGATGAACAAGCCGCAGATGAAACAAAATGTGGTGGAATCTTGCGTGAAAAACATTCCTTTTGCTGAAAAATGGCAAGCTGATTTGAAGGCAAAAGGTTTGGATGCGCAAAACGAGAAATTGGCTCAAGACTATTGTGTCTGTATGTGGGATCAGCCCTTAAGCAAACTCTCTGACGAACGAATCCGAAACTTCGGCAAAATCAGCCCAGAGGAGCAACTCAAGCTCTTGGGTGGCGCGGAAGCTTTTGAGGCACGCGATAAGCAATGCGTGGCTGATTTAAAGGCTGAGTAAACCAAAATATGGGTTTAAGCCAAAGGCTACAAGGCCGTCTGAACAACAGACGGCCTTTCTTATATTGAATAAATAGTAATAAGAATTGATTTCATTATATTTTAAGTTTAAGATAGCTTGGTTAATTGCTTTTCTATGGTTGTTGCCATGCGCTACCACTTTCCTATTGCCATTGATATTTATGATTTTTTGTATACCGGCCGGTTTGATTATCTGGAAATCGGACAATCGGCAGAGTCTATTTTGCAGATGTTTCCTGCGCCTGATTGCGTTCCTAAAGGCTTGTTGGTACAAAAAGGCTGGAATATTTGGCTTTATGGCGATATCGAACTGCATTTCTCCGACAATCGTTTGACACAGATTCGCGCTGATTTTCAGCCTGATGCTGCACTAAGCGGCGGCCGTTGGGTAAAATTGAATCCGTGGTTTTTTGCAAATGGCTGCCTTGATGTATATGCCGTCATTCAGCGCTTAGTACAACGCAATATCGATTTTATTAAAACGGAAACGCATACCAATTTGATTTTACAGCTGCAAAGCGGGGTCGAATTGATTTTTGAAAAATGTCGGGGTATGAAACTTGCCTCGTTCCGCAAACAAAAAGCCTCCCTGCCCCATTGGGCGCGTGAAACGGCTTCTTAAATAAACAATGCCGTCTGAAAACATCATTTCAGACGGCATTATCAGTTACAAACCATTCAATAACTGTCGGATTTTCGTCATCGCCATAGAAGTCTGTTCATCACAGCCCTCAGTCCCTACTCCGCTATCAAAGCAATCAATGCTGCTGATGCTGCAAAAGTGGGCATAGGCCATTTTCAACTCTCTGGCCAAAACGACTTCAGGCATACCGGTCATACCAAGTACATCTACGCCGTCCCGTCGATAACGGGCGATTTCTGCGCGGGTTGGACGGCGCGGACCTTGCAGGCAGCCATAAACGGCGGAATCGTAAATCGGCACATTGTGCGCTTTCGTGATATTTAATAACTTTTGTCGCAATTCATTGCAATAAGGGTTGAAAAAATCGGTATGAACGACAGGGCATTCTTGGCCTTCAAAAAAGGTATCTTTGCGGCCATAGGTATAGTCGATCAAATCGTCCGGCAACACCAAACTGCCGTTTTCAAAATCGGGATTGATACCGACGACTGAAGAAATGGCAATGATGTTTTCAACGCCTAAAGAGTGCAACGCCCAGATATTGGCGCGATAGTTGATTTCATGCGGCGCGATGGTATGACTGAAGCCGTGTCGGGCGAGGAAAACAATATCCAAACGCCCCAACCTGCCGAACAAAATAGGGCTGCTGGTTAAGCCGTATGGAGTGCGTACGATTTTTCTTTCAGTAATTTCGAGTTCCGGCAGTTTGGTCAAACCGCTGCCGCCGATAATGGCTAACATATAGACTTCCTTTGTTATCAATGGCCGTCTGAAACTTGGATTTCAGACGGCCTTAATATTATCGATTATTTATGTTTGTAGAAATGGCTGCCGAAATAGGCAGATGCACCTTCACGCAATATAACCAGCGTCACGGCGGCAAGCGGCAGACCGGCAAGCATACCGACAAAACCCATCAGTTGTCCGAAAGCCATCAACGAGAAAATCACCCAGAACGGAGACAAACCGATGCGGTCGCCGACGATTTTAGGCGTAATGAAAAAGCTTTCCAAGAATTGTCCGACACCGAATACAGCCCAGACCATCAACAAACCCTGCCATGAGCCATATTGCAAAAGCGCGGCAACTGTTGCCAGCAAAAGGCCGGTAAATGCACCCAAATACGGAATAAATACCAAAATACCGGCAATCATACCGATGGCAAAGCCGGAATCCAAACCGACCAGCATCAAGCCCAAGCCATAGACCAAGCCCATAATCATCATCACCATCAGCTGGCCACGCAGAAACTCGCCCAAAACTTCATCCATATTGCCGCTGATACGCGTGTAAGTTTCGATAAAACGGCGCGGAACCAATTTGCTGATTCCGGAAGACCAGCGTTTCCAATCCAACAAGAAGTAATACAGCAGCAAAGGTAACAACACCAAATTGCTGACGCCGCTGATCACGTTGCCGCTTTGACGCATCAAGGTAGGAATCCATTCTTTGAGCGTATTGCTCAACTCATCCGTATGCGACTGCAACCATGCGATGATTGATTCTTGATCGATTTGAATATAATCCCCGCTGACGCTGTTGAGCCACGGCAGCAATTTGTTTTGAACAAAGCCTACGATTTGTGGCAGGCGTTCGGCCAGATTGTTAAACTGGTTCAACAACATAGGCACGATAATCAGCACCAACGACAGCAATATCAGCAAAGCCAGTGCCATAATAATCATAGAGGCCGGCGCGCGACGGATACGCTTCAGTTGCAGCCACTCGACCAAGGGATTCAAAACATAGGCCAAAACGGCGGCTACGATAAACGGCGTCAAAACATCGCCCAAGGCATATAAAAGCCAAATAAAGGCTGCGATGACGCAAGCCATAATAATCCACGGTTTTACACTGCGCGCTTTCTTTTGATACATAAAAAGGTATTTCCCAATTGATGTTTAAGGTTTTCGAAATAAATAAGCAGTATAACAGATTCACAAAGGCCGTCTGAAAGCGCGACGGCTATTAAGATAAAATAAAAATTGTTGACAATAATGCCAAAAAATTCAGCCTGAATCCTCCAATTTAAGATAAAATACGCTCCGACAATCTACCCATACCCGAATAAGGAAATCCAATGAGCACTTCTTTGAGCTATCGTGACGCAGGCGTGGATATCGACGCAGGCGATCAACTGGTCGAAAACATCAAACCTTTTGCCAAGCGTACTATGCGCCCTGAAGTGTTGGGTGATTTGGGCGGTTTCGGCGCTTTGGTCGAAATCGGCAAAAAATACAAAAATCCGGTATTGGTTTCCGGTACGGACGGTGTCGGCACCAAGCTGAAACTGGCATTCGACTGGGACAAACACGATACCGTCGGCATCGATTTGGTTGCCATGAGCGTCAACGACATTTTGGTTCAAGGTGCAGAACCTTTGTTCTTCTTGGACTATTTCGCTTGCGGCAAGCTGGATGTTGCCCGTGCGACTGATGTGATTAAAGGTATTGCCCAAGGTTGCGAAGAATCCGGTTGCGCTTTGATTGGCGGTGAAACTGCCGAAATGCCGGGCATGTATCCCGAAGGCGAATACGACTTGGCAGGTTTTGCCGTCGGCGTGGTTGAAAAAGAACGCGTTATTAACGGCCGCAGCATTCAGGCCGGAGACGTTGTTTTGGGCTTGGCTTCCAACGGCGCACACTCCAACGGCTACTCTTTGGTACGCAAAATCATCGAGCGCGACAATCCTGATTTGGACGCGGAATTCGACAACGGTAAAACTTTGCGCGAAGCCATTATCGCCCCTACCCGCCTGTATGTGAAACCTATCCTTGCCGCTTTGGAAAAATTCACCATTAAAGGCATGGCCCATATTACCGGCGGCGGCCTTACCGAAAACGTACCTCGCGTTTTGCCTGAAAATACCGTTGTACAAATCGATGCTAAAGCGTGGGAATTGCCTAAACTGTTCCAATGGCTGCAAAAAGCAGGCAATGTGGAAACCCAAGAAATGTACCGTACATTCAACTGCGGTATCGGCATGGTCGTTATCATTGCTAAAGAAGATGCCGATGCAGTACAGGCATTCTTGAGCGAACAAGGCGAAACCGTTTACCGTTTGGGCGCAGTTCGTGAGCGCAACGGCGACGAACATCAAACCCAAGTGGCTTGATTGAGTTGTAATTAAAAAAGTGCGGATGATGAGTCCGCACTTTTTATTGTTTATGGCCTAGGAAAATCTTCGCCCTAGCCTACTTCTTCCAAAAAGCCGGCCAACTGCGCCGTATCGTGTGCAATCATCAGCTCTTCATTGGTTGGCACCACCAAAACAGCCGGCATAGAACCTGTCGGGCTGATGATACCGGAGTTGCCGTAGCGTTTGTCCATGTTGGCTTTGGTGTCGATGTGCAGACCCAAGAAATCAAGATAGGAAACGGTTTTGGCACGGATGTTACGCGAGTTTTCGCCGATACCGCCGGTAAACACGAGTGCGTCAACGCCGCCACAAGCCACAGCCATAGAAGCAATGTATTTGGCAAGGCGGTAAGTCATTACTTCCAGAGCCAAACGTGCGCCTTCATGGCCTTCATCCGCAGCGATTTCCAAAGAACGGCAGTCGTTGGAGAGTTCGGAAATACCGAGCAAACCTGATTTTTTGTTCAGCATTTCATCAACTTGGGCAACATCCAAACCGGCATGTGAAGTCAGATAGCTGTATACGCCCGGGTCGATGTCGCCGCAACGTGTACCCATTACCAAACCTTCAATCGGCGTGAAGCCCATACTGGTGTCAACGGATTTCCCGTTTTTAATGGCGGTAATGGATGCGCCGTTGCCTAAGTGGGCAATAATCATGCGGATGTCTTCCAACGGTTTGCCCAAGATACGTGCGGCTTCAGGGGCAACGTAACGCATACTGGTACCGTGGAAACCGTAGCGGCGGAAAGCGTATTTTTTGCGCAATTCGCGCGGAACGGCATAAGTGTAGGCGCGCTCCGGCATGGTTTGGTGAAACGAAGTATCCATCACGCCGACATTGGGCAGGCCCGGAAAATGCTCTTGCGCAGCCAAAATGCCGTTGATATTGGCAGGATTGTGCAGCGGAGCGAGCGGAATGCAGGCATTGAGTTCGTCCATTACTGCCTGGTCGATCAAAACAGATTCGCTGTATTTTTCGCCGCCGTGTGCGATGCGGTGGCCGATGGCTTTGATGCGGTCGTGCAGGCCGTGTTTTTCAAGCTCTTTCAACAGCATACCTACGGCACCGGCATGATCGTTACGGCCGGTCAAGGCTGTTTGGCATTTTTTGCCGTCTTTGCTGAACGTAATGACTGCTTCGGGCGTACCCAAACGTTCGCCGAGACAGCTTAAGAGAACTTTGCCGTTTTTACGGTCGATAACGGCACCTTTGAGTGAAGAGCTGCCGCAGTTCAGAACAAGAATGAGTTGGTTGGACATGGTGTTTCTCCTTTGAATTTTTGATTGTTTTTTTGGCTTCAGACCGTCTGAAAAGAGCAAAAACATTTGAGAGCTTTCCAGATTGCCTTTGGTTTGGTGTTTAGTCAGGCTTTATGCCCAACCCTAATCTCCATTGCAGGTATCGCTACCCGACTAAAATCTGCTTATTTGGTTTTCAGACGGCCTTGTTGAATACTGCGGCCGTCTGAAAACTTAAAAGCAATCTTCCGGCACTCGGACTTGTCCTTCCATAATCACGCGTGCGCTACGACTCATGACCGCTTTGGTGGCCGTCCATTGTCCGTCCTGACATTCGACAGCTGCACCGACACGCAGTGTGCCTGACGGATGACCGAAACGGACTTCTTTACGCGCTCCGCCTCCGGCTGCAAGGTTGACCAGCGTACCGGGCACGGCGGCAGCGGTAGCGATGGCGACTGAAGCGGTGCCCATCATGGCGTGGTGCAATTTGCCCATGCTCAGCGCGCGTACCAATAAGTCGATGTCGGCAGCTTTGACGGTTTTTCCGCTTGAAGCGGTGTAATCGGCCGCAGGGGCGACAAAAGCGACTTTCGGAGTATGGGCGCGGGTGGCGGCTTCGGATACGTCGCTGATCAAGCCCATTTTCAGCGCGCCATACGCGCGGATGGTTTCAAATTTTTCCAGCGCCGCGGCATCGTTGTTGATGTCGTCTTGCAACTCTTTGCCTGTGTAGCCCAAATCTGCGGCATTCAGGAAAATGGTTGGAATGCCGGCATTGATAAGCGTGGCTTTCAGACGGCCTATATTCGGCACATCAATTTCATCGACCAAGTTGCCGGTTGGGAACATACTGCCTTCGCCGTCGGCCGGATCAAGAAATTCAATTTGTACTTCGGCTGCCGGAAACGTTACGCCGTCAAGCTCAAAATCGCCTGTTTCCAAAACTGCGCCGTTTTGCATCGGCACATGGGCAATAATGGTTTTGCCGATGTTTTTCTGCCAGATTTTGACGGTACACAGGCCGTCTGAAGGGATTTTGGATTTATCGACCAAGCCTTGCTCGATGGCAAATGCGCCCACGGCGGCGGTCAAATTACCGCAGTTACCGCTCCAATCGACAAAAGGTTTGTCGATGGAAACTTGTCCGAACAAGTAATCGACATCGTGATCGGCGCGTTCGGATTTGTCCAAAATTACGGCTTTGCTGGTGGACGAACTGGCGTTGCCCAAACCGTCAATCTGTTTGCCGTAAGGGTCGGGGCTGCCGAGTACGCGCAAGAGGATTTTGTCGCGTGCCTCGCCTGCTTCCTGCGCAGCAGCCGGCAGATCGGTGCGTTTGAAGAAAATGCCTTTGGATGTACCGCCGCGGTAGTAAACGGCTGGAATTTTAATTTGCGGCATTTCGAGTTCTCCTTTGTATTTCTAGTATGGTTTTTTCAGACGGCCTCTCAAACATTCAAGGCCGTCTGAAAACCTTTTTGAGCGTAGTCCGGGTATTTTGACGATACCCGATTTACCTTACGCTGCATTTCCTTCTAAGAAGTCTTGTGCGAAGCGTTGCAACACGCCACCGGCTTCATATACCAATACTTCTTCTGCGGTATCGAGGCGGCAGGTAACCGGAACTTCGACGGTTTCGCCGTTTTTACGGTGAATCACGAGGGTCAGGTCGCAGCGCGGTGTGCGTTCGCCGACAACGTCGTAGGTTTCCGTACCGTCCAGTTGCAGGGTGTGGCGGTTGGTACCCGGTTTGAACTGCAGCGGCAACACGCCCATACCGATCAAGTTAGTGCGGTGGATACGCTCGAAGCCTTCGGCAACAATCGCTTCCACGCCGGCGAGGCGTACGCCTTTTGCAGCCCAGTCGCGGCTTGAGCCTTGACCGTAGTCCGCACCGGCAATGATGATGAGCGGCTGTTTGCGGTTCATATAGGTTTCGATGGCTTCCCACATGCGCATGGTTTGGCCTTCTGGTTCAACGCGTGCCAGTGAACCTTGGCGTACGCTGCCGTCTTCGTTTCTTACCATTTCGTTAAACAGTTTCGGATTGGCGAAGGTTGCGCGTTGGGCGGTCAAGTGGTCGCCGCGGTGGGTTGCGTAAGAGTTGAAGTCTTCTTCAGGCAAACCCATTTTTGCCAAATATTCGCCTGCGGCACTGCTGGACAAAATCGCATTGGACGGTGAGAGATGGTCGGTGGTGATGTTGTCGGGCAAAATCGCCAGCGGACGCATACCGCTCAATGTGCGTTCCCCTGCCAATGCGCCTTCCCAGTAAGGCGGGCGGCGGATATAGGTGGACATTGGACGCCAGTCGTACAACGGGCTTGGTGCTTTTTGCGCTGTGCCGGTGTCGAACATCGGGATATAAACGTCGCGGAATTGTTTCGGTTTCACATATTCGGCAACGATGGCATCGATTTCTTCATCGGTAGGCCAGATGTCTTTCAGGCGGATTTCTTTGCCGTCTGCAACGCCGAGTACGTCGTTTTCAATATCGAAACGGATGCTGCCTGCCAGTGCGTAGGCAACGACCAACGGAGGCGAAGCGAGGAAAGCCTGTTTCGCATACGGATGGATGCGGCCGTCGAAGTTGCGGTTGCCTGACAATACGGCGGTAGCGTACAAATCGCGGTCGATGATTTCTTTTTGGATTTTCGGATCCAGCGCGCCGCTCATGCCGTTACAGGTGGTACATGCGAAGGCAACGATACCGAAGCCGAGTTTTTCCATTTCAGGCAGCAGGCCTGCTTCTTTCAAATAGATTTCGGCTACTTTTGAACCCGGGGCAAACGAAGATTTCACCCAAGGTTTGCGTTGCAAGCCGAGGCGGTTTGCATTACGTGCCAACAGCGCGGCGGCAACAACGTTGCGCGGATTGGAAGTATTGGTACAGGAAGTAATCGCGGCAATAATCACTGCACCGTCAGGCATTTGGCCGTCTGAAGGCTCTTCGTAAGGTTTAGCCAAGCCTTTGCTGGCCAAATCGGCGGTCGCAAAACGGGCATGCGGGTTACTTGGACCTGCCATATTGCGCGTTACGCTGCTTAAATCAAATTTCAATACGCGAGGATAAACGGCGGTTTTCAAGGCGTCTGCCCACAAGCCTGCGGTTTTGGCGTAGGTTTCCACCAATTTCACTTGCGCATCGTCGCGACCGGTCAGTTTCAAATAATCAATGGTTTGCTCATCAATAGCGAACATCGCGGCAGTTGCGCCGAACTCAGGGGTCATATTGGAAATGGTGGCACGGTCGCCGATGGACAGACTTCTTGCACCTTCGCCGAAGAATTCGACAAATGCGCCAACCACGCGCTCTTTACGCAAGAATTCGGTCAGTGCCAACACGATGTCGGTGGCAGTAATGCCCGGCTGGCGTTTGCCGGTCAGCTCAACGCCGACAATATCAGGCAGACGCATCAT
Organism: Neisseria sp. HMSC066H01; assembly: GCF_001837375.1. NCBI lineage: Bacteria > Pseudomonadati > Pseudomonadota > Betaproteobacteria > Neisseriales > Neisseriaceae > Neisseria > Neisseria sp. HMSC066H01. The sequence goes on from NZ_KV832194.1 coordinate 522,883, forward strand.
GGAGGCACGGCCCAACATTACGGTTTCGGCTTCCAAACCACCCACACCTACGGAAATCACGCCCAATGAATCGACGTGCGGCGTATGTGAGTCAGTACCGACGCAGGTGTCAGGGAATGCCACGCCGTTTTTGACTTGGACAACCGGCGACATTTTTTCCAAATTGATTTGGTGCATAATGCCGTTGCCCGCAGGAATCACGTCCACATTTTCAAATGCGGTTTTTGTCCAGTTGATGAAGTGGAAACGGTCTTCGTTACGTCTGTCTTCGATTTCGCGGTTTTTGCGGAAGGCATCAGGATCGTAACCGCCGCATTCAACGGCCAAAGAGTGGTCGACGATGAGCTGGGTTTGCACCACCGGATTCACTTTGGAAGGATCGCCGCCTTTTTCGGCAATTGCATCACGCAGGCCCGCCAAATCCACCAACGCTGTCTGACCCAGAATATCGTGACACACCACGCGCGCCGGATACCAAGGGAAGTCGATTTCCTGCTTTCCCTCAATCAGTTGGCCCAGCCAGCTTTGCAGTGTAGGCAGGTCGACTTTGTCTGCGCGGTTGACCAAGTTCTCAGCCAAGATACGGCTTGTATAAGGCAGCTTGTCGTAAGAGCCTGGTTTGATGTCTTCACACGCCTGACGCGCGTCGTAATATTCCAAATCCGTACCGGGCAAAGCTTTGCGGTAGCGTTGGTTGGCAGTCATGTCGGTTCTCCTAAATCTATTCTTTTTTTGGTTTTGGGGTTTCAGACGGCCTGTTGATTTGGACCTTCAGGCCGTCTGAAACCATAAATTCTGTTTTATTGCTTGTTGTCTGAAATCTATTCGCGGTATGAAAAAAAATTGCTGCTCCGCTACCATCATTCCCGTATAGACGGAAATCCAAACTTAAATCTTTTAACACTCTTTACAGCAGAACATTTCAACTTTTGAATTTCTGCCTGTATGGGAATGACGACAGCAGAGCAGCATGTTTTCCAAACGGCCGGCTCTCTCTCTCGCATACTGCACTAGGCCGTCGAAAAACGAAAACTTAATTTATTCATTGTTTTCAAACGGCATTTCGAGATGGGGCGGGCTGGCGGCCCACCCTGCTGTTACGCGTATCAGCGATTTTCAATCTCCACGAATGCCAAATCTTCAGGGCCTGTGTAGTTTGCGCTTGGACGGATGATTTTGCCGTCTTTGCGTTGCTCGAGAACGTGTGCGCTCCAACCGGTTGTACGGGAAATCACGAACAGCGGTGTGAACATAGCGGTCGGTACGCCCAATTTTTGGTAGGAAACGGCGGAGAACCAGTCCAGATTCGGGAACATTTTTTTCTCTTCCCACATCACGCTTTCCAAGCGTTCGGCAATGTCAAAGAGGCGCATATCGCCGGTTTCTTTGCTCAAACCGCGTGCCACTTCTTTAATGACAACGTTGCGAGGGTCGGAAATGGTGTACACCGGATGACCGAAACCGATCACGATTTCTTTACGGCCGATGCGTTCGCGGATGTCAGCTTCAGCTTCGTCGGCATTGCGGTAGCGTTTTTGAATATCGTAAGCCACTTCGTTCGCGCCGCCGTGTTTCGGACCTTTCAATGCGCCGATGGCGCCGGTGATGCAGGAATACATATCAGAGCCTGTACCGGCAATCACGCGGGCGGTGAAGGTTGACGCGTTGAACTCATGCTCCGCATACAGAATCAGTGAAACGTGCATGGCTTTGATGTGTGATTCGCTCGGGCGTTTGCCGTGCAACAGGTGCAGGAAATGGCCGCCGATGGTGTCTTCGTCGCTTTCAACGTCAATGCGTTTGCCGTTGTGCGAATATTGATACCAATACAACAAGATGCTGCCGAGGCTGGCGATCAGTTTGTCGGCGATGTCGCGCGCTTCACTTTCCGGATGGCTTTCACGTTCAGGATGAACGCAGCCCAGCATGGATACGCCGGTACGCATCACGTCCATCGGATGGGTATGTGCAGGCAGGCTTTCCAAAACTTTAATCACACGGATAGGCAGGCCGCGCATGGATTTGAGCTTGGTTTTATAAGCGGCCAGCTCGAATTTATTGGGCAGATGGCCGTGAATCAGCAGGTGGGCGACTTCTTCAAACTCGCATTTTTGTGCCAAATCCAAGATGTCGTAACCGCGATAGCTCAAATCGTTGCCGGTACGGCCAACGGTACACAATTCGGTATTACCGGCCGCAACGCCGGAAAGCGCAACGGATTTTTTAGGTTTGAAAGTCGGGGTTTGAGTAGTTTCAGTCATGGTATTTCTCCTTTGTATTTTTATGGGTTTTATTTTTCAGACGGCCGATGCGGATTTGTTGAAAGGCCGTCTGAAAGCGGTTACTTATTTTTGAAACAATTTATCCAGTTTTTGCTCGAAGGCATGATAGTTCAGATGCTCGTACAGCTCGGCACGGGTTTGCATACTGTCAACCACCGCCGCCTGAGTGCCATCGCGCATAATCGCTTCATAAACATTCAGAGCGGCTTTGCTTGCGGCGCGGAACGATGACAGCGGATACAGAACCAGCGATACGCCGTTTTCAGCCAGCTCGCTTTGGGTATAAAGCGGCGTTGCACCAAATTCGGTAATGTTCGCCAACACAGGGACTTTCACCGCGTCCGCAAATTGGCGGTACATGTTCAAATCGGTCATGGCCTCAGGGAAAATCATGTCCGCACCGGCTTCCACGCAAGCTTGGGCGCGTTCGATGGCGGCATCCAAACCTTCTACCGCCAGCGCATCGGTACGCGCCATAATCACAAAGTTCTCATCAACGCGGGCATCTACGGCAGCTTTGATACGGTCGACCATTTCATCTTTAGAAACGATGGCTTTGTTCGGACGGTGGCCGCAGCGTTTTTGTGCTACCTGATCTTCGATGTGAACCGCTGCAACACCAGCGCGTTCAAAGTTACGAATGGTACGGGCAATATTAAATGCACCGCCCCAACCCACATCGATGTCCACCAGCAGAGGCGTATCCACGTTATCCGTAATGCGTCGCGCATCGATCAGCACATCTTCCATTGTGGTGATGCCCAAATCAGGGATACCGCAAGAGCAGGCTGCCACGCCGCCGCCGGACAGATAAATCGCCTTGAAACCGCTTTGGGTGGCCAATCGCGCAAAATAAGCATTGACGCAACCGACGACGGCAAGAGGATTCGATTCTTTTACGGCTTGACGGAAACGCGCTCCGGCAGAGTGTTGGCTCATCATATTTCTCCTTTATAGACTTTTATCAGTATCAATCGGCCGGTTCGGTTTTCTCTAAACCAGAAACGAACCGTTTAAAAAGAAACAATCGTTTCAAAAACTGTTTTCAGACGGCCTATAAAATTTCCATTATCAACCATCTAAAAATTTAAAATTAATAAAAACAAATAGTTATTAAAAACAATAAATACAATAAGGCTGAAGCGGAGGTATCTGTTTTTTAAATATTATTAATCAGTATATGAATGTAAACGGGGACAAGAAGTTTTAAAACCCGAAGTGTTTGTGGGAATGCGGAAACTGGATTCGGGTTGAGAGCCTTCAGACCGCCGCGACTGGCAATAAGCAGACGATGACGGGATCGGCGGAGAGGGGAGAAAATCTATAACAAGAGAGAGTGGTTTGATACAGATTCATGATGATGTTCCTTTGTAGTGCGATGTAGTTTTTATTTATGGAAACAAATTTAAAAAATAAAACAGGTCTTGTCAAACACTTTTTTCAAAAAATTTATAAAAAATTCAGTTGCTAATAAATGATTCTTTAGCAACAAACATAAAAAACAGACAGTCCCTGCCACATCAAACCCTGATGTAGCCTGGCTTCTGTCCGTTTTGTATTTTGGGTTTATAGTCAGAATGATTGTAAACAATCCATCAAAAAATAATTTATAATTGATTCATTTATAAGGAATTTTTTAATACGTTATCTAAAAAATTAGATTTTTTTAGCCTATGGCCGTTCAGACTGCCTCTATCGGATGGCTACTTCGCGCTAAATGCCGTCTGAAAAGTCTGTTTGCCGACGGTAATATCGGCAGTGTAATCATGGCGGCCCTCGACACAAAACGGCAAGCGGATTTGCAAAGCCTGCCAGCTTCGCGGAGATTGTTGCGCCAGATTATAGCGGTTGAAGCCCATGTCCATGTTTTTCATACTGAAACTGATACTGACCGCCCCTGTATTTTGCGGAACATTCTCTATCACGATATCAAACGGCTCGTGCGTATTGATGGATGTCGCACGCACTTTTGAACCGTCAGGCAGGACGCAGCCTTGTGTTAAATTACATTCGACTACTTTCGTTTTTGATTGCTGTTGCTGCCACCAATCCAAGAGCAGCAGTTTGGCCGCCGCAAACACAATCAGTAAAACAGCGGCAATCAAAAGCTTTTGATTTTTACTCATTTCAGACGGCCTCAATGTCATTATCGGTCAAAACGGCATGCGCACCCATGCTCTGCCACTGTTCGCGATAAATGGAAACCAGACTTTCCGGAGCTGCCACAATCAGCGGCATCGCCACGCCTTGCGCCAAAATATCGGCAACTTGCCCGGCGGCCGCTTCATCAGCCACTTTCCAAACAACGGCATCCGCATTTTGCACCTGCCGCCATTGTTCGGCATTTTCAATGATTGGCCACGCGCTGGGCGCTTCTATCGGCTTGCCTTGTTGCCAATCGGCAAATTCCAACAATACGGCAGATGCGCTTTGATGCTGAGCCGACATATACGGCACAACATGATATTCGCCCATGCTGTTTTGACCGCTGAATCCGCTTTTCAGACGGCCTTGAAGCCGGCGCGGAATGGATAGGGAGCGTAACAATGCGCTATTGGCTGGCAGCATCGGCGCAACGGTAAAATCCCCGGCCTTTTGCCATGCCCATTTCTGCCCTTCCCTCGATTGGATTTCGCCCGTCCATTGGTCGGCTTCCACCCATAAAAAATGCAGGCGTACATGTGCATGTTCGTAGGAATGGACTTTGGTCAGCCACGGCGTAGCGGCAAGGATACGGATACCGAGTTCTTCTTCAAACTCGCGTTGCAAGGCTTGAAAATCGCTTTCGCCTGCCTCAACCTTGCCTCCGGCAAATTCCCAATAGCCGGCATACGGTTTGCCCTCTGGGCGCGAACTGAGCAGGTAGCGGCCGTTTTGGTCGAGCAAAATTCCGGCAACCACTTGTACCAATGGACGTGTGTCTTCAGTCATCATGAGCTTATTCTTATATGCGGCAGGCGGCAACACCTGCCGATTTATGCGTAAAAAAACGATGTCGGGCCTATACGCCCGACCTTCAACAAATACCCAATCCTTCAGGCCGTCTGAAAAGGATTTTCTATTTCAGAATACTTAAATCCGGCCTTATTTTTCCGCAATGACAAAAGCCATAACAGTATCCTCTTCATCGCTCATACTGAGATGGCAGCTTCGGATACCCTGTTCTTCCAGCCATTTGGTCAAAGCCGGTGCAAAAAACAATTCAGGTTTGCCCAATGCGTCATGTCCGACACCGATATTGCGAAAAGACACCACGCCGCGTATGCCCGTACCGACGGCTTTGGCAAAAGCCTCTTTGGCGGCAAAGCGTTTGGCAAGATAGTTGACCGGTTTGCCTGCCTGTGGAAACTCCAACAGCTCTTCCGGGCTGAGAATGCGTTGCGCAAATGCCAGTCCGAATTTTTTGTTCAGGCGGATAATGCGTTTGAGGGAAACAATGTCTGTACCGATTCCGTAAATCATGGGTCTGCTCCTTGTTTAAATAGTCAGGCCGTCTGAAAGTGTGGATACCGGCCAAAGCCAATTGCCTTAGTCGGTATGGCTGATGCCGTTAAGGCAGCATTCTGGCTCTGAACATGACTTCCTTCATTTGGCGGACAGCTTCTGGCAAGCCGAGGAAGAGTGCTTGGGAAATCAGCGAATGGCCAATGTTCAACTCACGGATGGCGAGAATTTGGGCAATCGGCGTAACGTTGTGAATGGTCAGGCCGTGTCCGGCGTTGACGATCAAGCCCAAATCGCTGGCGTAATGCGCGCCGTTTTGAATGCGCTCGAATTGTTTCATCTGCTCGGCGTGGCCGTGTGCATCGGCATACGCACCGGTATGCAACTCGATAACGGGCACGCCGACATCATAAGCGGCTTGGATTTGCGCGTTGTTGGCATCGATAAACAAGGACACGCGGATGCCTGCGTCGGTCAGGATTTTGGTGAATTCGGCCACTTTATCCTGTTGCGCCAATACATCCAAACCGCCTTCTGTAGTCACTTCTTGACGTTTTTCAGGCACGAGGCATACATCTTCCGGCATGACGTTAAGCGCGTTTTCCAGCATTTCTTCCGTCAGCGCCATTTCCAAATTCAGACGCGTGCGGATGGCGTTTTTAACGGCGAACACGTCCGCATCTTTAATATGGCGGCGGTCTTCACGCAAGTGCATGGTAATCAAATCTGCGCCATGGGTTTCTGCAATCAGCGCCGCTTCGACAGGGCTGGGATAAATCGTACCGCGCGCATTGCGGACGGTGGCAATATGGTCGATGTTTACGCCTAACAACATAATAATGTCCTTTCATTAAGGTTTCAGACGTCCTGAGCCTTTATCTATCAAAGGCCGTCTGAAAATATTCAACTGCCCAAACAAAGCTGTTGCAACTGCTGCAAAACCTGCCGAGATTTGACGCCCTCGGGCAGAAGGTTGTCAATCAAAAGCCGCGTTACTTTCAAAGCCTGCCCCAGACTTTCCTGATGAACGAAACTGCCTTCCCTCAAATCGATTAAAGTCACACCCAATACGGCAACGCCCTTATTGAGCGCATGGAAACGGTCGGCCTCTGCCAGGGGAACTACAGCCTCTTCCGGTGTGAGCCAATAAGTTTCTTCGCCGTTGATTTCATTGCCGTTGCCATCGTGGAACAAATCGGGGGCAAAGCCCAAGCGTGTCAACAACGTCCATTCAAAACGGCGCAAAGCGGCAATGTGGTTGGCCTCGCAACAGATGGTTTTCATGGTTTCCGCCAAAACATCGTAAAGCTCGGGCAATGGGTCTTCACGGACGGTCAATTTCAGCATCAACTCGTTCACATACAATCCGCTGAATAATGCCCTGCCCTGCGGCTGCGGCCAACCGCCTATCCATTCGGCGCGATGCAGGGTCTTCAACTCTTGCGAGCCATACCAAGACGCACTCACCGGTACAAACGGCACTAATACGCCGCGCAATTCGCTCTGTCGTTTACGCGCGCTTCTAGCCAACAAAGCCACCCGCCCATAACGGCGGCTGAAAGCCTCCACCCACAAGCTGCTCTCGCGCCACGGGGCGGAAGCAAGCAGAAAGATAGGTTCGTGGTTGATGCGGTTCGGTTGCGCCATAAGGGTTTGGAAAGATAAAGATTGTGTCGATTATAACGGAAAATCGACACAAAAGGCCGTCTGAAAGGCCTGCTTCTGTAAACAACGCCTGAAAACCTTTATAATCCGTTTTCAATAATTTTCCGATTTTGTTGACTTTATGCCGAAATTCCCGCTCAAATCCACGCTTTCCATACTTTCTCTCGCCCTGTTATCCGCCTGCTCCTTGGTGAAATACCAACCCGTTGCCGGTATTGATGCAGTCGATTTGAAGCAAGGCTACCGCTTTGAAACCAGCAAACTCCAGCGGGAAGACGATGACGATACCTTGATTGTCGTCATGTTTTCAGGCGGTGGAACGCGTGCGGCGGCCTTGGGTTACGGCGTTTTGGAACAGCTTAACCAGCAGCAGGTAACCATCGGCGGTAAGAGAAAATCCTTGCTGGCCAACGTCGATGTCGTTGTCGGCGTATCCGGCGGATCGGTTTTAGCTGCCTATTTCGCATTAAAAGGCGAAGAAACCATCCCATTGTTTTACAAGCGTTTCCTGCATCAAAACTTCCAACGCCAAGTCATCAAACAAGCCTTTTCCATGTCCAACCTGCCCCGACTGGCCTCGCCCGAGTACGGGCGCGGAGATTTGTTGCAGGAGCAGTTTGAAAACTATCTTTTCGGCAAGGCCACTTTCCGCGATTTGGAAAAACACGGCAAAGGCCCGTTTGCCATCATTTCCGCCACCGATATGGGCATAGGCGAACGCTTCAACTTCACGCAGGAATACTTTGATCCGATGTGTATCGACCTGGGCAACCTCCGCATCGCCCGCGCCGTCGCCGCATCCAGCTCCGTCCCCATAGTCTTTGCACCGATCACCCTAAACAACAACGGCGGACGCTGCAACTACACGCCGCCGATCAAAATCGAAGACGCGGACGACAGCGAAACAGGCAGACAACAAAGCCGCACCATAAAAGAATTTTACGAGCGTTTCCAAAAATACGCAGACGGGAAAAACCGACCCTACATCCACCTGATAGACGGCGGCCTGACTGACAATCTGGGCATGCGCAGCCTTTTGGATATGACGGAAATGTATCCGGAAAAAATCCTGACAAACAAAATCCTGCAAAACAACATCCGCCATATCGTTGTCATCAACGTCAATGCGCAAAACCAAGTCAGCAGCAATTTGGACAAAACCGCGGCCGTTCCCGGTTTCCGCGACGTTGTCTCCTCTATCGTCAATATCCCCATCGACCAAAACTCGCAAGAATCCCTGCGCCGTTTCCGCGCCTTCGTCGATCAGTGGAATAAAGACAAACAAACCGACGGCATCAGCTTCTCCTTCGTCAGCCTCAACCTCAAAGACCTCCCTCCTTCCGAGTTAAGGGAAAAAGTATTGAACATTCCGACCAGTTTTTATCTGCCGCCGGAAGACGTGGACAATCTGCGTACCGCCGCAGCCGAACTGATGAAGCAATCGTTGGACTACCGCAACCTGCTGACAGAATTTGCAGCGCACCACAATCCCGATGCTATCTTTGCCGAACCGCCGCCGGACGCTAAAGATTTCAAACCGTTAAACGAAAAAGAAACACAGAAACAATCTGTTCCATAAAGTATTGCTCTGTTAAAATAGACAAATAGATTTCAACCCCTTCAGACGGCCTCAGAGATAAAGGCCGTCTGAAACAAAATATCAAAAACAGAATACAACCATGACCGAAAAAACCACGCCTATCGTTACCAATATCGACCGCCCCATCCTCGTTCCGCCCGGCGGTCATAAAAAAGTCCTGCTGCATTCCTGCTGCGCCCCGTGCAGCGGCGAAGTAATGGAAGCCCTGCTTGCCAGCGGCATCGACTACACCATTTATTTTTACAACCCCAATATCCATCCGCACAAAGAATATATGCTGCGCAAAGAAGAAAACATGCGCTTTGCGGATAAATTCGGCATTCCCTTCATCGACAAAGACGACGACTACGAAAACGACCGCAAAGAATGGTTCGCCAAAGCCAAAGGCATGGAATTCGAACCCGAACGCGGTATCCGCTGCACCATGTGTTTCGACATGCGTTTTGAAAAAGCGGCCCAATACGCCCATGAAAACGGCTTCCATGTATTCACCAGCTCACTGGGCATTTCACGCTGGAAAGACATGAAACAGATCAACGGCTGCGGCCATCGCGCTGCCGAGCCCTACGATGACTTGGTTTATTGGGATTTCAACTGGCGCAAAGGCGGCGGCAGCGCACGCATGATTGAAATCAGCAAGCGCGAACATTTCTACCAACAAGAATACTGCGGATGCGCCTATTCCCTGCGCGACTCCAATGCCCACCGCAAATCGCAAGGCCGCATCCCCATCAAGCTGGGCGTGTTGTATTACGGTGATGAATCCACTCAATACGAGCCTCAAGCCGAAAGCAAAATCATCGTTGAGAAATAAAAATCAAAGGCCGTCTGAAACCTTCAGACGGCCTTTATTCAAATCAGCCGATTAACGGCGGCGGAATTTGCCATGATCAAAATCATCAAATGCCCGATAAGCGGCTTGGCATTGGATTTTTTGTTCGGCATAAGGCAAACTGCGGAACGCTTTTGCCGCTTTTCGGTTTTCCTTCAGCTCGGCCTTGTTGCCCTTGTAGCGATACCAAGCGGCACGGCGCTCAAGGTATTGCCTGCAGGCAGGATGCAATTTATTTTTCTCCGCATGCTGGTGTTTGCTCGCTTGAGGGCCATGCGGCTTGGCCGCCACCTCGGCAGAATAAGCACCCAAACTCAATATGGCAACCGCCGCCAGTGCGGAACCTAAATTTTTCAGCATCAACATGATTCGCCTCCTAAGTAGTTTTTCCATTATATGTTTCGCTTGGTACACCGGCAAAACGCCTATTTTTTACATGACAAAAAATGTGGTTAATTACTACATCATACTACTTGCTTTGCAAAATTTAACACACCTTCCATTTAGACGAAATCTGAATATAAATCTCTTTATTTCATAAGCCTCTAGAAAAATTTTGAACAAATGTGATGCAAACACAAAATAATGCCTGACTGCCACAAACCCACATAAAACCTAGCCTGAGCCATTCCCCTCTTTAATCAACCCCTGAAAAAAGCGCATTGTCAAGTCTAGTTAAACAAAGAAAAATACATTATATTGTGCCGTTCAAAGCAATCACATACCGTATCTTGTGTTTTTTAATGGGAAGACTGAACAATGAATGCAGCAACGAATATTAAAGTAACCAAACGCGACGGACGCTTGGAAGATATCAATTTAGACAAAATCCACCGCGTTGTTACTTGGGCGGCAGAAGGCTTACAAAACGTCTCCGTATCGCAAGTCGAGCTTAAATCACATATTCAGTTTTACAACGGTATCCGTACCGACGATATCCATGAGACCATCATCAAGGCCGCGGCCGACCTGATCTCACAAGATACGCCCGATTATCAATATCTGGCCGCCCGCCTCGCCATTTTCCATCTGCGCAAAATCGCTTATGGCGAATTCGAACCGCCTCACCTCTATGATCACGTTAAAAAACTGACCGAAGCAGGCAAATACGACCGCCATATCATCGCAGATTACAGCCGCGAAGAATTCGACGAGCTGGATGCCTATATCGACCACAGTCGCGATATGACCTTCTCTTATGCTGCCGTAAAACAGCTGGAAGGCAAATATCTGGTTCAAAACCGCGTTACCCGCCAAATTTATGAAACGCCGCAGTTTTTATACATTTTGGTGGCCATGTGTCTCTTCAGCAAATATCCGAAAGAGACCCGTTTGGATTACGTCAAACGCTTTTACGATGCCGTTTCTACGTTTAAAGTATCGCTGCCGACCCCGATTATGAGTGGCGTGCGCACGCCTACGCGCCAGTTCTCAAGCTGCGTATTGATTGAATGCGACGACAGTCTGGATTCCATCAATGCCACCACTAGCGCGATTGTGAAATACGTTTCCCAACGTGCGGGCATCGGCATCAACGCCGGACGTATCCGCGGTTTGGGCAGCGAAATCCGTGGCGGTGAAGCGCAACACACAGGCTGTATCCCATTCTTCAAAATGTTCCAAGCAGCGGTTAAATCCTGCTCGCAAGGTGGCGTACGCGGCGGCGCGGCAACCTTGTTCTACCCATTATGGCATATCGAAGCCGAAAGCCTGTTGGTATTGAAAAACAACCGCGGCGTAGAAGACAACCGTATCCGCCAACTGGACTACGGCGTACAAATCAACCGCCTGCTGTACACCCGCTTGATTAAAGGCGGCAACATTACCCTGTTCTCGCCGAATGAGGTTCCAGGTTTGTATGATGCCTTCTTCGCCGATCAAGACGAATTCGAGCGCCTCTACACTCAATACGAGCAAGACCCAAACATCCGCAAACGCACTTTGCCGGCAACAGAATTGTTCTCCACCCTGATGCAGGAGCGCGCCGGTACCGGTCGCATCTACATCCAAAACGTTGACCACTGCAACACGCACAGCCCGTTTGATCCGCGCGTTGCGCCTGTTCATCAGTCCAATTTGTGCATGGAAATCGCCCTGCCGACCAAACCGCTGGACAACATCAACGACGCAGAAGGCGAAATTGCCTTGTGTACCTTGTCCGCCTTCAACTTGGGCGCATTGAACAATTTAGACGAACTGGAAGAGCTTGCCGATTTAACCGTGCGCGCGCTTGATGCCTTGCTGGATTACCAAGACTATCCGATCGAAGCCGCTCGCACCGCGACCATGAACCGCCGCACGCTTGGCATCGGCGTCATCAACTACGCCTACTATCTGGCGAAAAACGGCGTCCGTTACAGCGACGATTCCGCCCTCGGCCTGACCCACCGCACCTTTGAAGCCATGCAGTATTACCTGCTCAAAGCATCGGTAAACCTTGCCAAAGAATACGGCGCATGCCCGCTGTTCAACCAAACCGTTTATTCGCAAGGCAAACTGCCTATCGACACCTACAAAAAAGACTTGGACGCCGTGTGCAACGAGCCTTTGCACTACGACTGGGAAAGCCTGCGCGCCGACATCGTCAAATACGGCCTGCGCAACTCTACCCTGACCGCACTCATGCCGTCTGAAACCAGCTCGCAAATCGCCAACGCCACCAACGGCATCGAGCCTCCACGCGGCCTGGTCAGCGTTAAAGCATCAAAAGACGGTATTTTGAAACAAGTCGTACCGGAATTTGAAACCCTGAAAGACGCCTATGAAACCCTGTGGCAGCTTCCGGGCAACGAAGGCTACCTGAAACTCGTCGGCGTAATGCAAAAATTCGTCGATCAATCGATTTCCGCCAATACCGCCTACGATCCGAACAAATTTGAAGGCAGCAAAGTTTCCATGAAACAAATGCTGAAAGACCTGCTGACCGCCTATAAATATGGCGTCAAAACCCTGTACTACCACAACACCCGCGACGGTGCGGACGATACGCAGGCCGATATTCAAGATGATGGCTGCGCGGGCGGGGCTTGTAAGATTTAAAGGAATGATAAGATTTGATATTAAATTTTAATTAATTGGTAGATTAAAATAAATAAATAAATAACCATTGTCATTCATGCGCAAGTGAGAATCCATCGATAATATCAAAAAGTCTTTGTTTGAAAAGAAATTACTGAATTTCAAAAATGGATTTCCACCTATACCAGAATGAAGGCCTGGTGAATGCTTATTTAAATTTACTATACATTAGGGAAGGATTAATACAATGCGTCATAAAGATAAATTGATTTTAGAAGATGGTGATACTATACAAAGGTTATTGCCTACTAGTTTTGGTAAACATTTAGGGCAAGAGGAAACAGATTTGTATGAGATTAGAAATAAAGAAGGCATTGTAACTAGTGAAGTTATAGTTATAGAACATACAAATACAAAGAAACCATTTAATACAACTATTCATATAATGCAAAGGCATATTGAAAAGGGGGTTGTAGTTGATAAAATTATAAGGAACTAATATGAAAATTTTATTTCCTATTATTTCGGCATTATTCATTTTTGGATGTGCAAGCTACAAAGATCATAGTAAAACTAACTCTAATCATGATTCTTATTATAAGTCTATCGATATGAGTAAACCTGTTTATGTCAGGGGATACTTCCGAAAAAATGGTTCTTATGTCAGACCTCATACACGTAGCTATCGCAGAAGATAGTTGAGTATTTTCAATATGTTATATTGTTCAAAACGATAATTAGTGATTAAATTTTAATAAAAGGTTTATTTTTTTATTTAGATTACCTTATCTTATTTATTTAATTAGAAAGCCGTCTAAACTATATTAAGTTAATCAATTCAAACTTATCTCGAGAAAAACCCATGTCCTGCGAACACCTAGTCATGTCATACAGCACCTTTTCTAAGACAAAAAACGACGCGCTGAAAGAGCCGATGTTTTTTGGTCAGCCAGTAAATGTCGCCCGTTATGACCAGCAGAAATACGAAGTATTTGAAAAACTGATCGAAAAACAATTGTCTTTCTTCTGGCGTCCGGAAGAAATCGACGTATCGCGCGACCGTATTGACTACGCCAATCTGCCTGAACACGAAAAACATATTTTCATAAGCAATCTGAAATACCAAACCCTGCTCGATTCGATCCAAGGCCGCAGCCCGAATGTTGCGTTCTTGCCTTTGGTGTCTATTCCCGAGCTGGAAACGTGGATTGAAACGTGGAGCTTCAGCGAAACCATCCACTCGCGCAGCTATACTCATATCATCCGTAATATCGTGAATGATCCGTCAGTCGTGTTCGATGATATTGTGCAAAACAAATACATCATCGCCCGTGCTGAAGACATTGCCTGCTATTACGATGATTTGATTGAATACACTCAGTATTACAATCTGTTGGGCGAAGGTTCGCACAATGTCGGCGGCAAGCTTGTTACTGTATCTTTACGCGAGTTGAAGAAAAAACTCTATCTCTGCCTGATGTGCGTCAATGTATTGGAAGCCATCCGCTTCTACGTTTCATTCGCCTGCTCGTTCGCCTTTGCCGAGCGCGAATTGATGGAAGGCAACGCCAAAATCATCAAACTGATTGCCCGCGATGAAGCCCTGCATTTGACCAGTACCCAGCATATGCTCAACCTGATGCGCGCCGGTGCCGATGATCCTGAAATGGCTGAAATCGCGAATGAATTGCAGGACGAGTGTTTCAACCTCTTCAAAAAAGCAGCCGAGCAGGAAAAAGAGTGGGCGGCCTATCTGTTTAAAGACGGTTCGATGATTGGCCTGAATAAAGAGATTCTGGCGCAATACGTTGAATACATTACCAATCTGCGTATGCAGGCGGTTGGCCTTCCTGCCGGATTTGAAGGTGCGACCCAAAATCCGATTCCTTGGATCAACGCATGGCTATCTTCTGACAATGTACAGGTTGCGCCGCAAGAAGTGGAAATTTCCTCTTACCTGATTGGTCAGATTGATTCGGAAGTCAATGCCGACGATTTGGGCGATTTCGAGCTGTAATTGAACATTCGGTTTTATGATTAAGGCCGTCTGAACGGTGTGGCAGAAATCTTTGATTTCGTCTTTACACCGTTTCAGACGGCCTTTCCAATCCAAACAAATCATATGGCACTCATCAGCACACACGACAAAACCTTCCAACTCCAACAAGGCGAAACCTTATTGGAGGGTTTGGAGCGCACCGGACACGAGGTTGAATACCAATGTCGCAGCGGTTATTGCGGTTCGTGCCGGGTCAAAATCTTGGATGGAAAAGTCTCTTATGATAATTTTCCGCTCGCTTTTGTCGCACCCGGAGAAATTTTGCCGTGCTGCTGTCGGGTTACCGAAGACATCAAACTTGATTGTCGGGAACGCATCAAAGAGCCGGATTTATTTGATGTCGATTTATTTGAAGACAAATAAAAAATGCCGTCTGAACATTATGGCCGAAATCTTCGATTTCATTTCCACCGTTCAGACGGCATTTTGTATGACAAAGCTTATTTACACTCGCAAACCGGCAAAACTGTTTTGCCGAAAGATTCGTTAATGACTTCCGCAGCGGCCAAGTAGAATGCACCAAGTGCAGTTACCAAGCCTAAACAACCGCCGATATGGACGATGCTATGATTTTCCATGCCATCGCCAATGCCCAGGGCAAAGAAAGTCAGTGTCAAGAAAAAGAAAATACCGCTCAATACTTTAGGCTTGGTCAAGGCGGCCACAAACATCATCAGCGAAAACATACCCCATGCGCAAAGATACCAGCCGATAAATGCCGGAACTGTTTCACCTTTGAAAAAGATGGTAAACAAAGCCCATGTCCATCAGAATGCGCCATAGCTGATAAAAGCGGTAAAGCCAAACGTATTGCCTTTCTTGAACTCAAACATACCGGCAATAACTTGGGCGATACCACCAAAGGCGAGAGCCATGCCCAAAACTAAGCCGACACCTTCTTGAGCAGTAAAAAAGCCGCCGTTAATCAGACTGAGCAACCAAGTTGTCAATGCAAAGCCGCACAAGCCGACAGGACCTGGGTTCGCCAGGTTTTCTTTAGTAGTAGTCATTTTATTTCTCCTCTAGTTATTAGAAATAGGAAGCCCATTGTTACAGGTTTTATTTAAAATTAAAAGAAATAAATTTAAAAAAATCAGGCCGTCTGAAAAATATTTTTCAGACGGCCTTGAATATTAATAATTAAACTATCCCAAAATTGCCAAGATTTTCCTCAAATCATTAGCATCAATTTGGCCGGGGGCCGACGTTTTTTGTGCTGCACCAAAGGTAACGGCTGAACCGAAAGTCGAACCGGCCAAGCGGCTGATAGCTCCGGTTTTACCCATGGACATGGTAATAATCGGGCTGTCGATAATTTGTGAAGCATCATATGTCGCCTGCAACAGGGTCAACACATCTTGCGGCGATTGCGGCATAACGGCAATTTTGCAGATATCCGCGCCCCACTCGGCCATTGTTTTCAGACGGCCTGTAATGTCTGCCAAAGACGGCGTGGCTTGAAAATCGTGATTGCAAAGCAAGGCGGCAGCTTGATGTTCATGTGCCAAGGCAATGGTTTGTTTGACGCCGCCCTCCTCGGCAAAAAGCTCGATGTCGATAATATCGGCTTGTTTGGAACAGATGATTTTTTCCAATAATTCAAAATAATAGTCTTCCGAACAAGGCGTATTACCGCCCTCTTGCGCCCTTCTAAACGTAAACAGCAAAGGTTTGGTAGGAAAAGCCTGTCGGACAATGCCTAATTGCTCGGCAATAAATTCGGCATTAAGCGCTGCTTGGAAAAAATCCGCACGAAATTCAATGATGTCAAAAGCCGTCTCTTTTAATACGCGCAAAGCCTGCTCCAATTCCTGCGTATTGGCGGCCACCAGCGGCACGGCAATTTTAGGCAGGCCTTTGCCGATCTCGATATTTTTGATGATGACAGATTTCATATTGTTCCTTTTTGCTGTTCAAGCCAATCAGTGCAGATGCTCGTAAATGGTTTCCGCCAAGGCTTTGCTGATGCCTTCCACTTTTTCCAAGTCCTCGCGGCTGGCTGCAATCACGCCGCGCAGGCCGCCGAATCGGGTGAGCAATGCTTGGCGGCGTTTGCTACCTATACCGGGGATTTCGCTGAGTGAGGAAGTAACGCGCGCTTTATCACGTTTTTTGCGGTGGCCTGTAATGGCAAAGCGGTGCGATTCATCGCGTACGGTTTGCAATAAATGTAAAGCCGGGCTGTTGGGCGGCAGGCGGAAAACTTCGCCGGTAAAAGGCAATATGAGTTCTTCCATACCGGCTTTGCGTTCTGGGCCTTTGGCGATACCGACCAAAGGAATGTGCAGCCCGAGTTCTTCCCATACCGATACGGCTACGCCGATTTGCCCTTTACCGCCGTCAATCAACACGACATCCGGCCATTTGACGGCTTCGCCGTTGGCTTCGGCTTCCTGCATTTTGCCGTAACGGCGCGTCAACACTTCGCGCATGGCGGCGTAGTCGTCGCCGGGTTTGGCGGTCGTGATGTTGTAGCGGCGGTATTGCGAAGGCTGGATGTTTTGTTCATCGTACACAACGCAGGACGCAATCGTGGCTTCGCCTTGCGTGTGGCTGATGTCGAAGCATTCGAGGCGATTGAGGCCGTCTGAATCCATGCCGAGGATTTTGGCCAGTTCGTCGATGCGGTGTTGCTGGCTGCTTTGTTGCAGGCGGCGTTGTGCAATCGCCATTTGTGCGTTTTGTTCCGCCATTTTCAACCAGACTTTGCGTTCGCCTATGGTTTTGGTCACGAACTGCATCTGTTTGCTGTGTTCGCCTTCCAAGGCCTCTTTCAGCGCATCAGGAACGGGAAAGTTGCTGATGATAATGTCGGGTTTGCTTTTGCCCAAATAATGTTGGGCGACAAAGGCTTCAGCGTAATCTTGTCCGTTTGGCTCCGGATCGTTTTTAGTGTCGGGGAAAAAGCTTTTATCGCCGACATGCCGTCCGCCGCGTATGCTGACCCAGTGTACGCAGACTAGGCCGTCTGAAACCGCCAGCGCGAGCAAATCGATATCGTTGGGATTGTTCGGATTTTTGCTGTCGATAAACTGATTACTCTGCATGATACCGAGCGCTTGAATTTGATCGCGGTAACGGGCAGCTTCCTCAAATTGCAGATTGGCGGCGGCGGTTTGCATTTTGTGTTGCAAGGTACGCGTCAGCTCGTCGGTTTTGCCATTAAGGAAAGTCGCGGCTTCACGCACGCTGTCGCGATAATCTTCTTCGCTGATGTGGCCGACACAAGGCGCGGTGCAGCGTTTGATTTGGTAAAGCAGACAAGGACGGTCGCGATGCTCGAATACGCTGTCTTCGCAGGTACGCAACATAAAGACTTTTTGCAACACTTGAATGCTATCGCGCACGGCGTTGCTGTTGGGATACGGGCCGAAATATTGATTAGGCTTCTTCAGCGTGCCGCGGTAATACGCCATTTGCGGATATTGATGGCCGCTGAGCATCAAATAAGGATAGCTTTTGTCATCGCGGAAAAGAATATTGTATTTCGGCGACAGGGCTTTGATGAAGTTGTTTTCGAGAATCAGCGCTTCGGCTTCGGAACGCGTGATGGTGGTTTCGATGTGGTGAACCTGTTTTACCATCAATGCGATACGCGGCGAATGGTCGTTTTTTTGGAAATAGCTGGAAACGCGCCGCTTGAGATTGACCGCTTTGCCGACATACAAAACATTGTTGTCTTCGTCAAAAAAACGGTACACGCCCGGCAGATTGGGCAGATTTTTCAGGAAAAGAGGTAAATCGAACGGTTCGGTTGCGCTCACGGGATTTTCTTTTGGAATAAGCAGGCCGTCTGAAAATGTTTCAGACGGCCTTTTTCATTGACGTTTAAGATTCCTGAGACGGAGTATCTTCAGTTTCTACCACTTGGTTTTCAGCTGCATCGCTTTCCAAAGCGGCTTCATCTTCAGCCTCTTCGGCCACACGCTCCAAGCTGACCAAGGTTTCGCCTTCATCCAGATTAATCAGGCGGACACCTGCGGCAGCACGGCCTGTCTCGCGGATTTGCTCAACTTTGGTACGAATCAGGACGCCGCCGCTGGTAATCAGCATCAGGTCGTCGGTTTCGCTGACCAAAGTGGCGGCAACCAAATCGCCGTTGCGCTCGCCGGTATTGATGGCGATATTGCCTTGGCCGCCTTTGTTTTTACGGCTGTAATCGGCAATCGGGGTTCGTTTGCCATAGCCGTTGGCCGTAGCGGTCAATACTTGCAAATCACTTTGCTCGGCTTCGGGGGCGAAGGTAATCAGGCTGACAATCTTACCATCGGCCGGCAGGCGCATACCGCGCAAACCGCCGCTGCCGCGACCGGACGGACGGACACCATGTTTGCCGCTTGGCAATGCGTTTTCGGCATTTTCATCATCCAGGCCGTCTGAATCTTCGTTTTCGGTTTCGATATCGGCATCTTCCGCTTCATCGTTACCGGATTTTTCCCAATATTCGTTAAAGCGGATGGCTTTGCCCAAGTTGGAGAACAACATAATGTCGTCCGCACCGCCGGTTTGCGCTGCGCCGACCAAGTAATCGCCTTCTTTAAGCGCAATGGCTTTGATGCCTTGGCTGCGGACGTTTTTAAACGCAGACAGCTGGACTTTTTTCACCATGCCTTGTGCGGTAGCGAAGAAGACGTATTGGTCTTCCGGGAACTCGCGGACGGCCAAGATGGCGCTGACTTTTTCGCCTTCTTCCAATTGGATGACGTTGTTAATCGGACGGCCGCGGCTGTTGCGACCGCCTTCCGGCAGTTTGTACACTTTAATCCAATGGCACTTGCCCAAATTGGTGAAGCACATCAAATAATCATGCGTATTGGCAACGAACAAGGTTTCGATAAAGTCTTCGTCTTTGGTGGCCGCCGCCTGTTTACCTCGTCCGCCGCGACGCTGCGCCTGATAATCGGTTGTCGGTTGGGTTTTGATATAGCCGCCATGAGTCAGGGTAAC
Organism: Neisseria sp. HMSC066H01; assembly: GCF_001837375.1. Classification (NCBI taxonomy): domain Bacteria; kingdom Pseudomonadati; phylum Pseudomonadota; class Betaproteobacteria; order Neisseriales; family Neisseriaceae; genus Neisseria; species Neisseria sp. HMSC066H01. The sequence goes on from NZ_KV832194.1 coordinate 542,730, forward strand.
GACCATTTCACGTTGCGGAATCAGGTCTTCATCGGCGATATCACCACCGAATGGATTGATTTCGCTGCGACGCTCGTCACCGAAGTTGGCTTTAATATCTGCCAATTCTTCGCGGATGATTTGGGTAACGCGTTCAGGTTTGGAAAGAATATCCACGAAATCAATGATTTTACTCATCAGATTTTTATATTCGCCGACAATTTCTTCCTGATCAAGGCCGGTCAGGTTACGCAGGCTCATGCGCAGGATGGCATCAGCTTGTAATTCGCTCAGGTAATACCCTTGGCCATGCAGGCCCAAATTCTCTGGCAAGCCTTCAGGGCGCATCATTTGCAGGTCCAAATCCGTACGGCTGAGCATATCTTCAACCAAGCTGCTGCGCCATGGGCGGGACAGCAATTTTTCTTTAGCTTCCGGCGCATTGGCAGATTCTTTGATTAGACGGATGATTTCGTCGATATTGGACAAGGCTACCGCTTTACCTTCGGCAATATGGCCTTCATGACGCGCTTTTTTTAGGCGGAACAGGGTACGGCGGGTAACAACTTCGCGACGGTGGCGCAGGAATTCTGACAGGATTTGTTTCAGGTTCAGCAAACGCGGCTGGCCGTCAACCAAGGCCACCATGTTGATACCGAAGCTGTCTTGCAGCTGGGTCAATTTGTAGAGTTGGTTCAAAACGACTTCGGCATTTTCATTGCGTTTTAATTCGATTACGACACGCATACCGGATTTGTCGGACTCGTCGCGCAGGTCGGATACGCCTTCCAGCGTTTTTTCACGTACCAATTCGCCGATTTTCTCAACCAGCTTGGCTTTGTTTACTTGATATGGGATTTCATCGATTACAATGGCTTCGCGCTCGCCGTTTTTGCCGATAGGCTCGATATGGGTTTTACCGCGCATGACCACGCGGCCGCGGCCGGTTTTATAGCCTTCGCGCACGCCGCTCAAGCCGTAAATAGTCGCACCGGTCGGGAAATCGGGCGCTTGGATGATGTTAATCAGTTCGTCGATTTCTGTTTCAGGCTCATCCAACAAGCGCAGGCAGGCATTGATGGTATCACCCAAATTGTGCGGCGGGATATTGGTTGCCATACCGACGGCAATACCGGACGAACCGTTGACTAGCAGCGCGGGGAAACGGGTCGGCAATACCAGCGGCTCATGTTCGCTGCCGTCATAGTTGGGGCCGAAATTAACGGTTTCTTCTTCAATATCCGCCAACATTTCATGAGAAATTTTTTCCATGCGGATTTCGGTATAACGCATGGCTGCCGCGGCCAATCCGTCAACGGAACCGAAGTTACCCTGACCGTCGATCAGTACATAACGCATGGAAAAATCTTGCGCCATGCGGACGATGGTGTCGTAAACGGCTGTATCACCGTGGGGGTGGTATTTACCGATAACGTCGCCGACGATACGCGCCGATTTTTTATAGGCGGAATTCCAGTTGTTTTTCAACTCGTGCATCGCGTACAACACGCGGCGGTGTACCGGCTTGAGACCGTCGCGGACATCCGGCAGGGCTCGACCCACAATCACGCTCATGGCGTAATCGAGGTAGCTCTTGCGCATTTCGTCTTCAAGGCTGACAGGCAGGGTTTCAAGTGCAAATTTATGGTCGTTGCGGATGGTTGCGTCGGTCATGATTATCTGTAATTTCGTATGGCAAAAATCTTGTTGATTCTACCACAAAACAAGCGGTTTATGGCTTTTGCGTGAAGGCCGTCTGAAACAGGATTTCAGACGGCCTTCATTATTTAATAACTTTATTTAACTGCTGCAAGAATCTTCATCGGAAGCCTGCAAACTCAATGCTTTGCGCTTTTTAGCCTTTTCATAACGGCAACGTTGGCGCGGTGTATTGATTTCCAAAGGCGGCACAGCAACCGGCTTGCCGTCTTCTACGGCAACCATGGTGAAGTAGCAGCTGTTGGTATGGCGCACTTCACCGGTGCGGATGTTTTGCGCTTCTACACGGATGCCGACTTCCATAGAAGTGCGGCCGGTGTAGTTAATGCTGGCGTAAAAGGTTACCAGTTCGCCGACATGGATAGGCTCTTTAAACAAAACTTTATCGACAGACAAGGTAACGCAGTAGTTGCCGCTGTATCGGCTGGCACAGGAATAAGCGACTTGGTCGAGCAAGCGCAATAATTCGCCACCGTGGACGTTGCCGCTGAAATTTGCCGTATCCGGCATCATCAGCTCGGACATAATGAGTTCGTGAGAAGGAAGTTGGCGTGCTTGTTCCATAGTTTGGCCTCTTGAAGTGGTTTGTTTTTAAGGCCGCCTAGTATTTCAGACGGCATGTTTTGTAGGAATTTTGATTCTACCGTTTTTGAGTGGAAAAATTCAATCTACCACACCTGATCATAACCATTTTCTACGCGAAAAGAAAATCAGCAGTCCGATGATGATGCACAGCATCACACCCAAAACCATGAAATAGCCGTAATGCCAATGCAGCTCGGGCATATTGTCGAAGTTCATGCCGTAGATGCCTGTAATGACGGTTAGCGGCATGAAGATGATGGTAATAACCGTCAACACGCGCATTTGCTGGTTCATGCGGTTGGATTGGAAGGAAAGATAAATGTCCATCATGCTCAACACCATATCTCGAGAGGCATCAAGCGATTCGATAAGCTGCATATTGTGGTCGTACACGTCGCGCAGATAAACGGTCGATTCGCCTTTGAAAATGGCGAAATCGCCGCGCACGGCCAGTTGGTAAAACACATCGCGCAAGGGCAAAAGCGTTCGGCGCAGGCGGACGGCATCACGCTTGAGGCGGTGAATCTTACTGAGAATATCGCTGTTTTCATTTTTAAACAGGGACTTGTCTATGGTTTCAAAACGGTTGTTGTATGATTCCAAAACGATAAAATAGTCGTCCACAATGCGGTCAAGCAGGCAATACGCCAGAAACGCTGTGTTTTTGTTCAAAATATTGTGCGGATTTTCGTGCATCTTCCGGCGCAGATGACTGAACAAGCCCAGCGGTTTTTGTTGGAAAGACAACACAAAATCTTTGCCGATAATCACATACACTTGGTCGGAATGGAGCTTGCCTGTGGTGGTGTAATGGTAAACCTGTGCGGCAGTAAACACATAGTTGCCGTAGTCTTCAATTTTCGGACGCTGTTTGCGGCTGAGAATGTCTTCAATAACCAGCTCATGGATACCGTAAGGCTCAAGCGCGTGTTTGAGTAAAGCAGCATCATTGATGCCGACAAAATGCAGCCAGTTGATTTGGCCTTCTTGCGGGCGTGCAATATCGGGCAAAGCCTTTCCGGCAAGATAATCATGCTGAACAAAGGTATCGGCGGAATATAAGGTTTGGTGGATGGCAGAACGCGGCGCATTGTCCGTGTTGCTGCGCTGCATGGTTTGATCTTGCAGATTGTCGTTTGTCTCAATTGGATTGGCTGGTTTGCTCATAAAAATAAATCATGTTTTTTAGTTAGAATGAATTGTACAGACAGAAAAGGCCGTCTGAAAACTGATTTTCAGACGGCCTGACAATATTGATAAACGCTTTATTAGGCTTGAGGCGCTGTTTGTTCCAACTCTAATGCCGCGGCGAGCAAGGACAAGCGTGCCATTACGCCGTAAACGTAGAGGCGGTTGTGTTCGTTATCCACGTCGCAGTCTTTTTCAGAGCGTGGCATACCGAGCGAATCCCATTGTTCGAATACGCGTTTGCAGGCTTCGGGGGCTTCTTGGGAATTATCGCCGCTGCCGGTGGGAATACTGTTGGACAGCGGCACAAATACCATACCGCCGGCGTTGAGGTTTTCGTCCGCTCCGCGTCCTTCGTGTACACGGAAGAAGCCGCCGATGACGAAACGGTCCATCATATAAACGACAGGTTCGCTGACGGCGCCGTTCATGGTTTCATAGGTATAAATACCTTCTTGGACAATGACTTCGCTGACTTCCAAACCTTCTTTGACTTTCGCCATTTTATTGCGGTTTTTACGGTTCAATCCGCGCACTTCATCGGCGGATTTGACACTCATCACGCCCATGCCGTAAGTGCCTGCGTCGGCTTTGACAATCACGAAAGGTTGGTCGGTAATACCCAATTCATCGTATTTGGCTTGAATTTTCGCCAATACGCGCTCTACCGCCCCTGCTAACGCGTCCTCGCCTTCGCGCTCTTGGAAATCCAAACCGCTGATTTTTTCAAAATAAGGATTAATTTGCCATTCGTCGACGTCAATCAGCTTAGCAAATTCGGCGGCAACTTGGTTGTATGCACCGAAATGCTCAGTTTTACGGCGAGTCGTCCAACCGCCGTGCAATGGAGGCAATACGGTTTGGCTGATGCCTTTGAGAATATCGGGAACGCCAGCGGACAAGTCGTTATTCAACAAAACAACGCAAGGCGAAAAACCGTCGGCAAGATGGACGCGCTCGCGGGTACGCAATAAAGGTTCCAGCAGAATTTTATCGCCCAAAGCAGTTTCAAACTCAGTCGGCTCGGTAACTTCCGGATTCAGGCTGCCCAAACGGACTTCATACCCTGCCGAACGCAAAATCTCGCTGAGTGCATAAACGTTTTGCAGATAGAATGTGTTGCGTGTGTGGTTTTCAGGAATAATCAATACGGATTTTGCCGTTTCACAGGCGCGCTGTACCGCATCTTGCGCGGCAACCGCCGCCAGCGGGATAAAGTTTGGATTCAAATTATTGAAGCCGCCCGGAAACAAATTCATATCGATAGATGAAATTTTGTAACCGGCATTGCGGATGTCAACCGAACCATAAAACGGCGGACGGTGTTCGTTCCAATGCGAACGAAACCATGCTTCGATTTTGGCATGATTGGCAAGAATTTTTCTCTCGAATTCCTGAAATTGAGTCAGGTACTCAGGAGCCAGAACCGGTAATTTCATTCTCTATACCTCTTGGTAAATGTGGATATTGAGTGAGAATGATAGAACTTTTTAGTGCATTTCGACAAGCATTCTTTCAGATAAAATGCATCTTTTTGTCAACAATTCTACAATTTGTCTAATTTTCGATAAGAATTTTTGAAACTTTACGACAAATTTTAAAAATTGGACAAATTTCTATTGCACAGCCCCTATAAAAAGCCTAAAATCCGCCCATAAACACAAACCATCATTCATACTTACCAATTAGCAAAGAAACTCATCATGAGCGCACAAACCCTTTACGATAAACTTTGGAACAGCCACGTCGTCCGCGAAGAAGAAGACGGCACTGTCCTGCTTTACATCGACCGTCATTTGGTTCACGAAGTTACCAGCCCGCAGGCATTTGAAGGCTTGAAAATGGCCGGCCGCAAACTCTGGCGTATCGACAGCGTGGTTTCCACCGCCGACCACAATACCCCGACCGGCGACTGGGACAAAGGCATCCAAGACCCGATTTCCAAACTGCAAGTCGATACTTTGGACAAAAACATCAAAGAGTTTGGCGCACTCGCCTACTTCCCGTTCATGGATAAAGGTCAAGGCATTGTGCACGTTATGGGCCCGGAACAAGGTGCCACCCTGCCCGGCATGACCGTGGTCTGCGGCGACTCGCACACCTCTACCCACGGCGCATTCGGCGCATTGGCGCACGGTATCGGCACTTCCGAAGTCGAACATACCATGGCGACCCAGTGCATTACCGCAAAAAAATCCAAATCTATGCTGATTTCCGTTGAAGGCCGTCTGAAACCCGGTGTTACCGCTAAAGACGTAGCGCTTTACATCATCGGTCAAATCGGTACGGCCGGTGGTACGGGCTACGCCATTGAGTTTGGCGGAGAAGCCATCCGCAGTCTTTCCATGGAAGGTCGCATGACCTTGTGCAATATGGCGATTGAAGCCGGTGCGCGCTCAGGTATGGTTGCCGTCGACCAAACCACCATCGACTATGTAAAAGGCAAACCTTTCGCACCTAAAGGCGAAGCATGGGACAAAGCCGTCGAGTACTGGCGCACGCTGGTGTCTGACGAAGGCGCCGTATTCGATAAAGAATACCACTTCAAAGCCGAAGACATCGAGCCTCAAGTAACCTGGGGCACCTCACCTGAAATGGTTTTGGACATCAGCGGCAAAGTGCCTAATCCTGCCGAAGAAGCCGATCCGGTCAAACGCAGCGGCATGGAACGCGCCCTTGAATACATGGGCTTGGAAGCCGGTACGCCATTAAACGAAATCCCTGTCGATATCGTCTTTATCGGTTCTTGCACCAACAGCCGTATCGAAGACTTGCGCGAAGCCGCCGCTATCGCCAAAGGCCGCAAAAAAGCGGACAATGTACAACGCGTATTGATTGTCCCCGGCTCCGGTTTGGTGAAAGAACAGGCCGAAAAAGAAGGCTTGCACGAAGTATTTATCGAAGCCGGTTTTGAATGGCGCGAACCGGGTTGCTCGATGTGCCTCGCCATGAATGCCGACCGCCTGACCCCGGGACAACGTTGCGCCTCTACTTCCAACCGTAACTTTGAAGGCCGTCAAGGCAACGGCGGACGCACCCATCTCGTCAGCCCTGCCATGGCAGCCGCAGCCGCGGTTACCGGCCACTTTACCGACATCCGCACTATGGCTTAAAATATTTTCAGACGGCCTTTATTCATCAGGCCGACTGAAACAATACCTTGCTCAAACAAGTTTTCTTATTATATTGCGAAAAACGTCCGAAAACCTTCTTAATCATTGATAACTTGAAAGGAATCTAGTATGAAAAAACTGTTTGCATTGGCTGCCGCAGCCCTCATCCTGTCAGCTTGTTCCAGCACTTGGTCCGGCGCAAAAGACGATACCAGCCGCAATTGGGACAAAACCAAAGAAACCGCAGAACACGTTGCCGACAAAACTGGCGAAGCCGTTAAAAAAGGCGGCAATGCAGTAGGCCGCGGCATGAGCCATGTTGGAGAAAAAATCGAAGCCGCTACCGAATAATTCGGTAAATCAGGCCGTCTGAAGCTCCTAACTCCGTTTCAGACGGCCTGATACATTATTAATTTTTCAGACATTTTCACGATTCCAAGCAAAGGAAGAAACAATGAGCAATCCGTCAAGCTGGTTTGGTATTCACGCTCATGATTTGGATCGCGCCAAGGCCTTTTACGAATCCGTATTTGACAAGCCCTTGCAAGACGTTGGTGGCAACGGATTCCGTTTCATCATTTTTCCAGCCGATTACACCCAACACGGCACGGCGGGCATGATTTGGCACGACAGCAATGCCCAATCCGGCCACGGTGGAACGACCATTTTCTTCAATTGCCCGGATTGTGCCGAAACCGCAGAAAAAGCCGTTGCAGCAGGCGGCAAACTGTTACAAGAGAAATTCCGCATTGCCAACGGCTTTGCCGCATTTATCGAAGATACAGAAGGCAACCGAATCGGCTTGCACAGCACGCGCTAAGCCGAATAGCCATAAAATTTCCCATTATTACTATAAGAATCTGACATGAAAGCCTTTACCAAAATCACCGCCATCGTCGCCCCGCTCGACCGCAGCAATGTCGATACCGACGCCATCATCCCCAAACAATTTCTGAAATCCATCAAACGCAGCGGCTTCGGCCCTAATGCCTTTGACGAATGGCGTTACCTCGACCATGGCGAACCGGGCATGGACAACAGCAAACGCCCGCTGAACCCCGATTTCTCCCTGAATCAACCACGCTATCAAGGCGCGCAAATCCTGTTGACGCGCAAAAACTTCGGCTGCGGCTCTTCACGCGAACACGCCCCTTGGGCATTGGACGACTACGGCTTCCGCGCCATCATCGCACCTAGCTTCGCTGACATCTTCTTCAACAACTGCTACAAAAACGGCCTTTTGCCCATCGTTTTGACCGAAGAACAGGTTGACCAGCTTTTCAAAGAAGTTGAAGCCAACGAAGGCTATCAACTCTCCATCGACCTTGCCGAGCAAACCCTGACCACTCCTAGCGGCGAAACATTCACATTTGACATTACCGAACACCGCAAACATTGCCTCTTAAACGGCTTGGACGAAATCGGCCTGACTCTGCAACACGCCGACGAAATCCGCGATTTCGAAGAAAAACGCCGCCAAAGCCAGCCTTGGCTGTTTAACGGTTGACATACCAAAGGCCGTCTGAAAAATTTAAGCGTTTCAGACGGCCTTTAATCAACACAAATATATTATGATTACCGACACCATAAGCAATGCCACCCGCTATGCTGCCCTGCATCCCGACTTTGCCGAGGCCTTCCATCTATTGCAGACCCTAGATTTTGCCAATCTGCCGGACGGCCAAGTGCCGTGCAAAAATCCCAATATCCGTATTTTTATCGGCAGCGAGCCGATGAGGACTAAAGACGAAGCCCAGCCTGAAGCGCACTTAAAACACATTGATATTCAAACACCGATTGATGGCAGCGAAACATATGGCTGGATAGACAGAGGCCGTCTGAAAAACGGTTTGGGCTACGACGAAAAGCGCGATATCGAGTTTTTCGACTGCGAGCCGGAAACTTGGTTGACCTTGGAGCCCGGCGAATTTGCGCTATTTTTTCCGAATGATGCGCATGCCCCATTAGTCGGCGACAGACTGAACATACGCAAAGTTGTTTTTAAAATCCGTGTTGAAACCGAACGCCTATAACTTTCCAGACGGCCTTACTTCCTTATTCAGGACACAATATGTCTTTTTTCAGCAGGTTGTTCCGCTCCAAACCTAAATTAATGACTTGGCAGGAATTTGTCGAATACTTTGCCCGTCGTATCCAAGAAGAATTGGATCTTGAGGCGAAAATCGACTGGGGCGAAAACATTGCTTCTTCGCCTATCATCGTCCAGTTTTCCGAAGACGATGAAGCATCGTTCAGCACATATTTGAGCAACCATTACACAAGTTATCTGCAGAATCCCGAGGCCTTGGAAGCTATTGTTGCTGCCAATTTAGCGGTTATCGATAAGATTCAAGACACTGATGCCAGTGTTTCAGCACAACAAATTCTTCCGACAATTAAAAATACGATTTATCTGGAAAACGTCAGACTGATTACAAATACGGACAAAGACGAACCTGCCGATTATCTGGTATACAAACCGATTGCGGGCGATATCATGTTGCTTTACATGGTGGATACGGACGAATCCATGCATACGCTCAATCGTGAGCATATGAAAGAGGCCGGTATTGAAGATGAAGACGCTTTGTATCGTACCGCCATGGATAATCTGCGCCAACGGATGAATGGACGTGTCCAAATTCATCATGCCGAAGGTTGGTCATTGACTCAAATCCATTTGGACAACGACTATGATGCTTCCCTGATTTTGCTTTTGGACGAAGTACTTAAAGACGATCCTATGCTGCCGGCCAACCCCGTTTTTGCAGTCCCGGCACGCAACGCCCTGCTCGTTTGCAGCCCGTCCGATGAAGAAGCTTTGCAGGCGATGGCGAATATTGCCCTGCAGGCATTTGAAGAATCTGCCTACGCGATTTCTACCCAGCTTTACCAGTACCATAATGGTACAATCAGCGTTTTCAGAGCAAATTGATTTAAGGCCGTCTGAAAAACAGACGACCTGCCCTTTACCTAAAACCTTCCCATAAGGAAACCCGAAATGACCAAACATATCGCTATCTTGCGCGGCGACGGCATCGGCCCTGAAATCGTTGCAGAAACCGTCCGCGTACTCGACAAACTTATCGAACAAGGTTTGGATGTCAGCTACGAATATGCGCCTTTGGGCGGCGAAGCCTATGACGAATACGGCCATCCTTATCCAGAATTCACGCAAAACCTTTGCCGTAAAGCCGATGCGGTTCTGCTTGGTGCAGTCGGTTCTCCTCAATACGACAATCTCGACCGTCCGCTGCGCCCTGAACGCGGCTTGTTGGCCATCCGTAAAGACTTGAATCTGTTTGCCAACCTGCGCCCTGCCATCCTTTATCCCGAGCTGGCCAACGCTTCTACTCTGAAACCGGAAATCGTAGCCGGCCTCGACATCCTTATCGTACGCGAACTGACCGGCGATATTTACTTTGGCGAACCGCGCGGCATCCGTGTTTTGGAAAACGGCGAACGCGAAGGCTACAACACCATGAAATACAGCGAAAGCGAAATCCGCCGTATTGCCCACGTTGCCTTCCAATCCGCCCAAAAACGCAGCAAAAAAGTCTGCTCCGTAGGCAAAGCCAACGTTTTGGAAACCACCGAACTGTGGCGCGAAATCTTTGAAGAAGTCGGCAAGCAATATCCTGATGTCGAGCTTTCCCATATGTATGTCGACAATGCAGCCATGCAGTTGGTGCGCGCGCCTAAACAATTTGACGTGATTGCCACCGGCAACATCTTCGGTGATATCCTCTCTGATGAAGCTTCCATGCTGACCGGCTCCATCGGTATGCTGCCTTCCGCTTCTTTGGACGAAAACGGCAAAGGCCTGTACGAACCGTCTCACGGCTCTGCTCCTGACATTGCCGGTCAAAACAAAGCCAATCCGCTGGCAACCGTTTTGTCCCTCGCTATGTTGTTGCGCTACAGCCTGAACGACGAAGCACGCGCGCAACAAGTCGAAAACGCCGTACAAAAAGTACTGCAACAAGGCTTGCGTACCGGCGACATTTACGAAGAAGGTACTAAACTGGTTTCCTGCTCCGAAATGGGCGATGCCGTATTGGCCGCTTTGTAAGAGGCCGTCTGAAAAAAGCGTGAGTTTTAACTCACGCTTTTTTATTATTAATCTATTTTATTTATATCCATCAGGTACAACTGGTGCAGAAACAACAACTCCATCTTTCACAACCATTGACAGAGTTTTAATAGATCCTGTCATTCCATTAACATGTGTCCAAACATAAATCAGTCCTTCAGGAGATGACCTTACTGCACTTGGAGTACCCATTAATGCAACAGCTTCCTTTTCATTCATTCCCTGCTTAATTTGCCGTGCATTATCCCAATTAAAATTAGTACCAGCACATCCTGCTAATAAGACAGAAACAAAAGCAGTCAAAAATAATTTCTTCATTTGTTCATCCTTTTTAAAATATAGTAAATAGTAATATAATTATGCCACAGTATTTAAAATTTGCCATATATTCTTCATAATCGTATCATCTATAATTCTTTATTTATAAAAAAAGGGCGTGTTTTCACACGCCCTTATATCTTTTTCATACGGCCTTAAGATTGAAGCAATCAACCTTTTTTATGTTTGCCGCCAAAGCCGTCGTTAGACTTGCGCTTGCCTTTAAAGCCTTCGCCACCTTTTTTGAAACCGTCAGACTTCTTGAAACCGTCTTTCTTAAAGCCGTCTTTCTTGAAACCGTCTTTTTTATGGCCTTCGCCGCGAGCTTTACCGCCGAAGCCTTCTTTAGCCGGTTTCTTATCGCCGCGCCAGCCGCCGGATTTACGATCGCCCCAGCCGCCTTTGCCTTTCGGTTTGCCGCCGGCAGATTTGCGTTTGCGTGTCGGTTCCATGCCTTCGATGGTCAGCTCAGGCAATTTGCGGCCGATGTATTTTTCGATTTTGTGTACTTTGACGTATTCGTTCACTTCGGCAAAAGTAATCGCAATACCGGTACGGCCTGCGCGGCCGGTACGGCCGATGCGGTGAACATAGTCTTCTGCCTGTTTCGGCAAGTCGTAGTTGATAACGTGGGTAATGGTTGGTACGTCGATACCGCGTGCGGCAACGTCGGTGGCAACCAAAATTTTGCAGCGGCCTTTGCGCAAGTCCATCAGCGTGCGGTTACGCCAGCCTTGCGGCATATCGCCGTGCAGGCAGTTGGCGGCAAAACCTTTTTCGTACAATTCATCCGCGATAACTTCGGTCATGGCTTTGGTCGATGTGAAAATCACACATTGATCGATATTGGCATCACGCAAGATGTGGTCGAGCAGGCGGTTTTTATGGCGCATATCGTCGCAGTACAACAGCTGCTCTTCGATTTTGCCTTGATCATCAACACGCTCAACTTCGATGGTTTCAGGGTCTTTGGTCAGTTTGCGCGCCAGTTTACCCACCGCGCCGTCCCAAGTGGCGGAGAACAACAAAGTCTGACGGTCGCTCGGCGTTGCTTCAACGATGGTTTCGATGTCGTCGATAAAGCCCATGTCCAACATACGGTCGGCTTCGTCCAGAATCAGCACTTCCAAACGTTCAAAATCAACTTTGCCGCTCTGCATCAAGTCCATCAGACGGCCCGGAGTGGCGACAATCAGGTCAACCGGTTTGCTCAAAGCACGGGTTTGGTAGCCGAAAGATGCACCGCCGACAATGCTGACAGTACGGAACCAACGCATATTTTTAGCATACGCCAGCGCGTTTTTTTCCACCTGAGCCGCCAGTTCGCGGGTCGGGGTCAATACCAAAGCGCGCGGGCCTTTGCCTGGTTTTTCGCTGCGCTTGGTCAGTTTTTGCAAAGTGGGCAGCAGGAAGGCTGCAGTTTTGCCTGAACCGGTTTGTGCCGAAGCCATAATGTCGCGACCGTCCAAAGCAAACGGAATCGCTTGCGCCTGAATCGGGGTCGGGCTTTCATAACCCTCGCTGCTTACGGCAGACAAAATGTTTTTATCAAGGTTCAAATCAGCAAATTTAATAGACATATCTATCCTAAGAGACAACAACGCGCACGCCTGAACAATTTCAGACGACCTGAAGCAAAGGAAAGTAACGATACGGGAAATGTGAAGTTACAGGGTTGTCGCAAGCATCTTGCTTGTGGTTAACATCGACGACAACCTGCACAGAAAAGGCTTTGCAAATATGCAAGCAATAAAAGAAACGCGCCCGAAACGGCGGTTTAGGTTGGATGACGATGGCTTCGTATCAAAAGGCGAACGGCGGATAATATAGATTTTATGGATAACAGTCAAGCAAAAAGGCATCAAGTGCGTTAAAATCCAACCCCTTCCCAATACTTATTCAGGCCGTCTGAAACCATGACCGATATCACACCCTTCGCCAACCGCTTGGGCAAAAACATCAAACATCTTATGAAATGGGCCAAACGCAACGGCATCGAAGCCTGGCGCATTTACGACCGCGACATCCCACAATTCCCCTTCGCCGTCGATGTTTACGGCGACCAAATCCATCTTCAGGAATACGATACCGGCTGGCTGATGCAGCCTGAAGAATACGAAGCATGGCTTGCCGATGTATTGGAAGCCATTGGTTTTGTGACCGGTTTTGCGCCCGAACAAATCCACCTCAAACGCCGCGAACGTCAAAAAGGTTTGCAGCAATACGAGAAAACCGGCAAAACCGGCGATGATTTCATTATCACTGAAAACGGCCGCAAGTTTTGGGTCAACCTCGACAAATACCTCGATACCGGCCTTTTCCTCGACCACCGCAACACGCGCAAAAAAGTTGGCGAAACCGCAGCAGGCAAACGCTTCCTCAACCTGTTTTCCTACACAGGCAGCTTCACCGTCTATGCAGCCACCGGCGGCGCGGTATCCAGCGAAACCGTCGATTTGTCCAACACTTATCTCGATTGGGCGAAACGCAATTTCGAACTCAACGGCATCGACTCCGAACAACACCAAATCGTCCGCGCCGACGTGTTCCAATACCTACAAAACGCTGCCGCCGAAGGCAAACAGTTCGACCTTATCGTCATGGATCCACCCAGCTTTTCCAACAGTAAAAAGATGCTCGACATCCTCGACATCCAGCGCGACCACAAAAAGCTGATCGACGGTGCAATGAGCCTGCTCGCTTCAGACGGCATTCTGTATTTCTCCAACAACCTGCGCAGCTTTGTGTTGGACGATTCGGTCGCGGAACAATACGCCGTCAAAGACATTTCCAAACAGTCCGTTCCCGACGATTTCCGCAACAAAAAAATCCATCAATGCTGGGAAATCAAGCATAAATAAGCATCAGGCCGTCTGAAAGCCAGTTTTCAGACGGCCTGATTACCATATTGAATCTCTCAACCAATAGGCGCATAATTCAAAAAATTGTTGACAATATCAAAAGGAAAATAACATGCAAAACTACCTGACGCCCAATTTCTCATTCGCCCCCATGATTCCGGAACGCGCGCTCGGCAGCCGGGTTTGGGATACCGAAGGACGAGAGTACATTGACCTGTCAGGTGGTATTGCAGTGAACGCACTGGGGCATTGCCATCCCGATTTAGTCGCAGCCTTGGCCGAACAGGCGCAAAAACTCTGGCACATTTCTAATATCTATACCACCCAGCCGGCGCAAGAATTGGCCAAAAAACTGGTCGAAAACACCTTCGCCGACAAAGTGTTTTTCTGCAACTCCGGCGCGGAAGCCAATGAAGCCGCGTTGAAACTGGCGCGCAAATACGGCCGCGATCATTTTGGCGAACACAAAACCGAAATCATCTCCTGCCTCAACAGCTTCCACGGCCGCACCCTGTTTACCGTGTCCGTCGGCGGCCAGCCCAAATACAGCAAAGACTACGCACCGCTGCCGTCAGATATTACCCATGTTCCATTTAATGATATTGCCGCATTGGAAGCCGCCGTCAGCGACAAAACCTGCGCCGTGATTATCGAGCCGATTCAAGGCGAAAGCGGCATTCTGCCTGCCACCCAAGAATACCTGCAAGCCGCGCGCCGTTTGTGCGACAAACACGGAGCCTTGCTGATTTTGGACGAAGTGCAAACCGGCATGGGCCATACAGGCAAACTGTTTGCCTACGAGCATTACGGCATCACACCCGACATCATCAGCTCCGCCAAAGCCTTGGGTTGCGGTTTCCCGATTGGCGCGATACTGACCACCGATAAAATCGCCCCAACCTTCGGCCCCGGAACGCATGGCTCGACCTTTGGCGGCAATCCGATGGCATGCGCGGTCGGCAGCCGTGCGTTTGACATCATCAATGCGCCCGAAACATTGGCACACGTTGAACAACAAGGCCAAAAACTTCAGACGGCCTTGCGTGAAATAGGCGTAAAAACCGGCGTATTTAAAGAAGTCCGCGGCATGGGCCTGCTGCTCGGCTGCGTGTTGGCAGACAAATACGCAGGCAAGGCATCGGAAATTACCGCCGCCGCTTTGAAACACGGCCTGATGGTACTGGTTGCCGGCGCCAATGTCGTGCGCTTCGCCCCCAGCCTGCTGCTGAACGATGAAGACATGGTCGAAGGCTTGAAACGTTTTGAAGCGGCTTTGAACGAATGGTTGGCCTGATTTTCAAAACCCAATAGCCAAATCAGCCGACAGCTTAGCGAAGGCCGTCTGAAAGACCGTTTGAGTTTTTCAGACGGCCTTTTTTCAATATTGAAAACAACATCCGCCTACATTCCCTGTCATTTGATGTTTGTTAAAAATCGTACCGCCTCTTCGTGCTACGCTTGGCAAACATTTTGATTTTGCAAAGAAAAGGAGCAGGAGATGGTATCGTTGAAAACCCAAATCGCCGGTTTTTCCTTTGACAACTGCCTGATGAATGCCGCTGGGGTGTCATGCATGACTGTTGAGGAATTGGAAGCGGTCAGACAGTCTTCGGCAGGCACTTTCGTTACCAAAACCGCAACGCTTACCCCTCGTCAAGGCAACCCCGAGCCGCGTTATCGGGACGTGCCTCTCGGCAGCATAAATTCGATGGGCTTGCCGAATCAAGGCATTGATTACTATCTGGATTACCTGCTTTCACTCCAAGAGGCTCATCCGAAAAGGGCTTTTTTCCTCTCGCTGGTCGGTATGTCGCCCGATGAAACACACATGTTATTAAGAAAAGTGCAAAACAGCGGGTTCAACGGCATTACCGAACTCAATCTTTCCTGCCCAAACGTCCCCGGAAAGCCTCAAATCGCCTACGATTTTGAAACCACCGAGCGGATTTTGAGCGAAGCCTTTGCCTACTTCGACAAGCCTTTGGGCATCAAACTGCCGTCGTATTTCGATATTGCCCATTTCGATCAAGCGGCGGAAGTGTTCAACCGCCATCCCTTAAAATTCGTCAACTGTGTCAACTCCATCGGCAACGGCATGTATATCGAAGACGAATCCGTCGTCATCCGCCCGAAAAACGGCTTCGGCGGCATAGGCGGCCAATACATCAAACCAACTGCGCTCGCCAATGTCCACGCGTTCTATCAAAGACTGGATCCGTCTATTCAAGTCATTGGAACGGGCGGCGTTTACAGCGGCCGGGATGCGTTTGAACACATCTTGTGCGGCGCAAGCATGGTGCAGATCGGCACGGCGCTACACCAACAAGGCGTAGGCATTTTTGAACGGATTTCCCTTGAATTAAAAGCCATCATGGCGCAAAAAGGCTACGAAAAACTGGAAGACTTCAAAGGCAAATTGAAATATTTGGCATAAGGTTTACGCTAAAAAACGCCTAAGGCCGTCTGAAAATTTCAGACGGCCTTGTTGTATAATTGCGCCCCACATTACCCGTCTTCCTCCTTCAATGAAACTCAACCCTCAACAGCAAGCCGCAGTCCAATATCTTGGCGGCCCCCTGCTCGTCCTTGCCGGCGCAGGCAGCGGTAAAACCGGCGTGATTACCCAAAAAATCAAGCATTTGATTGTCAATGTCGGCTACCTGCCGCATACCGTCGCCGCAATTACCTTCACCAACAAAGCCGCCACGGAAATGCAGGAACGCGTTGCCAAAATGCTGTCCAAATCGCAAACGCGCGGGCTGACGATTTGCACCTTCCACTCTTTGGGCATGAAGATTTTGCGCGAAGAGGCGAACCAAATCGGTTACAAAAAAAACTTCTCCATCCTCGACTCTACCGACAGCGCGAAAATCATCGGCGAACTCTTGGGCGGCACGGGCAAAGAAGCTGTATTCAAAGCGCAGCACCAGATTTCCCTGTGGAAAAACGATTTAAAAACGCCCGAAGATGCCGTTCAGACGGCCTCCAATGTGTGGGAACAACAAACAGCGCGCGTTTATGCGAGTTATCAGGAAACCCTGCAAAGCTATCAGGCGGTGGACTTCGACGACTTAATCCGCCTGCCCGCCGTGCTGTTGCAGCAAAACAGCGAAGTGCGCAACAAATGGCAGCGGCGACTGCGTTATCTGTTGGTTGACGAATGTCAGGACACCAATACCTGCCAATTTACGCTGATGAAACTCTTGACCGGCGCGGAAGGCATGTTTACCGCCGTCGGCGACGACGACCAGTCCATCTACGCATGGCGCGGAGCCAACATGGAAAACCTGCGCAAAATGCAGGAAGACTATCCGCAGATGAAGGTCATCAAACTGGAGCAAAACTACCGCTCCACCGCGCGGATTCTCAAAATCGCCAACAAAGTCATCGAAAACAACCCCAAACTCTTTACCAAAAAACTTTGGTCGCAGTTTGGCGAAGGCGAAATCGTCAAAGTCGTTGCCTGCCAAAGCGAGCAGCACGAAGCCGACTGGGTCGTCAGCCAAATCGTCAAGCAAAAGCTGGTCGGCGGCGACAAAACCCAATACGCCGATTTCGCCGTGTTATACCGCGGCAACCATCAGGCTCGAATTTTTGAAGAAGCTTTGCGCAGCGCACGCGTTCCCTACCAACTCTCCGGCGGGCAAAGCTTTTTCGACAAAGCCGAAATCAAAGACGTTTTGTCCTACTTGCGCCTGCTTGCCAACCCCAACGACGATCCTGCCTTCTTGCGCGCCGTTACCACGCCCAAACGCGGCATCGGCGATGTAACGCTGGGCAAACTCAACACCTACGCGCACGAACACGAATGCAGCCTGTATGAAGCCGCGCAAACCGAAGAAGCGCTTGCCCTGTTGAACAATACCAACCGCCAACATCTGCAAGCCTTCATGGATATGATGGAAAGTTACCGCGCCAAAGCCGAAACCAGCGAAGCAGGCGAGCTTATTCATAACCTACTGAAAGAAATCGACTACGAAAACCACCTGCTTGCCAGTGAAGAAGGCAAAGCAGGCGAAATCAAATGGCGCAACGTTACCGACCTGACCGGCTGGCTGGAACGCAAAGGCGAGCAAGACGGTAAAAACATCATCGAGCTTGCCCAAACCATCGCTCTGATGACGCTTTTGGAAGGTAAGGGCGAAGAAGAAGTCGATGCCGTCAAACTCTCCACCCTGCACGCTTCCAAAGGATTGGAATACCCCTACGTTTTCCTTGTCGGTTGCGAAGAAGGCATCCTGCCGCACAACGACAGCATCGAGGAAGACAACGTCGAAGAAGAACGCCGCCTGATGTACGTCGGCATCACCCGCGCCAAACGCCAGCTTACGCTGACCCACTGCCTCAAACGCAAAAAACAAGGCACATGGCAATTCCCCGAACCCAGCCGCTTCATAGACGAAATGCCGCAGGAAGACATCAAAATTTTAGGACGCAAAGGCGGCGATCCGATTGTGAGCAAGGAAGAAGGAAAAAATAACTTAGCAGGCTTGTTGGATATGCTGGGGAATAAAAAGAAAGGATAACGCAAGGCCGTCTGAAAACAAGGTTTCAGACGGCCTTATTGTCAGCAAAAAATCACAAACAACCATCCAATAATCCTCACTTTATGTCGTCGCACCTATCCGACCCCATTTCGCCCAATCCTTCAAAAATAAATAAAAATAACTGAATAATCAGATATAAAATAAACAAAAGGACGAAAAGACGGCTTCTTCCGTCTTCTGTTTACAAGTAAAAATTGTCAACATTTCAAGTATAAATTCACAAGCAAAATCGCATTTTTCAGGTATAATAATGGATTCCCCAACTGCATTTTGTGAGCTGAATCCATGTCTGTTGTTCTGCCCTTGCGCGGTGTAACCGCCCTTTCCGATTTCCGTGTTGAAAAACTCTTTCAAAAAGCAGCCGCACTCGCCCTGCCCGAAGTCAAATTAAGCAGCGAATTTTGGTATTTTGTCGGTAGCGAAAAAGCACTTGATGCCGCGACAGTCGAAAAACTGCAAGCCTTACTGGCGGCGCAAAGCGTTGAACAAACGCCCAAAGCGCGCGAGGGCTTGCATTTATTTTTGGTAACGCCCCGTTTGGGCACCATTTCGCCTTGGGCTTCCAAAGCAACCAATATCGCCGAAAACTGCGGTTTGGAAGGCATTGAGCGCATCGAGCGCGGCATGGCCGTATGGTTGGAAGGTGCACTTACCGACGGGCAAAAACAACAATGGGCAGCCCTGTTGCACGACCGCATGACCGAAAGCGTGTTGACCGACATCGATGCAGCGGCGCAACTGTTCCACCACATCCAATCGGAAACCTTCTCCAGCGTAGATGTATTGGGCGGCGGTAAAGAGGCATTGGTCAAAGCCAATACCGAAATGGGCTTGGCGCTTTCAGCCGACGAAATCGATTATCTGGTTAAAAACTATCAGGCTTTAAACCGCAACCCATCTGATGTAGAGCTGATGATGTTCGCTCAGGCAAACAGCGAACACTGTCGCCATAAAATCTTCAACGCCGATTTCATCCTCAACGGCGAAAAACAACCGAAATCCCTTTTCGGCATGATTCGCGACACACATAATGCGCATCCTGAAGGCACAGTCGTTGCCTATAAAGACAACTCGTCCGTGATCGAAGGCACAAAAATCGAGCGTTTCTATCCGAATGCGGCGGAAAACCAAGGCTATCGTTTCCACGAAGAAGATACCCATATCATCATGAAAGTGGAAACACACAACCATCCGACCGCCATCGCGCCGTTTGCGGGTGCGGCAACGGGTGCGGGCGGTGAAATCCGCGATGAAGGCGCAACAGGCAAAGGTTCGCGTCCGAAAGCGGGCTTGACCGGCTTTACCGTCTCCAACCTAAATATCCCTGGCTTGGAGCAGCCTTGGGAACAAGCCTACGGCAAACCCGGCCATATTGCTTCCCCTTTAGACATCATGATCGAAGGCCCGATCGGTGGCGCAGCGTTCAACAACGAATTCGGCCGCCCGAATCTCTTGGGCTACTTCCGCACCTTTGAAGAAAAATTTGACGATCAGGTTCGCGGCTATCACAAACCGATTATGATTGCTGGTGGCTTGGGCAGCATTCAGGCACAACAAACACACAAAGACGAAATCCCCGAAGGCGCGTTGCTGATCCAACTGGGCGGCCCAGGCATGCTCATCGGCTTGGGTGGCGGCGCGGCTTCTTCCATGAATACTGGTACAAACGATGCGTCTTTGGACTTCAACTCCGTACAACGCGGCAACCCCGAAATCGAACGCCGCGCGCAGGAAGTCATCGACCGCTGCTGGCAGCTTGGCGACAAAAATCCGATTATCTCCATCCACGACGTCGGCGCGGGCGGCCTGTCCAACGCCTTCCCCGAGCTCGTCAACGATGCCGGACGCGGCGCGGTATTCAAACTGCGCGAAGTGCCGCTGGAAGAACACGGCCTCAGTCCATTGCAAATCTGGTGTAACGAATCGCAAGAGCGTTATGTGTTGTCGATTTTGGAAAAAGATTTGGACACCTTCCGCGCCATCTGCGAACGCGAACGCTGCCCGTTTGCCGTAGTCGGCACGGCAACCGACGACGGCCATTTGAAAGTGCGCGACGATTTGTTCTCCAACAATCCTGTCGATTTGCCGTTGAACGTTTTACTCGGCAAACCGCCCAAAACTACGCGTACCGACAAAACAGTTACGCCGTCTGAAAAACCGTTTAACGCCGGCGATATCGACATTACCGAAGCTGCCTATCGCGTTTTACGCCTGCCTACCGTAGCCGCTAAAAACTTCCTGATTACCATCGGCGACCGCAGCGTCGGCGGCATGACCCACCGCGACCAAATGGTCGGCAAATACCAAACCCCCGTAGCCGACTGCGCCGTTACCATGATGGGCTTCAACACCTATCGCGGCGAAGCGATGTCTATGGGCGAAAAACCGACCGTCGCCCTGTTTGACGCGCCTGCTTCAGGCAGAATGTGCGTCGGCGAAGCTATCACCAACATCGCGGCGGTCAACATCGGCGACATCGGCAACATCAAACTTTCCGCCAACTGGATGGCGGCGTGCGGCAACGAGGGTGAAGACGAAAAACTCTACCGCACCGTCGAAGCCGTCTCTAAAGCCTGTCAGGCATTGGATTTGAGCATTCCCGTGGGCAAAGACAGCCTGTCGATGAAAACCGTATGGCAGGATAACGGCGAACAAAAATCCGTGGTTTCGCCGTTGAGCCTGATTATTTCAGCGTTTGCGCCAGTGGAAGACGTACGCAAGACTGTTACACCTGAGTTGAAAAACATCGAAGACAGCGTATTGCTGCTGGTTGACTTGGGCAACGGCAAAGCGCGCATGGGCGGCTCGGCATTTGGTCAGGTTTATAACAACATGACCGGCGATGCACCTGATTTGGACGATACAGGCCGTCTAAAAGCGTTTTACAACGTGATTCAGCAGCTTATCGCCGAAGACAAACTCTTAGCGTATCACGACCGCAGCGACGGCGGCCTGTTTGCCACGTTAGCGGAAATGGCGTTTGCAGCACGATTCGGCTTGAACGTGGATTTGACTTCACTGGTTGCCAACCAAGCTGACGTCAACGAAGCCAGCATCCGCGCATTGTTCAATGAAGAGCTGGGCGCAGTGATTCAAATTGCCAAACAAGATGTTGCGGCAGTAGAAGCCTTGTTTAAAGAAGCTGATTTGGCACTGCATACCGTTGCCACCATCGGTACTGACGAGAAAATTGTTATCCGCAACCAAGCAGGCATCGTATTGGAACAAAACCGCGTCGACCTGCAACGCGCATGGCAGGAAACCAGCCACGCCATCCAACGCTTACGCGACAACCCTGCCTGCGCCGACAGCGAGTTTGCCCTGATTGGCGACAACGAACGCAGCGCATTGTTTGCCGACGTGAAATTTGACGTGAATGAAGACATCGCCGCGCCATTCATCAACAGCGGCGCGAAACCCAAAATCGCCATCCTGCGCGAACAAGGCGTGAACGGACAAATCGAAATGGCCGCCGCGTTTACCCGAGCTGGTTTCGATGCCTACGACGTGCATATGTCCGACCTGATGGCAGGCCGCGTCCACCTTGCCGACTTCAAAATGCTGGCGGCGTGCGGCGGCTTCAGCTACGGCGACGTACTCGGCGCGGGCGAAGGCTGGGCGAAATCCATCCTGTTCCACCCCGCCTTGCGCGACCAGTTCGCCGCCTTCTTCGCCGACCCGAACACGCTGACATTGGGCGTGTGCAACGGCTGCCAAATGGTCAGCAACCTCGCCGAAATCATCCCTGGCACGGCAGGCTGGCCTAAATTCAAACGCAACCTGAGTGAACAGTTCGAAGCGCGCCTGAGCATGGTTCATGTTCCGAAATCTGCGTCGCTGATTCTGAACGAAATGCAAGGCTCCAGCCTGCCTGTCGTGGTCAGCCACGGCGAAGGCCGCGCCGACTTCGCGCTTCACGGCGGCAATATTTCTGCCGATTTGGGTATTGCGCTGCAATATGTGGACGGTCAAAACCAAGTGACCCAAACTTATCCGCTAAACCCTAACGGCTCGCCGCAAGGCATCGCCGGTGTGACCAACACCGACGGCCGCGTTACCATCATGATGCCGCATCCGGAACGCGTGTACCGCGCCGCACAAATGAGCTGGAAACCGGAAGACTGGACGGAACTGTCCGGCTGGTACCGCCTCTTCGCCGGAGCAAGGAAAGCTTTGGGTTAACCGGCAGGCTGATTTGATTCGGCTTTAAAGAAAAGGTCGTCTGAAAACGATTTAGCGGATTCTGCTATATTCGTTTTCAGACGACCTTTATGTCTCCTTACTATTCTTTTTTGCATTGACTACCACACAACATTTCATTTATAAATAAAAATATAGTGGATAAATTTTAAACCAGTACGGCGTTGCCTCGCCTTGCCGTACTATCTGTACTGTCTGCGGCTTCGTCGCCTTGTCCTGATTTAAATTTAATCCACTATAAATAGGAAATTAAAATGAGCACCTTAGGCAAGATATTAATAAAATTTTCTGTTTCATTGATTCTTATTTATCAAATAGCTTATATTTTAAATGTTTATTTAACAATTAAATACAAGATAGAAATGATGAATGCTGCCGAAGACATACTAACCACAACCTATGATATAACTCAAATATTATCTATTTTTATTATTTTTGATATTCTAGTCATATTAATTTTGTTGACCTATATAAAATTTATTAAAAAACATAAGCTAGATAAACTATAACAATATCTAAAATTAATAAAAATAATTGAGACAATACCCATTATATTTTAAAGCCAACTGAAGGCGATGTGTCTGAACTTGTTGAAAGCCGCCAACAGGCTAAGTACGTCTGTTGCTGCCTACAAAGATGACTAGGATGCCTGATTGTCGGGTATCCGGGGAGAGTTAAGGGGATATTTAGGTAGAATCAGGAGCGATTAGGGGTGGAAACAGCCGAAAACCTGTGTGTGGATTTCGGCTACTGAGGGAAGTCTTTTTTGCAAAAGTCTCATTTGTTTTCAGACGACCTCTTTGCATCCTTTTGCGTATAAAGACCAAACCCGCTGCCATCATTCCGTATAATCCCCCTTAGCTCCCCATCAACTATAATCAACCTATTCAGACGGCCTTTCCCGACATTATGACTCGACAAGCCTTTATCCTCAGTGATTGCGAATTTCCCGAATGCGGCGAAAAGCCTTACGCCCTATTGACCGCGAATCCGACGAAGGAACACCACTTCGTCGCCCAAACCGAGCAACGGCAGCACGCGCATAATCCGCAGGTCAGCCCGCAGAATCAGAATGTTTACAAGCTACCCTTGTCCATGTTCCATCCTGGCGAAAAAGCCCGCAGCAAAGAACAAAACCGCAGCGAAGCGATAAGCGTCAACATCATCGGCAACTTGGCGGCGAAAAACCTCTATACGCTGACCTTTGTCGAAGACTCCGCCAACCAATACAATCTGGAAAGCTGGTTCAACCGTCATGAAAGCGGCTACGAAGATGCCTGCAACCATCTGCGCACGCTGCCCGAAGGCCGTCTGAAAACAACTACGGCAAATGCCGATACCGTCAAAGTACCGGATGCCTTGTGGCGGATATTACGGCTGAAATTCCTCGGTATCCTGCGCAATCCGCACAACCATAAAAACCTGTTTGCCCACCGCCTGCACCAAACACTTCGGGCGCGGCTGCCGGAAGTCGGTTTTGAATTTGTCCGCTTGATCAGCAAACGCGACCCCAAGCGCATCGAAGCCATTATGCAGGACTACCGTTTTTCCTTTCTCGGCTATGTCGATTGGCTGGGCGGGCTTTACGGTATGTTGAGCGAAGGCGTGGCGCAACCGTCGTTGTTTGAACGGCTGTTTTGCAATATCTTTGCCGAACCCGAAGCAGTGAAAATCGAATTGTTCCGCTATCCGGAAAACACGGGGCTATGCCTGTTTGGCGACAGCAGTTTCTGCCTGCAAGCCTCGGCCAAGCTATTCAGCGTCGGCGTCAATATTTCGCACGATATGTTTGCCATCGTCCATCTGCAAACCGGCCGTTGGCACGCGTTTAAAAACACCTTTCATCACGACGCGCCCAAACTGCAAGGCCAAGTGCGGATTATCGACGGCAACCAAACCCAAAGATTGCTGTTCAACCGACTGTGCATCCAGCAAGCCCATGAAGCCGTGTTCGGCCAAAGCCCGAATATCAAAGATTATTTAGAGGCCGTCTGAAACCCCAAACCAGAAGAAAGCATATGAAAATCACACCA
The DNA here is from genome assembly GCF_001837375.1 of Neisseria sp. HMSC066H01. NCBI lineage: Bacteria > Pseudomonadati > Pseudomonadota > Betaproteobacteria > Neisseriales > Neisseriaceae > Neisseria > Neisseria sp. HMSC066H01. Next base: position 567,366 of record NZ_KV832194.1, read on the forward strand.
ATCCAAGCCCTAAACGACAACTACATCTGGATGATTCAAGAAGGCAACCATGCCGTCTGCGTTGATCCATCCGATGCCACACCGGTCTTAAAATTCCTTGTTCACAACCACTTGATGCTGGCGCAAACATGGATTACCCACCCGCACCCCGACCATACCGGTGGCGCAAAAGCGCTGCACAACGGCTTCTTAGAATCACCAATCTATGGCGAAAGCGACATCGACGTGGCGACGCATACCGTCACCGCAGGCACGCAGTTCCCGTTTGGCGAAGGCTTGGTTACCGTTTGGGCAACCCCCGGCCATACCGACCGCCACATCAGCTATCTGCTGGAAAATTCAGACGGCCTGCATGTTTTCTGCGGCGATACCTTGTTCTCCGCCGGTTGCGGCCGCGTATTTACCGGCACAATCGAGCAACTTTACGACAGCTTCCACCGATTCAACCAACTGCCCGAAGAAACGCTGTTTTATCCGGCGCACGAATATACCGCCTCCAACCTGCGCTTTGCCCTGCATATCGAGCCGGACAACGCCGATATTCAGACGGCCTTGGCCGCAGCCGAACACACGCCGACACTGCCTGTCAGCCTAGCGCACGAACGCAAAGTCAATCCGTTTTTCCGCGCAGACCTGCCCCAAGTTCAGGCACGCGCCGAAGAATTGAGCGGACGAAAATTAAACAGCGAACTCGAAGTCTTCGCCGCTTTGCGTGAATTGAAAAATCAATTTTGATTGGGCTTAGTCCCCAAAGAATAAGGCCGTCTGAATAAGCGTGAAACCATGAATCACGCCTGTTCAGACGGCCTTAAAGCCTTTATCAATATCATAACCATAAAAGCCTACGGCTGCTTTTGATGTTTCACACATTCCGCAGCATATTGTTCGCCCCAACGGTGCATGGCTTCGATCACAGGCATCAGCGTCCGTCCAAACTCAGTCAGCGAGTATTCCACCTTCGGCGGTACCTGCGGATACACTTCCCGATGAACGATACCGTCGTTTTCCAATTCGCGCAGCTGCAGCGTCAACATCCGCTAGGTAATACCTGCCAACAAACGCTGCAACTCATTGAAACGTCTGGTTTCTTCATTTAAATAATATAAAATCAATACCTTCCACTTACCGCCGATACTATCCAAAGTATTAACGACCGGACAGCAAGAGCCGTGTGCGTGTTCTGTTTCCGACATACTAAATCTCCAAACCACAGTATAAAAAATGTGCGTACTTGTTATAAAGTTTGTACCCCCTATAATACAAGCATTCCGTAACAAAAGGCCATCTGAAAGGCTTCAGACGGCCATAAAAAGAAGGAACTTTATCATGCGCAACATCAAACAAACCTACCGAGCCGACAGCCAACACTGGGTAGGCAACGGATTCCTCGTGCAACCTTTGTTCTCCCACATGGCTGACGACCGCGGCACCAATCCATTCCTGATGTTGGACTATGCTGCGCCATATGAATTTGCACCCAACGAAACGCACGGTCCGCGCGGTGTCGGACAACATCCGCACAAAGGCTTTGAAACCGTTACCATCGCCTACCACGGCGAAGTAGCACACCGCGACTCCAGCGGAGGCGGCGGCATTATTTACGAAGGCGACGTGCAATGGATGACCGCAGGTTCAGGCATCATTCATGAAGAATTCCACTCTGAAAACTTCAGCAAAAAAGGCGGACTCTTTGAAATGGTGCAACTTTGGGTCAACCTGCCGGCCAAAGACAAAAACACGCCGCCACGCTATCAGCATCTTGCCAAAGCGAATATTCCCGTCGTCGAATTTCCAGACGAAGCCGGCTACTTACGTCTGATTGCAGGCGAACATGACGGCGTAAAAGGCGCGGCGGACACGTTCACCGAAATGAATGTTTGGGATATTGTGCTTCATGCCGATCAAGAAGCCGAATTGGCAGTACCCGACAATCACAATCTGTCTATGGTTGTCCTGCGCGGAGCGGTGACGTTTAATGGCAAAGAACAGGCGACAGCCGGAGAATTGGTCAATTTTGAGCAAACCGGCGGTAAAGTTCACGCGAAAGCCGGTAGCGAAGAAGTCAAAATCTTGCTGCTTTCCGGCGTTCCGATTGATGAACCCGTAGTCGGCTACGGCCCATTTGTAATGAATACTGCCGAAGAAATCCGACAAGCCATCAGCGATTTCAAAAGCGGCAAATTCGGCCGTATTGATTAAGATATTTGCTTAAACTGCTATGCGTTAACCAATCTCATCAGTGCAAAAAGGCCGTCTGAACAATATCTGTTCAGACGGCCTTTATTATTTAGGGATTATTCCCATTCAATCGTGGCAGGCGGTTTGCCGCTGACATCATAAACCACGCGGTTGATACCTTTGACTTCGTTGATGATGCGGTTGGACACGCGGCCGAGCAGCGAGTAAGGCAGCTCTGCCCAGTGCGCAGTCATAAAGTCGCTGGTAATTACGGCACGCAAAGCTACGACGTAATCGTAAGTACGGCCGTCGCCCATTACACCGACGGATTTTACAGGCAGGAACACGGCAAAGGCTTGGCTGGTCAGGTCATACCAAGATGTGCCGTTTTCATCGGTAGTATTGCGCAATTCTTGAATGAAAATATCGTCCGCCTGACGGAGCAAGTCGGCGTATTCTTTTTTCACTTCACCCAAGATACGCACGCCCAAACCCGGACCGGGGAACGGATGACGGTACACCATTTCACGCGGCAGACCCAAAGCCACGCCCAATTCGCGCACTTCATCTTTGAACAAATCACGCAACGGCTCAAGCAGCTTGAGCTTCATGTTTTCAGGCAAACCGCCGACGTTGTGATGCGATTTGATGGCGTGGGCTTTTTTGGTTTTCGCGCCTGCGGATTCGATTACATCAGGGTAAATCGTACCTTGCGCCAACCATTTGGCATTAGTAAGTTTTTTCTCTTCTGCATCAAATACTTCGATAAATTCCGCACCGATGATTTTACGTTTTTTCTCCGGATCGGTCACGCCGGCAAGTTTCGCTAAAAACTGCTCTTCGGCATCAACGTGAATCACGCGTACACCCAAGTTGCGGGCAAACATGTCCATCACCATTTTGCCTTCGTTCAGGCGCAACAGACCGTGGTCAACAAACACGCAGGTCAGTTGGTCGCCGATGGCACGATGAATCAGCGCGGCCGCTACGGAAGAGTCCACGCCGCCGGACAAACCTAAAATCACTTCGTCGCTGCCGACTTGTTCACGGATTTTGGCAACGGCTTCTTCGATGTAGTTCGGCATGGTCCAGCTTGGTTGTGCGCCGCAAATATCCAAGACAAAGCGGTTTAATAACGCGCGACCTTGTTTGGTGTGGGTCACTTCAGGGTGGAATTGGATGCCGTAGAATTGTTTCTCAGCGTTTTCCATCATGGCAATTGGGCAAGACGGGGTGTCGCCGATGACAGAGAAGCCGGTAGGCAGTTTGGAAACTTTATCTCCATGGCTCATCCATACGTCGAGCGTGTTAGGCGCATCGTCTTGAATGCCGCGTGTCAGCTCGCTGTCGATAGTTTTCACTTGCGCATAACCGAATTCACGTTGGTTGCCCGGGCTAACTTCGCCGCCCAAGTGGTGCGCCATAAATTGCATGCCGTAGCAAATGCCCAAAACCGGAATGCCCAAATCAAAAATACCGGTATCGGCTTGATAATCGGATTCGTAAACGGAATTAGGGCCGCCGGAGAGGATGATGCCTTTCGGGTCGAAGGCTTTGATTTCTTCCAAAGGCATGTCAAAAGAATGCAGTTCGCAGTAAACGTGGGCTTCGCGCACGCGGCGGGCGATCAGCTGGGTAACTTGCGAGCCGAAGTCGAGAATAAGGATTTTGTCTTGGGTCATGGCGGAAACTTTGCAAAATGTAAGAAAACGGTGCGGCCGAGAGGGTAAATTTCAAATTTAAACCACAATAAAAAAGGCCGTCTGAATCGGCGGATTATACCATTGTTCAGACGGCCTTTATAGGGCAAAACCCAAATCTCTCATCTTTCTATTTTGTGTGTTTCTCAGGAATCATATCGCTGCGCGAGAGCAACAGCAGGCAACCCAACACGACCATGCCGATAGCTAACAACGGCGAGAGGTAAATCCAGTAGCTCATGTGCAGATAAATAGCTGTACCGATATAAACCAGCATCGGGCCGGAAACGATGGACTGTTTGTTGATGCCGTCCATAATCAACACGGCAAAGCCCAAAATAATTAATGCGCCGGCAATCATGGTCGATGTCGCAGGCAAAATATCCGTAGCACGTAAAAACCAAATTGCGCCAAAGATAATCAAAAATAAAGGCAGAAAAAGTGAGGGGCGGGACATAACAACACTCCGTAAAGGTTTCAGACGGCCTGTATTATTGGGTGCGCCGGCCATGCAGGCAAGATATAAAAATGCAATCTTGTGTGTGATTATGCAAAGGTTGGCACAACAAAAAGGCCGTCTGAACAACGGCAAACCGAAATCAAATATTTCAATTTATCCTGTTTCAGACGGCCTTTCAAATCATCAGGCTTTGCCGGTGCTGCCGAATCCGCCTTCGCCGCGCTCGCTGGCGGCAAACTCGTCCACAACCTTAAACGCGGCTTGGACAACCGGCACAATCATCATTTGCGCGATACGCTCCATCGGCTCGATGGTAAACGCTTCTTTACCACGGTTCCACAAAGAAACCTTCAATTCGCCTTGATAATCCGAGTCAATCAAACCGACCAAATTGCCCAAAACAATACCGTGTTTATGGCCCAAGCCCGAACGCGGCAACAAAACGGCTGCATACGCAGGGTTGGCCAAATGCACCGCCAAACCGGTCGGCACGAGATACACATCGCCCGGCTGCAACACAACGGCTTCATCCAAGCAAGCACGCAAGTCCAAACCGGCAGAACCGGGCGTTGCATAAGCAGGCAGGGAATCGGCCATTTTCGGATTTAAGATTTTCAGTTCGACTTCGGTTTGCATGACAGGACTCCGTATGGTTCTAAATTAGAAAGGGCTACGATTATACACAAATGCCCTTGAGGCCGTCTGAAAAAACGGAGTATGATTCAGTCAAATCGAAGGAGAAAATCATGGATTTACACAATATCCGCGAAGATTACAGCAAACGCGAGCTGTCGGAAGCCGAATGCCACGCCGACCCGATTGTCCAATTCGAGCAATGGCTGAACGAAGCGATTCACGCCGAAGTCAACGAACCGACCGCGGTCAACGTTGCCGCCGTAGGCGAAGACGGCAGGCCCAACAGCCGCATGGTACTACTGAAAGAAGTCAACCCCAAAGGCTTTGTTTTCTTTACCAATTACCACAGCCGCAAAGGCCGCTCCTATACGGCACACCCTTTTGCCGCCATGACTTTTTTCTGGCCGGAACTCGAGCGCCAAGTGCGCATTGAAGGACGCATCGAAAAACTCGACGCCACCGCTTCGGACGAATATTTCGAAAGCCGCCCGTATACCAGCCGTATCGGCGCATGGGCAAGCGCGCAAAGCGAAGTGATTTCCAGCAAAGCCGTATTGGTGGCCAAAGCCGCAGCCGTCGGTGTCAAACACCCCCTGCATGTTCCACGCCCGCCGCATTGGGGCGGATACCTCGTTATTCCCGACCGCATCGAATTCTGGCAAGGCCGCCCCAGTCGCCTGCACGACCGCATCCAATACCGCCTGGTTGACGGCAACTGGATACGCGAACGCCTTTCGCCATAATTTTCGGATTTTCAAACAAAAAATTACTGGTTGAGTTACAATACAGCCTTTCATCGGCAGGCCGTCTGAATCTGATTTTCAGACGGCCTTTTCCCCCAATCCAACCCCTGCCGCAACTGCCGCAGAAGAACCGCTTTTTCAAGCGAGTTAGGAAAAATCATGTCCAAACAGCCTTCCAGCAAACGCCAATGGCGCGACGGCGTATCATCTACCGCCAAAAAACCTTCCAAACCGGCCAAATCCTTTGCCAATAAAAAACGTCCAGACGACGAACGCAAAACATCAGGCAAACCTTACGGCCAAAAAGTTTCAGACGGCCCCAAAGCTCAAAATACCGCCCCTAAACAACGTGCCGCCAAAGCCAAAAAACTGGTTGTCCGCAATCCCAACCAAAAAATCATGGAGCACGCCCGCGATTTAAAAGAACGCCGCAGCGACCTTTCTCGCTTTGAACCCGAGCGCCTGCAAAAAGTCCTGGCCGCTTCCGGCGTCGGCTCACGCCGCGAAATGGAAGAATGGATCAGCAACGGCTGGGTAACGGTCAACGGCCGCGTCGCCCAACTGGGCGACAAAGTCACCCCCGACGACCACGTTACCGTCAAAGGCAGCATCATCAAACTCAAATGGGCCGACCGCCTGCCGCGCATCATCCTCTACTACAAACAAGAAGGCGAAATCGTTTCCCGAGACGATCCGCAAGGCCGCGTCAGCATTTTCGACCGCCTGCCGCAAGCAGCCAGCAGCCGCTGGGTAGCCATCGGCCGTTTGGACATCAATACCAGCGGCCTTTTGATCCTGACCACTTCAGGCGAACTCGTTCAACGCTTCGCCCACCCCAGCTTTGAAGTCGAACGCGAATACGCCGTGCGCGTATTGGGCGAGTTGACCACCGAACAAATGCGCGTCCTGACCGAAGAAGGCGTTATGCTCGAAGACGGTTTGGCAAAAGTCGAACGCATCTACGAACAAGGCGGCGAAGGCGCAAACAAATGGTACAACGTCGTCATCAAAGAAGGCCGCAACCGCGAAGTACGCCGTATTTTTGAAAGCCAAGGTCTGACCGTCAGCCGCCTCGTCCGCGTAGGCTTCGGCCCCATCGGCCTGCCAAACCGCCTCAAACGCGGCCAGTTCTACGAACTCAATCCGGCAGAAGTCGCCAACATCATCAAATGGGCGGACATGCTGCTGCCTGGCGAACGCCGCCGGAAGAAAAGTTAAGGTAAGATAAATCGGGGCTGAGGCCTTTACAAAATCGTCTCAGCCCGACAAAATCTTGCCCAAGTCATAAACATAGTGGGTTAAGTTTAGACCAGTACCGCGTTGCTCCGCCTTGTCCTGATTTAAACTTAACCCACTATTCACACATTAAAATTCAAAAAAAGTGACTCAGCGCCAGCGTTAACTCTGCCAATACACTGCCATCAACACTTTCAACAATCAGCATATGATATTTCCCTGGAGCTTAAATCATGCCCCGTTTTTTCCTAAAAACCGTTTCCATACTCACTTTGGCAGCTTTAACCGCGTGTTCCGGCCCACTCGACCGTTCAGACTCGTCAACCGAAAATCTTCATGGCGCACCGGACTCAGCATTGCCTGCTACTGCCGTTGCTGAAGAAAATCTGTCTCTTACAGAAAACACCGAACGCTACCAAGACCAACCCGATCAACCGGTTAAATCCGTTGCTCAAGAACCTGTTTCCACATTCAGCATCGATGTCGATACCGGCAGCTACGCCAACGTCCGCCGATTTCTGAACAGCGGCAAACAGCCGCCCAAAGATGCCGTGCGCATTGAGGAAATCATCAATTATTTCCCTTACAACTACCCACTACCTACTGACGGCCGCCCATTTGCCGTTCACACTGAAACCATTGATTCTCCATGGCAACCGGAAGCCAAACTGATCAAAATCGGCATTCAAGCACAAGACACGGCAAAGAAAGACCTGCCGCCCGCCAATCTTGTATTTCTCGTCGACGTATCCGGCAGTATGGATGAAGAAAATAAACTTCCATTGGTTCAAAAAACACTGCGTATCTTGACCCAACAATTACGCCCGCAGGACAAAGTTACTCTGATTACCTATTCATCAGGCGAAGAGCTGGTGCTTCCGCCCACATCAGGTTCAGATAAAGAAACCATCCTGAAAGCCATCGACAAACTGAAAGCCGAAGGCTCGACTTCGGGCGAATCCGCTTTACGCATGGCCTACGAAGAAGCGCAAAAAGCCTTTGTACCCAACGGCATCAACCGTATCCTACTGGCGACCGATGGCGACTTTAACGTTGGCGTATCTGATACCGAAACGCTCAAATCCATGGTTGCCGAAAAACGAAAAACCGGTATTTCACTCAGCACGCTAGGCTTTGGTACGGACAATTACAACGAAGACATGATGGAACAAATTGCCGATGCAGGCGACGGCAATTACAGCTACATCGACAACGAAAAAGAAGCGAAAAAAGTTTTGCAGCAACAACTGACTTCCACGCTGGCCACCGTTGCGCAGGATGTCAAAATCCAAGTCGAATTCAATCCTGCCACCGTCAAAGAATACCGCTTGGTCGGCTACACCAACCGCACCCTGCGCAATGAAGACTTCAATAATGACAAAGTAGATGCGGGCGATATCGGCTCAGGCCACAGCGTGACCGCTATTTATGAAATCATTCCGGCAGGCAAAAACGGCTGGCTGAACGAATCACGCTATCAAAAAGCCCCTGCCGCCAAAGGCAGTAAAAACGAATACGCCTTTGTCAAAGTACGCTACAAACTGCCTGGGGAAAAAGACAGCAAGCTGATGGAACACGCAATTCCCGTTGGTAGCAAACCGCTGGAGCAAGCCGATAAAGACACCCTGCTCGCCCTTGCTGCGGCTTCCTATGCCCAAGCCCTGCGCGGCGGCGAATACAACGGCAAACTTGGCTGGAGCGACATTGAAAAAATGGTACAGAAAGTCCAAGGCGACGATCCGTTTGAACTGAAATCGGAATTTCTCCAATTGGTTCGCATTGCCGCCGGTAATGAAAAGCAATCAGGTCCTTTGGTTAAAGAATAAACCTGAAAAAGGCCGTCTGAAAAACATTCAGACGGCCTTTTAATTACACTTTTTATTTTTCCGATTTCAACACGCGTTGACGGCGTGTTTCGCTCAATACCATGCCAGCGCTGACGGAAACATTCATGCTTTCGACTGTGCCAAACATCGGAATCGATACCAGCATATCACAATGTTCGCGCGTCAGGCGGCGCATGCCCTCGCCTTCGTTGCCCATCACCCAAGCCACACTGTCGGGCAGGTCGCAGTGGTAAAGGTCGGAGTCGCCGCCCATGTCCGTACCGACAATCCAAATGCCGTATTCTTTCAATTCACGCAAAGTACGGGCAAGATTGGTTACGGTAATATACGGCACGGTTTCCGCCGCACCACAGGCAACTTTGCTGACGGTCGCATTCAGGCCGGCACTTTTGTCTTTGGGCGCAATCACGGCATGCACGCCCATCGCATCGGCAGTACGCAGACACGCGCCGAGGTTGTGCGGATCGGTAATGCCGTCCAATACCAGCAAAAACGGCGGTTCGCTCAGGTTTTCCAACACATCTTCCAAGTGAACATGGTTTTTGGAAGCATCGATAAACCCGACCACGCCCTGATGACGCGCCCCTTTGCTGATGGCATTCAGGCGGTCGGCATCAGCAAAATGCACGCGTACATTTTCAGAGGCCGCTTTATCCAATACATCGCGGGTGCGCGCATCGGATTTGCCCTCTTGGATATAGAGTTCGGTAATCGATTTCGGGTTTTGCCACAAACGGGCATTGACGGCGTGAAAGCCATAGATGAGTCGTTGGTTTGCCATGTTTTTGCTTTATCAAAAAATTCAGACGGCCATTATAACAAGTAAGGCCGTCTGAAAATTTTTTATTTCATCAAATAACCGAGTATGCCCGAAGTACCAACGCCGATTAATACCGTCACCAACATCGAAAACCGGCTGGCGGCCAATACCGTCAAAGCAATGGCAATCAGCTCATGCGGTTTGTCCGATACAAAATAAGGCGCAATCACGGAAATCAACACGCAGCCCGGTGCGGCCTCCATCACCACTTGCGCACGACGGCTTAACGTACGGTTGCGCAATGCAAAAAAGCCGATTAATCGGGTCGAATAGGTAACGGCCAACATACTCAAAAACAGCAAAAACGATTGCAGCGACAACAAATCCTTCATTTTTGCTCTCCCCAAAAATATGCCGCCAACAAACCCGATAACGCTCCGGCCGGAACATACCATGCGCCATCCACGGTCAAATAAGTTGCGCACGCCATAATCAGGCTGACAAACCAAGGGCGTGAAGCCGCAAAGCTCTTCCACATACCACGCAGCAACACCAAAAACACCGCAGGAAACGCCATGCCGAAGCCCCATGCCGCTACATCGCCGAACATCGGACCGACTGCCGCGCCAAACGCCGCAAAACCAATCCACGTTACATACAAAATAAAACACACACCGGCATAAAACGGCATATTGAACGCAGGCAAGCCTGCCGCCTTACGCTTTTGAATTTCAGCAAACGCCATTGCCCAGCTTTCATCACACATCACAAACAGCGCAGGCATCGCCTTTTTCAACGGCATATCCCTCATATACGGCGCAATCGCCGCCCCCATCAGAATATGGCGCGAATTGATCATAAACGTTACCGTTGCAATCAGCAGAATCGGCAAAGGATTTGCCCACAAATTGACTGCGGCAAATTCCGAGCCTCCGGCAAAGTTCATGCCCGTCATCAGCAGCATTTCCAGCCAACTCATGCCCTTCTGCCCGCCCTGCATACCCAAAATCAGCGCCCACGGCAACAGACCGATCAACATGGGCGAGGTTTCTTTGATACCACGCAGAAATTCAGATTGGGGAGAAGCAGTGTGATTCATTTTAATTGAAACGGTTTATCAAAAAGAAGCGACGTATTATAAAGCATGCCGTCTGAACAAGGGTATAATACGGAAAAATAGATTTATCACGGAAACCGATATGACCCACACCGTCCATCTGCAGTTTGAAGAAATTGACAATACCGTGTTGCAACGCCTGTGCGGCGCGCTCGACAGCAATCTCGAAGCCTTAGGCAAAGCCCTTGATATCCAAATCAGCCGCCGCTTCGAACATTTCACCTTCATGGGTGAACTGGCACACGCCGGCCGCCGTGCCTTACTGTCGCTTGCCGAAGCCGCAGAAAAAGGCGACTTGGACGACAACGCCATCAGCCTCGCGGCCGTTGAAGCCAAAACTGCAGATGAAAAACATGAAGAAAAACACCACGACCAACAATACTATTTCCGCACCAAACGCGGCAGTATCGGCGGCCGTACTCCGCGCCAAAACGGCTATATCCGCGCCTTACTCAACCACGATGTCGTGTTCGGCTTAGGCCCTGCCGGTACGGGCAAAACCTATCTTGCCGTTGCCGCCGCCGTCGATGCCATGGAAAAACACCAAATCGAACGCATTGTTTTGGTGCGCCCTGCAGTCGAAGCAGGCGAAAAATTAGGCTTCCTGCCGGGCGATTTGGCACAAAAAGTCGACCCCTACCTGCGACCGCTTTACGATGCGCTTTATGATTTGATGGGCTTCGACCGCGTGACCAAATTAATGGAAAAAGGTTTGATTGAAATTGCGCCGCTGGCCTATATGCGCGGCCGCACCTTAAATGGCGCGTATGTCATTCTGGATGAAGCGCAAAACACCACGCCCGAACAAATGAAAATGTTCCTGACCCGTATCGGCTTTGGTGCCAAAGCAGTCATTACCGGCGACATCAGCCAAATCGACCTGCCGCGCAACATCAAATCCGGCTTGAAAGATGCACGCGAAAAACTGCGCGACGTAGAAGGCCTGTATTTCCACACCTTCACCAGCGAAGACGTTGTCCGCCATCCATTGGTACAGAAAATCGTCGAAGCCTATGAAGCTGCCGAAGAACAAGCTGAAAAGAAAAACGGCGAATAATCTTTTTAAACACTGAAGGCCGTCTGAAAATCAAATTTCAGACGGCCTTACTACATCATTCTCCCCATAATACTGCTATAATCCGAAAACCAAGTAAAACAACGACTTCAAAAGGAAAAATATGACCCTCAAGCCACCCGTCCGAATCGCCGTAACCGGCGCGGCAGGCCAAATCGCCTACGCCACCCTCTTCCGTATCGCCGGCGGCATCATGCTCGGACGCGACCAACCCGTTATCCTGCAACTGCTCGACCTGCCGCAGGCGCAACAAGCATTGCGCGGCGTGATTATGGAAATGCAGGATTGCGCCTTCCCCCTCCTAGCCGACATCTTCGCCACAGACGATCCCGAAGTCGCCTTCAAAGATGCCGACATCGCCCTCTTGATTGGTGCACGGCCGCGTACGCAAGGTATGGAACGCGCCGACTTACTGCACGCCAACGCCGAAATTTTCAAAGTACAAGGCGCGGCGTTGAACAAAGTTGCCCATCGCAACGTCAAAGTCCTCGTCGTCGGCAACCCGGCCAACACCAACGCCTACATCGCCATGAAGTCTGCACCCGACATCCCGCCGGAAAATTTCACCGCCCTGATGCGCCTCGACCACCACCGTGCCGTCAGTCAAATTGCCGAAAAAATCAACCGCCCGATTACTTCCATCGAGCAAATGTGCGTCTGGGGCAACCACAGCCCGACCATGTACGCCGACTACCGCTACGCCACCAGCAACGGTGAGTCCGTCCAAGACATGATTACCGAACCCGACTGGAACACCGAAGTCTTCATGCCGAAAATCGCCGGACGCGGTGCCGCCATCTACCACCTGCGCGACTGGTTGCTCGGCAGCAGCGGCAAATGGGTAACCATGGGCGTTCCGTCAGATGGCTCTTACGGCATTCCCGAAGGTTTGGTTTTCGGCTTCCCCGTCATTTGCGACGCAGGCAGCTACCGCATCGTCCAAGGCTTGGACTTGTCGGACGAATTCAGCCAAAACCGTATTGCCGCCACGCTGGCCGAATTGGAAGAAGAGCGTTCAGCCATCCAGGATCTACTCTAAAACAAAGGCCGTCTGAAAACCAAATTTCAGACGGCCTAAATAATTAAATGCCCATTCTACAATCATTTTTAAAAGCTAGAATGGCACTCTTTGTCCTTGTTTATCTTTAAGATGCCATTGACCTGACGGTGTACAACCGCCACCACTACCGCCGACAGCATAATGATCACAATTCGGGTCAAGCCGTTTCCCTTGAGAATATGAGCCATTTGACAAACCGTCCCCATTAAAGGAACTGCATGCGCCGATAAAAGCTACGCAAAACAGGATTAAAAATTTCTTCAACATTCACATCACCTTTTTTATAAAAGTCACACCACAAAATTGCAGCCTAGATAAAGTTCCCACACTATCGATATGAGCCACACTATATGAGCAAAAAAACAATCCTTCCTTGCTCACGGTTGTATTATCCAAAATTTCCGCTGCCATTACTCAAAAAAACTACAGCTAGAAACTTGAAATACACACCCAACAGGATTAAAAATATCAAAATAGTTATCAAACTAATTTTATAAACATGTGACAAAATTTTTGCAACTTTGTTTCTTATGGTTTTGCTTTTTCATAAAGATCGTTCTCACAATATGAAAATTATCCAATACCTTTTCTGCGTTTAAAAAAGGCCGTCTGAAAACCGAATTTCAGACGGCCTTTACTGTGCAACCTTATTCCGCTACATCAATACATAAATATTTCAATTCCAAATATTCGTCCGCACCGTATTTACTGCCTTCACGTCCCAAACCGCTGCGTTTCACGCCGCCAAACGGTGCTACCTCATTACTGATTAAGCCCGTATTGATGCCGACCATGCCGTATTCCAAGGCTTCGCCGACGCGCCACTGGCGGGCGGTGTCGGAGGTGAAAAGGTAAGCTGCCAAACCGTATTCCGTATTGTTGGCGGCCGCGATGACTTCGGCTTCGGTTTCAAAGCGGAACACTGGACACAACGGCCCGAAGGTTTCTTCGCGCGCCACTGCCATTTGCGCCGTAACGCCGCTTAAGACGGTCGGCTCGAAAAACGTTCCGCCCAACGCGCTGCGTTTGCCGCCGGTCAGACAACTTGCGCCTTTAGCGAGCGCGTCGGCGATGTGCTGCTCAACTTTTTCCACCGCTTTTTCCTCAATCAGCGGCCCTTGGTTGACGCCTTCGTCTAAGCCGTTGCCCAATTTGAGCGTCGCCACTTTTTCACTTAATTTGCGGCAAAATTCGTCGTAAATGCCGGATTGAGCGTAAACACGGTTGGTGCAGATGCAGGTCTGGCCGCTGTTGCGGAACTTGCTCGCCAGCGCGCCTTCGACGGCTTTGTCCAAATCGGCATCGTCAAACACGATAAACGGCGCATTGCCACCCAGCTCCAAGCTGAGTTTTTTAATATCTGCCGCACTGTCGGCAAAAATTTTCGCGCCAACTTCGGTTGAGCCGGTGAAGCTGATTTTGCGCACGGTCGGGTTCGTGGCAAATTCATGGCTGATTTCCGAAGCACTACCGCTGACAACAGGCAACAAATCCTGCGGTACGCCCGCTTCATAAGCCAAGACAGCCAACGCATACGCACTCAAAGGCGTGAGCGATGCAGGTTTGACGATCATCGCACAGCCCACCGCCAAAGCAGGCGCAGCCTTACGCGCAATCATCGCGGACGGGAAATTCCACGGCGTAATCGCAGCAGTAACGCCGACGGGCTGTTTCAATACAACCAGTTTTTGCGACGCTTTCACACTCGTCAACACATCGCCGTCAATCCGCCGCGCCTCTTCGGCAAACCAGCGCACAAACGAAGCCGCATAATCGATTTCGCCGCGCGCCTCGGTCAAGCTTTTGCCCTGCTCCATCGTCATGATGCGCGCCAGTTCTTCTTTGTTTTCTTTAATCAGAAAATACCAACGCCACAACACATCGGCCCGCTCCAATGCAGTTTTTGCCGCCCACAATTTTTGTGCCACCTCCGCCTTTTGAATCAAAAGCTTCAGGCCGTCTGAATCAGTCTTACGGACAAACGCCAAAGCCTCACCTGTTGCAGGGTTATCAACTTTAATAGCATCTAGAATCGGAGAAAAGGTAATATCAGGATGATTAAGTAAACGGGCAAAATTTTTCATGAGAAACGACCTTTCTAAAACCGAGGATATACGTTCATTATCATATTCATACCATGAAAGCGCAACTGAATCGCAAAATAAGACAACAGCAAAGATAGTGTATTGAATAGTCAAATAACTT
>NZ_KV832195.1:0-17062 GCF_001837375.1 Neisseria sp. HMSC066H01
GACGGAACGCAATATATAAGGCCGTCTGAATATCTTACAGACGGCCTTTGCTTTAGCTATATCATATCCATCTTAATTACGAATGAAATACGATGATTAATACTCTACCTCAAAAGGATAGGACACATGTATGACAACAATTTGCTATAATACAAAACTCATTTCAACCCTCATTCGAAATTCCATTTTCAGGCGGCCTTTGTCTGTTTATAAGGCCGTCTGAAATGTTTTCCGTCCATCCTCTTCTGCCGAACCATGATTCCATCTGATTTCATTGACGAGCTTTTGTCCAAAGTCGATATTGTCGATATTATCGACGAGCAGGTTCCGCTGAAGAAAGGCGGGGCGAACTATATGGCTTGTTGTCCATTCCACAAGGAAAAGACGCCGTCGTTTTCGGTCAGCCCGACCAAGCAGTTTTACCATTGTTTCAGTTGCGGGGCGCATGGTTCGGCGATTGGTTTTGTGATGGAGCATCAAGGGCTGTCGTTTCCGGAGGCGGTGCAGTTTTTGGCTGATCGTGTCGGTATGACGGTGCCTAAAGTTCGCGGGCAGGAAGACAACCCCGAAATCCGTGCCGAACGTAAGAAAAAACAGCAGACTTTGGAAGAAACAACGGCAGCGGCAGCGGATTTTTACGCGCAACAGTTGAAATTCAATCCGGCAGCGAAGGCTTATTTAGACAAACGCGGCTTGAGTGCGGAAGTCATCGCGCATTACGGTTTGGGCTATGCGCCCGACGGTTGGCAACCTTTGGCACAAGTGTTCCAACCCTATCCAAATACTGCGTTGGTGGATACGGGCATGGTCATTGATAACGAAGGTAAACATTATGACCGCTTTCGCCATCGGATTATGTTCCCTATCCGTAATCCGCGTGGGCAGGTCATCGGCTTTGGCGGCCGTGTATTGGACGACTCCAAACCCAAATACCTCAACTCACCGGATACGCCTTTGTTCGATAAAGGAAAAAACCTTTACGGGCTATATGAAGGGCGTGCTGCAGTTAAAGAGGCCGGACGGATTTTGGTGGTCGAAGGCTACATGGACGTCGTCGCCTTGGCGCAGTTCGGCATCGGCTACGGCGTAGCGGCTCTAGGTACGGCAACCACGGCGGAACATGTCAAAATCCTGATGCGTCAGGCCGACAGTATTTATTTTTGTTTTGACGGCGACAGTGCAGGACGTAAAGCGGCTTGGCGCGCGCTGGAAAATGCGTTGCCGCAATTAAAAGACGATAAATCGCTGCATTTTCTCTTCCTGCCCGAAGAACACGACCCCGACAGCTACATCCGCGCCTACGGCAAGACGCAATTTGAAGATGCCTTGTTAAACCAAAGCAAGCCCCTTTCCGAATATTTTTGGGAACATCTTTCAGACGGCCTCAACCTCAATACGCAAGAAGGTAAAGCAGAATTGGTCAAAACCAGTTCTCCGCTTTTGGCTCAGATTAGCGCGCCGGCATTGGGCTACCTTCTGAAACAAAAACTTAGCGAGCTGGTAGGCATTGATCCTGACAACCTCGCCCAGTTACTCGGACAAGAAGCGCCCAAGCGGCACATCAAACAAAAAAGTTACAAACTGCCGCCCATTTCTGTCAAACAGCCAACCATGCTGACACTGGTGCAAAGACAGATACGCAGCCTCTTGATAAATCCGGCTTGGGCTTCATATATAGACCTGCCCGATTATCTGGCTTTAAGCGGCGACTTTGCCTGCCTTGCCAATCTGGCCGAAACCATCAAGAATCACGCCACGATTCCGGCAACGGCACAAGTGCTTGAATATATGCGCGGTTCGCCTTATGAGGAAACCGTCAATCAAATCTTTTTATCAACCCTTCACTCTGAAGAAATGGAAGGGGATGACGAAGAAGATTGCGAAAGTTTCCAAATCGGCATGAAAAAGTTGTTAAATGAATTAAAATACAGTCAAATCGAAACTTTAAAGCAAAAAAGTATTCAAACTGGTTTGACCGAAAATGAAAAAAGACTATTGCTGTCGCTTTTGACGGCAAAGCAAAACTAACCCCTCAGGCCGTCTGAACAATCTAAACACACGCTGCGAAGCATGACATGCAGAACACTCCATCCGTAATATTTTCAGACGGCCTCAGAGTATTAAAGTGAAATCTGATTTCACAACAAAAAGCTCTGCTCCGCCTTCAGGTACGGCCACATCACCGTAAACCGTCGGCATCCTATCAACCTAGAGAGCAATCCATGTCTAAAAACCAAAACTACGAAGAATACCAAGACCAAGATGACAACCGTCCCTTGAGTATCGAAGAGCAGCGCGCCCGTCTGCGTCAACTCATTATTATGGGTAAGGAACGCGGCTACATCACTTATTCCGAAATTAACGACGCGCTGCCCGACGATATGTCCGACGCCGAGCAAATCGACAACATCGTCAGCATGATTTCCGGTTTGGGTATCCAGGTAACCGAGCAGGCTCCCGATGCTGAAGACATCCTCTTGAGCGACAATGCCGCCGCCCTGACCGACGACGATGCCGTTGAAGAAGCCGAAGCAGCACTTTCCAGCGCAGATTCCGAATTCGGCCGTACAACCGATCCTGTGCGCATGTATATGCGTGAAATGGGCCAAGTCGATTTGTTGACACGCGAAGACGAAATCATCATTGCCAAAAAAATCGAAAATGCACTGAAAAACATGGTGCAGGCCATTTCCGCCTGCCCGGGTTCGATTGCCGAGATTTTGGCTTTGATCGAACAAGTCCGCAACGACGAAATTCGCGTAGATGAAGTGGTTGAAGCCATCATCGACCCTAATGAAGTTTTGTTAAACGAATTGGGTCTGGGTCATTTGGAAAATGCCAAACCTGACGATGAAGAAGGCGAGACCGACAGCGAAGTCGAAGATGACAACGAAGATGATGAAGATGACTCCGGCAGTGATTCCGAAGCCATGTCCGCCGCCCATTTGGCCGAACTGAAACAAAAAGTGTTGGAACATTTCGCCTTTATCGAGAGCGAATACGGCAAAATGATCAAGCAGCTGGAAAAACACGGCAGCCAACATGCCAACTACCTGAAACACCGCGATGCCATTGCGAACAAACTGCAGGAAGTCCGTTTTGCCACACGCCAAATTGAAAATTTGAGCAGCAACCTGCGCAGTCGCGTTGAAAATATCCGCAAACTCGAACGCGAAATCCGCGATATCTGCATCGACCGCGTACGTATGGAACGCGACTACTTCATCGAAAACTTCCTGCCTGCCATTACCGATTTGGAATGGGTTGAAAAAGAAGTAGCCAAAGGCCGAGTATGGGCCAATGCTTTAGATCGTTTCCGCCACGCCATCCTCGAAAAACAAGCCGAGCTGGCCAATATGGAAACCGAAACCCGCATTTCTATTGAAGAGTTGAAAGAAATCAACAAAAACATGGTATTGAGCGAAAAAGAAACCTCAGCCGCCAAACAGGAAATGATTCAGGCCAACTTGCGTTTGGTTATTTCCATTGCCAAAAAATACACCAACCGCGGCTTGCAGTTCCTTGATTTGATTCAAGAAGGCAATATCGGCCTGATGAAAGCGGTGGATAAATTCGAATACCGCCGCGGCTATAAGTTCTCGACTTACGCCACATGGTGGATCCGTCAAGCGATTACCCGTTCCATCGCCGACCAAGCGCGTACCATCCGCATTCCGGTTCACATGATTGAAACCATCAACAAAATGAACCGTATCTCGCGCCAATACCTGCAAGAAACCGGTGAGGAACCTGATTCCGCCAAACTGGCCGAGCTGATGGAAATGCCGGAGGACAAAATCCGCAAAATCATGAAAATCGCCAAAGAGCCGATTTCTATGGAAACACCGATTGGCGACGACGACGA
Organism: Neisseria sp. HMSC066H01; assembly: GCF_001837375.1. Lineage (NCBI taxonomy): Bacteria > Pseudomonadati > Pseudomonadota > Betaproteobacteria > Neisseriales > Neisseriaceae > Neisseria > Neisseria sp. HMSC066H01. The sequence continues at coordinate 3,866 of NZ_KV832195.1, forward strand.
TTCTCACTTGGGCGATTTCATCGAGGATGCCAACAACGTTGCGCCGGCAGAAGCTGCGATGTACACCAGCCTGCACGAAGTAACCAAAGAAATCCTCGAAAGCCTGACACCGCGCGAAGCCAAAGTGTTGCGTATGCGTTTCGGTATCGATATGAATACCGACCACACGCTCGAAGAAGTCGGCAAACAATTTGACGTAACCCGCGAACGTATCCGTCAAATCGAAGCCAAAGCCCTGCGCAAGCTGCGTCATCCGACCCGCAGCGACCGCCTCCGCAGCTTCCTCGACAGCGAAGAAAACAAATCATAAAAGCAAACCGCAGGTTGAAAGACCTGCGGTTTTTATTGGAATGTAAAAAGGCCGTCTGAAAACCAAATCTCAAAAGATTTAATCGTTTCAGACGGCCTTAAATTTTATTCGGCTTCAGTGGTTTTCTTTTTCGGACGGCGTCGGCGGCGTTTAGGTTTGCCATCGGTTGAGCCACTTTGTTTCTGACGTTTGTGATCATTGGCTGCAGTCATTTGCTGACGGGTTTCTTCATCGGCATGTTGGAAAGTTGTCCACCAAGAAGCCATCTCTTTATCAACCTCGCCAACTTCGCTACGCAAAATCAGGAAGTCATAAGCGGCACGGAAACGGGCTTGCGCCAACAGACGATACGGGCGCGCGCCGCGCATATTGTCAAATTGCGGCTGAAATTGCCAGATTTCACGCATGGTTGCAGAGAATCGTTGCGGAACGCCCCAACCTTTCTCCACCGTATCACGCATGGTGTTCATCGCATCCATCAACGCAGGGACAGGTTTTTGACCATGGCTTTGATTGCGTTGCCAAATGGCGTTTAGTGTCGGCCATAATACCGCCGCCAATACAAAACCGATGGAAACGGACTTATCCGCACGAAGACGCTCATCGGTATTTTTCAAAGCCAACATAATCATACGTTTGTCGGCTGCTTCGGCAGTTTTCAAGGCATCTAAAAGCGGATGGATGCCTTCGGGAATACCCAACTCGTTCAACCGTTTCAAACAGGCACGGGAATGGCCGGAAAACAGGATTTTCATGATTTCGTCAAAAAGACGGGCCACCGGCTCATTTTTCAGACGGCCTGCGTATTCGGCAATCGGCAAAGCAGTTTGCTCTTCCACTTCAAAGCCCAACTTACCCGACAAACGGACGGCGCGAAGAATACGGACGGGATCTTCCTGATAACGTTCAGCAGGATTACCTATCATCACCAATTTCTTATCGGCAACATCAGCCACGCCTTGATGGAAATCCCAAATTTCCTCTTTAATCGGGTCGTAATACAGCGCATTGCAAGTAAAGTCGCGGCGCATGGCATCTTCTTCAATGCTGCCATAAGTATTGTCCTTCATAATGCGGCCTTGCGCATTCTGCTGAACCTTATCACCACCACGGAACGTCGTCACTTCGATGGTTTCGGGGCCAATCATCACATGAACGATTTGAAAGCGACGGCCGATAATGCGGCTGCGGCGGAATATTTTACGGATTTGCTCCGGCGTTGCATCAGTTGCAATATCAAAATCTTTGGGCTCAACCCCGAGCAACAAATCCCGAACGGCTCCCCCTACAACATAAGCCTGAAAACCGGCTTCATGCAGGCGTTTGGCAATTTTCTCAGCGGCAAAGCTCAACATATCCGCATGGATACCATGTTGCTCAAGCGGAATAATCTCCTTTTCGGGCAACGACTTGACGTGTTTTTTAGGCAACACTTTATGCAGCCATTTTTTTAACATAAGCAGCTCTTTTCACAATAAAAAAGGCCGTCTGAAACTTGTCCGGCTTAAGCCTTTGCACAATATCCTGCCGTAGATAAAGACAAAACATTGAGCAAAGGCTTCAGACGGCCTAAAAAAGACGTGCCATTATACCTTATGGAAGTTCGATTAATTAGCGTATTGACAAAAAATATCGGCTATAATGACGGTCTGACAACGATTCAGGCAAAACATCATGTACCACTACAAATCCGAAGCTACCCAATTCCTCGACAAACTCATGGCCGACCATCCCGAATTAGAAGCGCAACGCCTCGAAAACCGCCATTTACTGTGGGATGTAACCCTTAATCCGGCCGAACAGGCTGAATTTGAAGCGGCCAAAGTCAACAAAAAACCTTACACCTACTATCAAGACTAACCCGCATCGGCATGACGACCAACACCCACAATACCGATCCGGCGTTACAGCAATACCTCAACAGCATCGGTCAGCACGAACATCCCGTTTTGACCGCATTGCGTGAGCGTACCCAATCACATCGTCTGGGAAAGATGGCCATCGCCCAAGAGCAGGCAGCCATGTTGGTGTGGTTGGCCAAGTTATTGAATGCCAAAAAATATTTGGAAGTTGGCGTCTTTACCGGTTATAGCAGCACCGCCATGGCGCTCGCCCTACCCGAAGACGGCAAAATCACGGCTTGCGACATCAATGTAACCTTTACCGATATTGCCCGCGAAACATGGCAGGCAGCAGGCGTAGCGCATAAAATCTCGCTTCATCTGCAGCCGGCTTTGCTGACTTTGGACGATTTGATTGCGCAAGGCGAATCGGAAAGCTACGACTTGGCGCTTATCGATGCCGACAAACCGCCTACGCCGAAATATTTTGAACGCTGTTTGCAACTGGTACGGAGTGGCGGCGTGATTGCCATCGACAATATCTTGTTGGGTGGACGCGTCATGAATGAAGCTGCCGAAAACGATCCGCCCAGCTTGGATATCCTGCGCCATTTCAACCAAAACCTTCCGCACGATACACGCATTGTTCCCATTACCCTGCCTATCGGCGACGGTTTGACACTGCTGCTAAAAAAATAAAACGACACAATCTGATGAAAACATTATCACGTTCCCTGTTTCTTTTACCGCTTACTCTATTGGCCGCATCATGCGCCGTTTCCCATCCCCATCAACCTGCCGACAATGCCAACTTTGTCCTGCCGGATATTCCGCGCGAGCCTTTGCCTGAAAAAAATATTCCCTATCCGCGCTTGGACGAACAAACCCAGATTGACCACTTGGGCATACAAATCGCCCGACTGGAACGCACCGTTGAAGAATTAAATCAACGCCTGCTCACATTGGAACAACAGCGAACCATCAAACGTCCAACCCCTTTGGCTCCCAAACCCAAAGCCCAGCGTTTGGACGACCGCAAGCTGAAAATGAACTATTTGGCCAATGGCGGCGGCGTGCCGTCTGAAACAGATTCAGCCGCACAAAACGAGCTGCGCCTTTATAACCAGGCGCAAAAATACTATCAGCGCAACAACTTCTCCGCCGCAGTAGCCATTTTGAAAGAAGCCGACGGCGGCAACGGCAGCGAAATTGCCCGCCGCAATATGTATTTGCTTCTGCAAAGCCAACAGCGTCTGGGCAACTGCGAATCCGTTATCGAAATCGGCAACCGCTATGCGAATCGATTCCGCAACAGCCCGCAAGCCCCTGACGCCATGTACAGCATCGGCCAGTGCCAATACAAACTGCAACAAAAAGACATTGCCCGCAGCACATGGCGCAAACTGATGCAAAGCTTCCCTAACAGCGAAGCGGCAAAACGTGCTGCAATCAGCCTGAAACAAAGATAAACGTTCAGACGGCCTTGTCATCCTTAAGGCCGTCTGAATATTTTTACCCTTAATCCATTCAAGCAAAAGGAACTCCTCATGATCCAAGTCGGCATTATTATGGGCAGCAACAGCGATTGGCCGGTGATGCAGCAGGCAGCACAATTTCTCAAAGAATTCGGCGTTGAATACGAAGCGCGTGTCGTCTCGGCACACCGTACGCCTGATTTGATGTTTGAATACGCCGAAACCGCACGCGCACGCGGCATCAAAGCCATTATTGCCGGTGCAGGCGGCGCAGCGCACTTGCCGGGCATGGTCGCAGCCAAAACCACCGTCCCCGTCTTGGGCGTACCCGTTCCCAGCAAATATCTGCGCGGCGAAGACTCTCTGCTTTCAATTGTGCAAATGCCCAAAGGTGTTCCAGTTGCTACATTTGCCATTGGCGAAGCAGGCGCGGCCAATGCAGCGCTGTTTGCCATTTCACTTTTGGCCAACGAAAATCCTGAATTGGCTGAAAAATTGGCAGCTTTCCGTGCCAAACAAGAGCAAACCGTTTTAGCCATGGAATTGCCTGAAGCATAACGGACTAAGGCCGTCTGAAATTGTAAAGGGAAACTTAGATTTCGTTTTACGCTTTTCAGACGGCCTGGTTTATTGATTAAATTAAATCAACATCATGAAAACGCTACTATTCGTCTTACTCTCCACCCTGCTTTGTGCCTGCCAAAGCCCAAGTATTCCTGCTCAATCAACCGCCATTCCATCTCAGCAACAAGCCCAAGATACTACCGGCAACCTGATTATCTTCTATGATGCCCAAACTGGTTCTGCGCCATTGCTAAAAGCAGTCAAAGCCTCCGGCGCAAGTTTGATTTATGAATACAAAAACCTGAACGGTATTGCTATTCGTCCGTCTTCCAAGACCAAGATTGAAGATGCCATTGCCTATTTCAAAAAGGTAAACGGCGTATTGTCCGTCGAACAAGATAGGCTGCTGAAACTTCAATAATCGAGCTGATTCTTCGGACTAATAAAAAAGCCGTCTGAAACGTATTACAACGTTTTCAGACGGCCTTTACTTGTTCAAAACATTAAATCATGCCTCTACCTTGCGCTTTTGGCTTGGCTTGACCAAATTCCAGTTTGCTCAAGGCGGAGAGGTAGGCTTTAGCAGTTGCCACCAATACGTCGGTATCTGCACCTTGACCGTTGACCACACGGTCGCCGCGTTGCAGGCGGACAGAAGTTTCGCCTTGGCTTTCTGTACCTTGAGTTACCGCATTGACAGAGTAAATCTGCAAGGTTGCGCCACTTTGCGCCACGCTTTCAATGGCTTTGAAGATGGCATCAACAGGGCCTGAGCCGCTAGCGGAAGCGTGTTTTTCTTCGCCGCGAATACTGAACACAATATCGGCGCGCGGCTCTTCGCCGGTTTCAGTGCTGATTTTTTGGGAAATGAATTTGTAGCTTTCGGTATTCATATTGCCCATTTCGTCAGATACCAAAGCGTGCAGGTCTTCATCAAAGATTTCGCGTTTCTTATCCGCCAGCTCTTTGAAGCGTGCAAATGCCGCATTCAACGCCTCTTCGCTTTCCAATTCGATGCCCAAATCCGCCAGCTTGCTGCGGAATGCGCTGCGACCGGAGAGTTTACCCAAAGTCAGGCGGTTGGTTGACCAGCCGACTGATTCGGCAGTCATGATTTCATAGGTTTCAGGGTGTTTCAACACGCCGTCTTGGTGGATGCCTGATTCATGTGCAAAGGCGTTTGCGCCGACTACCGCTTTATTTGGCTGAATCGGATAACCGGTAATAGTGGACACCAGTTTGGATACCGGCACGATTTGCGTGGTATCGATGCCGGTTTCCAAGCCGAAAAGGTCGTGGCGCACTTTCAACGCCATCACGATTTCTTCAAGGCTGGCATTGCCCGCGCGTTCACCCAAGCCGTTGATGGTACATTCCACCTGGCGCACGCCTGCCTGAACGGCTGCCAGCGAGTTGGCAACCGCCATACCCAAGTCATTGTGGCAGTGGGTCGACCAGACTACTTTATCGCCGTTGGGCACGCTTTTGATGATGTTACTGATACGCTCGTACCATACGGAAGGGATGGAGTAGCCGACAGTATCGGGAATATTGATGGTAGTCGCGCCCGCTTCGATAACCGCCGTAAAGATTTTGGCGAGGAAGTCCAAATCCGAACGCACGGCGTCTTCGGCGGAAAATTCCACATCGTCAGTATATTCTTTGGCGATTTTTACCGCTTTGACCGCCGCATCGATGACCTGCTGCGGCTTCATTTTCAGTTTGTGCTCCATGTGGATGGGGCTGGTGGCGATAAAAGTGTGAATACGTTTTTTCGGTGCGGGGGAAACGGCTTCGCCCGCTTTGCGCACATCGTTTTCAACGGCACGAGCTAATGAGCAAACTGTAGATTTGGTGATGATTTTGGCAATCGCATTAACCGACTCGAAATCGCCCGGACTGGCTGCGGCAAAACCTGCTTCAATCACATCAACACCCATCTTTTCCAACTGGCGGGCAATACGGATTTTCTCCTCTTTGGTCATGGATGCACCGGGCGACTGCTCGCCGTCGCGCATGGTGGTATCGAAAATGATAACGCGGTTGGTTTGTGTCATTTCTGTTCTCTCCAGAGATTCGTTTTTTTGTAAAAAAGCATTCAAATCAAGCGGTCTGCCTTGCGCTTCCGCCAAAGCGGTCAGTTTTTGTAACTGAGTCAAAGGCAGAGAACCGCGTGTACGCCATTTATAGATAGCCGCCGTCGTTGCAGCATTTTCCGGGTCATGCTGTTTCAGGGCTTCGGCCAGCGCGTTTACGCCGCCAAAATAGGCAACCAAACGGTCAATGTCTAATTGCATGATGTTCCTTGTCCAAATCTGATTAAGATTATTGTGTTTAGGTTTTGCATTATACTCATTTTAGACAAAACGACAATCTATTTTTATCAAAATATTGGTATAATTTTTAAAACCTAAGAAATTTTTATACATTTTGTCTAATTTAGACTATTAAAAGCCCCCCTCAAACCGAACATATCCTAAATATAGTAAACTAATCCCCTATTTCCCCGATTTGAAACACACTATGCCCCACATCATCCCAACCGACCGCGCCGACATCGAATGGCGCAATGAAAGCACACAAAAGCCGCCTAAGCAGGCGGTTTACATACAAGAAGCAGGTGCAGCAGAAATCTTAAAAAATGCCCACGCGCAAACTGCAACCGTTTGGACTGGCGATTTTCATAATGCCAAGCAAGTCTTAGCCGCAATGAAAAAACGTATCCGCAGGCCGTCTGAAAAAAAGAAAGGCGTACCTGCCGATATTCAGACGGCCTTTCATGCCCACCGTATGAAACAGGCACAACAAAGCCGTTTGCTCAATATGCTTGCCATCGAAATCCAACCTAATTTTCAACTGGACAATGCGCGTGCACCCGATATCTACGCCGCCTTGCACAATGTTTACGACACACCAAACGACAAACCGTTTCTTTTGCCGCTGAATCAATTACTGGGCTTTATCGGTGCACACGAATGGCACAAAAAAGGCATAGACATTCTGCAGCTAGACGGAAAAATCCATGTTCCTTTCGGCGTATTCTCTCCACTGCGCGGCGAGTATTTGGATTTAATCACACAAGCCCCACTCGCTCCCAATATTCAGACGGCCTTTGACATCGGCACCGGCTCAGGCGTTATTGCCGCAATTTTGGCCAAACGAGGCATACCCGACATCATCGCCACAGACACCAACCCAAAAGCAATAGCCTGCGCCACAGCAAACCTTGAGCGTCTAAGCCTGGATAAAGCTGTCAGCATCCAATCGATTGATTTATTTCCCGAAACTTGCGCCGACCTTATCGTCTGCAATCCGCCTTGGCTGCCGGCAAAACCGACCTCCGCTATTGAGACTGCCCTTTACGACCCCAATCATGCCATGCTGACCGCGTTCCTCAATGGCGTACACCAGCACTTAAATCCAAACGGCGAAGCCTGGTTGATTATTTCCGACTTAGCAGAACACTTGCATTTGCGCGATAAAGACTTTCTAAACCAATGCTTTCAGACGGCCTCACTCAATGTAGTTGATATTTTGAAAACCAAACCGCAACACAAAAAAGCAATAGATGAATCCGATCCTTTGGCGTTTGCCAGAAACAAGGAAACTACTTATCTATACCGTTTGAAAGCGATATAAAATCAAGGCCGTCTGAACATTCAGACGGCCTTTAAGCATTTCCACAAAAGAAAACGGCATATCCGTAAAGATATGCCGTTGATGGGAGCAGGGACTGCTATATTTGGCAGTGGTTTGTGTTTTAGTCCTCTTGCGCCGCTGTTTGCAGGTAGTTTGGCAGACCAACTTTGCCAATCAATTCCTGCTGAGTTTCAAGCCAGTCGATGTGTTCTTCGTTGATGTCTTTTTGTTTTTCCAACAAATCACGGCTGACGTAGTCTTGTTGCTCTTCTGCAAGAGCGATGGCTGCAACCAGAGCATCATGTTTTTCATACTCTTTTTTCAAGTCGCAGGCAATGATTTCTTCGGTAGATTCACCGATTAACAATTTACCCAATTCTTGCAGATTAGGCAGGCCTTCCAAGAACAAAATACGCTCGATCAAATCGTCTGCGGATTTCATTTCGCGGATGGATTGTTTGAAGAAGTGTTCGCCCAATTCTTCAAAGCCCCAGTTTTTCAAAATGCGGGCATGCAGGAAGTATTGGTTGATGGTAATCAGCAACAAGCCTAAGTTTTTGTTCAGCTCGCGAATAACTAAGCGATCGCCTCTCATATTCAGCTCCTTGTATGTTATACGCTAGATTACAGTTGGCTTTGGTAGTAGTTGCCTTCGCCGACCAATTCGATCAGACGCAGTTGTTGTTCCAACCAGTGAGCGTGATCTTCTTCAGTGTCTTTCAGTTGAGCAACCATCAAATCGCGAGTAACGTAGTCTTGAGCTTCTTCACACAGTTTGATGCCTTTTTTCAACGCATCGCGTACTTCGTATTCAGTGTTCAAGTCTGCTTTCAGGCAAGAAATAACGTCAGTACCTACGTTTACTGGAGCAGGAGTCATTTTAGGAGTACCGCCCAACATCAGGATACGACGGATGAAATCTTCAGCGTGAGTAGTTTCTTCTTCCATCTCGTGGTTCAAACGTTCGAACAGTTTGTTGTAACCCCATTCAGAGTACAGACGAGAGTGGATAAAGTATTGGTCGCGAGCAGCCAGCTCACCGGACAACAATTCATTCATGTAATCAATAACTGCTTGGTTGCCTTGCATAATTCTTTCTCTTTCTTTTAAAAATTGATGATGACGAAATGAAGATTCGTGTGTTGTTACGGAATGAGCGAATTGTATGCACAAGTAGCGGTTTTGACAAATTTTTTATTTAAAATACAAACAATTATCAAAAAATTTAACCCACCCAAAAGGCCGTCTGAAAAATTAATCCCCTGTTTTTAATAATATTTTTTTGACATTAGTATTAAGAATCCATTGCATTATTCAAAAACATTTACATTCGTTAACCATAAATAAAAGCAAATAATCCGACAAAATCAATCAAATTTAATTATGAATTATTCTCAACTGCTTTTGACTGATTTTTTTAAATCACCCATTCCGTCATCACTTGCGAATCGTGCTATAATCGCCAGTTATCTTTTTTTTAAGCAACCAGCTAAACCTTATAAATTATCATGAAACAAATCCGCAATATTGCCATCATCGCCCACGTCGACCATGGCAAAACCACATTAGTTGACCAATTGCTGCGCCAGTCCGGTACATTCCGTTCCAACCAGCAAGTCGAAGAACGCGTCATGGACAGCAACGATCTTGAAAAAGAACGCGGCATTACCATTCTCGCTAAAAATACCGCCATCGAATACGAAGGCTACCACATCAACATCGTAGATACCCCGGGACACGCCGATTTTGGTGGCGAAGTGGAACGTGTATTGGGCATGGTCGACTGTGTCGTACTGTTGGTTGACGCACAAGAAGGCCCTATGCCGCAAACCCGTTTCGTGACCAAAAAAGCCTTGGCTTTGGGTCTGAAACCGATCGTCGTCATCAATAAAATCGACAAACCGTCTGCCCGTCCAAGCTGGGTTATCGACCAAACATTCGAATTGTTCGACAGCTTAGGTGCAACAGACGAACAATTGGACTTCCCTATCGTTTATGCTTCCGGCCTCTCCGGTTTTGCCAAATTGGAAGAAACCGACGAGAGCAACGATATGCGTCCTCTGTTTGAGACCATCTTAAAACACACGCCTGCACCAAGCGGCAGCGCGGACGAAACGCTGCAACTGCAAATTTCCCAACTGGACTACGACAACTACACCGGCCGCCTCGGTATCGGCCGCATCCTGAACGGCCGCATCAAACCCGGCCAAGTCGTTGCCGTCATGAATCATGAAGAACAAGTCGCCCAAGGCCGCATCAACCAGCTGTTGGGCTTCCAAGGCTTGGAACGCGTACCTTTGGAAGAAGCTGAAGCCGGCGACATCGTGATTATTTCCGGTATCGAAGACATCGGTATCGGCGTAACCATTACCGACAAAGACAATCCCAAAGGCTTGCCGATGTTGAGCGTGGACGAGCCGACACTGACCATGGACTTTATGGTCAACACTTCTCCTTTGGCCGGCACTGAAGGCAAATTCGTAACTTCCCGCCAAATCCGCGACCGCCTGCAAAAAGAATTGCTGACCAACGTTGCCCTGCGTGTTGAAGACACTGCCGATGCCGACGTCTTCCGCGTTTCCGGCCGCGGCGAATTGCACTTGACCATTTTGTTGGAAAACATGCGCCGCGAAGGCTTTGAATTGGCGGTCGGCAAACCGCGCGTGGTATTCCGTGAAATTGACGGTCAAAAATGCGAGCCTTACGAAAACCTGACTGTGGACGTACCGGATGAAAACCAAGGTGCGGTCATGGAAGAACTTGGCCGCCGCCGTGGCGAATTGACCAATATGGAAAGCGACGGTAACGGTCGTACACGTTTGGAATACCATATTCCTGCACGTGGCCTGATCGGTTTCCAAGGTGAATTTATGACCTTGACCCGCGGTACCGGCTTGATGAGCCACGTTTTTGACGACTATGCTCCGGTTAAACCTGATATGCCCGGCCGACACAATGGTGTATTGGTTTCTCAAGAGCAAGGTGAAGCCGTTGCTTACGCCCTGTGGAACTTGGAAGACCGCGGCCGTATGTTCGTTTCTCCAAACGATAAAGTCTACGAAGGCATGATTATCGGTATCCACAGCCGTGATAACGACTTGGTGGTAAACCCTCTGAAAGGCAAAAAACTGACCAACATCCGTGCCAGCGGTACTGATGAAGCCGTCCGCCTGACCACGCCTATCAAATTGACTTTGGAAGGCGCAGTTGAGTTTATCGACGATGATGAACTGGTTGAAATCACGCCACAATCCATCCGCCTGCGCAAACGCTACCTGAGCGAGTTGGAACGCCGCCGCCATTTCAAAAAACTGGACTAATCCTGTTTGATTGACATGCTTTAAAATCAAGGCCGTCTGAAAAGTGTTTTGGAAATCCTAGATTTCACTTTTACACTTTCAGACGGCCTTTTGTCATCTGTTTAAATAAAGTAAATCGACATTTCTTCCGCCTGCACCGCCGCTTCATCAGGTCGGTCATTTTTACGATATTGCCCCGGCGATATCCCATATTGCTTTTTAAATGCCTTACCAAAATGCGTTTCCGATTGAAAACCGACCGAAAGCGCAACCGATAAAACCGAATCCGCCGTCTGTTTCAACAATAACGCCCCCTGCTGCAAGCGGATGCTGTTAACAAAGGCATGCGGGCTTGTTCCCGTCTGCTGCTTGAATACCCGCATCAACTGGGCACGGGACAAATTGGCCATCGCAGTCATTTTCTCAATATTCCATTCTTCTTCCGGCTTTTCGACAACTGCCTGAAGCAAATTCCGCAAACGTTTATCCTGCCAACCATTCAGCAAACCGCTTAATTGAGCTTCCTCATTTTTCTCCAAACAGGCACGAAGCAGAAATACCAGCAATACCGAAGCCAATGCATTCACAACTGCCACCGAGCCGGATAAAGCCTGACTGCTCTCATATTGCAATAAGGTCACCAAATACTGCAAAGACGGATGGTTGATGTTCAATAAAACGGTATCAGGCAACCCCGTCATCATATCCGCCTGCGCTTCATATTCAAACCTTGCGCAAAAAAGATGCAAAGCCGCCTCCCCACCAGCATGACTTTGCTTGACTTTAAATGCACCATTCTCAGCCATCAGCACGCGAACACCGAAATTTTCACAATTACTGTCGCTACTCAAAGTATGCCCAACGCTGCGGGGGAAGAAAATAATATCCCCCGCACTCAGCAGCCTGGCCTCTTGCTCCCCATCAATTCGGATATAGCCCGAACCGGCAGTTACGATATGCACTAAACCATGCGCACGCTTGGGCTCATGCCGCACATACCACTCCCCTTGAAACAGGCACTGAACATCCACACTGCCCTTTATCTGCGCCAATTCGACCAATCTATCTAAAATATCCATAGTGTTTTTTACCAATAAATGAGATGTTTTGACGATTTAATTCGTCTGATTATTGCAATAATACACACACCAAACACAAACGGATAGGATTTTTTGATTCTTATCCGAATACATCAAGAAAGGAAATATCATGTTTAAAGATTGGCCTGAACACACAGCCTTGGTAAAAAAATCATTCGGCGAATTGGGCAAAAGCCATCCTAAAATGCTGCAAGCCTACGGCGCACTGGATCAAGCAGCCGCTGCCGAAGCACTGGATGCCAAAACACGCGAACTGATCGCTATTGCCGTTGCCATTACTACACGTTGCGAAAGCTGCATCAGCGTGCATGCAGCCGCCGCAGCCAAAGCAGGTGCAACCGAAAGCGAAATCGCCGGCGCATTGGCCACCGCTATTTCTCTAAACGCAGGTGCCGCTTATACATATGCTTTGCGCGCTTTGGAAGCAGTAGAAACCCAACGCTAATCGGTGTGTAAAATCAGGCCGTCTGAAAGCTGACTCCCCTTTCAGACGGCCTGATGAAATGCTAAACTGATAAAGTTATCATATTGTTTTCTGTCTAATAGGAGATTGAACCATGAAGAAACTGCTGACCGCCGTACTGTTTGCCGCCGCTGTGGCCACTCCTTTGGCCGCTTCCGCAGCCTCTATGCCTAAAGTTGAAAAAAGTGCGGCACAACCTGCAAAAGCAAAAGGCGTTTGGATTGATGTCCGCTCTGCCGAAGAATTTAAAGAAGGCCATTTGCAAGGTGCGCTCAATATTCCGCATGACCAAATCGTTGACCGCATCAAATCCGTCAGCCCGGATAAAAACGCACCGGTCAACCTCTACTGCCGCAGTGGCCGCCGAGCAGAAGCTGCGCTGACTGAGCTGAAAAAAGCCGGCTACACCAACGTAACCAACCATGGCGGTTATGAAGACTTGGTGAAAAAAGGTTTGAAATAAATCTAGTTGATTTTAAAAAGGCCGTCTGAAACTTTTCAGACGG
>NZ_KV832195.1:17162-60556 GCF_001837375.1 Neisseria sp. HMSC066H01
GGCCGTCTGAAACTTTTCAGACGGCCTTTATTGCCATTACAGACAGCAACTTCCAAATCTCAAACGTTTGCTGAGACCTGTTTCGTGAATTAATTGTTTGATAACCAAAATATTGGTGTTATCAGCTAACGCGCGAATGCTGTGCGCTTCCATCGGCTCAAGACGGATAACTTGCAAGCCTTCGGTCTGCAAAACTTCGTCCACTGTTTTGATTTCGGCTTTGCCGTTTAAAACCAAAAGCAAAATAATCGCATCCGCCTCATATGCCGGAATTTCATTATCCTTCTGCAGTGAAAGCTGAACAATCTCCTGATTGCCGTCTGAAGCAATCACGCCGCCCAATAAAGCTTTGGGATCTAACTCATAATGTTTCATTATTATCCTTTCCGCCCAAACGTTGCCGATTCGTGGACAATCGCTCAAGCAAACCAGTACAATACCGCCCATCTTACCGATAGACACAATATTGTCACATGAACATATTAATCTCAAACGACGATGGTTATCTTGCGCCTGGTTTGGCTGTTTTGGCAAGAGTGTGCGCAGAATTTGCCAATGTCAGGGTGGTTGCGCCCGAACGCGATCGCAGCGGCGTCAGCAATTCCCTGACTTTAGACCGTCCTTTACAACTGAAACAGGCGGAAAACGGGTTTTACTATGTGAATGGCACCCCCACCGACTGCATTCATGTCGGCCAACATGCCCTTGCCGACTTCAAACCCGACTTAGTCTTGTCTGGCATTAACAACGGCGCAAACATGGGCGACGATACGCTTTATTCTGGTACGGTTGCCGCCGCAACGGAAGCTTATCTGATGGGTATTCCCGCTATTGCCTTTTCGCTTGCCGATTCAAGCGGCCGTTATTGGGAAACTGCAGAAAAAGCCGCTTGGATGCTGCTTTCCTACTTTCTCAAACGCCCTATTTCCGAACCCATCTTATGGAACATCAATATCCCTGCCGTCGCACCTGAGGATATCCAAGGCATAAAAATTACACGGCTCGGCCGTCGTCATCATGAACAAAGCATTGTTCCCATGTATAATCCACGTGGCGAACAAATTTATTGGATTGGGCCGGTCGGCGATGTTTCCGACAGCGAAGAAGGTACCGACTTTGGCGAATGTGCAGCCGGCTTCATCACGATTACCCCCCTTCAAGTTGATTTGACTGCCTACGGACAAATGGAGCAAACCGCTTCCTTTTGGTCAGCAATCCCTGCGCCTTAACAGTCCCTAACAGCCGAACACTTGAGAAACAAGCATATTTTTATTATGATATGCCCCGACGAGAACAATTACCCGAATACGAAAGTCATTAACATGTTGAAAAAAAGTGTATCTTATGCCGGATCGGCAGCTTTGGTTTTATTACTTGCGGCCTGTGCCAGCCAACAACCGGCTCCTGTAGTCGTCGGCACACAAAGCGGTGGTTCAACAACAAGCTCTACTGCTGACAATCCTTACGGTGCCGCGCCTTACAATACCAACACCAGCCCAGCGGCAGATGCGCCATACACTCCGCCGGCAAGTACACCTGCGCCAACGTACAACAGCGGCAGCACCGGCACTTACACGCCTTCTTATGCGCCTGTTGATATCAATGCAGCGACACATACCGTCGTTCGCGGTGATACCGTTTACAACATCTCCAAACGCTACAACATTACCCAAGACAATCTGCGTGCATGGAATAACTTGGCCGACAACACCATCAGCGTAGGTCAAACCCTGCGCGTAAAACCTGAAGGCTACGTTGCACCGGCAGCTTCTGCAAGCAAACCTTCTACTCCGACAACCCCAACCACCGCTCCTGCCCCAAGCACACCTGCCAATACACCGACCGTGTCTACCGGCAGCAGCCGCAACGTCAGCGGCATCACATGGCAGCGTCCGACTACCGGTAACGTTATCGCCAACTTCGGCGGCAGCAACAAAGGCGTGGATATCGCCGGTACGCAAGGCCAGCCTGTCGTTGCAGCGGCAGACGGTAAAGTCGTTTACGCAGGCTCAGGCTTGCGCGGTTACGGCAACTTGGTCATCATCCAACACAACTCATCATTCTTGAGCGCATACGGCCACAACCAACGCCTGCTGGTTAATGAAAATCAAACCGTGAAACGCGGCCAGACCATTGCCCACATGGGTAATACCGATGCATCCCGCACCCAGTTGCACTTTGAAATCCGTCAAAACGGCAAACCGGTCAATCCGGCAAATTATGTTGCCTTCTAAGCTGATTCAAGCAACCTAATTTCAATTCAATCCCTGCCTAAATGTCATTTAGGTAGGGATTGTTTGTACCGGTTTCCCATGAAATTTCATCTTCCTCTTCTTTATTCCCTGCTATTGGGCGGTTGCGCCGCGTTTTTGCCATCACTGGACGAACGCATCCAAAGCAGTTATCTTGACATCCCTTCAACGCCGCGACTGGATAGCGCCTTAGGTATTCCTTCTACCCCTTCCAAGGCCGATATTTCCCATATCTATCTGCTGAACGATGCCCATGAAGCCTTTGTCGCCCGAGCAGCCTTAATTGAAGCTGCCGACCATACCCTTGATTTACAGTACTATATCTGGCACAACGACATCTCCGGCAAGCTTTTGTTCAACCTGATTCATCGCGCGGCCGAACGCGGCGTCCGTGTGCGTTTGCTTCTGGACGACAACAACACCAACGGCATGGATGATCTCCTGCTGGCACTCGACAATCATCCCAATATCGAAGTCCGTCTGTTTAATCCCTTTATTTTCAGAAAATGGCGTGCACTCGGCTATATTGCCGACTTTCCGCGACTTAACCGCCGAATGCACAATAAATCGTTTACCGCCGACAACCGTGCCACCATTTTAGGCGGCCGCAATATCGGCGACGAATATTTTAAGGTTAACGACGATACCATCTTTGCCGACCTCGATATCCTCGCCACAGGCCTCGTAGTAACCGAAGTTTCCCAAGACTTCGACCGCTATTGGGCAAGCCATTCCGCCTATAATGCGACCAGCGTCATCAAACGGGGAAACCTGCAAAAAGGACTGGCCGAACTTAATTACACCGACCAAGATAAAAATCAAACGCTCATCCGCTATCGCCAAAGCATCGAACACTCCAGCCTCTATCAAAAAATGCAGAGCAACCTTATAGAGTGGCAAAGCGTCAGCACACGTTTAATCAGCGACGATCCGGCCAAAGGCTTAGACCGTGACCGGCATAAACCGCCTATTTCCGAACGCCTGCAAGACGCCCTCAAGCAACCCGAAAAAAGCGTTTACCTTGTCTCGCCCTATTTTGTGCCCACAAAATCGGGTGTCAAAGCCATAGAAAAGCTGATACACAACGGCGTGGACGTTACCGTCCTGACCAATTCGCTCCAAGCAACCGACGTTGCCGCCGTCCATTCCGGCTACGTCAAATACCGCAAGCCTTTGCTCAAAGCCGGAGTCAAACTATACGAACTCCAGCCCAACCATGCTGTTCCGACCACCAAAGACCGCGGCTTGACCGGTAGCTCCGCCACCAGCTTGCACGCCAAAACATTCATCGTGGACGAGAAACGCATTTTCATCGGCTCATTCAACCTTGACCCACGTTCCGCACGGCTCAATACCGAAATGGGTGTCGTCATCGAAAGTCCCGAAATCGCAGGCCAAATGCAGCGCACCCTCGTTACGACCACCCCAAACTACGCCTATCAGGTAACGCTTGGCAATTACAATAAACTATACTGGTATGACCCTAGTGAAAAACGAACTTACGCACAAGAACCAGAAGCCAAATTCTGGAAACGGGTTACTTCAAAAATCCTGTCCATCCTGCCCATAGAAGGATTATTATAGAGGCCGTCTGAAATCATAAATCATGCTGCCGGAGGAATTCATCATGTCTCGACTCATCTGCAAAACCCTATTTGTTTGTACCGCCTGCCTATTGTTGGCCTCTTGCGGCACCACCGGCAAACACAAAACCCACAAGCCGCAAACAACCGCCAGAAAAGTCCAACCTGTCCGCATTTCCCATATCGACCGCACACAAGGTTCGCAGGAATTAATGCTTCACAGCATGGGCCTGATCGGCACGCCCTACAAATGGGGCGGCAGTACCACAGCCACAGGCTTTGACTGCAGCGGCATGATCCAATTCGTCTATAAAAACGCCCTCAACGTCAACCTGCCACGCACCGCACGCGATATGGCCGCCGCCAGCCGTAAAATTTCCGATGACAAATTAAAAGCCGGCGATCTGGTCTTTTTCAATACCGGCGGCGCACACAAATATTCCCATGTCGGCCTCTACATCGGCAACGGCGAATTCATCCACGCCCCCAGCAGCGGCAAAACCATCAAAACCGAAAAACTTTCCACCCCGTTTTATGCCAAAAACTATTTGGGCGCACATACCTTTTTTACTGAATAAATCAAGGCCGTCTGAAAGGTATCGCAACATCATCGATACCTTTCAATCTATTGCTGATGAATGAAGCTTGGTTACAAGATAGGCCTGTGCAAAAATTTGCCCATAACAAAACACCATCAAGGATATATCATGCACACAGAATCCGTTCTAAATCTCCTTAAAACCCTGCAAAACCAAATCTGCGCCGCTTTGGAGCAAGAAGATGGCGAAGCCGAATTTGTGCATGAAGCATGGACGGGGAAACTGGGCATCGGCGAAACACGCGTATTGAAAAACGGTGCAGTATTCGAGCAGGCGGGCGTGAATTTTTCGCATGTGAAAGGCAGCAAAATGCCCGCTTCGGCGACAGCGCACCGTCCTGAACTGGCGGGCGCAGCGTTTGAAGCCATGGGCGTATCGCTGGTGATTCATCCGAAAAATCCGTATGTGCCGACCAGCCATGCGAACGTGCGCTTTTTTATTGCCTATCCTGAAAATGCCGAGCCGGTTTGGTGGTTCGGCGGTGGCTTTGATTTGACGCCGTTTTATCCGTTTGAAGAAGATATTGTGCATTGGCACACCGTAGCGCGAGACGTATGCGCGCCATTTGGCGAATCGGTTTATTCTGAATTCAAGCAATGGTGTGACGAATATTTCTACTTGAAACACCGTAACGAAACACGCGGCGTGGGCGGCCTATTTTTTGACGATTTAAACCGCTGGGATTTCGATACCTGCCTGAATTTTATCAAGGCGGTCGGAGAAGGCTATATCACAGCGTATTTGCCGATTGTGGCCAAACGCAAAAACACGCCTTATGGGGAACGTGAACGCGATTTCCAACTCTACCGCCGCGGACGCTATGTCGAATTTAACTTGGTTTGGGACAGAGGTACGCTGTTCGGCCTGCAAAGCGGCGGACGCACGGAAAGCATTTTGATGTCCATGCCGCCTTTGGTGCGCTTTGAGTATCAATATGCGCCGGAAGAAGGTTCGCCCGAAGCACGCCTCAATCAATTCCTCATACCGCGCAACTGGCTGGAAGAAGCCGGCAGATAGTTTTACCTATCAAAGGCCGTCTGAAAAGCGATTCTCACTGGTTGAGACTGCCTTTTCAGACGGCCTTTGCTTCAATTGCTTTGAATTTGCATACCTTTGCCTATCATGCTGTTTCATCTCTATAGAGTTTTTGAGACAATGCGCCCATATAAAAATCACCTCACAAACCACACTAAAAAGGAATAATCGGTGAAACGCATTTTCTTGTTTATCGCAACCAATATCGCCGTTTTGGTTGTCATCCGTGTTGTTTTGGCCATCTTGGGCATCAACAGTACCGACCAAGTCGGCAGCCTGTTGGCTTATTCCGCAGTCGTCGGCTTCAGCGGCTCGATTGTCTCCCTGCTGATGTCGAAAACCATCGCCAAACATTCGGTCGGCGCCGTCGTCATCGACCAGCCCCAAAGCGAAGAAGAAGCTTGGCTGTTGGCAACTGTTGAAGCGCAAGCCCGCCAATGGAATCTGAAAACGCCGGAAGTCGCCATTTACAACTCGCCCGAGCCTAACGCCTTTGCAACCGGCGCGACCAAAAACAGCTCGCTCGTCGCTGTCAGCACCGGCCTGCTCGACCACATGACCCGCGATGAAGTCGAAGCTGTTTTGGCGCATGAAATGGCACACGTCGGCAACGGCGATATGGTAACGCTGACACTGATTCAAGGTATTGTGAATACTTTTGTCGTCTTCTTGGCACGTATCATTTCCAGCATGGTGGCGCGAAACAATGACGGCAGCACTTCTCAAAGCACATATTTCATGGTCAGCATGGTCTTGCAGGTTGTATTCGGCTTCCTTGCCAGCATTATTGTGATGTGGTTCAGCCGCCAACGCGAATACCGCGCCGATGCAGGCGCTGCAAAACTGGTGGGCGCGCCGAAAATGATTGCCGCCCTGCAACGCTTGAAAGGCAACCCCAGCGATTTGCCGCAAACCATGACGGCAATGGGCATTGCCAGCGATGCCAAAGACTCTTGGTTCAGTACCCATCCTTCTTTGGACAACCGCATCAATCGTTTGAAAAACCGCTAATCGAAAACATCAAGGCCGTCTGAAACATCAATTTCAGACGGCCTTTTTTTATTTCTTCATCAAAGCCCGCTTGATGATAATCATCCAGTCTTTTTTATCCAACAACGGCCGCTGGTTAAACACATCATATTTGCAACCGTCCAGCTTCTGCAAAATCAACTGGCCGCCGACAATAATCATGCGCAGCTCAAAACCGATTCGTCCTTTGAGGGTTTTGCCCAACGGCGAGCCGGCCTTCAGCATTTGAAAAGCACGTTGGCACTCATGCGCCATCAGCCGTTGAAAAGCAAAGTCGGCTTTGCCGGCCGCAATCTGCTCTTCACTAACTTTAAACTTCTGCAAATCTTCCTGAGGGATGTACACGCGACCTTTCTGCCAATCTACCGCAACGTCCTGCCAGAAATTAATCAGCTGCAAGGCAGTGCAAATGCCGTCGCTTTGTGCCATGCTCACTTCATCGGTTTGCCCGTACAAATGCAGCATAATGCGCCCCACCGGATTGGCGGACAAACGGCAATAGGCAATCAATTCGCCAAAGTTTTCATAACGGGTTTTGACCACATCCTGACTGAACGCCGCCAGCAAATCATAAAACGGCTGCAACGGCAATTGAAACGGCACAATCGCTTCGTTATATAAACGCTGCATCAAAGCCGTTTGCAGTTTCCCGCCTTGTGCAATGCGGTCTAACTCTGATTTCAGTTCGTCCAGTTGGCGCAGACGTTCGGCTGCTTCGGCATTGCCTTCGTCGGCAATATCGTCCGCCATCCGCGCAAAAGCGTAAACGGCGTGAACCGGCTTACGCAAACGGCGTGGCAGCACAACGGAGCCGACTGGGAAGTTTTCGTAATGATTGACTGACATGGGAAATCCGAAAATTTAAAATAAAGTATTTTTGCTGACAGGCCGTCTGAAATTCAGACGGCCTTCCGTTTGGCCGCAAAGAAATCCTGCAATACGCTTTGGCATTCTTCTGCCAATCTGCCGCCCAAAATTGCGGTATGCTTGTTCAGACGTTTGTCGGCAAACAAATCAACCACGCTGCCTGCCGCACCGGTTTTGGGTTCGGCCGCACCATAAATCACGCGCCCGACCCGTGCCTGTATCAAGGCAGAGGCGCACATGGTGCAAGGTTCTAGGGTGATGTACACATCGCAATCTTCCAAACGGTAGTTTTGTAAAGCTTTGCCTGCGGCGGCAAGCGCGTTGATTTCGGCGTGGTGACTGACATTGTGGTCGCCAATGCAGGTATTGTGTGCCGCTGCGATTACCTCGCTTTGATATACGATGACCGCGCCAACGGGCACTTCGCCCAATGCCGCCGATTGTCTGGCCTGCTCTATCGCCAGCCGCATAAAGGCTTCCATATCGCTTTGCGAAGGGAAAACGGCAACAGGCGGATGATTTTTTAATGCTTCGCCTAGCTCCGTCTTTCTCTCCTCGGAAACATGCCCGACATCCACACCTGAAACCAACGCATCCAGTTGCCACAAGGTGCTTTTGGTTACGGTCAAACCCGATGCTTTCAGCAATAGAAACGCGCGGACTGCGCTGATTTTTTGCAAATCTTCCAGTGTGTAAATACCCAATTCTTTTAGCGCAGCCAACGTCTTAGGCGCAAGTGGTGGCGTGGTCAGCATGGATTATTCCTGAAAATGCCGACGCGCCAAGGCTAAGGCCGTCTGAACATAATCGCTGTCTGCGTAAGGATCTAACGTGTGCGCCAAAGGAATTTTCCGCAACCAGGTCAACTGGCGTTTGGCAAGCTGGCGCGTGGCAACAATGCCTTTTTCGACAAAGGTGTCATAATCTGTTTCGCCTTCGAGATAATCCCAAGCCTGACGGTAGCCCACGCAGCGCATAGACGGCATGTCGGCATGTAGTTGCGGATAATTACGGCGTAAGGTGTGCATTTCATCGAGGAAACCATGTTCCAGCATATTTAAAAAGCGTTTTTCGATTTGGCGGTGTAACAAATGACGGTCTTCGGGAATCAGGGCAACCGTACATAAATTCAATAAAGGCGCAGCCTGCTTCTGCTCTGTGAAATGTTCGCTCAAAGGCTTGCCGGTCAAAAGATAGACTTCCAAAGCGCGCTCAATGCGCTGGCTGTCATTGGCTTTCAGACGGCCTGCCGTAATCGGGTCAACTTCCTGCAAACGGCGATACAGGCCTGCCAGACCGTATTCATTCTTTTCCGCCTGAAGCTGTGCACGCACCGCCGCATCCGCGCTGGGTAAATCGTTCAAACCTTCTGTCAGTGCGTGGAAATACATCATCGTGCCGCCGACAATCAGCGGATAGCGACCGCGCGCATGTATTTCGTTCACCAAGCGCACGCAGTCGCCGACAAAATCCGCCGCGCTGTAACTTTCCAGCGGCGAGATAATATCAATCAAATGATGCGGTACGGCGGCAAGCTCTTCGGCAGTCGGCTTGGCCGTACCGATGTCCATGCCGCGATACACCAGCGCGGAATCCAAACTGATGATTTCTACCGGCAACGATTGGGCAATATTTAAGGCCAGTGCGGTTTTACCGCCGGCAGTCGGGCCGAGTACGGCGAAGGCTTTGGACGCGTTCATAAGAAAACGGAAAAATTAAAAATGCGATTATAGCAAACCCGGGCAGACCATATTTCAGGCCGTCTGAAACATTTGCCCTACATTATCAAAAGCGTTACACTTGCTGCGCCGTTTCAGACGGCCTTTTATATTGATTTCAAACCTGCTGCTGCCGTCATTGCGCCGGCAGTCAAGCCGTCAGCGACACTGCGCCGCTGTAAACACGAAAGAACACACTATGACCGTATCTCCCGTAGCCTTGCGCCGTCAAACCGAGCGCAAGCCGCATCCGACTGCGCGTTATTGGAAAAAATGCGATGTCGAGGCTTTGTTCGGACTGCCTTTCCTCGACCTCGTTTTCCAAGCCGCCGAAATCCACCGCCAAAACTTCAACCCGCGCGAAATCCAACTCTCCACCCTGCTCTCCATCAAAACCGGCGGCTGCCCCGAAGACTGCGCCTACTGTCCGCAATCGGCACACCACAACACCAATCTGGGCAAAGAGCAGATGATGGACGTGGACGAAATCGTCGAAAAAGCCAAAATTGCCCAATCGCGCGGCGCCAGCCGTTTCTGCATGGGCGCGGCATGGCGCGGCCCTAAGCCTAAAGACGTGGCTGTCGTTTCCGAAATCATCAGCGCGGTAAAAAGCTTGGGCATGGAAGTGTGCGGCACCTTCGGCATGCTCGAAGACGGCATGGCTGAAGACTTCAAAAAAGCCGGCCTGGACTACTACAACCACAACCTCGATACCGACCCCGAACGCTACAACGACATCATCCACACCCGCAAACACGAAGACCGCATGGATACTTTGGGCAAAGTCCGCAATGCCGGTTTGAAAGTCTGCTGCGGCGGCATCGTCGGCATGAACGAAACCCGCGCCGAACGCGCAGGCCTGATTGCCAGCCTTGCCAACCTCGACCCGCAGCCCGAAAGCGTGCCGATCAACCAGTTGGTCAAAGTGGAAGGCACGCCGCTGGCCGATGCCGAAGATTTGGACTGGACGGAATTTGTCCGCACCATCGCCGTCGCGCGCATCACCATGCCGCACAGTTACGTCCGCCTCTCCGCAGGCCGCAGCAATATGCCCGAATCCATGCAGGCCATGTGTTTCATGGCTGGTGCAAACTCGATTTTCTACGGCGACAAGCTACTGACTACGGGCAATCCGGACGAAGACGGCGACCGCCTGCTGATGGAAAAATTGAATTTGTATCCGCTGCGCTTTGAATTGGAAGAAGAATACAAAGCCGCGCAGGAAACGCCCAAAATCAAAGTTGATTATTAACCACCATGATAAAAGGTCGTCTGAAACTTTTTCAGACGGCCTTTTATCGTTATTCAACATGAAAACCTTCAATCTTCCGTATCCATTCTTCCTTTTCCGCCTCGTTCAAAAACGAAGCGCGGAACGAATTGGCGCACAAGGTTTTGGTTTCTTCCGCACTCAAATCCAATGCCTCAGCAAGCGCTTCAAAATTGTGGTTCATATAGCCGCCGAAATACGCCGGATCATCGGAATTGACGGTTACCAACACGCCGCGTTGCAACATACGACGCAAATTGTGTTTTGCCATCTCCGAAAATACTTTCAATTTCAAATTGCTCAACGGGCAAACGGTCAACGGCATTTGCTCTTTAATCAAACGCGTCATCAATGCCTCATCTTCTTCCGCCCGTACGCCATGATCAATACGGCGGACATGCAGCAAGTCCAAAGCCTCGTAAACATATTCCGGCGGGCCTTCTTCTCCGGCATGCGCTACCGTCAACAAACCCTCCGCCCTCGCCTGTGCAAACACGCGTTCAAACTTAGACGGCGGATGCCCCAGCTCGCTCGAATCCAAACCTACACCGATGATGTGTTCTTTATAAGGCAAAGCCTGATTTAAGGTTTCAAATGCATTTTCTTCCGACAAATGCCGCAGGAAACACATAATCAAACGCGTGCTTATGCCCCATTGCTGCCCGGCTTCACGGCAGGCGCGGACAATGCCGTTAATCACGGTTTCAAACGCTACACCCCGCGCAGTATGGGTTTGCGGATCGAAAAATATTTCCGTATGCACGACATTGTCTTCGCGGCAACGCTCAAGATACGCGCGGGTCAAATCGTAAAAATCCGCCTCGTGCAGCAATACGCCGGCACCGGCATAATAAATATCCAAAAACGACTGTAAATTGTGAAAATCATAAGCCTGCCGTACCGCTTCGACATTTTCATAAGGAATCGCTATACGGTTGCGCTTGGCGATTTCAAACATCAATTCCGGCTCGAACGTCCCTTCGATATGGACGTGCAGCTCGGCTTTGGGCAAGGCTTGGATCAATTGTTTGATATTCATATTTTCTCTGTTTTTCGGTTTATATTTAATATTGAAGGCCGTCTGAAACTTTCAGACGGCCTTTGACCATTTATCTGTTAAAAACCATTTTCCATCATGATTTCGCCGGGGATGCGGTTGCGGTGCATGGCATAGCCCAAATCCATCAGGGCTTGGAAAGTGTCTTTGACCATTGCCGGATTGCCGCAAACCATAAAGCGCGTATCAGCTTTGGTGAACTTAAAGCCGATTTTTGCTTCCAAACCGCCATTCTTCAGCAATTCGGGAATCCGTTTGCCGCTCAATGCGCCTTCCGTTTCCTCACGCGTGGTAACCGGAACAAAAGTGAATTTATGGAAATATTCTTCAATCAGCGGATGTTCTTTCAAATCGGCAAGGCGTTGGTTGAAAATCAACTCGTCGGCGTAAGAGACGGAATGCGCCAAAACCAAACGGTCGAAACGCTGCCAGATTTCAGGTTGCTCGATAATGGAGAGGAAAGGCGCAATGCCGGAACCCGTGCAGAGCATAACCAAATCCTTGCCGTCGGGGAATCGCTCGGGCAAGAGGAAACCGGTAGCCGTTTTATCCAGCAAAATGGTGTCGCCTTCTTTCATGGCTACAAAACGCGCCGACATCGGGCCGCCTTCGATTAACACCGCGAAATACTCAAGCGTATCGGCGTATTCGGCAGACACGACGGAATACGCGCGCCAAATAAAGCCCTCGCCGTCACGGAAACCAAGACGCGAAAACTGCCCTGCCGAAAAACGGTAGGACTCGGGACGGCTGATGGCAAAAGTCATCAACTTAGGCGTATGGTGTTTGATCCACAAGACTTTTTCTTCTGTAAACTTGGCTTCTGGAGAAGCTGCCATAATAGGTTTCCTTGATATTCGGTATCAGTTTCAAATAGGGCTTATTATAAAGATTCAAAAGGCCGTCTGAAATATTTATTTTCAGACGGCCTTTAAGATTATTCACGGCGCAAACGGATACTGATGCCTTTTTGTTCCAAAATCAAATCGTTACCGTCAAAACGATAGTTCCATACGCTTTGTTTGCGCAAAAACGCATCTTCCAGCTTCATGTCTTCACACAGCATCATGCTTACCGCAATATGGCCAAAATCAATTTTGTCCGAACCAATCGTATTGGCTTGAAACATCATACCATTGCAACCCATCTTGCCATACGCCTTAGGTATCTCGCTCAAATCCAGATAGGCATCAGTACCGGCCAAATCTTTTTCGGTGAATTTATTGAAAGCAACAACACGCCATTTGGCGGCTAAAGTAGGCTGCGCAGTTTGTTGAGTTTGCACCTGCGCTTTAGAGGCTTGTTCAGGCTGAGATGCTGAAGGAGATGTACAAGCTGCCAAAACCACCATACTCATCAATGCACCGAATAATGTTTTCATATCCATTCCTAATTTATTGCTAAAGGCCGTCTGAAAAACTATCCACCTTCAGACGGCCTTTAAGCCTTATTTACAAAGTCGTATCCAATGCTTTGGAAATATCGTTCCAAATATCATCCACATCTTCGATACCGATAGAGAAACGCAGCAGGCCGACTTTGATGCCCATTTCCATTTTTACGTCGTGCGGCACGCCGCTGTGGGATTGGGAATAGCAATGGTTGACCAAACTTTCCACGCCGCCGAGGCTGGAAGCCATTTTGACCAGTTTCATGTTTTTAATCACGCTATTGGCCGCTTCACGCGTATCGTTTTTGAGATAAACCGTAACCACGCCGCCGATGCCTTGGGGCATTTGTGCTTTGGCGAGTTTGTAATGTTCGTGAGACGGCAGACCGGGATAGAACACTTTTTCAATGGCAGGATGGGCTTCCAAACGGCGCGCGATTTCGAGTGCATTTTGGCAATGGGCATTCATGCGCAAGGCCAACGTTTTAATACCGCGCAATACCAGCCAGCAGTCCATCGGGCCTGCAATCGCGCCAGTATGCACCATCATATCGTGCAAAGGCTGAGCCAGCTCTTTGGTTTTGGCCACGACTACGCCCATCAATACGTCGGAATGGCCGCACAAATATTTGGTAGCGGAATGGAACACAAAATCGCACCCCATATCCAACGGCTGTTGCAAATATGGCGTGGCAAAGGTGTTGTCGATGCCGACCAGCGCACCGGCTGCTTTGGCTTTCGCTGCAAGGGCTTTGATGTCCACCAAGCGCAAAAGCGGATTGGACGGCGTTTCCAGCCAAACCAATTTGACAATGTGCGCTTTGAGCAGCTCGTCCAGATTATCCGGATTGCCCAAATCGGCAAAAACAACGTTCACACCCCATTTTTGATAAACATCGACCAATAAATCATAAGCGCCGCCGTAAATATCGGCGACAGCGACAATCGTATCGCCCGGACGCAGGAATGTGCGCCACACGGCATCAATCCCCGCCATACCGCTGGAAAATGCGAAACCGGCCGCACCATGCTCCAAATCGGCAACGGTATCTTCCAATACCTGACGTGTCGGGTTGCTCAGGCGCGAATAGCGGTAAGGCACATTTTCGCCAATCTCGTGCAACGCAAACATACTGTTTTGATAAATCGGCGGCATCAGCGCACGGTTGTGTTCGTCGCAATCGTAGCTGGAATGAATGGCTTTCGTGGCGAATTTCATTTGGTCTCTGCCTATGTAGATGTGAATAATCGAAGATTTTATCACTATCTGAAAAATAGAAACAATCAATGCAGGCGGATAAAGCAAGTGATATAATCTCGCATTTGCAAATCGGCCGACACGAGCCGATTCCCTCCACACGCATCTCAACAATCCTATCATGAAGGACATACCACGCATGAACGCCATTGCAGACGTGCAATCCAGCCGCGATTTACGCAACCTGCCGATTAATCAGGTCGGCATCAAAGACCTGCGCTTTCCAATCTCCCTTAAAAGCAAAGAAGGCGAACAATCCACCGTCGCCCGCCTGACCATGACGGTTTTCCTGCCTGCCGACCAAAAAGGCACGCATATGTCGCGCTTTGTCGCCCTGATGGAAAAACAAACCGATGCTTTGGATTTCGATACGCTGCACAAACTGACCGCCGATATGGTTGCCCTGTTGGATTCGCATTCCGGCAAAATCAGCGTTTCCTTCCCGTTTTTCCGCAAGAAAAGTGCGCCCGTCTCCGGCATCCAATCGCTGCTCGACTATGATGTCACCCTGACCGGCGAAATCAAAAAGGGCACATACAGCCACAATCTGAAAGTAATGGTTCCGGTTACTTCATTGTGTCCGTGTTCCAAAGAAATTTCCCAATACGGCGCGCACAACCAACGTTCGCATGTGACCGTCAGCCTGATTGCAAACGCGGATGTAGACATTGAAGAAATCATCGATTACGTCGAAGCGCAAGCAAGCTGCCAGCTCTACGGTTTGCTCAAACGCCCTGACGAGAAGTATGTAACGGAAAAAGCATACGAAAATCCTAAGTTTGTCGAAGACATGGTTCGCGATGTGGCCACTGCGTTGATTGCCGACAAACGCATCGAGTCGTTTGTTGTCGAAAGCGAAAACTTCGAATCGATACACAACCATTCCGCTTACGCTTATATCGCTTATCCTTAAAAGCCGAGCCGAATAGAAACAAAGGCCGTCTGAAAATTTCAGACGGCCTTTGGCATAGATTGAACGATAACATGAGACTATCGGTCATATATGGGCAACCCTATTTCGATATAATTCAAAAGTATTAGATTTCTCTCGCAATATTTGACATAAATTAAGCCGATTGTTTTTCCATCATTTATAATGACGGTTCCTCAACGGCATCTCCGTAGATACTATGAAAAAATTCCTTTATTTCCTCATTGCATTTTTAGGCTTGAGCAGCTTCGCATTTGCAGTAGATGCCAATGATTTGCTGCCTCCAGAGCAAGCCTTTGTACCTCAAGTCAATGTAACCGATCAAGGCATCAGCGTGCAGTTCAAGATCGCTGACGGCTACTATATGTACCAGTCCAAAATCGTTGCAGCGACCAATCCTGACAAAGTCTTGGCCGAACCCAAATTCAGCAAAGGCGAAGAAAAAGAAGACGAATTCTTCGGCAAACAAACGGTTTACCACCATACTGCACAGGTAGACCTGCCTTACAAACAAGCTGCGCCACAATACAAACTGACGCTGACTTATCAAGGCTGCGCCGAAGTGGGTGTGTGTTATCCGCCTGTGGACACCGAGTTTGACGTAAAAGGCAACGGGGTTTACCAGCCTCAAAGCGACGAGCCGGTTTCTGCCAAAGACCGCTTTTTGCAACCATCCGCCTCTTCAGACGGCCAAATGCCCGCCCAACCCAGTACAAACAATCCCGACAGCAGCCGCTTCAAGCTCTCTTGGGATACTTTAAACGCCAACCTATTGGCGTTTTTTGTCGCAGGTTTGGGCTTAAGCTTTACCGCCTGTATGTATCCGCTCCTGCCGATTGTTTCCAGCATTGTCGTAGGCGATAAAAAAGCCGGCAAAGGCCGCGCGTTCACCTTGTCGATGGTGTATGTACAAGGTTTGGCATTGACCTATACCTTGGTTGGCGTGATTGCCGGTTTGACAGGCGCGCTCTTGACCGTATGGCTGCAACAGCCTTGGGTTGTGCTTGCCGCTGCCGCATTGATGGTGGTACTGGCCCTGTCTATGTTCGGCCTCTTCAATATCCAACTGCCAAACTCCGTCCAATCCTATTTCCAAAACCAAAGCAACAAACTCTCCGGCGGCAAAATCATTTCCGTTTTCATCATGGGTATTTTGTCCGCCCTGATAGTCGGCCCTTGCGTTGCGCCTCCACTGGCATTTGCTCTGGGCTATATCGGCCAGACCGGCGATGCCGTATTGGGTGGCCTTGCACTCTATACATTAGCACTCGGTACCGGCGTACCGCTCATCATCATCGGCACATTCGGCGGCCATATCCTGCCTAAAGCAGGCGACTGGATGAACGGCATCAAATACGCATTCGGCTTCATTTTGCTGGCCGTTGCTGTATATCTCGCCACGCCGCATCTGCCCTATTTCGCAGTAGTCGGCCTCTACACCTTGCTGATGATTGTTCCCGCCCTGATGCTTTTGGCAAAATCAGGCAAACAAAAAGGCCGTCTGAAAACAGTTGCCGCCGTATTAGGCTTTTTACTGTTGATTGGCGGCTCGTGGTTTGGCTGGCAAAGCTTCAACAAACAAACCACCGCCCTGCACCACTTCTTAACGTTGGTTCCGCCATCCGAAGCCGGCCAAGAAACCGACCACGGCAAGATGTTTACCGATGTCGACGAACTTAAAGCCGCTATGGATGCCGCCTTGAAAGCCGACCCAAGCAAGCCCGTGCTGATTGATTTCTACGCCGACTGGTGCGTATCCTGCAAAGAAATGGCCGCCTACACGCTCAACCAGCCGCAGGTACACGAAGCAGTCGATATGCAGCGCTTCTTCCAAATCGACGTAACCGCCAACACTCCCGACCATCAGGCCTTACTGAAAGAATACGGCCTCTTCGGCCCTCCGGGCGTGTTTGTTGTCCGCGCCGACGGCAGTCATAGCGAATCCTTATTAGGCTTTGTCAAACCCGATGCCTTCATCGAATGGTATCGCCAAAACGAGAAATAGCCGTCTATAAAAAGGCCGTCTGAAAACAGATTTTCAGACGGCCTTTTCCTATGTTCAAAGATTAAAATTCATCTTGATGCCAACGCGTAGAACGCAAAATGCTGGAATCCACATCTTGAATATTGCGATGGCCGGTAAACGCCATGGAAATATCCATTTCTTTATACAGAATTTCCAGCGCACGGGTTACGCCTTCTTCACCATACGCACCCAAACCATACAGGAACGCGCGGCCTATCATCGTGCCTTTTGCACCCAAAGCCCAAGCTTTCAAAATATCCTGACCGCTGCGGATGCCGCTGTCCATCCAAACCTCGATGTCGCTGCCCACCGCGCTGACTACATCAGGCAAAGCTTTAATGGCGGATACGGTATCATCAAGCTGACGGCCGCCATGATTGGAAACGACCAATGCGTCCGCGCCGCTTTTCGCTGCTTTTTCCGCGTCTTCTGGCTCCATAATGCCTTTGATAATCAGCTTGCCGCCCCACAAATCTTTAATACGCGCCACATCATCCCAGCTCAGGCGCGGGTCGAATTGTTCGGAAGTCCATGAAGACAGCGAAGACAAATCGCCCACGTTTTTCGCATGACCGACAATATTGCGGAAGGTGCGGCGTTCCGTGTTCAGCATTTTCATGCACCATTCCGGTTTAGTCGCCAAATTGATTAAATTGGCAATGGTCGGTTTCGGCGGCGCAGACAGGCCGTTTTTGATGTCTTTGTGCCGTTGACCCAAAACCTGCAAGTCGGCAGTCAAAACCAAGGCCGAACATTTGGCATCTTTCGCACGCTTAATCAGGTTCTCCATAAACTCGCGGTCGCGCATCACATAAAGCTGAAACCAAAACGGCGCGCTGGTGTTTTCAGCCACATCTTCAATCGAGCAGATGGACATGGTTGAAAGCGTAAACGGAATACCAAATTTTTCCGCCGCACGCGCCGCCAAAATTTCACCGTCGGCGTGCGCCATGCCCGTAAAACCAGTCGGCGCAATCGCTACCGGCATTTTCACATCCTGCCCAATCATTTTGGTTTCGAGACTGCGCCCCTCCATATTAACCAATACCTTTTGGCGGAAACGGATGTCTTTGAAATCCGAAGTGTTTTCACGATAAGTGGTTTCTGTCCAAGAGCCCGAATCAATATAGTCATAAAACATACGCGGCATTTTACGTTTGGCAACAAGGCGCAAGTCTTCGATACAGGTTATTTTGCTTAAATCACATTTCATTGTCGATTGCCTCTGTTAAGGTAAAGACGGATGGTTCAGGCCGTCTGAACATTTCAAACAACCCTTCACTTTGCTCCATCAAAACAACTAAATTTTAAGAATAATTTTGATAATCTATATCAGTATCAATATTAAATCAAAACATTTTAACCCTGATATTTGTAGGGTTGATAGCCTTTTTTCAGACGGCCTTAAGTCCAAATTACAGAAAAATAAAGAAAATATTTTCCGATTTAAAAATCAGCCAATGCCACCATTTAAACAAACAATCAAACCAATCCGCCACATACTTGACTGAAACACTCAGATATTAGACAATTCCCTCCACTAATAAAAACGCCCACACAGGCAACCACACCATGAGACTGACTACCAAAGGGCGATTTGCAGTAACCGCCATGATAGATTTGGCAATGAACGCGCAAACCGGTGCTGTCAAACTCAGTGCCATCAGCGAACGACAAAGCATTTCGCTTTCCTACCTCGAACAATTATTCAGCAAGCTGCGCCGTGCCGGATTGGTTGAAAGCCTACGCGGCCCAGGCGGAGGCTATATCCTTGCCGCACCCGCCGAGCAAATCAATATTGCACAAATCATCTCCGCAGCCGAAGACCGACTGGATGCCACACAATGCGGCAGCAAAGCAAACTGCCACCACGGCGCCCCCTGCCTGACCCATGACCTTTGGGAAAACTTAAATAAAACCATCAATGACTACCTCAGCAGCGTTACGCTGCAAAGCATCATTGAACAAAAAAACTGCAGCGACAGCAGTCATGTCGTTACCTTTACACACATTCATTAAACCGACTTGCGGCGAAGACCGCAGGCAGATGACCAAACGAAAGAGCAAACCATGACCGTCAAAACCCCCGTATACCTCGACTACGCCGCCACCACTCCCGTTGACCGCCGCGTTGCCGAAAAAATGATTCCCTACCTGTCCGATATTTTCGGCAACCCAGCCTCCAACAGCCACAGCTTCGGTTGGGAAGCAGAAGAAGCGGTAGAAAAAGCACGTGCAGACATCGCAGCCCTGATTAACGCCGACTCCAAAGAAATCGTTTTTACCAGCGGCGCGACCGAGTCCAACAACCTCGCCATTAAAGGCGCAGCACACTTCTACAAATCCAAAGGCAACCACCTCATTACCGTGAAAACCGAGCACAAAGCCGTGCTCGATACCATGCGTGAACTCGAACGCCAAGGTTATGAAGTAACTTATCTAGACGTACAAGAAAACGGTTTGGTTGACTTAGACGTGCTGAAAGCCGCCATCCGCGAAGACACCATCCTCGTTTCCGTCATGTGGGTAAACAACGAAATCGGCGTGGTTCAAGATATTCCTGCCATCGGCGAAATCTGCCGCGAACGCAAAATTATTTTCCACGTTGACGCAGCACAAGCCTGCGGTAAAGTACCTGTTGACGTTGAAGCCGCCAAAGTTGATTTGTTGTCTATGTCCGGCCACAAAGTATACGGTCCTAAAGGCATCGGTGCCCTGTATGTACGCCGCAAACCCCGCGTCCGCCTCGAAGCCCAAATGCACGGCGGCGGCCACGAACGCGGTTTCCGTTCCGGCACATTGCCGACCCACCAAATCGTCGGCATGGGCGAAGCCTTCCGCATTGCCAAAGAAGAATTGGCACAAGACACTGCGCACTACCTGAAACTGCGCGATATCTTCCTCAAAGGTATCGAAGGCATCGAAGAAGTCTACATCAACGGCGACCTCGAACACCGCGCTCCGAACAACCTGAACGTCAGCTTCAACTTCGTCGAAGGCGAAAGCCTGATTATGGCAGTGAAAGAACTCGCCGTATCCAGCGGCTCCGCCTGTACTTCCGCAAGCCTTGAGCCAAGCTACGTTTTACGCGCACTCGGCCGCAACGACGAATTGGCACACTCATCCCTGCGCATCACCTTCGGCCGCATGACCACCGAAGAAGAAGTCCAATTCGCCGCCGAACTGATCAAATCCAAAATCGGCAAACTGCGCGAACTGTCTCCGCTGTGGGAAATGTTCAAAGACGGGATTGATTTGAACTCGATTGAATGGGCAGCGCATTAACCAAGAGAAAAGGTCGTCTGAAAAATCCAAAAGGCCTTTAACTTTTCAGACGGCCTCATCAAGAAAATACTAAAAATGACTATAATAAAAAATAAAACACGCTACTTATTTTCTTATTTGATTCTATGCTCTGCCCCGCTGGTTTCAGCACAGACACAACCTGATTGGTCAACTATATTCAAATCATTTGAAAACGGCTGCCAATTCGATAAACGTTTGGAAAACCTGTTAGACTCATTTAGTGATGTAAACTACGACTGGAACGATAAAGACTCTAAATATCAAAACCTACGTTTGAATTATCCCGATAGAGTCAAGCTGCCAAAAGCTTACCGTAATCTTGTACACCCACCGATGACCTTGCACCGCGCGGAGTTTAGTGAAAATGGGGAATCGTTTATTCTTGATCAAACCCGTTTGAAACTCAGCGGTACTTATTATGGCTTACCTGTGATTCATATCAGCCAGACGTTCCAATTAGAAACCGCCGGTTACAGGTATACCCGTTTATTGTTGGATGTACCACCGGAGCAAGCACGCAATGTGTTAAAAGGAAAATACCATCCTGTTCGAAAATACAGTTTGATTTTAGAAGAATACGAAACCCTGCAAGCAAAACTAAAACCGATTAATGTTAACGGGAAAGCCCAAACAATTTTGGAATGTGCTTTTGTAGATGGTTAATAAAACAACTTTGCAATAAGTAATCAACCTGGACATTAAAAAGGCCGTCTGAAACTCTAAAAAAGCCTTTTCAAACGACCTAAAAACCACCACATTCAAACTAAGGATACAATCCATGAGCGAACAAGAATTAGACCTCGACAATCTCGACAACCTGCTTGAAGATTTTGACGGCGTTACCGTAGAAGGCGGCGTCGATTCAGAAAACGACGACGGCTGCGAAGGTGGTGCGTGCAAAATCTAACTCAAGCCGTCTGAATATCAGCAAACAAACCATTTACACCATTAAAACATTAAGGAAACCACATCATGGCATACAGCGATAAAGTAATCGATCACTACGAAAATCCCCGCAACGTCGGTACTTTCGATAAAAACGACGAATCTGTCGGCACCGGCATGGTCGGCGCACCGGCCTGCGGCGACGTAATGCGTCTGCAAATCAAAGTAAACGATGAGGGTATTATCGAAGATGCAAAATTCAAAACTTACGGCTGCGGCTCCGCCATTGCTTCTTCCAGCCTGATTACCGAGTGGGTCAAAGGCAAAAGCCTTGATGACGCGCTGGCAATCAAAAACAGCGAAATCGCCGAAGAATTGGAGCTGCCGCCGGTAAAAATCCACTGCTCCATCTTGGCTGAAGATGCGGTAAAAGCAGCTGTTGCCGACTACCGCAAACGTCAGGAAAACAAATAATCCGATTAGCGGGTGCTTTGTCGGCAGACATTTACAGGATTTCTGAAAGTCTTAGAGTTTTCAGGAAAAGCAAACATAACGGTTTGTTCCCCTCTTAAACAGACGGGGTGAATCGAGGGCACAGAAACTCAATCCTTTTGAAGTTGCCGCTAAATTTGGGACTGCCTGCCAATCTATCCCCTCTCCTCGCGGGAGAGGGTTAGGGAGAGTGCAAATAAGCCGCAGGATTATATTTGGTCGATAAGCCTGAAAAATCAAAGAAGACGATATGCCTTTTACCGATGAAGAAGCCCAATCCCTGCTTGCCGTCAAAGGCATAGGCAAAACCGTATTACAGCGTTTGCAGCAAATGGGTTTGGATGATGTCGCCACGCTGGCGGCAGCGGATTTGGATAACGTTTTGGAACAGGGCGCAAAATTGACCGGCTCGACCTGTTGGAAAAACAGTCCGCAAGCTAAAGCTGCCATTGCCGCCGCAATAGAGTGGGCAAAACAGCGTTTTCAGACGGCCTGAAAATCAAGAGGCCGTCTGAAATAAAAACTGGCAAACAGAAAATAATTGCGAAATGAGGAAAAAAGTATGATTACCATCACAGAAAACGCAGCCAAATACATCAATAACTACCTGACAAAACGCGGCAAAGGCTTGGGCGTTCGCTTGGGTGTGAAAACCAGCGGCTGCTCAGGTATGGCATACAATCTTGAATTTGTCGATGAAGCGAACGAGGACGACCTGATTTTTGAAGAACACGGCGCGCGCATTTATATCGACCCGAAAAGCTTGGTTTATCTGGACGGCACGCAAGTCGATTACACCAAAGAAGGTTTGCAGGAAGGTTTCAAATTTGAAAACCCGAATGTCAAAGACTCTTGCGGCTGCGGCGAGAGCTTCCACGTTTAAGACATAAAAATGGCGGGACAGTATCAAAACCGTCCCGCCATTTTTTCGCTTCCTGCCTGTTGTAGCTGCCTTTGCCTTTTCTTTTTCGTTCCACCTTGTGTCGGAACAAATCAGATTTCACTAAGGCTTTTAAAGCATTGTCGCGTATTTTGCCTTTATTATGTTGCACTTTACTGCTCATATTCAGTCCTTTTGGTTAAGAATCAGCGGATTATAAGGCAAAATCAGGCTTCTGCCGAAAATTTCACATTAATTATCCCGCTATGTCTCAATATTTCACACTCTTCCAGCTTGAACCCACTTTCGATATCGACGCCGAAAACTTGGAGCAAACCTACCGCGCCTTGGCTGCCCGTTTCCATCCTGACAAATTCGCCTCAGCCTCCGCCTTCGAGCAAAAGCAAGCAGTGATGATGTCGTCCACTATCAACGATGCCTACCGCACCTTAAAAAATCCCATCGACCGCGCTGCGTACCTGTTGAAAATGCAAGGTATCGATGCTGACGCACCTGAACATACTTCTTTCTCTCCAGAATTCCTCATGCAACAAATGGAATGGCGGGAAACATTAATGGATGCTCAGATGGAACAAAATCATGATGCCGTCCGAGCATTAGATCAAGAAATCCAAAATGCACAAAGCAGCCTATATCAAGACTTGCAACAAGCATTTGAACAGCAGGATTATGAATCGGCTGCACAATGGGTACGACATGGACGCTTTCTTAATAAGCTTCGCAAAGAAATTGCTTCAATCTTATAAAGCGTATCGCTTTACGCTATACCCAAGTTTTATAGCAAATGATTTTATAAGATACTTTGGCTTTATCTCCATTATTTGAATTTATAGCCGCTTACATCAAACAAAAACCGTATCAGATTTATCTGATACGGTTTTCTTATATTCACTACGATTAGCGTTTTTTACCGGTAACAGTAGCAACAGCCAGGTTTTCGTTACGTTTCAGAGAAACGCTTTCAACACCTTCCGGCAGTTTGATGTCTGACAAGTGCAGAATGTCGCCGGCAACTACTGATGTACAATCCAGCTCCAAGAAAGCAGGAATGTTTGCAGGCAAAGCAATTACTTCAACAGAAGTGTTCAACAGAGATACGCGGCCACCTTGCAGTTTAACAGCTTGAGAGTTTTCAGCGTTAACAATGTGCAGAGGAACGCGGATGCGTACAGGTTGATCAGCTTTCACAGCTTGGAAGTCGATGTGTTGAACTTCGCGACGGAATGGGTGCATTTGGAAGTCACGCACGATAACGTCTTTGGTTTCACCGTTCAGAGACAGTTTAATCAAAGCAGTATGGAAAGATTCTTTTTCCAATGCGTAGAATACAGTTTTGTGGTCTACAGCGATAGCAACAGGCTCTTGACCTTCACCGTACAGAATGCCAGGGATTTGGCCTTCGCGACGCAGGCGGCGGCTCGCACCAGTGCCTTGGGCTTCGCGTACAGAGGCTTGAATTTCGTAAGTCATGTTTAATACTCCAATTTAGATAAAATCGTCGTCATCGGCCGCGACCAGCTTAAGACGACATGGGGTTATGGCAGCAACATGCTGCCTGTCATCACTTCTTCATTAAAAAGATATGAGACGGATTCTTCATTACTGATACGGCGTACCGTTTCAGCCAGCAAACCGGCAATAGTTACTTGACGGATGCGTTCACATTTTTTAGCTGCTTCAGACAACGGAATCGTATCTGTCACAACTACTTGGTCAATTTCGGAAGAAGCAATTCGATTCACTGCTTCACCGGAGAATACTGCATGGCTGGCGTATGCCAGTACACGATCTGCACCGCGCTCTTTCAGGGCAACAGCTGCTTTACACAAAGTATTTGCCGTATCGATCATATCATCTACGATCAAGCAAGTACGGCCTTGAATGTCGCCAATGATGTTCATTACTTCAGCCACGTTGGCTTTAGGACGGCGTTTATCGATAATGGCCAAATCGGCATTTAAAGATTTAGCAACAGCGCGCGCACGTACAACACCACCGATATCGGGGCTGACGACGGTCAAATTATCAATGCGTTGCTGTTTAATATCGTTCAATAAAATCGGGGTAGCGTAAATATTATCTACCGGAATATCAAAGAAACCTTGAATTTGGTCGGCATGCAAGTCAACAGTCAACACACGGTCAATACCGGCTGAGTACAACATATTCGCTACTAATTTAGCGGAAATCGGTACACGGGCAGAGCGTGGACGGCGATCTTGGCGCGCATAGCCAAAGTAAGGAATCGCGGCAGTAATACGACCAGCAGAAGCACGTTTGAGTGCATCGGCCATAGTCAAAATTTCCATCAGGTTGTCATTGGTTGGCGCACAGGTAGGTTGCAAAATAAACACATCGCGACCACGCACATTTTCCAGCAATTCAATGGCCACTTCGCCATCTGAGAATTTGGAAACGGTGGCTTCGCCGAGTGAAATATCCAAATGTTTGACAACGCGTTGCGCCAATTCCGGATTTGCATTACCGGTAAACACCATTAAACTGTCATAAGCAGCCATATCTTCACCTGATTCTAGATTTGATTTACGCTCAGAAAACATTACGCTTCCCTTTGCCCTATGTCCAAGACACTAATTTCGCGATTATACGCGTAAAGACGGGTAAAAAAAAGTTTTTCAGCGTTATTTTTCCCTTAGCGTAAAAAAGCGTGTAAGAAAACTTACACGCTTTTATTTGGCTGGGGAGGAAGGATTCGAACCTTCGCATGCTGGAATCAAAATCCAGTGTCTTAACCGCTTGACGACTCCCCAATAAAGGGTGTTGGCTGGGGAGGAAGGATTCGAACCTTCGCATGCTGGAATCAAAATCCAGTGTCTTAACCGCTTGACGACTCCCCAACAAAGGGTTTGGCTGGGGAGGAAGGATTCGAACCTTCGCATGCTGGAATCAAAATCCAGTGTCTTAACCGCTTGACGACTCCCCAACTTACTAAATCATATGAAACAGTGGATGAATATCTAATCCTTCCACACAATAAGCTTCATATGATTGAGAAACCTGTTGGTAAATTGTATTTGCTTCTTGATGAGATTCACTTGCTATAAACAAACAAGCCCCGGAACCGGTCATTAACGCATAACCATATTGGGATAACTCAACATAAGCCTTCCAAACTTCAGGATATTCCTGAAATACAACCGCCTGCATATCATTTTGAAACGGCTGTAATGATTGGAAAGTCGGCATTATGCTGGGTTTGGAATCCCGTGTCAAGCCTTCATGTGCAAAAATTTTAGCGGTTGCCACATGGACGGGGGGCTTAACGATAACATACCATTGTTTAGGAACATCTATTTCAGCCAGTTTCTCACCCACGCCTTTGGCAAAAGCACTTCTGCCAAAAATAAAAAAAGGAACATCCGCACCAAGATTTACACCTAAATCAATCAGTTGCTGCCTGCTCAAACCGCATTGCCACCATTGGTTTAAAACCATTAAGACCGTGGCTGCATCGGAGCTGCCGCCGCCTAAGCCTCCGCCGGTCGGAATCACTTTATCCAACCAAATTTCAATGCCGTGCGGCACGCTTGCATGAGGCAGTAATAATTTAGCCGCCCGATAAGTCAAGTCTTGCTCAGGCTTAAGCCCTTCAACCGGCGTATGCAGAATAATTTGCCCATCGGTACGCATTTTCAGATGAACGGTATCATATAAGCCGATCAAACAGAAAATACTTTCCAAGTTATGATAACCATCGCTCCTACGTCCGGTAATCCTCAAATCCAAATTTAATTTGGCCGGCGCTGGAAAGGCTTGGATTTCCGCTGAAACAGACATGTTATCCTCTATTTGCGTGCTGCGCATCGGGTTTGTCCATTTTTATCCAAAGAGTGGTTTACCGTGTCGAACACTAAGCGGATATTAAACTTGGCATTTTCAAGTTGTAGCGTTTTGGGCTGTCCCGAACTATTTAAAGTGCGCGATATCGTCCAGTCAAACTGCTCCAGACGGCCGTCAGGCAGAATTTTGTATGGCGCATTGGCAACGCGTTTGCCATCTGCCCAAATATGCAGATATTGAACCGGCAAAGCAAAACCCAAAAGCTGTCTGCTCAATTCTTCAGCCGTTTCCGCCTGATAAACCTTACCCTTA
Source organism: Neisseria sp. HMSC066H01 (assembly GCF_001837375.1). Lineage (NCBI taxonomy): Bacteria > Pseudomonadati > Pseudomonadota > Betaproteobacteria > Neisseriales > Neisseriaceae > Neisseria > Neisseria sp. HMSC066H01. The sequence goes on from NZ_KV832195.1 coordinate 43,875, forward strand.
CTGTCTACTGCCAATACGCCTTCGCTATCTTGACACAGTTGGCCTACGGTATTGCCCAACGGTGTATTCACATCAATGGTTTGAACCGCATTTTGATACGTCCAGTCGAAATTGGCATAAGAGCCTTTGCCTTCCACTTTAACAGCCAAGCGACCGTCTGCGCTAAAATCCTGCACCTGTTCGGCCGCTTGCCAACTGTTTTGCTGAGGCAAGTTTGGCTGCGCACAGGCAGCTAAAAGCAATAAGACTGCAATCGATGATAATTGTTTTAAATTCATGGATATTCCTTCATAGGCCGCCTGAAATCAAACGCTTTTCATACGGCCTTTTGGTTTTATTTGTGTTTTTGAGTATGCGGTTTGCCAGATGTTATACCGAATTTGGACATTGTCTCTTTCAATACTCGGAGATTGCTTCCGCGTTTCAAGCCGTCATTCCAGATTTCTTTGGCCTTCTCTTGATCGCCAAGCGTCCATAGGACTTCGCCCAAATGCGCCGCAACTTCGGCTTCAGGTTCTTTTTCGTAGGCATATTGGATATACGGCAAAGCCATTTGGGCATCGCCTTTAAGATAATAAGCCCAGCCCACACTGTCATTAATGGCTGCGCTTTCCGGCTCCATTTGATAGGCCGTCTGAACCATTTTAAATGCTTCTTCCAAATCCTTGCCATTGGATAGCAAGGTATAGCCCAAAGCATTCCAACCGTGCGGATTATCCGGATACAGCTCTACCACACGGCGCAAATCGGCAATCGCCTTGCCTGGCTGATTCAGCTTCTCATACACCATCGAACGCTGATACAGTACATTGGCAAGCAGCTCGGGAGAAGCTTGGGTTTTCAAGGATTTTTCGGTGGAACTTACCAAGCTGTTCAAAGCGTTCAACGATTCTTGAAGATTGGTATTTTTAGACAATACGAACAAAGCCGTACTCAACAAATCCTTAGCTTCAAAATAACGTCCTCTTTGCTCGGGCATTTTTTGTGCGCGTTGCACCAAAGCCCAAGCCTCTTTATGGTTGCCCTGTTTGGCTTCGATGGAAGCGGCCAAAATGGTTTTATCAAATGTATAAGCCGTAGCCGTTACCTTATCCAGCCATTGTTTGGCTTTGGCCAATTCTTCAACATCATTATAAGAAACTGCACCAATCAACGCCGCACGGCTGCGTTGCTCTTCCGTACCGACTTTATAAGCCTTTTCCAGATAACTGTTTACCGCAGAAATATTTTCCGGCTTGCTCGCTGACAATAAGGCGGCCTGAATATACAAATCAGGGTTGGGATTTTCTTCCAACAAAGTCTGCAACCGCTTGAATGCCTTATCATTTTGACCATGAGCGATCAAATTGGCGATATCCAACTCCTGCCAAATCGGAGATAAGGTTTTGGTGTCTGTCTCTTTGAAGAAGCCGTCCAAAATATCAGGATGCCGTTGCGCCATCAGACGCAGAGTAACAAAAGTCGGCGGCAGAATTTCGTTGTCCAACTTGGCCAATCTCTGCAATGCCGCAATAGCATGTTTCTTTTGACCGTCTTTTGCACTAAAAATTGCATCCGCAATCGCCGCTTCTGGAAAGTCTTTATAATTCAATGCCGTTTTATGCACTTGCTTGACCGCATCACTGGTCAGATTCGGCTGTTGGGCTGCGGTTTGTGCCAAAAGCAGGAACACGCGCTTTTGCTCATCTTCACTACCGCCGGCAATCACCTTGTCCAATCCGCTCAAATTCTTATCGGCTTTACCCAGCAGCAAATTGCGCAACCAAGTCATACGCTTTTGTGTTTCACCAGGCTCCGGCTCGATCTCGCGCCATTTTTGGTAAATGGCTTCAGCCTGTTCAAACGCGTTTAACGAAACCGCCATTTCCAAAGCGCGTTCGGCCACTTCGGGAGATTTGGTGCGATGCAAAGTCAAAATATAAGTAAACAGCGCAGAAGCCGCATCGCCCTTTTGCAGGGCCAATTCTGAATTTAACAAAGTAAAAACCTGCGAAGTGCGGTTTTGTATACCCAACAGACGTATCCGCTCCTGCTCGCGCTCTTCAGGAGAAAAACGGTCGGCACGGCTTTTCTTTTTAATAATCTTAGCCGATTCAAAAACTGTATTTGAATCGCCGGGCGCGGCAAAAGTTTGTGCAGCAAACAACATCATGACAGCCGCAGCTGCTACTTGAATACGGGATGGGGAAAACAACATAACTATCCTTTTTGAGAACCTGCCGACATTTTCAGACGGCCTAAGCACTTGCAGAACAGACGCAAAGCTTTATTTATCATTCAGGCATAACTGTAACACACGCACCCTATTTTGTTGACACGGTAACCGTAAACCTTGTGTAATCCTCATCTGCATAAAACGATCAGCGCCAAAAATGAATACCGACCAACTTATCCATTTCCTCACTCAAGCTTCACACTTCAGCAGCCGTATGCAAGCAGAGCGCAATCAATTATTTACCGCCCACACGGTCAAAGAAGCAGCCGTTTTGGTCGGTATTGTCTTGCATGAAGGAATGTGGCAAATCTTACTGACCAAAAGGGCCGAGACCTTAAGGCAGCACACCGGGCAAATTGCCTTTGCCGGCGGTCGCAAAGATGCCCAAGACGACAGCCTAACGGCAACGGCGTTAAGAGAGGCTTATGAAGAAACCGCCATTCCGATTACCGTATGGCAGACTTTTACGCCGCTACCCTTTTATGACACGCCTTCCGGCTATCGTGTTACACCTGTTCCGGCAATTTGCGTCCAGCCCGTCAACCCCAAAGCCAATCCCGACGAAGTAGCAGAAATTTTTTATCTGCCTTTGGACTTCGCCTTAAACCTGCAAAACTACACATTCCGCCAACTTCATCACAACAATCAAACCCTCGCCCTCCCCGCCCTGCCTTTCCAACGCTACGACATTTGGGGTCTGACCGCACTCATCCTATACGGACTGGCAGAACGTTATCAGCAATATTGCCAAGCTTTTAAATAAGACAAGGCCGTCTGAAAACCAATGTTCAGACGGCCTGATTTAATCCATTCTCTTTACGCGGCTTCTTCGAAATATTCGATACCTTCTCCGAACCATTTCATCTCATCGCGCAGGGCGACCACTTCGCCAATCACCATTAAAGCCGGACGCTCCGCTTCGGCAGCCAACAAGCCCAAATCTTTCAGATGGCCTGTCCGCACGGTTTGATGCGGTAAAGTCCCATTGGAAATCACAGCGACAGGCGTAGAAGGCTGTCTGCCATAAGCCATCAGTTTTTCCTCAATCTCGGTCGCTTTAAGCGTCCCCATATAGATTACCAACGTTTGGCGGCTTAAAGCCAAAGTCTGCCAATCAGGCTGATTGCCCTCGTGTTTGCTGTGGCCGGTCACAAATAGAGCACTTTGTGCGCAATCGCGATGGGTTAACGGAATACCGGCATAAGCAGTGGCACCAAGCGCGGCAGTAATGCCCGGCACAATGCGGTAAGCAATTCCGGCCTGATGCAGGGTTTGCACTTCCTCCCCGCCACGCCCGAATACAAAAGGATCGCCGCCTTTCAACCTCACTACGCGCTCGCCTTTTTGAGCGTGTTCAACCAATAGACGGTTGGTTTCTTCCTGCTGGACATGATGCGCGCCAGCGCGTTTGCCCACGCTGATTTTCACCGCATCTTTACGCACCATCGCCAAAATCTCATCCGACACCAAAGCATCGTAAAACACGGTATCCGCAGCCTGAATCGCCTGCAAAGCATGTATGGTCAACAAGCCAGGATCGCCCGGCCCTGCGCCCACCAAAACCACTTCGCCGCCAAACGGCGTTTCCCGGTTTAACTGCGTAATCAATTCGCGTTCCGCCGCTTCGATATTGTTTTGAGCCGCAAAAATACCGAAACGGCTGTCAAACAACTTTTCCCAAAAATAACGGCGTTGTTCGACATTATTCAGCGTTTGCTTAACCTTCTCGCGCCATTTGCCGGCAATACGCGCCATCGTGCCCGTATGCAGCGGAATCAATGTCTCGATAATCTGCCGCCATTTCCGCGCCAATACAGGCGCAGTACCGCCGCTGGATATGGCTATCTTCAACGGCCCCCTATCCACCACGGCAGGCACGATAAACGAACACAAGTCCGCCGTATCCACCGTATTGCACAATTTCGCCCGTCGTTCCGCCGCTTCAAAAACACGGCGGTTAAACACACCGTCATCCGTCGCCGCAATAACGAAATACACCTCGTCCAGCATGGCTTCTTCAAACAAGCCGCCCAGCCAAGCTATTTTCCCTTCATCCACCCATTGCTGAAACTGAGGATTCAAAGTTTCCGCAACAACGCGCACGCGCGCTCCGGCAGACAACAGGCTTTCCGCCTTGCGCTCGGCAACCTTGCCCGCACCTGCCAGCAAAACAGGGCGGTTTTTCAAATCGGCAAACAAAGGATAATGGCTCATGGTCGTGTTCTTGCTTTATCAATGATTGTCCGCCGATATTAAAGGCCGTCTGAAAAAATAGGAAAGAATGGTTTCTGATTTTCTTATGGTGTTTGGTTATATGTCTGAAAAAACCGTCTTTCGAATAACAAAACATTCAGACGGCCTTTTTGAATTTCAATCATAACCCGAATTATTTTAGATATTTGCTATCAAACGGGGAACTTATTTTCCACGCTGCCTACTAAAAAGTCTTAACAATTATCCATATCAACAACTTAAGTGATATTAATTTGTTAAGGCAATTTCAAAATATAATATTTAGAAGCGAATATACAGCATGACAACTGAAGCAAAAACAGCCCCTTTACCGACTATTCTCTTTAACAAGGCAGCCTATACCAACGGCGATGATGTTATTCTGAACATCTCCAATAAGACAGACAAAATCACCTCTGTTACCGTCAGCCATTTAGGGACGGAAATCCAAAAATTGGATCATCTGGACGCAACCTCCGTCAAACTCTCTTCCGATATTTTTTCACCCAATTCAGGCTACGTCGTCAAAGTAGAGACCGTTGACAACACCGGCAACCACACCAGCAAAACCCTGGGATTGTCTGTCGAAGACGACTGGACCGTTTTTCCCCGCTATGGCGTAGTGGCGGGGTCTAACGATAATTCGGCAGAACGAAACAACTCCATGACCAATGACCAGCTCGCAGGCTATCAAAACAATATCGAGCAACTGGCACAAATGCACATCAACAATTATTTCTTCTATGATGTGTACGACACAACCTCCAATCCATTTCCAAACGTCAACAGCTTCAAGCAAGAATGGGCGACTTGGGCTGTCAACAACGGCCAACCCAACCCTCCCCAAATCGATACCCTACTGATTAAAAACCTCGTGAACAAAATTCACGAAAAAGGCGGCAGTGCCATGCTCTACAATATGCTTAACGCCACCTCCAATGACGAACTCGATAACCCGGCCATCAAAGAAATTTTAAATAACGTCAAACTCTACAATGCCCAAGAGCATTCCAACTTCGGCAAAGCAGGTGCAGAGACCAAGACATCCGTACAGCAATTCGTCGACCCTGCCGACAAAAGCTGGCAAAACTATATCGTCAACACCATGATCAAAGCCCTGAAAACAGGCGGCTTTGACGGCTGGCAGGCCGATACCATGGGTGATAACCTCGTTTACAAAATACAAAACGGCCAAAAGACTGAAAACTTCAGAATGTCTGACGGTTATGACGATTTGTCAGCCGCGGCTGCGGAAAAGTTACACGATTACGGTCAAACTTATATGATCAACGACATCAGCACAGGCAGGGCCGATGTCTTATCCTCCACCGGCATGGATGTTCCTTACTCAGAAATCTGGCCGCGCGATTTTAAAGATACAGCCGGAAATACCCATTATGAAAACCACAACTATGCCGAGCTTAAACGCTTGGTAGGCCGTCTGTACGATTACAATCACGTTTCCCCGATTATTGCCGCCTATACTCAAAAAGATACCCACCCGGAAGATCATGCTTCCGAACTCAATCCGGACAACGAATTGCTGGTCGATGCCGTTATCGCAGCGAGTGGCGGCTACCACATGACTGTTGCCGCATTAAACAACCACCCGGATAAAAACGCACATGGTTTTGGTATTTTGCAAGATCCATACTATCCTGCTCAAACGCTCAAAACCAACGAAACCCTGGCCAAATCAGAATTCAACTATCAACAATTCATTACCGCCTATGAGGAGCTGCTTCGTGGCGAAGGCTTGGTTGAACTCAAAGACAGTCATGCCTCCATCGTAGCATCCGACGGCTACAACATGACTTCCACCTCAGGCGAAGGAGGCAAAGTTTATACATGGACCAAAGCCACCGCAGACGGCGGCCGAGTTGTCCAATTAATCAATCTCGCAGGCCTCGACAAAGACACCAATTGGAACAGCTCCAACCACCACACACTGAAACTCGACAACCCTAAAGTCAGAATCCCGTTTGATATGGAAATCAGCGCAGAACAGGCCGAGCAAGCCATCGTACAACTGGCTTCCCCCGACTCAGACGATATATCCATGCACACATTGGAATCTTCCGTCATCTATGAAAACGGCAAACCGGTGGCACTGGAAGTCACCGTACCGAGCCTGGATGTCTGGGATATGCTTTATGTCAGCAATTTAGGGCAGGCAAGCGTCAGCCAAACCTTTGCCGACGGCAAAACCACATTCAACGGCACCCACGCCGACGACCATATCAAAGGTACTGAAAGCGAAGACATCATCTACGGCAATCGGGGCAATGATGAGATTCACGGCGGCAACGGCAATGACAAATTGTCCGGCGGCACAGGCGACGACGTTATCAACGGCGATGCCGGCAGCGATATTCTCTACGGAGGCGGTGGCAATGACCATCTGAACGGCGGTTTAGACAACGACACGCTGTATGGCGGCGCCGGTAACGATACCTTGTTGGGCGAAGCAGGTAACGACATCCTTCACGGCGGCGCAGGCAACGACACACTGTTCGGCGGCTTAGGGGACGATATATTGCACGGCGAAGCAGGTAACGATACCTATGTATTCAATCGCGGCGAAGGCCATGACACCATTTTCGACCATCACGGCACAAACGCCATCCAATTCGGCGCAGGCATTTCCCTCTCGGATCTGTCGCTCGAAACGGTTACCGAAAAAGACGGCACGACTTGGAACATCACCATTCGTGGCGAAAACAATCACAACGACCTCATTACCATCGACCACCAATATGCCGACATCCATACCGACGCCCAAGGTCAAAAAATCCCCTCAGTCAGCGAATTCCGCTTTGACGAAGGTACGTTCAACATTGACCAGTTAATGCATATTTTAGGTTAACCATTAAAATATCGAGCATCCCAAAGCCGGACTTTCAAAAAGAGTCCGGCTTTTCTTGCCTGCAACGCCACTTCCATTTTTCAGACAGCCTTTGCCTGCGTATAATATCGGTCTAATTTACAACTCAAACGAGCTTAGTCTAGCCATGACCGAATCCATCCGCCTGCCCGCTTCTACACTCAAGCCCTCCACCGTTGCCCTGCCCGGTTCCAAAAGCATCAGCAACCGCACGCTGCTCTTGGCCGCACTCTCCGACAACGTTTGCGAAATCCATTCTTTGCTCAAATCCGACGATACCGACCGAATGTTTGAAGCACTCGACAAACTCGGCGTGCAAATTGAATCTTTACCTGAAGGCCGTCTGAAAGTTCATGGCACCGGCGGCCGCTTTCCCAACCAATCCGCCGATTTGTTTTTAGGCAATGCCGGTACGGCATTCCGTCCCTTGACTGCCGCACTTGCCGTTTTGGGTGGCAACTATCATCTGCATGGCGTACCGCGTATGCACGAACGCCCCATCGGCGATTTGGTCGACGCATTGCGCATTGCAGGCGCGGACGTACAATATTTGGGCAATGAAAACTACCCTCCGCTTCAGATCGGCAAACGCCAAGACAACGGCGAGCGCGTTATTCCGATTAAAGGCAATGTTTCCAGCCAATTCCTGACCGCCCTGCTGATGGCCTTGCCCTTGACCGGACAAGCATTTGAAATCCACATGGTAGGCGAGTTGATTTCCAAACCTTATATCGACATCACGCTCAAGCTGATGGCGCAGTTCGGTGTGGACATCATCAATGAAGACTACCGTGTATTTAAAATCCCGGCCGGTACCAAATATCATGCGCCCGAACATTTATATGTAGAAGGCGATGCCTCCAGCGCATCTTATTTCTTGGGCGCAGGCCTGATTGCCGGTACACCCATCCGCGTAACTGGCATCGGCGCACACAGCATCCAGGGCGACGTTGCCTTCGCGCGTGAATTGGAGAAAATCGGCGCAGATGTCATTTGGGGCGAAAATTTTGTAGAAATTTCCCGTCCTGCCGAGCGTAAGGTTCAGGCTTTTGATTTGGATGCCAACCATATTCCAGATGCGGCCATGACTCTGGCCATCGTCGCATTGGCCACCAAACAACCCTGCACCCTGCGTAATATCGGCTCATGGCGCGTCAAAGAAACCGACCGTATCGCCGCCATGGCAACCGAACTGCGCAAACTGGGCGCAGAAGTCGTTGAAGAAGCCGAAGCCATCCATATTACGCCGCCCGAAACACTTACCCCCGATGCCGTCATCGATACTTACGACGACCACCGCATGGCCATGTGTTTCTCGCTGGTTTCGCTTTTGGGCGTCCCCGTCATCATCAACGACCCGAAATGTACGCATAAAACTTTCCCCGACTATTTCCAAGTTTTTGCATCATTGACCAACTGATTGATTATTCAACATTTCAGACGGCCTGTTGCATACAAAAAACACAGGCCGTCTGAAAAATAAAAATAAAACTATACTTTTTCTTAATTTGTGCGATAATAGCTAAATAAATTCTTAGCGATTCATATTTCCTTTCGGAGAGAAAACATGTCAGACGAAAAAAGCAAAGCCTTAGCCGCCGCCCTTGCCCAAATCGAAAAAAACTTCGGCAAAGGCTCCATCATGAAAATGGACGGCAGCCAACAGGAAGAAAACCTTGATGTTATTTCCACCGGCTCCCTCGGCGTGGACTTGGCGCTCGGCGTCGGCGGTCTGCCCCGCGGCCGTGTGGTTGAAATTTTCGGCCCGGAATCCTCCGGTAAAACCACACTCTGTCTCGAAGCCATCGCCCAATGCCAAAAAAATGGCGGCATTTGCGCATTCATCGATGCCGAACATGCTTTTGACCCGATTTACGCCCGCAAACTCGGCGTAAAAGTCGAAGAACTCTATCTCTCCCAACCGGATACCGGTGAACAGGCATTGGAAATCTGCGATACCTTGGTACGCTCCGGCGGTATCGATATGGTCGTTGTAGACTCCGTAGCGGCACTTGTGCCTAAAGCCGAGATCGAAGGCGAAATGGGCGACAGCCACGTCGGCCTGCAAGCCCGCCTGATGAGCCAAGCCCTGCGCAAACTGACCGGCCACATCAAACGCACCAATACATTGGTTGTTTTCATTAACCAAATCCGTATGAAAATCGGTGTGATGTTCGGCAGCCCTGAAACCACGACCGGCGGTAACGCGCTCAAATTCTATGCCTCTGTCCGCCTCGACATCCGCCGTACCGGTCAGATTAAAAAAGGCGATGACGTGATTGGTAACGAAACCAAAGTCAAAATCATCAAAAACAAAGTTGCCCCTCCGTTTCGTCAAGCCGAATTCGATATTCTTTACGGCGAAGGCATCAGCTGGGAAGGCGAATTGATCGACTTGGGTGTCAAACATGACATCGTTGAAAAATCCGGCGCATGGTACAGCTACAATGGCGCAAAAATCGGCCAAGGTAAAGACAATGTACGCGTTTGGCTGAAAGAAAACCCTGATATCGCCAATGAAATCGACGCCAAAATCCGTGCGGCAGTCGGTATCAATGTCGATATTACCGAAGGCAAATTGGACGATACCGACGGCGAACGTCCTGAAGAATAAGTCTGTTTAAAATTAAAGGTCAAAAAAGACCAAATAAAGGCCGTCTGAAATCCAACCATTAATCGGATTTCAGACGGCCTTTTATTTAATATAGTTTAAAGCCCTAATGCCTGAGCGTGAAACTCAATATGCGAATCGATAAAACTGGCAATAAAGAAATAATCATGGCCATAGCCCGGACGGACTTTATATTGGATATTGAAACCTTTTTCTCGTGCTGAGCAGACGAACCCTTCGGGTTGCAAGACTTCAGGGTACAAAGCATCTTCGCTGCCGACATCAATCAAAACAGGCAATTTATGCGAGGCCGTCTGAAGCAGATCTGTACTGTCATAGCGTTTCCATGTTTCTACGTTTTGATCCAAATAAGCTGAAAACGCCTGCCTGCCGCCTTCCGTATCGATGGGATGACATAAAGGCGCAAAGGCAGAAACCGCAGCATATCGGCCAGGATGCTTCAAAGCCAAATGCAGCGCGCCATGCCCGCCCATGCTGAAACCTGCAATGCTGCGCTCTTTCGTTACCGGAAAATGATGCTCGATCAAATCAGGCAATTCTTGGCTGATATAGCTTTCCATTTGGAAATGCTGCGCCCAAGGTGCTTCAGTTGCATTGACATAAAATCCGGCGCCCTGTCCAAGATAATGTTCTTCACTATCGGCAACATGCTGACCGCGTGGCGAGGTATCCGGAAAAACCACAATAATATTCCATTGCGCCGCAAAACGTTGGATTCCGCTTTGCTGAACCAATTCAGAACCATCACTATTTAAACCGGAAAGAAAATATAAAACAGGCGCGGGATAACCTTTTAAAACTTGTGGCGGCAGATAGACATCAAATACCATATCCGTCCGGCAGGTTTGAGAAAAGTGGCGGTAGCGTTCCTGATGCCCGTTAAACATCTTTCTGCGTTCCAGCAAATGCAATTCTGAATTTTTCATTTTATTCCTTGTAAGGAAACAACAATAAGCAGAATGTTAGCGCAAAACCCGCCCATCGTGTTGTTGCCCCATCTTTTTAAGGCGACCAAATCCGCTTTAATCAAGGCTTGCCAATCATGCGAAATCATTACGCCGACAGCATTTAAAATCTATACACAATCTCTGTGGATAAATCTGTTGATAAGCTTTGGGTAATCGTAAAATTTTCTTTAGGAACAAACCAAGTCTTAAATTGACTAAAATTTAATCAAATAAAATTCAATAATATCAAATAGTTATGTTTATAAGATTTTACTATAATCATACAGTGAAAATTTATAGGTAAAACAAGGTTATGCGGCTTTGTGCATAAATTAGGGTTGACATCCCTAAAAATCACCCCGAATCAAAAGCTGCGTAAAACAACGGCCTATTTCATCAGATGCCATTCAAAAGACACGCGGCCATACATTTTGCGTTACAATACACACTTATTTTTAAGAAAGAAAAATACGCCATGAAAGCCTCCCAGTTCTTCATTTCTACCCTGAAAGAAGCCCCTGCCGAAGCCGCACTTGCCAGCCACAAGCTGATGATTCGTGCCGGTTTGATCAAAGCCAATGCATCCGGTCTTTATACTTGGATGCCGATGGGCCTGCGTGTATTGCGCAAAGTTGAAAATATCGTGCGCGAAGAAATGGCCCGCGCAGGTAGCGTGGAGCTGCTGATGCCGGTGGTACAACCTGCCGAGCTGTGGCAGGAATCCGGCCGCTGGGAGTTTTACGGTAAAGAACTGCTGCGCCTGAAAGACCGCCACGACCGCGATTTCTGCATGGGTCCGACTTGCGAAGAAGTCATTGCCGACATCGTGCGCAAAGAAATCAACAGCTATAAACAACTGCCGAAAAACTTTTACCACATCCAAACCAAATTCCGCGATGAAGTGCGTCCGCGCTTTGGTGTGATGCGTGCGCGCGAGTTCGTCATGAAAGACGCTTATTCCTTCCATGCCGACTATGCCTCGCTTCAGACGACCTATCAAGATATGTATGACGCTTACTGCCGTATCTTCACCCGTTTGGGCTTGGAATTCCGTCCTGTTGCCGCGGATACCGGCAGCATCGGCGGTACCGGCTCTCACGAATTCCAAGTATTGGCTGAAAGCGGCGAAGACGTCATTGCATACAGCGATACTTCCGATTACGCCGCCAATATCGAGCTGGCACCGACTTTGCCGCTTAAAGGCGAACGCGCCGCCGCGCAGGCCGAATTAACCAAAGTACATACGCCAAACGTCAAAACTATTGAGTCTTTGGTTGAATTCCTCAATATTCCGGTTGAACAAACCCTCAAGTCCATCGTGGTTGAAGGCGAAAACGAAGGCGAACTCGTCCTGCTGCTGTTGCGTGGCGACCATGAGTTTAACGATATTAAGGCGGAAAAACTGGCCGGCGTGAAATCACCGCTGACCATGGCAAGTCCTGCCGCGATTGTTGAACAGTTCGGCGCAAACGGCGGCTCACTCGGCCCTGTCGGCTTCAAAGGCAAAGTCTATGCCGATTTCGCCACCGAAAAAGGTGCAGACTGGGTTATCGGCGCGAACGAAGACGACTACCACTATACCGGCTTCAACTTCGGCCGCGATGCCGCCGAGCCTGAATTTGTCGATTTACGCAATGTCATCGAAGGCGACATCAGTCCTGACGAACAAGGCCGTCTGAAACTGGCACGCGGTATTGAAGTCGGCCACGTTTTCCAATTACGCGACAAATATACCAAAGCCATGAATGTCAGCTTCTTGGACAACAACGGCAAATCCCAAATCATGGAAATGGGCTGCTACGGTATCGGTATTACCCGCGTTGTGGCCGCCGCCATCGAGCAAAACAACGACGAAAAAGGCATTGTTTGGACCAAAGCAATGGCGCCGTTTGAAGTTGTGATCGTGCCGATGAACTACAAAAAATCAGATGCCGTACGCGAAGCCGCCGACAAAATCTATGCTGAGCTTTTGGCCGCAGGTACGGATGTATTGCTGGATGACCGCGACGAACGTGCAGGCGTCTTGCTGAATGACTCCGAGCTGTTGGGCATCCCTCACCGCATCGTTATCGGCGATCGCGCCTTAAAAGAAGGCAATGTCGAATATGCCGAGCGCCGTGACAATCAGGCTCAAGCCGTTGCAGTATCAGAAGTTGTCGCCAAGGTTTTGACCGCATTGAACGATTAAGTTTTTTCAATGATAAAAAGGCCGTCTGAAACTGATTATCTCGTTTCAGACGGCCTTTTTCTGTTTTAATAAATAATATTTTTTCCGTAACTCTCTAATATTTCTTTGATTTTTAAAATGGTTTCTTTAGGCGGCGGATGTACGCCCGTTAATTTGTATTCGTCGCCGCACAAAGCCCATTTGTGTGCGCCCAATTCGTGATACGGCAAAAGCTCGACCATTTCGACATTGTCCATATCCCCGATAAACTCGCCCAATAAATGCGCCGACCGCTCATCATCGGTATAACCGGGAACAACCACATAACGCACCCGTGTCGGCTGATTGCGTTCGGCAAGATAACGCGCGAATTTCAGCGTTTTAGTATTGGGAATACCGACGAGTACTTTATGAATTTCAGGATCGATTTGTTTTAAGTCGAGCATGACCAAATTGGTATGATCGAGCAAATCATCCAAAATCGAATCATAGTGCAAAGCATAGCCATTGCTGTCGAGACAGGTATGGATATCGTGTTCCCGACAGGCCGTAAACCAGTCGCGCACAAACTCATATTGCAATAACGGCTCGCCGCCGGTTGCCGTTACGCCTCCGCCTGTCGCGCGCAAATAATGGCGATAGGTCATGACCTGCTTCATTACAATTGCCACATCCAATTCCTGCGCCTGCTCGGTATGCAAATCCCAAGTATCGCGATTATGACAATAAAGGCAACGCATCAGACAACCTTGCAAAAAGAGCACGTAGCGCAAACCCGGACCATCGACAGCGCCGCAAGATTCAATCGAATGAATAATGCCTTTGCCGTTATAGTGGCGGTGGCCAAGGTTTTTCAGTTCCGGCTCGGGAGTGATCGCAAAAGTCGTGGACATAATGTTCGGCTCAAAAATAATTTTGCTGATGTGAATTGTACGATAATAAAGGCCGTCTGAACATTTCAGACGGCCTTGGAGCTTTGTTTCAAAACAAACCAAATGTAAATTTAGCTTCTGGTTTGTTTCGCCACCCGGATTACATGGTTTCAGTAAACGTACGGGTAATCACGTCAAGCTGTTGTTCGCGGGTCAGCGAGTTGAAGCGAACCGCATATCCGGACACGCGAATGGTCAACTGCGGATATTTCTCCGGATGATGCATCGCATCTTCCAAAGTTTCTCGGTTCAATACGTTGACGTTCAAGTGTTGGCCGCCTTCCACTTCTCCTTCTTCATGATGGAAATAACCGTCCATCAGACCGGCAAGGTTGCGTTCGCGGGAATGCTCGTCTTTACCCAACGCGCCAGGAATAATAGAGAAGGTGTAGGAAATACCATCTTTAGCAAACTCAAATGGTAGTTTGGCTACGGAAGTCAATGAAGCGACTGCACCGTTGACATCGCGGCCGTGCATTGGGTTTGCCCCCGGACCAAACGGAGCTCCTGCGCGGCGGCCGTCCGGAGTATTACCGGTTTTCTTACCGTAAACAACGTTGGAAGTAATGGTCAACACAGACTGAGTTGGAGTGGCGTTGCGATAAGTTTTGTGGGTGGCCACTTTTTTCATGAAGCGTTCCACCAAGTCGCAGGCGATGTCGTCCACGCGGTCGTCGTTGTTACCGAATTGTGGGTATTCGCCTTCGATTTCAAAGTCAACGGCAATACCGTTTTCGTCGCGAATCGGTTTCACTTTGGCGTATTTGATGGCGGACAATGAGTCGGCTGCCACAGACAAACCGGCGATACCGCAAGCCATAGTGCGTTTCACGTCACGGTCATGCAACGCCATCAACGCGGCTTCGTAGCTGTATTTGTCGTGCATGTAGTGAATAATGTTCAGCGCGGTAACGTATTGGGTTGCCAACCAATCCATGAATTTGTCCATGCGCTCAAAGACAGTGTCGTAGTCCAAAACTTCGTCCATAATCGGCTCGGTTTTCGGACCGACTTGCTCTTTAGATTTCTCGTCCACGCCACCGTTGATTGCGTACAGCAGGGTTTTTGCCAAGTTGGCGCGTGCGCCGAAGAACTGCATTTGTTTGCCGACCACCATCGGGCTGACGCAGCAGGCAATGGCGTAGTCGTCGCTGTTGAAGTCAGGGCGCATCAAATCGTCGTTTTCGTATTGGATGGACGAAGTATCGATGGATACTTTGGCGCAGAATTCTTTAAAGCCTTGCGGCAGTTGTTCTGACCACAATACGGTGATGTTTGGCTCAGGAGACGGACCCATGTTGTACAGGGTGTGCAGCACGCGGAAGTTGGTGCGCGTTACCAAGGTACGACCATCCAAGCCCATACCGCCGATGGATTCAGTTGCCCAAATCGGGTCGCCGGAGAAGAGTTGGTCGTATTCGGGCGTACGCAGGAAACGGACCATACGCAGTTTCATCACCAAGTGGTCGATAAATTCTTGCGCTTGGGTTTCGGTAATCACACCGTTTTTCAGGTCGCGTTCGATGTAAATATCCAAGAACGAAGACACACGGCCAAAGGACATCGCTGCGCCGTTTTGAGATTTAACGGCAGCAAGGTAGGCAAAGTAAGTCCATTGGATGGCTTCTTGTGCATTTTTTGCAGGGCCGGAAATGTCGTAGCCGTAAGAAGCCGCCATTTCTTTCATTTGACCCAAGGCTTTGTATTGTTCGTTGATTTCTTCGCGACGGCGGATGACTTCTTCCAAGTCCACACCGTTTTCCAAATCGGCTTGCAGTGAGTTGAACTGGTTGAGTTTGTCTTTCATCAAGAAGTCGATACCGTACAATGCCACGCGGCGGTAGTCACCGATAATACGGCCACGGCCATAAGCATCCGGCAGACCGGTAATCACGCCTGATTTGCGGCAGCGGCGGATGTCGGGCGTATAAACGTCAAATACGCCTTGGTTGTGGGTTTTGCGGTATTTGGTGAAAATTTCGCTGACTTCGGGATTCAACTCAACGTTGTACACTTTGCACGCGTCTTGCACCATTTTCAAACCGCCAAACGGCATGATCGAGCGTTTCAAAGGCTCGTCTGTTTGCAGGCCGACAATAGTTTCCAAATCTTTGTCGATATAGCCTGGAGCATGGCTGGTAATGCCGGAGACGATTTGCGCGTCAATTTTATACGGCTCGTGCGTACGGTTTTCAACCTTGATGCCTTCCATCACTTCCGCCCACAGCTTGGTTGTGGCTTCGGTTGCAGGTGCTAAGAATGAAGCATCACCCTCATATGGCGTGTAGTTTTTTTGAATAAAATCGCGGACATCTACGTTGGTTTCCCAGTTGCCACCGACAAAACCTTCCCAAGCGGCAGGACGTTGCTGAACATCATTTGACATATCAAGCTCCTAATTTTATTGAAAATATAGACTGTAAATTTTCTGAAAGGATAACATCAATACCCATTTATTTACAGGGGTTTTTGTGAAATAAAATTACAGATTTGGTTTTTCTTGATTTACGTCAATGAGAATAATTGTTACTTGGCACTACATCTCATTTTCCAAACATTCGTACTTCAAAACGGCGTAAAATACAAAATTCAGCCCTGAAGACAGACGTCTTTCAGGGCTGAATTTTTATTGCATTGCATATATAAAGGCCGTCTGAAATATTCAGACGGCCT
>NZ_KV832195.1:60656-136600 GCF_001837375.1 Neisseria sp. HMSC066H01
AGGCCGTCTGAAATATTCAGACGGCCTTTTATTCACTTCATCAATTAAGCAAATGGATGATGCAAAACGATGGTTTCTTCGCGGTCAGGACCGGTTGAAACAATAGCCACAGGCGCACCGCACACTTCTTCAATACGTTTCAGATAAGCTTTAGCGTTTTCAGGCAGTTTGTCGTACTCTTTCACGCCGAAAGTCGACTCGCTCCAACCCGGCATGGTTTCGTAAATCGGTTTGCAGGTTTCTACCGCATCGGAGCCGCAAGGCAGAATGTCGGTTTTGCTGCCATCAGGCAATTCATAACCTACGCAGATATTGATGTTTTCAATACCGTCCATTACGTCCAGCTTGGTAATGCACATGCCGGAAATACCGTTAACTTGAATAGAGCGTTTCAACGCAGCCGCGTCAAACCAACCGCAACGACGCGCACGACCGGTTACGGAGCCGAACTCATGACCGCGCTCAGCCAAACCTGCGCCTACTTCGTCAAACAATTCAGTCGGGAATGGGCCGGAACCCACGCGAGTCGTATAGGCTTTAACAATACCCAAAACGTAATCCAGCATTTGCGGGCCCACGCCTGCACCGGCAGAAGCGGCACCAGCTAAGCAGTTGGACGAAGTTACAAACGGATAAGTACCGTAGTCGATGTCCAGCAACGTACCTTGTGCGCCTTCAAACAACAGGCTTTCGCCTTTGCGGTTTTTCTCGTTCAAAACACGGGAAACATCGGTAATCATCGGCGTAATGCGCGGCGCAACTTTTTCGATGACCGCCATCACGTCTTCAAGTTTTACCTGCTCGGCACGGTGCAGGTGTTGCAGCTGGACATTGTAATAAGCCAAAACAGCTTCCAGTTTTTCAACCAGTTTTTCAGGGTGCAACAAGTCCACCACGCGAATCGCGCGACGGGCAACTTTATCTTCATAAGCCGGGCCGATGCCGCGGCCGGTTGTACCAATCTTGCTTTTACCGCGGGAAGCTTCGCGTGCTTGGTCAAGCGCAATGTGGTAAGGCAGAATCAATGGACAGGTCGGCGCAATTTTCAGACGGCCTTCAACGTTTTCCACACCGGCGGCGTTCAATTCGTCGATTTCACCCAACAATGCTTCAGGAGAAACGACGACACCCGAACCGATGAAGCAGTCCAAAGTCTCATGCAAAATGCCGCTTGGAATCAGGCGCAAAATGGTTTTTTTGCCGCCGACAACCAAAGTATGGCCGGCATTGTGGCCGCCTTGGAAACGTACAACACCGCTGGTTTCTTCCGCCAGCCAGTCAACAATCTTACCTTTGCCTTCATCACCCCATTGGGCACCGATTACGACAACATTTTTAGCCATAGCTATCTAACCTTATTTCAGATACAAAATTTCAAAATAAAACTCAATCGTTCAAATCGATTACTTTCCAAACGCCGTCCACTTGTTTCAGACGGCCTGTAACCTCTTCCGAACCGTTGTAGCCGATACCGTAATCGATAACGACACATTGTCCTTGTTCGCGCAAAGCATCTACCGCTTCTTGAGCCGCAGGCATATCTTTGACATCGACCGCCACCACGGACTCCCGTCCGATAGCGGGAAGGCGGCCGATGAAGCTGCGCAAATCAAAACTGAATCCGGCAGCAGGACGCGCGCGTCCGAAGTATCCGCCCAATCCATCATAACGGCCGCCGCGTGCCACGGCATCATAAAGATTTGAACCATAGGCCGCGTAAAGCAAGCCGGTATGGTAATTGTCAACGCGCAATTCCGATAAATCGATATGCACTTTTTGATTTGGGAACGCATCGCATACGGCCTGCAATGCATCCAGCGCCGCACTGACTGCGGATAATTCCGGTAATTTCTCACGGGCCAAAGTCAGCACTTCGCGACCGCCGTACAGTCGGGGCAACAGTGAAAACGCTTTTGCCCACATGCCGTCGAGTTTCCACTCTTTAACCAACTGGCTGACAGCCTCGGCATCTTTGTCCTGCATCGATGACAACAGGGTTGCCGATTGCTGCTCGTCCAAATGAGCGGCATTTGCTAAAGCACGGAATACACCGATATGACCCAGCGAAAGCAAAACTTCGCCCATATCGGCAATTTTCATGCTTTTCAGCATCAAATCAATCAATTCGATGTCCGCTTCAATACCTTCCAAGCCGTACATTTCCGCACCGGCCTGCAAAGGCTCGCGCATATTGAGCAATCCGTCAGGCCGCGCATGAAGCACCGAGCCGGCATAACACAAACGGTTGATGCCTTGATTGGCGGAAAGCAAGTGGGCATCAATGCGCGCCACCTGCGGCGTAATATCCGCACGGATACCAAGCTGACGGCCGCTGAGCTGATCGACGACTAAAATGGTTTTCAAAGACAAACCGGCATCGATATGCGTCAATAAGGAATGGCTGTATTCCATCAATGGCGGCTGCACCAATTCGTAACCATGCACGCGGAACAAAGCCAACAGCCGCTCACGGGCGCTTTCCAATTGTCGCGCATTGGTCGGCAATACGTCGGCGACGTGTTCAGGAAGCTGCCAAGACTTCATGAGAATCTACCTCTGTTTTTTGTAAACACAAAGGGCTGCTTAAATTTAAAACCAAACCAGCCTGACGACTGAAATTTTCCTGAATGCATCAATAGCAAATCCGATGCGGCTTCAACAAAACTGATTTTAAATTTAAACAGCCCCTGAGTGACGGCTTCAAACCGTCGAGTTATTAAAATCAGACTTTACCATATTAAAACAAATTTTGCACCCTGTTTGCAGGAAACGTAAAAAAACATTAAAAACAAAGGCCGTCTGAAAACCAAATGCATAGATGCATCATTTTCAGACGGCCTTATTCATGCCTGAACAACCCGACGCTTAACGCCAGTAACGCCACCAAGGCATATCGTCAGATCGCCATTCGTGTTGCAAGAACGGGCTTTGAGGGAAGTTGGTTTCCAAAACGCGGCGCGTATCGGCTGCCAGTTGCGGCTTGTCCAGTTTTTTGTACGCCAATTCCATCATCGCCAAAGCTTCTTCGACATAACGGGTATTTTGGTAACGGCTGACGATTTTTTGTGCACGGTTGGCCGCCGCGACATAAGCACCGCGTTTCATGTAATAACGCGCCACAGACATTTCGTTACCGCCCAAAGCGTCCACCAGCTTGGCCATGCGTTCGGTTGCATCGGCAGCGTATTTGCTGTTTGGATAACGTTGCACCAGCTCGGCAAACGCCTGATAAGCATCGCGGTTGGCTTTCGGGTCACGGTCGGACCAGTCTTGGGAAGCCAGCTTGTTCAAGAAAGACTGGTCTTCGTTAAACAGGACCAAACCTTTCAAGTACAGCGCGTAGTCCATATTCGGATGTTGCGGATGATGGCGTTGGAAACGCGCAATGGCAGCCAAGGCTTTTTCCGGCTCATCGTCTTTATAATAGGCATACGCCGTATCCAACTGGGACTGCTGGGCATAGCGGCCGTTTGGAAAACGGGATTCTAAAATTTCGTATAACTTGACAGCTCGCGTATAATTGTTGCTGTTCAACTCGTCTTGCGCTTCGGCATAAAGCTTTTCCACACTCCAATCTTGAGTAATTTGGGCGTCTTTATCGATTGTGCCTTTATTTGCGCAGGCACTCAGTGCCAAACCTAAAGAAACTACTAAAAGAATTTTTTTCATGCAGAATACTTCCTTTGATAACGAAGCCGATTATAGCGATGATTTAGACTTTCCGTCATCCCCTGAAACAGAAAGTTGTGTTAATTTGACCGTTCCGCTCGAAATGGCGGGCGGAAGGCTGGATGCCGTATTGGCCAAACTCATGCCCGACTACTCGCGCAGCCGCCTGAGTTCATGGATTAAAGAGGGTGCAGTCATTGTAAACGATAAGCCCGCTCAACCCAAAGACAAAATGATAGGCGGTGAATTGATTGCCGTTACGGTACGTCCGAGCGAAGAAAACCTCGCGTTCACGCCCGAACCGATGGATTTGGACATCATTTATGAAGACGATACCGTCATCGTCATCAACAAACCGGCCGGATTGGTCGTCCACCCTGCCGCAGGCAACTGGAGCGGCACCCTGCTCAACGGCCTGCTGGCGCACTGTCCCGAATTAAGCCAAGTGCCGCGTGCGGGCATCGTCCACAGGCTCGACAAAGAAACCAGCGGCCTGATGGTGGTCGCCAAGACCCTGCCGGCGCAAAACTCACTGGTTCAACAGCTTCAAGAGCGCACAGTCAAACGCATTTACCGCGCAATCGCCAACGGCATCGTTCCTTTTGACGGCAAAATCGAAACCCAAATCGGCCGCGATCCGCACAACCGCCTGAAAATGGCAGTCGTCAAATTCGGCGGCAAACCTGCCATTACCCATGTCAAAGTGTTGGAACGTTATCTGGCACACAGCTACATCGAATGCTCACTCGAAACCGGCCGCACACACCAAATCCGTGTCCATATGCGCGAAGCCAACCATCCGCTGGCTGCCGACCCTGTTTACGGCAACCTGCGCCACCCGTGCAGCGACGCGGTTAAAGAAGCCGTTAAAGCCCTTGGCGCGCGCCAAGCCCTGCATGCCTACCGCTTGAGCTTTGTCCATCCGAAAACCGGCGAAACTGTTTCCTTTGAAGCGCCTATGCCTGACGATATGTACCACCTGCTTTCCGTCCTGCGTTTGGAAGCCGGTTTGGATTCGTCTTTAAGTAATGAAGAAGAATGGCAGGAGAAATTCGGTACGGACGATGACGACGATTGGAATGAAGACGACTACGATGTCGAAGTCGTTTATGTAAGGGATTAAACCCATTTTTCAGACGGCCTAAAATATTATTTCAGGCCGTCTGAAATCAATCCGTTCCAATATTTCAGCGATTCAAAGATTATGAAAACCATCACAGATACCCTAAACCTCGCCCCCCAAGGCAAGAACTTTTTGACTGCCGACTGGCCTGCCCCTGCCAATGTTAAAACGCTTATTACCACGCGCAACGGCGGTGTCAGCGAAGGTGTGTACCGCAGCCTGAATGTCGGTTCGCACGTCGGCGATAATCTGGAAGCCGTGCTCCGCAACCGTGAAATCGTGCAGGAACAAGTCGGCCTGCCCGTTGCCTACCTCAATCAAATCCACAGCACCATTGTTGTGAACGCCGCCGAAGCGTTAGGCAATACGCCCGACGCCGATGCCTCGGTGGATACGACGGGTACAGTCGCCTGCGCTTCAATGACTGCCGACTGTCTGCCCGTCTTGCTTTGCGACAAAGCAGGGACGGTGGTTGCAGCAGCCCATGCAGGTTGGCGCGGTTTGGCCGGCGGTGTTTTGCAAAACACCATTGCGGCAATGAATGTTGAGCCGCTGGAAATCATGGCCTATCTCGCGCCTGCCATCGGCCCTGATGCGTTTGAGGTGGGACAAGATGTATTTGATGCGTTTTGCACACCCATGCCGGAAGCTACCAATGCGTTTGAAGACATCGGCGGCGGCAAATACCTTGCCGACATTTACGCTTTGGCGCGCATGGTTCTGCACCGCGAAGGCGTGAACATGATTTATGGCGGCACCCATTGCACCGTCTTGGAACGTGATACTTTCTTCTCCTACCGCCGCGACGGACAAACCGGCCGCATGGTCAGCCTGATTTGGTTGGAAAAATAAGATTTACGCCATCAAAGACAAGGCCGTCTGAAATACTTTCCGTTTACGGTTTCAGACGGCCTAAACATTATTCGTTATAATCCGACGATACCGTAACCGGTTTCAACGAAGGAATATCCAATGAAAAAAATTCTATTGCCCGCACTCGCCCTATTGCTTGCCTCTTGCGGTTTCCACCTGAAAGGCACAGGCGTGACTTCTCAGCCGCTGCCTTATCAGAACTGGCATGTAGAAGGCGGAGCCGTCATGCAAAAAGCGCTGGAAAATGCCTTACGCCGTGCCGACGGCCATCCGGTTAGCGAAGCCGAATCACAAATCACCCTACGCGTTGTCGACTTTCAAAAACGCCGCGACATCTACACCATCACCCGCGCCGCCGCAGTCAATGAATACCTGCTGGCCATGACCGTCAAAGCACAAGCCTTCCGCAACGGCGAACCGGTTGGCGAACCGATGGAAGTTAAGGTTCACCGCACCATGGACTACGCCGACAGCGAAGTCTTGGGCAAACAGGAAGAGGAAGAAGCCATTTGGTCTGAAATGCGCATCGACGCCGCAGATCAAATCGTCCGCCGCCTGACTTTCCTGAAAGCGCAATAATGGCTGCCGCGCCCATTGAGAGCCTGCGCCCCGATACGCCGCTCAAGCCGTTGTACATCATCCACGGTGAAGAGGATTTGTTGCGCATCGAGGCTTTGGATACGCTGCGCGCAGCCGCAAAAAAACAAGGTTATCTCAACCGCGAAGTCTATACCGCCGAAAACAATTTTGACTGGAACGATCTGTTGCAAAGCGCCGGCAGCGCAGGTTTGTTTGCCGATTTGAAACTGCTGGAAATCCACATTCCCAACGGCAAACCCGGCAAAAACGGAGGCGATGCCCTGCAAGCCTTCGCCGAACGCCTTCCCGAAGATACGGTTACGCTCATCCTCCTGCCCAAGCTTGAAAAAGCGCAAATCCAGTCCAAATGGTTTTCCGCATTAGCAGGCAAAGGCATTGTCTTAGAAGCCAAAGCCGTTGCGCCACATGCTTTGCCGCAATGGATACAAGGCCGTCTGAAACAGCAGGGTTTGGACATCGAACCTGAAGCACTCGCCCTGTTTACCGAGCGCGTCGAAGGCAATCTTTTGGCCGCCCGTCAGGAAATCGAAAAACTCGCCCTGCTCCACCCAAAAGGCCATTTGATCAATATTGCCGACGCAGAAGCCGCAGTTGCCACCGTCGCCCGCTTCGACGTATTCCAACTGGCAGGCGCATGGATGAAAGGCGATGCCCTGCGCGTTTCCCGTTTGCTGGACGGTTTGGAAGAAGAAGGCGAAGAGCCGGTTTTGCTGTTGTGGGCTGTTGCCGAAGACATCCGCACCCTAATCCGCCTCACTGCCGCACTCAAGCAGGGACAAAACATCCAAAGCCTGCGCAACAGCCTGCGCTTATGGGGCGACAAACAGACCCTTGCACCGATGGCGGCCAAACGCATTTCCATCAACCGCCTGCTCGACGCGCTCAAAACCTGCGCCAAAATCGACCGCATCATCAAAGGCGCGGAAGAAGGCGATGCATGGACCGAGTTCAAACAGCTCGTTACCTCGTTGGCCGCTTGAAACCGTTGCCGCGCGTCAAGAAACTTGCACGCAATACGCCCCAAAAACAGAAAATACTGTAAAATAGCGTAAACTCAAATTCAGGCCGTCTGAACCTCGCATTTCAGACGGCCTCTTCCAGCAAAAACAAGGAAACACCAACCATATGGATAATAAAACCAAACTTCGCATCGGCGGCCTGGCCCTGCTGACCACTGCCGTATTAAGCCTCATCATCGTTCTGATCGTCGATTCATGGCCGCTGGCCATCCTGTTGGCCGTCATCATCGTGGCCGCTGCCGCAGGCGGTTTCGTTTGGACTTCGCGCCGTCAGCAGCGCCAATTCCTCGAGCGCCTGAAAAAATTCGACATCGATCCGGAAAAAGGCCGTATCAACGAAGCCAACCTGCGCCGCATGTACCACAGCGGCGGCCAACATCAAAAAGACGCGATTACCTTGGTTTGCCTGTCGCAAAAATGTTCCGTTGACGAAGCGCACGCCATCTTTAAAAAACGTCCGACCCGTCAGGAAATGAACCAAATGGCTGCCCAACAGGCACGCGGTCAAAAACGTCCACATCGCTAATCCCGACAGTAACAGGCCGTCTGAACATCCCACTCCGTTTCAGACGGCCTGTTTTTATTGCCATCAAACCCATTTCCGTTTCCATCGCATTATGACCCACCTTCCCACCGCCCCACTCAAACGCCGCCTCGCCGCACTGGTTTACGAACTCCTGCTGACCGGCGCCGTGACCAGCATTGCCGCCGTTGCAGCCGGTATTGCCGCCATCTTTCTCAATCCCGTTTCCACGCGCCTGTCCATGCTGGCAACCTGCCTGATTCTGTTCTACGCATGGTGGCTCTACTTCCGCGCCAACTGGCACAAAAAAGGCCAAACCCTTGCCATGCAGACATGGAAAATCGGCTTGGCCGATAAAAACGATACCCAGCCGCCCCTGCCGCAACTGCGCCTGCGTTTTATTTGGGCCAGCATTTTTATTGTCTTCATCCCCCTGCTTGCCTACGCCGGATTGCGTCATCTGCTCAATATACCGCCCAAAGGCGCATTCGGCGCCGCGCTCATTTGGCTCATCCTGCCATGGGGCTTCGCCCTGTTCCATCCCGACCGCCAGTTCCTCTACGACTTCTTGGCCGGAACAAGGCTGGTGGATTTGAATCAGAAGAAAACAAACGAATAAAATCCAAAAGCGGCTCAATCCGTAAATAAATTAAAGGCCGTCTGAAACTCCAGATAAGTTTCAGACGGCCTTTAATCATAACATCAAGCAATGATTATTCTTGCCAACGTTTGAACACCAGCGAAGTATTGACGCCGCCAAAGGCAAAGTTATTGCTGACTACATAATCGGTTTGAATTTCACGTCCGCCTGTTTGAATGTAATCCACCTTGCCGCAACGCGGATCGATGTTTTCCAAATTGACGGTCGGCGCAAACCAGCCGCTGTTCATCATTTCAATGGTGAACCAGGCTTCCAACGCGCCACACGCGCCGAGTGTATGGCCGAGGTAGCTTTTTTGCGAACTCATGGGGATGAATCCGAACACGGCCTCGGTCGCCAATGTTTCGGCAATATCGCCTTTTTCGGTCGCCGTACCGTGGCCGCTGACGTAGCCGATTTTATCAGGCGTAATACCGGCGTCTTTCAGCGCAAGCTCCATACATTTTTGCATGGTTTCTTTTTGCGGTTGGGTAACGTGGCTGCCGTCGCTGTTGGCACCGTAGCCGACGAGTTCGGCATAGATTTTCGCACCGCGCGCACGGGCGTGTTCCAATTCTTCCAATACAAAAATCCCTGCACCTTCGCCGATGACCAAGCCGTCGCGGCCGCTGTCGTAAGGACGCGGGGTCAGTTCGGGTTCACAGTTACGGCGGCTGGCGGCGTAGAGCGAGTCGAAAACATACACTTCGGACGGACAAAATTCTTCGCCTCCGCCAGCCAGCATCATATCAATCATGCCGTATTTGATGGCTTCGTAGGCATAGCCTATGCCCTGGCTACCGGACGAACACGCGCTCGAAGTCGGGATAATGCGGCCTTTCAAGCCGAAGAAAATGCCGATATTGGCGGCAGTCGTATGCGGCATCATGCGCACATAAGTATTGGCGTTGAAATTGCGCGATGTGCCTGTTATCAAAAGTTCGCCCATATCGCCGATGTCTTTGGTACTGCCGACAGACGAACCGCACGCCACGCCCATACGGCCGTCGGTAATGCTTTCATCGCCCAGCAAACCCGCATCCGTCAAGGCTTGCTCTGCCGCATCGACACACAAATGCGACACGCGCCCCATACTTCTAAGCTGCTTGCGCGTCCAGTGCTCTGGAGGGGAATAGCCTTCAATCGGCGCGCCCAGTTGCGCTTCCAATTCAGGAAAGCGTCCGCTCCAGTCCATGTATTTGACCGCGTTTTTTTCGGCTTTAAAGGCCGTCTGAATACTTTGCCAATCACGGCCGAAGGCGGTAATACCGCCGATACCTGTTACTACGACTCTTCTGGTATTCAACACAAACCTCCGTTCACAGCAATCACTTGGCGCGTAATGTACGCCGCTTTCTCATCCATCAAAAAGCGCACCGCATGCGCTACTTCCTCGGGCAATCCCATGCGCGCGGCAGGGACGGCCTTTAAGATTTCTTCGACAGGCACGTTCTCATCGATAATATCGGTATCGATAAGGCCCGGCGCCACGCAGTTGACGGTAATTTTTCGTTTTGCCAACTCAACCGCCAAGGCTTTTGCCGCGCCGATCAAGCCCGCTTTGGACGCGCTGTAATTGACCTGACCGCGGTTGCCCGTCAAACCAGACACCGACGCCATGCATACAATCCGTCCGGCTTTGCGGCGGCGAATCATCGGCATGGTCAAAGGGTGCAACACATTATAAAAACCGTCCAAATTGGTACGCAGCACCAAGTCCCAATCATCATCAGTAAACGCAGGAAACGCATTGTCTCGTGTCAGGCCGGCATTCAGCACCACGCCGTAATATGTGCCGTTTGCCTCAATGTCGGCAGTCAGAATTTCACGGCAGGCTTCGCGGTCGGACACGTCAAACTGCAACACGCGCGCATTTCTACCCAACGCACGGATTTCTTCCGCTACAGCTTCCGCTTCATCACGGCGGCTGCGGCAGTGGACGACAATATCAAAGCCGTCCTGCGCCAAACCAAGTGCGACGGCTTTGCCGATACCGCGATTAGACCCTGTAATTAAAATAGTTTCACTCATACGTTTTCTCACTATATCGACAGGCCGTCTGAATCTTTGTCTTTCCAGACGGCCTTGTAAACGGTTTAAATGATTTGACCGTCTTTCGGACTGTACACATTCAAAGAGGCTTTTGCCAGCAAACCGTCCGACGGCAACAGAGGCTTCACATCTTCCGGCGCATCCGTCCAGCGCAACTCGCAATCAAATACGCCCATGCCGCCCAAATCTTGAATGGACACATGCGCCCTGACTTCCAACTCAGTACCGACAGGCACGGAATCGGCAAACAAATCCAGCTTACGCGTTCCCAATAAAAAACCCAAGCGTACAGGCTCTCCGGCCTTTAAAGCCTCAATGCCTGCAAACGCGCCTATGCCCTGCGCCATCAATTCCATATAAGCCATAGACGGCAACACTCCATCCTGCAGCAAAATATGCTTATCGCCAACCGGCGCACGGCAAACCGTATAGTCATCGCCAAATTCTTTCACACAGTCGATAAGCACCATATGTCCGCTGTGCGGAAGCAGCGGGGCCACATCATAAATCGGGGCACTCGGTATTGAAGGCATAAAATGTCATCCGGGAATAAATTACGTTACAATATGCATTATAACAGAGCCTAGCTTTTACTAACCCATTTCATTACAATGTATGAAAATGTAAAACATTGAAAGACATCATGCCTCAAAACGTTTGCCGTTTCAGCTTCAATATCGCCGCATGGCAGGCCTCCTCCAGCAAAATCAGTACGCCGGAGCAATGGCAGGACTGGGCGCAGGGAAAACTCGACACCGCCTCACTGCCGGAGTGCAAACCCGCGCTCTCCTTTTTGCCTCCTATGCAACGCCGCCGCCTGGGAAAAGCGGCACGCTTGGTTTGCGATGCCGCATGGAATCTGGCCGACCAATATCCCGAAAGCGTACCGGTGTACGTTTCGCACGACGGCGAAAGCAACCGCAGTTTTGAATTGTGGCAAGAGCTTTTGAACACGCATACCGTGTCGCCGACCTCATTCGGCCTGTCTGTCCACAACGCGACGATTGGGCAATGGTCGATGTTGCGTAAAGACATGAGTGAGCATACCGCGTTGGCCGTTGCCGCCGATTCCTTTGAAACCGCACTGACTGAGGCATTCGCACTTTTGCAAGACGGCGCGCCATCCGTTTTAGTGATTGTTGCCGATGATCCTTTGTCCGAAGACTATCCCGTCCTGGCTACACGTGCGCCGTTTGCCTATGCATTGGCACTGGTAATCACAAAGGGCGAAGACTATACCTTAAGCTTGGAAACCACATCCGCAAGGCCGTCTGAAAACCCTAACGATACAACAGTCGAGCCCTATTGGAGCAGCTTGGAGTGGGTACGCTTCCTGCTTTCAGACGGCCGACAACACACGCAACACTATATCGGCAGAAACTGGCACTGGCAGAAAAACGCATGAAGACTTTAGACTATTTCCGTCGCTTTTTTGCCACACTCTTCGGCTTTATCCTCTTCGGCGTTGCAGGCGTATTGTTCAAAATCGCACTTTTGCCCTATACGCTCAAATCGACCAAAGGCGACATCAAACGCCAACTTGAAGCAAGACGCATGATAGGCAAAGTTTGGCGTTTCTTCGTCGGCTACCTGCAATGGTCAGGCGTATTGAGCGTCCGTTTCAACGGCTTGGAAAAACTCGGCAGACCCGGCCAGCTCATTCTTGCCAACCATCCCTCGCTTTTGGATGTTGTTTTACTGATCAGCCACTTCCCCGACCCGAACGTGTTGGTCAAAAAAGACCTGCTGCACAACCCCAGTATGAAAAGCCAAATTATCGCTTCAGGCTACATTCCCAACGACGAAAGCATGGAAATGTTGGAAGAAATCGACGCCGTGTTCAAAAGCGGGCAAAGTATGCTGATTTTCCCCGAAGGCACGCGCACAGGTTGGGACGGACAGGTTAAAATGCACCGCGGTGCCGTATCGCTCGGTTTGCGCAGCGCATCGGTCATCACGCCCGTGTGCATCAAGATGACGCCGCCCAATTTTAAAAAGGGACAACCGTGGTACAAAATCCCGCCGCAAAAAATTCATTATGAAATTACCGTCGGCGACGACATCCTGCCGGAAGAATGGCTGGCGGAAAAACCCCTGCCCATCGCCGCAAGGCGTTTAAACGAATACCTGCAAGACTATTTTACAAGGAAAACCACATGAGCAATTTAGAAAACCAAATCAAACAATTAATCATCGACAGCTTAGGTCTGGAAGACATTACCGTTGCCGACATCGGCAGCGAAGATCCGCTTTTCGGCGACGACGGCCTGGGTCTGGATTCGGTTGATGCATTGGAACTTGGTTTGGCCGTACAAAAAACCTTCGGCTTCCAGCTCGACGGTGAAAACGACAACCTGCGCGAAAACTTCGCCAACGTCAAAACACTGGCCGAGTTTATCAAGAGCCGCCAAGCATAAGGGAGAGAGAAGATGACCGAACAAGAAGTACGCACCTTGCTGACCGATGCACTGGTTAACCTGTTTGAAATCGAACCGGAGCGCATCAAACCCGAAACCAACCTCTACGAAGATTTGGAAATCGACAGCATCGATGCCATCGACCTTATCGACCACATCAAACGCGAAACCGGCCGCAAACTGCAAGCCGAAGACTTCCGTAATGTGCGTACCGTAGAAGACGTGGTTCAAGCGGTATTGAAAGTACAACAAGATTCCTGATTTTGCTTTGAATCAGCATATTTTCAGACGGCCTTGTCAATCCGCAAGGCCGTCTGAAAATCAATCGCAACCATGAAAATATTAGGAAAACTCCTACTGACCCTTGCCAGCCTCGCGTATCCGCTCCTATGGTATTACGGTAGGGAAAACGGCGCATTTTTCTGGCTTGCAGCGGCCATGTGTGTGTTATGGCTGATACGCGCCGCCATGCCGCAAACCACGGCACAACGCATTACGGCGATTATCCTTGCCGCTTTTTTTGCGGCGGTACTGGTTTTCAGACGGCCTGACTCGATGTATTGGTATCCCGTCGCCGTCAACGCGCTGATGCTTGCCGTTTTCGGCGGCAGCCTGTTTGCCAAACAAACCGTTATCGAACGCCTCGCCCGACTGCAATACCCCGACCTGCCGCCCGAAGGCGTGCGCCACACTCGGCGCGTTACGCAAATCTGGTGCGCGTTCTTTATCTTCAACGGCGCAACCGCCGCCATTTTGGCAGGCTTGCAATATTACGATTGGTGGGCGGCTTATACAGGCATCGTGTCGTATGTGTTAATGGGAATCTTATTTGCCGGAGAGTGGATTTATCGGAAATTGGTTTTGAAGGTTTAATCCATTAAAAATATTTCATCAATTAGACGAATAACCATAATGAAGAAAATTATCCTACTTACCCTGATTTCCTTCACATTTACCGCATGCTCTTCGACGTCTAAAACGCCTTTATCCCCTGAAGAAAAGGCGGAAGCCGAATACAAGAAAAATTATACGGAAGTTGCCAGCCACACCATCAAAACACGCTCGGGAAACCTGACCGTCATTGACCGAATACACAATCGTTATTCTGACGATACTACAACCAGCAGCATGAATTTGATGATTATTCAGAAATCCAATACGGTAAAAGCAAGGGCTGCACAAACAGCCGTATTTACAGCAACTTTTGCATTATTCATTCTTGCCGGTAGTAGCGGTCATATTGGATATGAAGGCCCTGACCTGCTGGGCAAACACAATTTAAGCGGGAAGCCTATTGAACCGAATTTTGCGAATCCCGTTTTTGAACAATTCTCTCCCAAAGTTCGGGCTTGGGCGGCAAAATGGTCATTTAAAGGCAATAGTGCCAATAAAAAACTATTTGTCCAACCGGGTCGTTTCTATTTGGTTTATGAAAAATTCAATAAACGAGACCGATTCTTTCTGAACAATGAAGTCAGCCTTTTGGTAGACGGACAAAGCGGCAAAACCGATCGCTTACTCCATTGCTTCAAAAGAAGTGAAAGCCATTCATTGGAAGAGTGGCAGGCAAATGATTACGAATTGGTACGCCAAACGACAAACAAACAATACGATGAATGCTTGGCACAAATCAAAGAAGAAACCAAGGCAAATACATCGAAATTATAAAACCTTAGAACCATCATGCACCTAACCCGAATCCTATCCCCCAACCTACCCCAACACGACCTTATCGCCACCCATCCGAATTGGACGCGTGCTGATTTCAACCGTGCGGTTTTCCATCTGTCAGGCCGTCTGAAACAGGCAGGCGTGCAAACGGCTGCGTTGTGGTTTGACGATGCCGCGCTGTTCGCCTGTGCCGTGTTGGCAGTGTGGCATTCGGGCGGAAAGGTTTTATTGTTGCCCAATTTGGCGCAAGACAATTTGGAATGGAGGAAAACGGCAGAAGTGTTTTTAACAGATTCAACAGATAAAAAGCTGACTTCAGACGGCCTGAACATCTGGCACTTGCCTGATGTATTAGCTAAAACAGAATCGGAAGCGCTGAGCACCTATCCTGAAAACCATCTGATTCCCGACCATGCCGAAGCATGGCTGAAAACATCAGGTTCCAGCGGCGAAGCGCAGATTATTGTGAAAACCGCCGCGCAAATGCAGGCAGAAGCCCTGACTTTGGCAAATACGCTGCCATTTGGACAACACGGTGAAACCGTGGTCGGCAGCGTGATTCCGCAACACCTTTACGGCTTCACGTTCCGCTTCGCACTCGCGCTGACAATGGGTTGGACTATGGAGCGACAGCAGGCGGTTTATCCGGAAAACCTGCTTTCCAGCACGGCCGCACATGATAAAGTAGTTTGGATTGCCAGCCCGGCTGTACTCAACCGCTTGGGAGAAAACCGCAACTGGCAGAGTATCGGCCATAAAATTGCAGGCATTGTCTCGGCCGGCGGCGCATTGCCTGCAGCCACGGCGGATTTGCTGCAACAGGCTGCCGTCCGCCCGTTTGAAGTTTATGGCAGTACCGAAACCGGTGTGATTGCCTCACGTTGCGAACGCCAAGAATGGCAGCCTTTCGAAGGCGTGGAAATCGGGCAAAACGAAGAAGGCGCACTGTGGGCTTCTTCGCCTTGGTCGCCCGAACGCCGTCAAACAGCCGATTTGATCGAGCCGCAAGATGACGGTTTTCTGTTACTCGGTCGCCAAGACCGCATTATTAAATTTGAGGACAAACGCGTGTCGCTGACCCAAATCGAACACGAACTTTTACAACATCCTTGGATTGCCGACGCCCATTGCGGCCGTCATCCGCAACACCAACGCATTGCCATATGGGCGGCATTGAACGCAGACGGTATCGCCGCCTTGCGCGAGAAAGGCCGCGCTGCAGTCGCCGATACGCTCAAACGCCATCTGGCTGCCACGCAGGACACCATCGCCCTGCCGCGCTACTGGCGTTTTACCGACAGCCTGCCGCGCAACGCCCAAGCCAAAATCGCCGCGGCGGATTTTCAGACGGCCTTTACCGTTGCCCAAACTTCGCCCGTTTGGTCGAAAACATCATCTGACGATGAAACCAATAGCGAAACCTTCATCAGCCGCGTGCCTTTGGATTTGGTTTATTTCGGCGGCCATTTTGCCACCTTCCCGCTGGTTCCCGGCGTGGTCGAGCTGCAATGGGTGCGCAACCTGATCGCGCCCCAGCCATGGGGCAAACAGCGCATCATCCGCATCGAAAATCTAAAATATCAGCAGTTTATCCGTCCTCACGATGAAGTGTCGGTAGAGCTGAAATACGATGAAGGTAAAAATAAACTGAGCTTTAAAATCAACAACGGAGAGCATCCGTGTGCATCAGGACGGATTGTGTTTGAGGCCGTCTGAATATACCTATTAACTTTTTAGTGGAAAACCAACAATATGCAACTCTTCCCCGCCCTAGAACAACGCTACTCCCACGAACACCAGTCCGCAGGCGAGGCTCAACGTCTGGCTCAAGAAATCGCTTTTGCACCGATTGTGTTCCAAGTTTCCCGCCTGATGGTGAAATTTGGCATTCTGGACCTGCTGAACGACCATCCAGACGGCCTCACTCAAGCCGAAATCGCTGAAAAAGCGAAAATCAGCAACTACGCGGCACAAGTCCTGCTGGAAGCTTCGCTGTCTATCGGCACTGTCTTGACTCGCGACAATCGCTATTTCATCAGCAAGGCCGGTTGGTTTGTCCTCAAAGACAAAATGGCCCGCGTCAATATGGATTTCACACAAGAAATCTGCTACCTAGGCATGTTTGATTTGGAAAAAACCCTGCAAACCGGCAAGCCCGAAGGCCTGAAAGTATTCGGCGACTGGCCGACCATTTACGAAGGCTTGTCTTCCTTGCCAAGCATCGCGCAGGAAAAATGGTTTGCATTCGACCATTATTATTCCGACAACTCCTTCGCCGAAGCGCTCAACACCGTGTTCGCCAAACCAGTTAAAAAACTACTCGATGTCGGCGGCAATACCGGCCGCTGGGCGGAGCAATGCGTCAACCACAATGCCGAAGTCGAAGTCACCATCATGGATCTGCCGCAACAAATCGGCTTGATGCGCGAAGCGACCAAAGGCAAAAACGGCGCAGACCGTATCCACGCCCATCCGGCCAACCTGCTTGATCCTGAAATTCCGTTCCCAACCGGTTTTGACGCAATTTGGATGAGCCAATTCCTGGACTGTTTCACCGAAGAACAAGCCACCAGCATTCTTCAACGCGCCGCTGCATCCATGAGCGAAAACACCAGCCTCTACATCATGGAACCTTTCTGGGACAGGCAACGCTATGAAACCGCCGCCTACTGCCTGACCATGACCAGCCTGTATTTCACTGCCATGGCCAACGGCAACAGCAAAATCTTCCATTCCGAAGACCTGATCCGTTGCGTTGAAAAAGCCGGATTGAAAGTAGCGGAAATTTCAGACGGCATCGGCCGCGGACACAGCATCTTGCGTTGCGTTAAGGCCGTCTGAACATCATCTTTTAAACCCTAAAAAGAAACCGACCCCAACAGCCATTGCAGCTATCGGGGTCGGTTTCTTTTTGGGTATCCGCCTTAAAACATCAGCCGCGCAACATCCATACTGCACACGCTAACGCAATCGCTACCAACAAAGCGGCAAGCAGTTGTCCCATTCCGGCCAATTTAGGCTGCTTAGCATCAATGGTTTTAAAGCCGCTCATCATCGGCGTAATCAAATCCTGTTTTTTCACAAAGCGATACAGCAAAACAGCCGCGATATGTACGCCCGCCAAAACAGCCAAAATATTAAAGAAATTGACATGGATTTTTCGCGCCAGCGTACCGGCGTGTTCGCTGACCAAATGATTCAAAAAGCCGGAATTGGTAAACGTATTTTCATCGGCGGCAAATAAGCCTGTGGCCGTCTGAAAAACCAAGGCGGCCAATAAAGCGATGACCATCAGCGCGCCCAAAGGATTGTGACCGACCAATTCGCCTTCAGGCATCTGGCCTTGCGTATAGCGGCGGATTTCGGAAAATGGACGCACAAATCGGCTGAATTTTGCCGTATCACTGCCCCATATCCCCCAGCACAAGCGGAAAGCCACCAACGCCAGCATCAACAAGCCGCCGCGCAAGTGCCATACCAGCAAATCGCCGCCTCGGGTGGCGCTGTACCACATAAATCCCATCAATAACACCAAGAGCCAATGGAACAGGCGCGTAGGTGCATCCCAAACTTTTATTTTTTGCTTCATTACCTTTTACTTTCTGATTTAAAATTAAATTTCTTATCTTGGAAGGTTACGCCATGCAGCCCATCTACACGCTTCCCGAATCGCTTCAGGCCTTTCAGACGGCCTTAGCATTTCCCGACGTATTTCGCCCCCGCGTCCAAGAATCGCACAAAGGCACATATGGCACGCTTGCCATTATCGGCGGCGCAACGGGAATGAGCGGTGCGGTGGTTTTAGCAGTCACAGCCGCGATGTATCAAGGATGCGGCAAGGTTTGGGCGGGTTTCAACCAAGCTACGCTGCCTTTTGCCATCATTCCCGAACGCCCTGAAATCATGCTTGCCACTGCGACCCAACTGATGGAGCGCAACGATGTCAGCGCACGGGCAATCGGCTGCGGATTCGGTTTGGACGGATTATCGGAGAAACTGCTGCCCAAAATCCTGTCGACACACCATGACCGGCCTTTATTGCTCGATGCAGATGCCTTGACACTGCTGGCCCGTTCTCCCGAATTAGCCGAACGCCTCAAATCGTACAAACATATCGTCCTGACACCGCATCCGGCCGAAGCCGCCCGCCTACTCGGTACCGATACCCAATCAGTTCAAGCCGACAGACAGAAAGCCGTAACCGAAATCAGCCAAAAATATGGCGCAACCGTCGTATTGAAAGGCCATCATACATTAGTTGCCGCAACTGACGGCATGACCTATACCAACACCAGCGGCAATGCCGGATTGGCTACCGCCGGCAGCGGCGATGTCTTAAGCGGTATGATCGGCAGCCTGCTGGCACAAGGCATTCCGGCATTCCAGGCCACTTGTGCCGGCGTTTGGCTGCATGGCGCGGCAGCCGATGTCATCAAACACAGCAGCCAAATCGAAACCGGGATGCTCGCCGGAGAAATCGCACCTGCCGCCCGATGGCTGCGCAATATTTTATCAAAAGAGTAATACTGTCTATATCATAAATACAAATTGCAGGCCGTCTGAAAATCAATCTCTATTTTCAGACGGCCTGGTTTATTTTTAAGTCATTTTGCAAATTAAGGTTAAGACGTGTATCCTTGACTTCCCTTAAAAACAACTTCACAACATATTATCATGAGTATCCTCAATAAAATCAGCAACTTTATTGGAAAAACATTTTCCCTTTGGGCGGCGCTCTTTGCCGGTATCGCTTTTTTCGCACCCGACACCTTCAAATGGGTCGGCCCTTACATTCCTTGGCTTCTGGGCATCATCATGTTCGGCATGGGCTTGACGCTCAAACCTTCCGACTTCGATATTTTGTTCAAACGCCCTAAAGCCGTCATCATCGGCGTGATTGCACAATTCGCCATCATGCCGGCAACTGCCTATCTGCTGGCCAAGCTGTTGAACCTGCCTGCCGAAATCGCAGTCGGTGTGATTTTGGTCGGCTGCTGCCCGGGCGGTACGGCTTCCAATGTAATGACTTATCTGGCGCGCGGCAATGTGGCTTTGTCGGTTGCCGTTACATCGGTTTCCACCCTGATTTCCCCATTGCTGACCCCCGCCATCTTCCTGATGCTTGCCGGTGAAATGCTGGAAATCCAAGCGGGCAGTATGTTGATGTCCATCGTCAAAATGGTTTTGTTCCCCATCGTTTTAGGCTTGATTGTCCATAAAGTCTTGGGCAACAAAACTGAAAAACTGACCGACGCGCTGCCGCTGGTTTCCGTTGCCGCCATCGTGCTGATTATCGGCGCGGTCGTCGGTGCCAGCAAAGGCAAGATTATTGAAAGCGGCCTGCTGATTTTCGCGGTTGTCGTACTCCACAACGGCATCGGCTATCTGCTCGGCTTCTTTGCCGCCAAATGGACCGGCCTGCCTTATGATGCACAAAAAACGCTGGCCATCGAAGTCGGTATGCAAAACTCGGGCTTAGGCGCCGCGCTTGCCGCCGCACACTTTGCCGCCGCGCCGGTCGTTGCCGTTCCCAGCGCATTGTTCAGCGTGTGGCACAATATCTCCGGCTCGCTTCTGGCAACTTATTGGGCAGCCAAAGCCGATAAAAATAAAGAATCCTAAACGCCTTTAATCATCAGGCCGTCTGAACAGGCATAAACGAAATCAACGATTTCTGCCTAAGCTGTTCAGACGGCCTTTATTTTGAAATCAAGCAGGATTATTGTTTCACCGCTTCGATTTGGATATTGATGTTAACTTTTTTGCTCATACCGGCACTTACCAAATAATCCAAACCCCATTTGGTACGGTCGATGGTGGTGCTGAAGTCGCCGCCGCACACTTCTGCTTTTGCCATCGGGCTTTGGTAGCAGTTGAATTTATCGGCTTTGAGTTTCACCGGTGCAGTTTTGCCGTTCATGGTCAGGTTGCCGTCAACGGAAAGCAGTTTTTTGCCGTTGAAATTGAATTTGGTGGATACAAAACGGATTTCAGGGTATTTGTCCGCGTTGAAAATATCGGCAGATTTCAAGTGTTGGGTAAAGTGGTCAGAACCGGTTTGCAGTTTGGACAAAGGCAATACGATATCGATAGAGCCTTGGCGTTTGGCGCGGTCAAATTCCAAATTACCGGTCAAACCATAAATACCGCCGACGTTGGTGCTGGTGTTGAAATGGTCGATGGCAAAGCGGGCATTGGCATGGAATTCGTCCACTTTATAAACAGCGGCGGACGCAGCGGAAGCCAACATGGCCGAACACAATGCAAACATGATTTTTTTCATCGTCTTATCCTTAAAAGTGTGAGAAGTTCCCTATCATATCACTTTTTGATGCCAACATCTTTTGCAACTGAGAAAGACAGCGTTTTATCCTAAGAAAACTTCAGGCCGTCTGAAAGAATGAGCAGCAAATTCAGGTGAAGCAAACACAGTTTAGTTTTATTACAAAATAGCGTGCTTCATCGCTCGTAATTGGTATAAAATACCGAGTTATTTCTACAACGGGCCGCCAACCAACCAGCCTATTTCAGACGGCCTCAGCATAAAACAAAGGAACAAAAATGCCTGAATACCGCTCCAAAACCTCTACCCACGGCCGCAATATGGCAGGTGCGCGCGCATTGTGGCGTGCGACCGGCGTCATGGAAACCGACTTCGGCAAACCGATTATCGCCATTGCCAACTCCTTCACCCAATTCGTCCCAGGCCATGTGCACCTGCACAATATGGGCCAACTGGTTGCCCGTGAAATCGAAAAAGCCGGCGGCATTGCCAAAGAATTTAACACCATCGCCATTGACGACGGCATCGCCATGGGACACAGCGGTATGCTCTACTCACTGCCCAGCCGCGACCTGATTGCCGACTCCATCGAATACATGGTCAACGCCCACTGCGCCGACGCGCTGGTGTGCATTTCCAACTGCGACAAAATCACCCCGGGAATGCTGATTGCCGCCATGCGCCTGAATATTCCGACCATCTTCGTTTCCGGCGGCCCGATGGAAGCCGGTAAAGTTATCGGCGTGGCTAATATTCAGCCCGAGCGTCGTTTGGACTTGATCGATGCCATGATCGAATCGGCTGACGACAATATCAGCGACAGACAAGTCGAAGAAGTCGAGCAAAACGCCTGCCCGACCTGCGGCTCCTGCTCCGGCATGTTTACCGCCAACTCTATGAACTGCCTGACCGAAGCACTCGGCCTTTCCCTGCCGGGCAACGGTTCTTATCTGGCTACCCACGCAGGCCGCAAAGAATTATTCCTCGAAGCTGGCCGCATGATTGTCGAAATCACCAAACGCTACTACGAGCAAGACGACGAAACCGTGTTGCCGCGCAGCATCGCTACCAAAAAAGCGTTTGAAAACGCCATGACCATGGACATCGCCATGGGCGGATCTACCAATACCATTTTGCACCTGTTGGCTGTTGCCAACGAAGCCGGTGTCGATTTCAAAATGGCCGACATCGACCGCTTGAGCCGCGTTGTGCCCTGCATCTGCAAAACCGCGCCAAACAATCACGACTACTACATGGAAGACGTGCATCGCGCAGGCGGCATTTTCGCCATCCTGAAAGAATTGGACAAGGCAGGCAAACTGCACACCGACGTGTACACCATCCACGCGCCGACCCTGAAAGATGCGATTGAAAAATGGGACGTGACCAACCCTGAAAACACCCATGCCATCGAGCGTTTCAAAGCCGCGCCCGGCGGCGTGCGCACCACTCAGGCATTCTCACAAAACCGTATGTGGAAAACCCTCGACCTCGACCGCAAAAAAGGCTGTATCCGCGATGTCGAACATGCCTACTCGCAAGACGGCGGTTTGGCAGTATTGTTCGGTAATATCGCCGAGCGCGGTTGCGTGGTGAAAACCGCAGGCGTGGACGAGAGCATCCTCAAATTTACCGGCCGCGCCCGCGTATTTGAAAGCCAAGAAGACGCTGTCGAAGGCATTTTGGGCAACCAAATCGTCGCCGGCGACATCGTCATTATCCGCTACGAAGGCCCTAAAGGCGGCCCGGGCATGCAAGAAATGCTGTACCCGACTTCTTACCTGAAATCCAAAGGTTTGGGCAAAGAATGCGCCCTTCTGACCGACGGCCGCTTCTCCGGCGGTACTTCCGGCCTGTCCATCGGCCATGCTTCGCCTGAAGCGGCAGAAGGCGGCGCCATCGGTTTGGTACACGAAGGCGACACCATCGAAATCGACATTCCAAACCGCAGCATCCACCTTGTCATTTCCGATGAAGAGCTTGCCGCACGCCGTGCCGAGATGGAAGCACGCGGCAGCAAAGCGTGGAAACCGGAAAACCGCGACCGCTACGTCTCCGCAGCCCTGCGTGCCTACGGCGCGATGGCGACTTC
Organism: Neisseria sp. HMSC066H01; assembly: GCF_001837375.1. Classification (NCBI taxonomy): domain Bacteria; kingdom Pseudomonadati; phylum Pseudomonadota; class Betaproteobacteria; order Neisseriales; family Neisseriaceae; genus Neisseria; species Neisseria sp. HMSC066H01. The sequence goes on from NZ_KV832195.1 coordinate 83,619, forward strand.
CGCCGACAAAGGCGCAGTACGCGACGTATCGCAAATCGAACGTTAATTAACCTGACTTTAAGGCCGTCTGAACGCTTCCACGTGTTTCAGACGGCCTTCATTCAAACGGACCAATATGGACAAATTCATTTTAGCGATGATCGGCATGGCCATTGCCCTGTTGCTTATTATTGGCGGCGGGTTTGTCGCTGTCGAATATTTCAAATCCCATCCTGAAGCATTCCAAGTCAAACCGCCATCAAAATAATCATTCAGCAGCATGAGTTTCAAGGGGAAAGAGCCGTAGCTCAAGGCCGTCTGAACGCAGCATATATAATGAAACATATTCTTTACTGGCTGGGCGGTTTTGCCGTCGCCCTCGGCATATTCCAATACTACGAAACCCACCGCTATTCCGAAGACCAGCTCATCTACGCCCAAGCGCCGCAAAATCGTACCGCCGTTGCCGATTTTGACGCCTTGGCGTATTTAAACTTCCTCCGCGCTTCAGCCAACCTGCCCGCACTGGCGCACTCGGCCACACTCGAACGCGCCGCGCGCAATCATGCCCGCTATCTTCTGCAAAATCCTGACGACGGTCATGACGAACACAATACGCGCAATCCCTTTTACACAGGCCCACGTCCATCAGACCGCACGCGCAAAGCCGGTTATGCCTATAAAGGCGTGCACGAAAACGTCAGCACCGGCCAACATCCGCCAAACGAAAAAATCAACGACCACCTGCCTGCCCAACATCAGCTGGACAACCTGATGACAGCGATTTACCACCGTTTCTCCTTGCTCGATCAAAATATCGACGAGGCCGGTGCAGCATTTGAATCGCAAGGCAAACAAATCGCGTTGAGCATCAATCAGGGCGACAGCAGATTCAACAGCCTCTGCCAAAAAAACCGCCCATTATCCGACCTCAGCCGTTCGTTTTATCAAGATGCCTGTCATGGCCATGCCATTGTTTATGCGGATGAAATTTCCAACCGCAAATTCCGGCCTTACATCACCTATCCGCAAGGCAATTTCGCTTCGCCGGTTTTCCATGGCGAGCGTCCCGACCCTATGCCGCATTATGAAATGACCGGCAATCCGGTTAGCATCGCCTTCTCCGAACAATCGCCCCCGGTCAAAATGCGTTCGTTCAAACTGTATCAGGACACAAAAGAAATCAAAGACGTCAAAATCTTAGATAAAGATAATGACCCAAACCGCCTCCTGACCGAACGCCAATTTGCGCTGTTTCCTTTACAGCCCTTGGAATACGACACCGACTACCGTGCCGTGTTCCAATACCGTCAAAACGGAAAAAACAGAACGGCCGAATGGACATTCAGCACGCAAAAACCCGATTATCCTTACTTCATCGTCAAAGGCGGCGAAACGCTGGCCATCGAATCCGGACAAAAATATTTTATCCATTGGCAGGATTTTTGGTGCTTGAAACAATGCGAACGCTACAACTACCGCATGAACCGCGACACCCAACTCGACATCATCGAGCGGCAGGCCGGCGGCATCATTATCCGTGTCAACGGAAGCAAAGGCAGCAGCATCCGCTTAATGCCCGAAGGCGAAGACAGGCGCGCCATTACGCTTTATTTATGGAAATAAAGCCGTTTTCAGACGGCATGAAGCACCAAAAAACTGATAAAATACCGCCTCATCACCCTACGGCAAGCTATCCAATATGACCAAACATCCGCAAACAGCAGCCAATACCCGCTATGCCTTTGCCAGCATTGCCGCCATGTTGGCCGCATTTTTACTGTTCGTTGCCGTGATGTTGCTGCCCTTGGGGCTGACGGCGGACACACAAGTGGGCCTGATACGGTTTTCACTCTACGCAATCGTGCTGTTTGCCGTACTTGGCGGTATTTTTTCTGTACGCGTTGCCTATTTGCGTAAAAAGAACGGAGCATGACATGACCCAAGCCGATAAAATTCCACAAGAAATCCGCCTCCAGCAAGAGCGGCGCGTACTGACTTTGATCTATGTTGACGGTGCCAAGAGCCTTCCTGCCGAATACCTGCGCGTGTACTCGCCCAGCGCGGAAGTGCGCGGACACGGCCCAGGTCAGGATGTTTTGCAAACAGGCAAAGCCGAAGTTAGCATTACCGATTTAGACCCCGTCGGCCAATACGCCTTGAAAATTACTTTTTCAGACGGACACGACAGCGGCCTTTACGATTGGGACTATCTCTACCGACTGGCGCACAATCAAGACGCGCTTTGGCAAGACTATCTCGACCGCCTCCAAAAAGCCGGCGCGTCCAGAACGCCAAGTGCCGAAGACTTAAAACCTAAACACACGCATTCCTGCGGTAGCGGTGGTTGCGGCGGAAAGGCCGTCTGAAAAAAGCGAGACCGTAAGTTTGGATGACGGAAGGACGATTGACGGCAAAGCGTCCCTCTCCCCGCCCAAAAAAGGACGGATGGTAGCCATCTTCGGCGATACCCAAGCCCGTCCGCAGGCAGTACGCACCGCGCAAAACGCAGACGTTTTGGCGCATGAAGCAACCTTTGCGGCAGGCGATGAAGAGACAGCGGAACGAGTGTTCCATTCAACCGTATCCAATGCCGCCAAGCTGGCTTTGCAGGCCAATGTGAAACAACTTTACCTGACCCACATCAACGCACGTTATACCGAAGAAGAACAACGCCTGATGCTGGAGCGGCAGGCACAAACTATATTTCCCGCGTCGAAAGTGGTTGGCGATTTCGACGTATTCGATATCTGAATCCGTATTATTTTAAGAAGGCAGACACTATGAGCGACCACAAAACCCATTTCGGCTTCACTACCGTTGACGAAGACGAAAAAGCAGGCAAAGTTGCCGAAGTCTTCCACTCCGTGGCAAAAAACTACGACATTATGAATGACGTAATGTCCGGCGGTCTGCACCGTGTTTGGAAACATTTCACCATCAATACCGCCCGCCTGAAAAAAGGCGACAAAGTATTGGACATCGCCGGCGGTACGGGTGATTTGTCCCGAGGCTGGGCAAAACGTGTGGGCAAAGAAGGCGAAGTTTGGCTGACAGACATCAACTCCTCCATGCTGACCGTCGGCCGCGACCGCCTGCTCAACGAAGGCATGATTCTGCCCGTATCGTTGGCAGACGCTGAAAAATTGCCATTCCCCGACAACTATTTCAATCTGGTTTCCGTCGCATTCGGCCTGCGCAACATGACGCACAAAGATGCCGCGCTGAAAGAAATGTACCGCGTATTGAAACCGGGCGGTACTTTGCTGGTGTTGGAATTCTCCAAAGTGTACAAACCCTTGGAAGGCGTGTACGACCTCTACTCTTTCAAACTGTTGCCGATTATGGGCAAACTGATTGCCAAAGATGCTGACAGCTACCAATACCTCGCCGAGTCCATCCGTATGCACCCCGACCAAGAAACCTTGAAACAAATGATGCTGGATGCAGGCTTCGACAGCGTGGATTACCATAACATGAGCGCAGGCATCGTCGCCCTGCATAAAGGCGTGAAATTCTAAGGCCGTCTGAAGCAAACACAAAGGGCGTGATTGATAAACACGCCCTTTGTTTTTTTCAAACCTTATCCAAGCCAGTCTGACACAAACCAAAGGCCGTCTGAACAGCCGTAAAACGAAATTAAAAATTTCGGTTACACCATTCAGACGGCCTTAATATGGTCAAATCAGCTTACTTTCCTGCTTTCACGCTTTGCCATTGGCGGACCATAAATTTCAACGCCGCCGGCTGGATGGGTACCATGATAAAGCTGTTCTTCAAATCCTCGTCAGTCGGGAAAATCGTATTGTCGTTTCTAAACTCTTCATCCATCAGCTCCTGAGCCGGTTTGCTGGACGGCGCATAAGTAACAAAATTGCCGTTTTTCGCCGCAACTTCAGGATCTAAGAAATCATTGATATATGCATGGGCATTGGCCACATGTTTGGCATCTTTCGGAATCACAAACGAATCCACCCAAATCCCCACGCCTTCTTTCGGCATCATCACACGGATTTTTTCCTTGCCGCCCGCTTCTTCGGCACGACGTTTGGCAATGTTCAAATCGCCGCCAAAACCAATTGTTACGCACGTATCGCCGCGCGCCAAATCATCGATAAAACCGGACGAGGTAAAACGCTTGATGTACGGACGGTTTTTCTTCAAAACTTCCGTAGCCGCCTTAATATCCGCCGTTTCGCTACTGTTTGGATTTTTACCCATATAGTTCAATACCATAGGATAAATCTCCGCCGCGCTGTCCAAATAGCTGATGCCGCATTGCTTGAGTTTGGACGTGTATTCGGGGTTAAACACCAAATCCCATTGATTGTCCGGTAATTTGTCCGTACCCAAAGCCTTTTTCACACGCTCGGTATTGATGGCGAAAGTGTTAGTCCCCCAATAAAATGGAACGGCATATTCGTGGTTCGGATCAACGCCTTCCATCAACTTCATTAATTGTGGATTGAGGTTTTTATAGTTGGGAATCAGGGATTTGTCGATTTTCTGATACGCACCTGCCTTAATCTGCCTACCGACAAACGCATTGGAAGGACCCACGATGTCGTAACCCGACTTGCCGGTCAATACCTTGCTCTCCAGCGTTTCATCGCTGTCATATACATCATAAGTTACTGAGATACCGTGTTTTTTCTCAAACGCAGCAACCGTCTCGGGATCGACATATTCCGACCAGTTGTAAATGCTCAATACCTTTTGATTATCGGTTTGCGCCGCCTTGTCGGCAGAGTTTTTGTCCGAGCCGCCGCAGCTGGCCAATGCCAGCGCAGTCAGTACGATGAGGGACAGATGTTTGGCCATTATCATTCCTTGCGTATCCGGTTGAAAAGAGAAAGGCATTATAAAGCAGGCAAGCCGGGGCGGATAGGCTTCATTGTTAAAAGATATCGATCCGCTTGAGGCCGTCTGAAAGACAGCTTGCCGCCAACTTAAAACCTTTCTGCCGATAGCTTGAAATATGGTTTTGCGGTAAGATAACGCCCATTCGTTTTTAATCTCAACGCGCCGTCCGGGCCGTCTGAAATCTTTGTACAAAATTTTATCGAGACATTATGAAAACCACCGAACTACGCCAAAAATTCCTGAAATTTTTCGAATCTAAAGGCCACACCATCGTCCGCTCTTCCTCGCTCGTGCCACACGACGACCCGACCCTGCTGTTTACCAACGCAGGCATGAACCAATTTAAAGACGTGTTCCTCGGCTTTGACAAACGCCCCTACAACCGCGCCACTACCGCGCAAAAATGCGTACGCGCAGGCGGCAAACACAACGACTTGGAAAACGTCGGCTACACCGCACGCCACCACACCTTCTTTGAAATGATGGGCAACTTCTCCTTCGGCGACTACTTCAAACGCGACGCCATCCACTTCGCTTGGGAATTCCTCACTTCTCCCGAATGGCTGAACATCCCTAAAGAAAAACTCTTGGCGACCGTTTACGCAGAAGACGATGAAGCCTACAACATCTGGTTGAACGAAATCGGCATGCCTGCCGAGCGCATCGTCCGCATCGGCGACAACAAAGGCGCGAAATACGCATCCGACAACTTCTGGCAAATGGGCGACACCGGCCCTTGCGGCCCTTGCTCCGAAATTTTCTACGACCACGGCGAAGAAATCTGGGGTGGTATTCCGGGCAGCCCTGAAGAAGATGGTGACCGCTGGATCGAAATTTGGAACTGCGTATTCATGCAGTTCAACCGCGACGAACAGGGCAATATGAATCCGCTGCCTAAGCCTTCCGTCGATACCGGCATGGGCTTGGAGCGCATGGCCGCCGTCATGCAACATGTTCACAGCAACTACGAAATCGACTTGTTCCAAGACCTGCTCAAAGCCGTTGCCCGCGAAACCGGCGCGCCATTCAGCATGGAAGAACCCAGCCTGAAAGTCATCGCCGACCACATCCGTTCCTGCTCCTTCCTGATTGCAGACGGCGTCTTGCCTTCCAACGAAGGCCGCGGCTACGTATTGCGCCGCATTATCCGCCGCGCCGTTCGCCACGGTTACAAACTAGGCCAAAAACAGGCGTTTTTCTACAAACTCGTGCCCGATTTGGTGAAAGAAATGGGCGCCGCGTATCCTGAGTTGAAAGAGAAACAGACACAGATTATGGAAGCCTTGCGCGCGGAAGAAAGCCGCTTCGGCGAAACGCTGGAAAAAGGCATGGGCTTGTTCAACCAAGTGCTCAACGGCATGAAATTCCTGAAACTGGAAAGCTTGTTGCCGCAAGACGGTGTAGGCAAACCTCTGACATTGAAAACCGCAGATGGTGTGGAATTTACCGCCGCTTCCCGTGTTACTCCGGGCAAAAAGCAAATCGTTATCCGTCCTCGAGTTTCAGGCAGCCTGAACGAAGGCATGTATATCGATTTGCAGGCTGCTTTGGAAACCGCCCATATTCCCGACGCGGAAAAACCGTTTGCCGAAGCCTTGAACACCTACTTGATGGACAACATCGCCAACAGCAAACTCGTTATCGGCGGCGAACACATCTTCAAACTCTACGACACCTACGGTTTCCCCTACGACCTAACCGCCGACATGGCGCGCGAACTGGGCATCGACTTGGACGAAGCAGGCTTCGAGCGTGAGATGGAAGCCCAACGCGCACGCGCACGCGCCGCACAAAGTTTCAAAGCCAACGCCCAACTGCCTTACGAAGGTCAGGATACCGAGTTTAAAGGTTATAGCGAACGCCAAACCGAATCCAAAGTCCTCGCCCTTTACAAAGACGGCGAGCAAGTCGACGAATTGAACGAAGGCGACGAAGGTGCCGTCGTTATCGACTTTACCCCGTTCTATGCAGAATCCGGCGGTCAAGTCGGCGATGTCGGCTATATCTTCGCAGGCGAAAACCGCTTTGAAGTACGCGATACCCAAAAAATCAAAGCAGCCGTATTCGGCCAATTCGGAGTACAAACTTCAGGCCGTCTGAAAGTCGGCGACAGCGTTACCGCCAAAGTGGATGACGAAATCCGCAATGCCAATATGCGCAACCACAGTGCCACCCACTTGATGCACAAAGCCCTGCGCGATGTATTGGGCGAACACGTTGAACAAAAAGGCTCTTTGGTTACCGCCGAATCCACCCGTTTCGACATTTCCCATCCTCAAGCGGTAACTGCCGAAGAAATCGCCGAAGTAGAACGCCGCGTCAACGAAGCCATCTTGGCCAACGTTGCCGTCAACGCAGCCATTATGAGCATGGAAGATGCCCAAAAAACCGGCGCCATGATGCTCTTCGGCGAAAAATACGGCGACGAAGTGCGCGTACTGCAAATGGGCGGTTTCTCTACCGAATTGTGCGGCGGCACACACGTTTCACGCACCGGCGACATCGGCCTCTTCAAAATCATCAGCGAAGGCGGTATTGCCGCAGGCGTACGCCGTATCGAAGCCATCACCGGCCTGAACGCACTCAAATGGGCGCAAGAGCAAGAGCGTTTGGTTAAAGACATTATTGCCGAAACCAAAGCCCAAACCGAAAAAGACGTACTGGCGAAAATCCAAGCAGGCGCAGCACACGCCAAAGCATTGGAAAAAGAATTGGCACGCGCCAAAGCCGAACTCGCCGTCCATGCAGGTGCAAAACTCTTGGACAACGCAAAAGACTTGGGCGCAGCCAAACTCGTCGCCGCCCAAATCGAAGCCGATGCCGCAGCCCTGCGCGAGATCGTGACCGATTTGACCGGCAAATCAGAACAAGCCATCGTATTGCTCGCCGCAGTCAACGACGGCAAAGTTTCCCTGTGTGCAGGCGTATCCAAACCGTTGACCGCCAAAGTCAAAGCAGGCGATCTGGTTAAATTTGCAGCCGAACAAGTCGGCGGCAAAGGCGGCGGCCGTCCTGACTTGGCGCAAGCCGGCGGTACAGATGCCGACAAATTGCCTGAAATGCTAGGAAGCGTGGAAGATTGGGTAAGCGGCAAGTTGGTATGATCTAAAATAGATTGAGACCTTTGCAAAATAATCTGTCAACAAAATTTAAGATTTTAGTAACTTATATTATTGCAAAGGTCGCAGATTAATTCTAAATAATTTTAGAGAAGAACTATGAATAAAATTGAACATATAGAAATAAGTAATTTGTTGTTGGATTTAGATAATCCTAGATTTACTAGAGAGGTTTCTAACCAACGAGAAGCTATAAATTTAATGTTAGACTTACAAAGCGAAAAGATTTTTAATTTAGCAAAAGACATTATTGAAAATGGATTAGATCCTTCTGAAAATATGATTGTTCGTCCGTGTACAGAAGAAGGTAAAGAAAACTTTTATATCATTTTAGAAGGAAATCGTAGAGCTACTGCATTAAAATTGCTGGAACAGCCCACTATTGCAGAAAAGGAAACTATTCAGAAGAAGTTCTTAAAACTAGAAAAGATAGCTAGAGTTGAAAATTTACAAAATATTCGATGTGTAGTGATTGAAAATGAAGAAGAATATAATCACTGGATTTCACTAAAACATACAGGTGATAATAAAGGCGTAGGCCGCGAACGATGGACTACGCCCGAAATTGATAGATACAATGCTAAGCATGGGAAAACTTCTATTCAATCACAGATTTATAAATTTATTCTAGATCATCATGACTACTATAAGCACATTTTAGAATATAAAAAATATATTTATGCTACTAATCTAAGTCGCTTATTTGACAAAAATACACAAAAAAAATTTGGTCTGTCATTGGTCAATAGTTTCTTATATTCCACCTTGCCATATGAAGCTTTTCTAGCTAAATTAAATTTAATACTTAGAGAGATGGTTTATATTTCACCAGGCAATAATAAACCTGATTTTAATGTATCAAGGATTTATAATGTTTCTGATAGAGAGGAATTCTTAAATCAGATTGGTATTGGTAATCCTGAGATTGAAGTAAAAGCATGGAAACTTGATGATGCTTTTAAAAATAGAGAAGAGCTACGAAATGATAACGGTTTTCAGAGCGAAACTAAAAATGATACAGGCGATAAAGAAAATAACAATGATAATTCAAAACCCAATAATTCATCAAGGCATAACGATTATGAACATAATGAAGATAGTGGTAAGAGAAAAAGGACAAATACAAATAAGGATAATACAGCCAGAAATTCATTAATTCCAATAAGTACAAAATTTTCATTTAGGGGTAATAAAAAATGCTCGGCTATTTTTCAAGAATTGAAAAATAAAATGACTCATGACGTGCATCCTTATTCCATTGCTGTCATGCTAAGAGTCTTTATTGATTTATCAGTATCTGAATTCATAGAAGAAAAACAAATAAAGCCAAAAGACCAGACAAGAAATCCTGGATTATATGATAAAGTTGAGATGTGTTCTGCTTATTTAAAAGAGAAAAAATTACTTAGCCAAACTCAAATTTCAGCAATAAATGCATTTGCAAAAGATAAATTAAAGGCAAGTGGTACACTGCAACAATATGTTCATAATCAACACTTACTTCCATCAAAAGATATTTTGAATCGTGAGTGGGATAATTTCGAACCTTTATTAAAAGCAATTTGGTCTGAATAACTATTATTTGCAGAAAATATGAAATACTATACGCCATTACGTTATCCTGGAGGAAAGGGTAAACTAGCATTTTATCTAAAAGAAATTATTAAGATTAATGACCTATTTGATAAAAATTATATTGAACCTTTCGCAGGAGGAGCAGGAATTGCATTAGAACTTCTACTGGAAGAATATGTACAAACAATACATATAAATGATATTGATATTGCTATTTATAGCTTTTGGCATTCCGTTTTATATGAAACTGATATTTTATGTTCTTTAATTAAAGATACAAAGGTAGATATGGATACATGGAATAAACAACGATCCATATTAGAGAAAGGGACAGATGTTTCACATTTAGAACTAGGATTTGCGACTTTCTTTTTAAACAGAACAAATCGTTCAGGAATATTAAAAGCAGGTGTGATTGGAGGGTATAAGCAAGATGGGAAATGGAAGTTAGATGCTAGATATAATAAAGATGACCTTATTAATCGTATACAAAAAATTGCTCGGAAAAAAGATAGAATCAAATTAACTAGCTTAGATAGCGCTAAATTGATAAGATCGCTCTTACCTAATTATTGTAATAATAGTTTCATGTATTTGGATCCTCCGTATTACATAAAAGGACAAGGATTGTATAGAAATTTCTATACTCATCAAGATCATATTGAGATTAGAGATGCTTTGTTGGCTAGCAATTTGAAGTTTTGGATAGTCTCTTATGATGCAGTTAAGGAGATTAAAGATATGTATGGAAATTTTAGAAATATATTATATTCCTTGAGATATTCTGCTCAAACTAAAAAGGAAGGAAATGAAATAATGATATTCTCGCCTCATATGCAAATTCCTGAAACAAGTTGTAGCCTGCGTCCCCGTTAGTCGTATGTGTTGTGGACATACCCACACACACTACCGGCGAACGATGCAAACTTAGGGTATGTACGGTACGCACGCACGCGTTTTTTGTTGCTACCGAATGATTCCAAACCATGCCGTAATCCAGTCAGCAGCAAACGCAGCTTGGGTCATGTACCAACAAAACTCAATATCAAAGGCCGTCTGAAATTCAGACGGCCTTTCTGTTTTCATTTCAAGCTAATATTTAAGCTTTTTATTCAATCATCTAACAATCAATCTTTCTCAACCGTAAAAAACAGTGCTTCCTGTTTCAAAGCATTACCGTCTGCATCGGTCAATGCTGCTTCTGCTGCGGAAAACTTGATAACGGCGAGGCTGAGGCTGCCTTGTTCAGTCAGTGCTGTATTGAGGATGACGCCTGCTTCTTCCTCTCCGACTTTGATGGCAATACCGGCGGCTTCTAAAGAATCGCCGCCTAATACGGCCAGACCGCGTTTGACTTGGCCTCGGTATTGGGCGCGGGCGATGATTTCTTGGCCGGGGTAGCAGCCTTTACGGAAATGGACGGCACCGATGATGTGTTGGTTGAGCATTTGGGCAACGGCCGCTTCTTTGGTTGCGGCGCAAATCCACGGATAGCCGCTGCGGATTTCGTGCAGGTTCCACGCGTTTTCGGCTTCTGCTTGATATTCGGCTGCGTTTTCGGCTGTTGAAATTTTCAGACGGCCTGTGTGTGGCAAGGCGATTTCTACGGTGTTTGCTTGAATTTGGGCCGGAAAAGACAGTTGCGGTTCGGCAGCAGGATGAGGCTCTGCATTGTCTGCTAACTCGCCGCTGACTGCCAAATCGGGCATCAGCTCGAAGACGACTTTTGCACGCAAGACAAACATTCTCAGGCGTTTGACGATGGCTTCGGTCAAATCTTGCGCCATGACCAACAGTAAATCCTCTCCGCGATTGACGACCAGCATATTCGCCAACACACGGCCTTTAGGCGTATTGTATGTGGCGTAACATGCCTGACCAGAAGCTAAATTATTAATATCATTGGATAATTGGCCATGAAGAAATGAAGCTCTGTCTTCACCGCTGACACGGACAACGCCGAAAAAAGGCAGGCGGGTTTGCATAATCGACTCCTTAAATAGTAGATGCTGAATTATCGCCCAAATTGCCGCTTATTATCAAATAAATAAATTCAGGCCGTCTGAATGTTTCAGACGGCCTGTTGCTTGGATTCAAGCATTCAAAATTATTTAATGCTGACTTTGCGGATAATCACGGCTTCGGTCGGTACATCTTGATGGAAACCGCGTGTCGCCGTTTTCACTTTGCTGATTTTACGGACAACGTCCATGCCGGAAGTAACTTTACCGAAAACGGCATAGCCGTAGCCTTGAGGGGTTTTGCTTTTGAAATTCAAAAAGTCGTTGTCGGCCGTATTGATAAAGAACTGGCTGGTTGCGGAATTCGGATCGCCGGTACGCGCCATGGCGATGGTGCCGACGTTATTTTTCAAGCCGTTGTCTGCTTCGTTGTTGATGGCTTTATCGGTGGATTTTTGAACCATTTTCTCGGTAAATCCGCCGCCTTGTATCATAAAATTGTCGATAACGCGGTGGAAAATCGTGTTGTCGTAAAAACCTTTTTTGGCGTAATTGACAAAGTTTGCAACAGTTTTCGGCGCTTTGACTTCATCCAACTCCAGTTGGATGTTGCCCATATTGGTTTCAATCACGGCATGGGTAACCGCTTGCGCTTGCACGGAAAGTGACAGTGCGAGGGCGCACAGGGTGAGTTTGATGGATTTTTTCATATGTCTTCTCGAATAATGTATTGTGAAAATGGAATATTAACCTTGTTTCGCGTGAAATCCATAAAAAACATGTAAGATTTTTCAAGCAAAAAACATAAGGCAATCAAATCAGGCCGTCTGAAAAGGGATAAAAAACAAATTTTTGCTTTTTATCATTCCCTTTCAGACGGCCTGCTATTACGGTCAAACCGAAATCAGATTAGAAATCCAATTCCGCTTTCAGCCAATAAGTACGCGGCATACCGACAACGGCGAAGCTGCGGTCGTATTGGCCGCGTTGTACCTGCCAGTAGTTTTTGTTGAACAGGTTTTCTACCGAGCTGCTGACGGTCAAAGTATTTTTGCCCAGCTTAGTTTTGTAGCGCGCGCCTACGTCAACCAAGGTGTAGGAAGGCAGTTTATATTGGCGTTCCGTATCTTGGAAAGACTTGCCGTAGTATTGGATATTGCTTTTCAAAGTCAGACCTTGGACAAATGGCGTATCCCATTCAATACCTGCTTTAGCGATAACACGCGGACTTGCAACCTGATTACCGTTCGTTAAAGTATTATTGTAACGCGGATAATCTTTCAACTGCGCTTTCAGATACATAATACCAAAGCTCGGACGAAGGGTTTTGTTCATTAGGTTGGCATACGTATTAAACTCAACACCACGGTTGATTTCTTTACCATGTTGCTCTTGCGTGTTTCGCCAATAACCAGGACGGACGATTTGGAAAGCGTTCAGACTGGTTACGACATCACCCCAGTTTTTACGCACTCCCATTTCAATCTGTTTGCTGACACGAGGTTTGGACATTTCTCCAGTATCCTCATTGGTCGCACCCGGTTCCAAATCTTGCATATAGTTTCCATACACTACCATACCGGTATTAGGCACCCAAGCTGCTGCAAACATCGGGCTAAACCGTTTTTTGCTGAACTTCACAGTAGAGGAGCGGCGGCTTGCATCAGTTTTTGCATTGCCTGTCAAATTTGGATGAGCAGTTTGTTTTACCCATTGATAACGTCCGCCCAAGGTTAAACGGATAGTATTATCAGCGAAACCCAAAGTATCGGATATTGCAAGGCTGGGGGTCTCATAAGTCGTATGTTCTGTTCCTTGTATATTGGCAGGATTATCGCGGTGGGTAATAGGGAAAACAGGGTTGTAGATGTTGGTATCCAAAGCATCCCCGTTGCGCGCTCCCTGATCGTGGTCGCGGTGTCGTTTGATGTAATCGAATGAGGTCGCCCAATTGTGAACAACTGGACCGGTTTCAAATTCACCACGAGCTTTCAAATTACCACTAGTTGTGCGTGAAAGGAATTCAAACGGTTGTGCAGCCTGCGCCGTGTAATTACCCAAATTACCGCCATTTGCACGGTTTTTCATGAGAAGTTGTGTAAACGAACCTTTATACACAGACTCCATATAGCCCAAACCACCACTAATCTGCATATTGTAATCAGTATCGTATTCAAACGTCAGTGCGTTTGTGATAGTTTTGGTAGTTTGCTCCTGCCAAGACGGGACAAGTAAAGTTTTACCACTTGGTGCGGCAGGCATAGCAAAGTCAAGATTCTGCATTTCATGAATACGAGCACGACCACCCTCTGTATTACGATGGTTATACATCGAGTCGAAAGACAGGCGTAATTTCTCACCACGATAATCTGTATTTAATGCAAATTCCTGATTATCTTCCTTATAACCTTTACGTGCCGTTTCACCTTGACGGTATTTACCATTGAAACGGATACCAAATTGTTTGTTTTCACCAAAACGCTGACCGATATCGATTGCACCTTCGGTACGGTTTTTACTGAAAACCGCTAAACCGATTTTTCGGTTGCCTTCATCGGATGCTTTTTTAGTTTCAATGTTGACGGAAGAACCTGCCGCACCTTCAGGATCCATGCCGACAGTGGAACTTGAAGCACCTTTAATCAACTGTGCTGAAGAAACACCCGCAGTCGGGGTATGATAATAAGAATAAAGACCTGCTAAACCATTGATACTAAACTGACGAGCATCAAGTTGCAAACCGCGTACATAGACACCTTGAATGGTGTTGCTTTCACCGCCGAACTGCATGGTAGAGGCATCGTTCTTGGCGATTGTATCTACTAATGTACGGGATGCGTTGTTTTCCAATACTTTTTCGTCGTAATTGACGACTGTAATTGGTGCTGTAAAGGCATTTGCCTTGCCCAGCAGTCCCAAGTTCACGCGGTCGCGCAAGTCGCCGTCGCTGGCGATGGAATAAGAACGGGCGGCTTTGACGCGTTTGGCGTCAGCGCGGACATTGACTTCCTGCAACTGCTGTTGCACGGGGGTTTCGGGTGTCGCTTCATCGGCGGCATAAGAAAATGCGCTCATAATCAAAAGCGGCATCAGGGCTAATTTGCTGTTCATAAATTAATTCCTTCTGAATTGAAATATTAATAATTCTTATATCGGGTAAAAAATTATAAAGTAATTTAGCTTTGCGATTATATTTGATAAGATTCCTACTTTCCACAAAAACAAATAAGAACTGTTTGTAAATACAAAAATACAACAGTTTGAAAAACTATTTTCATAGTGATCATAATTCAATAAATTTGCCGTCCGTTCAGACGGCCTTTACGACCCTTTCAGAGAATACACCCATGCAAAAATGGCAAACCGAGCTTTATTCCTCACCGTCTTGGTTGGTGCAGACCTTGTTGATGGTCGCCGCAGCTTCGGCGGTGATTCTGTTTTTTGCACGCAACACGCGCTTCGGGCGCGAGTTTAGCTATATCCTGCGCCTTTGCCTGACGCCGAAAAGTGCAGTTAAAGTATTGCTGCTGATTACGGCGATGATTACGCTGCTGTTAACCGAAGTGCGGCTGAATGTGTTGAGTACCTTTATGTCCAAAGGGCTTTACGACTCGATGCAGGATTTGAATGCCTCCGCGTTTTGGATGTTTGCAGCGATGAATGCGGGCGTGGTGTTGATACGGGCGTTTAACAACGTCGTCAACGACTTTCTCGATCAAGGCTTGGCGATTAAATGGTCGGAGCGGCTCAATGAAGTTTTGACTTCACGCTGGCTTGCCGACAAAAACTACTACCGCCTGCAAATGCGCCGCCATGCGCCGGACAATATCGACCAGCGTATCCAACAGGACGCGCAGGAATTCATTGCTTCGACCATTGAATTTGTGCGCGGCATGGTCAATTCGGTCGTTACCTCGCTGGAATTTGCCGTTGTTTTGTGGGGCTTGGCGGGCATCCTGACCGTGTTCGGCATCAACATTCCGCACGGCATCGTTTGGTTTGTCTATATGTTTGTGATTTTGGCGACCTTTATCGCCATGTGGATAGGCAACCCTTTGATTCGTTTTAATTATGAAAACGAAAAACTCAACGGCGACTACCGTTATTCCCTTGTCCGCGTGCGCGACCATGCGGAAAGCGTCGCGTTTTACAACGGCGAAAAACACGAACACGACCAGCTTGCCGACCGCTTCAAAGCCATCATCCGCAACCGTTGGCGCATCGCCCGCCAAAGCGTCTGCTTGAGCGGCTTTAATGATATGTTTACCAACGGCATCAAGCTCTTTCCCATTATTTTGCAAGCCCCGCGCCTGTTTGCCGGACAAATCAAAATCGGCGACATCCAGCAAACCGTCCAAGCCTTCGCACGACTGCAAAACGCGCTGTCTTTCTTCCGGATGTTCTACAACAAATTCACTGCCTACCGCGCCCGACTGGAACGTCTGTACGGCTTTTTGCTGAGCACGGAAGAAAAACACAGCGCGCAGCAACCCGACCTTACCGAAGTTTCAGACGGCCTAATCTTAGAAAACGTCGCCCTATACCGCCACAACGGCGAAGTTTTATTAGACGGCATCAACATCAACCTCAAAAGCGGCAATTCCCTGTTGATACGCGGCCCGAGCGGTTGCGGTAAAACTTCATTGCTGCGCGCGCTGGCTGGACTTTGGCCTTTCGGCAGCAGTGGTAAAGTCAGCCATCCGCCGCATCAAGACATCCTATTCCTGCCGCAACGCCCCTACACGGCACAAGGCAGCCTGCGCGATGCGATTTGTTACCCCGATATTGACCATCATCACCCCGAGTTAGCCGAAGCCATGAATACTTGTCGATTAGGTTATCTGGTCGATAAATTAGATAAAACCGATGACTGGCAACACAAACTCTCCCCGGGCGAACTGCAACGCGTCGCCTTCGTCCGCGCCCTGCTCTCGCAGCCTAAAGTCATCCTGCTCGACGAAGCCACCGCCGCCTTGGACGAACCGACCGAAGCCATGCTCTACCGTGCTTTAAAACAAAAACTGCCCGACAGCATCATCATCAGCATCGGACACCGTAGCACGCTCAACGAGTTCCATGATTTATGCCTTGATGTCGGTTATGTACAATGCTGAATTAAGAGCATACCAAAGGCCGTCTGAAACAGTGAAAAACGAAATCAAAGATTTTGTCCTCGCCGTTTCAGACGGCCTTTTCAAACGCTATGGCATGTTTATTTGCTATACTCTGCATTGTGTTAACGTCGCCTAAAGAATATTGATGAAAACCCTGGCCCTCATTCCACATTACAACCACCCGACCACCATCAGCCACGTTGCCGAAACCATGCGCGGCTTCGGTTTAAACGTTTTAATTGTGGACGACGGTTCACGCGAAGAATGCAAACCTGTATTGCAGGCTTTGGTTTCAGACGGCATCGATGTCCTTTACCGCCCCATCAACGGCGGCAAAGGCGCAGCGGTCAAAACCGGTTTGGAATACGCCGAAGAGTATGGTTATACCCACGTCTTGCAGGTTGATGCAGACGGCCAACACTGCTTAAACGACACATCCAAACTCCTTGCTGCTGCGGAACAAAATCCCGAAGCCGTTGTTTGCGGTTGGCCGCAATACGGCGACGACGCGCCCAAAGCACGGCTTTACGGACGCAAAATTACCGACTTCTGGAATATGCTGCACACTTGGTCATGCGACATCAAAGACGGCATGTGCGGCTTCCGCCTTTATCCGCTTGCACCCGCGCTATCCGTCGTCCGCGAAGAAACCGTAGGCGACCGTATGGACTTCGACACGGAAATCCTTATCCGCCTGTACTGGCGCGACGTCAAACCGGTTTGGATTAAAACGCCCGTCCAATACGCCGCCGACGGCGTGTCCCACTTCGATGCCTTTGCCGACAATGTCCGCATCAGCAAAATGCACACACGGCTGTTTTTCGGTATGTTGAAACACCGATTGGGCAAAGTTTTCGGAAAGGCCGTCTGAAACCATGACCGACCATAAACAAACCCATTGGGCGGCACAACCCGAACGCGGCAGCCGCCTGTTTCTCGCACTGACCACATTGATGGTGCGCTATCTGCCGGCCTTTTTGATGAGACCGTGTATTTGGTTTGTGGTGCTGTATTTTTATGCAACCGCGCCCAAACCGCGCCGTCATGTCTTACGCTATCAAACCCGTCTTCAGACGGCCTTTCCCCATACCGTCCTGCCGAAACACAGCGTATTCAAACAATTCGTTGCATTTGGCGAAGCAGTTTGCGACCGTTTTGCCGTGTGGCAACGCAAAATCCGTTATGAAGATTTGGTGATTGAAGATCCGGACGACATCTATTCGCAAATCAAACGCAACGAACGCGGCCAGATTTTTGCCTGTTCGCACTTGGGCAATACCGAAGTTTGCCGTGCGCTGGTGTCGCACCATAAAGATTTCAGACTCAATGTATTGGTGCACAGCAAACACGCGCAGGCATTTAACGAGGCATTGCAAAAAGCCGGCGCAGAACATATCCGCCTGATTCAGGTAACCGATTTGGACACCACCCTGATGATGGAATTGAACCGCCGTATCGAAGATGGCGAATGGATTGCCATCGCAGCCGACCGCGTACCTGTACGCGGCGAGAAAACCGCCGATATTAATTTCTTAGGCCACACCGCCCCTATGCCGCAAGGCGCATGGCTATTGGCTTCGCTTTTAAAAACGCAAGTAAACACGCTGTTTTGCGTCAAACAAAACGGCCGCCATCATTTGAAACTGCGCCGCTTTACCGATACTTCCAGCTGGAAACGCGGCAACCGCGAAGCCGCCGTCAAAGACGCGATGCAGGGTTTTGCCGACATTTTGGCGCAAGAATGTGCGCAAAATCCGCTACAATGGTTCAATTTTTATGATTTTTGGGGCGAAGACGCCGTCTGAAACCATCACACTTACTCTTTTAAACCATGAAAAAACACATCTACTGCCAACACAGCTTTGAAACCGAAGTTCCTTTTTTTGATGTAGATGCCATGCACATCGTGTGGCACGGCAACTATGTCAAATACCTTGAAACCGCACGTTGCGCTTTTCTGTCTTCCATCGGTTATGACTACAACGAAATGGGACGGCAAGGGTACAGCTGGCCGATTGTGCAGATGAACCTCAAATACATCCGCCCTGCCCGTTTCGGCCAAAAAATCCGCGTTGATATGGACATCGTCGAGATCGAAAGCTGCCTGCGTATCGATTACACCATTTACGATGCCGAAACCAATGAAAAGCTGACCCGCGCTTCGACTACCCAAGCCGCAGTTTCGCTTTCAGACGGCCTGATGCAGTTTCAAACGCCGGACAGTTGGTTGGAAGCCGTCAAAAGACATCCGACATTTAAGGCCGTCTGAAAAATTTAGCGATTAAACCAATCTTTGTCTGTGTACAAACATTACCCTTTATAATTTTAAATTTCCGTTTTCAGACGGCCTTTGTCCTCAAACCGCACACATTATGCTACTGAACCTCAACCGCTTTGCCTTTCCTGTTTTCTTAAAAGAAACCCGCCTGCTTACCGCCCTCGCCCTGCCTATGCTGTTGGCGCAAGTGGCACAAGTGGGCATTGGTTTTGTCGATACAGTAATGGCCGGTGGCGCAGGCAAGAAAGATTTGGCCGCGGTGGCACTGGGCAGCAGCGCGTTTTCTACGATTTACATTACCTTTATGGGCGTGATGGCGGCATTAAACCCGATGATTGCCCAGTTATACGGCGCGGGTAAAACCGAAGAAGTCGGCAAAACAGGAATGCAGGGCATTTGGTTTGGTTTGTGTTTGGGCGTATTCGGCATGCTGTTGATGTGGGCGATGATTACGCCGTTCCGTCATTGGCTGACATTGAACGATTATGTCGAAGACACGATGGCGCAATATATGCTCTTTACCAGCTTGGCAATGCCGGCCGCCATGATACACCGCGCCCTGCATGCTTATGCCTCCAGCTTGAACCGTCCGCGCGTGATTATGTTGGTCAGCTTTGCGGCATTTGTGTTGAATGTGCCGCTGAACTATGTGTTTGTTTACGGCAAATTCGGTATGCCTGCTTTGGGCGGTGCAGGTTGCGGCGTGGCAACAGCGGCGGTATTTTGGTTCAGCGCATTGGCTTTGTGGCTTTATATCGCCAAAGAAAAATTCTTCCGTCCGTTTGGTTTGACGGCAAAAATCGGTAAACCCGATTTGGCGGCTTTCAAACAAATTTGGAAAATCGGCGCACCCATCGGCTTGTCTTATTTTCTAGAAGCCAGCGCGTTTTCGTTTATCGTCTTTTTGGTGGCGCCATTCGGCGAGGATTATGTTGCCGCGCAACAAGTCGTCATCAGCCTGTCGGGCATTTTGTATATGGTTCCGCAAAGCGTTGGCTCTGCAAGCACGGTACGCGTAGGCTTTTCTCTCGGGAGACGAGAATTTCTGCGGGCGCGTTATATTTCAGGCGTTTCGCTGGTATTGGGCTGGGTACTTGCCACCTGCACCGCACTGCTCTTGGTCATCTTTCGCTTTCAGTTGGCCGGTATGTACACCAACGATGTGGCAGTATTAGGCATTGCCGCGACTGTTTTATTTTTCGCCTCCCTATTCCAACTGGCAGATGCCACACAATGTATCGCTTCATATGCGCTGCGCGGCTATAAAGTGACCAAAATGCCGATGTTCATCCATGCCGTCGCTTTCTGGGGTTGCGGCCTGTTGCCCGGCTACCTGCTTGCCTATCATGTCGATATGGGCATTTACGGTTTCTGGACCGCGCTGACCGTTTCACTAACGATTGCCGCCATCGCATTGGTATGGTGCTTGGAGCTTTGTAGTAAAGAGATGGTCAAATCACATAAGGCCGTCTGAAAATACAAGCAGTCTTTCTCCACTGACTACGCTATTTAATCAACGAATTCCTGTTTTAAAGTTAAACCCATGCAACCCATCCAATACCAAACCGACCTTACCCCTTACAACACTTTCGGCCTGAAAGCCCAAGCCCAAGCATTTGTTGCACTCAAACATGCCGACGAGTTGCGCGACATCGTCCGGCTGCCCGAGTTCAACCGAGATACTGTTTTATGGCTCGGCGGCGGCAGCAATATCCTTTTGATGGAAGACTACGCCGGTCTGGTTGTGCATATGGAAAACAAGGAAATACGCGAAATTGAGCGTTCAGACGGCCTGGTTTATATCGAAGCGCAGGCCGGGGAAATTTGGCATGATTTTGTTTTGCATACGGTTGAACTGGGTTTAAGCGGGCTGGAAAACCTCAGCCTGATTCCAGGTACGGTCGGCGCGTCTCCGGTACAAAACATCGGCGCATACGGCGTTGAAGTCAAAGATGTTATCCATAGCGTCCGCTGCTTTGATTTGAATACGGAAACCTTTGTCGAGCTTTCCAATGCCGATTGCGATTTTGCTTATCGTGAAAGCCTGTTCAAACAGGAAGGCAAAGGCCGTTATGTGATTGTTTCGGTTGTATTTGCGTTGAAAGAGCATTTTGTGCCGAACTTGGGCTATGGCGATTTGGCGGCAGCGGTTGCCGAACTGAGCCAAGGCCGCGAGGCGACGGCCAAAGATGTTTCCGATGCAGTGTGTGCAATCCGCAACAGTAAACTACCTAATCCTAACGTACTTGGCAATGTCGGCAGTTTCTTTAAAAACCCAGTTGTCAGCTCTGAAAAAGCGGCCGATTTGTTGCAACAATACCCCAATATGCCACGCTATCCGCAGCCTGACGGTTCGGTCAAACTCGCGGCCGGCTGGCTGATTGACCAATGCCGTCTGAAAGGCCATCAGATCGGCGGTGCGGCCGTGCATGACAGGCAGGCTTTGGTTTTGGTGAATAAAAACAACGCGTCCGCGCAAGATATCCGCCAGCTGGCACAATATGTTTGTAATACAGTATTTACTCAATTTCAGGTAGAATTACACGCAGAACCCAACTGGCTGCCGACTTCATACAGCCTATAAAACAAAGGAGTGTATCCCATGCCGCGCATTGCTAAAGTCAACACTTACACACGAATCATCAATGCCAGCCTCGCCTTGTTCAACGAAGAAGGCGAGCGCAATATCAGCACCAATCACATTGCCGCCCATTTGGGCATCAGCCCGGGCAACCTCTACTACCATTTCCGCAACAAAGACGAAATCATCGTCCAATTGTTCAAACGTTACAGCGAGGCCCTGCTTGCCTATCTTAACGAAGCCGTGTTGCCGTCTAATGTGGAAGACTCCATCAACTACATGGCCGGTATTTATGATGTGATGTGGGAATACCGTTTCCTTTTCAGCGATGTGAACACCCTGCTTGCCCGCAGTGCCGAATTATTGGGCGAACACAATACCTTTACCCAAGCCAAAGTTTCCCCGCTGTTGGTCAACCTGCTGACCCAGCTCAACGGGCTGAACATCATCAGCGCAGACCAAACCGCCATGAACGACCTTGCCGTCAATATGTGGATGGTGACGAAATACTGGTTCGACTTCGATAGCTCCCTGCGCGGCCGCGCCAAGTTGACCGAAGATTCCAAAGTACGGGGCATCAGCCGCACACTCAGTCTGTTGCGCCCTTACCTCCTGCCGGAACACCGTGCCGAATTCGACCAAAAAATCGGCAGCAACCATTAATTTTTCCATACAAAGGCCGTCTGAAAACGTGGCTTTAACCAAGTTAAAGCTATTTTCAGACGGCCTGTTAATTTTCGGATGCTTTCTTTATGCACCTTCCCGATATTTCCATTCTCGGCTTAGGCTATCTCGGCCTGCCGCTGGCACAAAAATGTTATGAGCAAGGCAGTCAGGTAGCCGCCGTCAAACGCAACCTGACCTCCGACGACATCAATCTGCCGATTGAACTCGACATCATCGATTTGAATCAAGACGATATTTTTCACAATTCGGCATTGTGGCAAAACCATATCAACAAGCCGACATGGTTCTGCCTGCTTCCGCCTTCGTCATTAAACCACTACGCCGATACCCTGAAAAAATGGATTCAGCTTGCCGAGCGATGCAAGGTACAACACATCATCTTTACCAGCAGCACCAGCGTGTATGGCGACCAAGCACGCGTATGCGATGAAACCACGCCGCCCGATCCGCAAACCGAATCCGCCCGTCAAATCCTCGAGGTTGAGCAAGCCTTGCTGAAAAGTGCCGTCCCCCATATCGACATATTGCGACTGGGCGGACTTTACTCTGCCGACCGTCATCCCGTTACCAAGCTGGTTCAAAAAACACGCATTCAAGGCGGCAACCAACCCGTCAATATCCTTCATAAAGACTTGGCCGTCCAAGTCCTTTTTCAGACGGCCTGCCAAGCAGACGGCAAACGTATCCGCAATATTGTCGAACCCCGCCACCCAAGCCGGACCGAATTTTATACTGCCGAAGCAGCCAAACTCAGCCTGCCGGCTCCTGATTTCATCGTTGATGATGAAAGCAACGGCAAAATTGTAAATACCGTTTGCGCAGACGGGCTAAGCCTGTAAAATTGCGACTCAACCCATTCATCCGTTTCAGACGGCATTTAGAGTAAACCATGTCCGCCCTATTTCCCATTATCAACCACCTGATACAGCAAAATCCGGAGCAACAGCGAGAGCTGTCTGAATTTGCAGGCAGCATCATCTGCATCAGCCTGACCGGTTTCAGACTGACCGGACGCATCAGCGAACAAGGTTTTCTTGAAACCGCACACGAAACCGCTGACACCAACATCACATTCCACAACAGCGCCATCCAAAAAATCCTCCAAGGCGGCCAGCCCGGCGTGGGTGACATCAGCCTCGAAGGCGACTTGGTATTGGGCATGTCCGTCCTTCCTATTTTGGGCGGACTGCGCTATTATCCGAGCGAAGATTTGGCGCGGATATTCGGTCATGTGGCCGCAGAAAGCATCAGCTCGCGTGCCGGCGACATCGGCCGCACCATGAAAAAAATCGGCAAAAGCATTGCCGAACAAATCAGCGACTTTTCTCGCGAACCCGAATCCCCTGTTATCGACCAAGCCACGCTTGCCGCATGGCTGGAAGAAGTGGACAAACTGCGTGACGACGTTGCCCGCCTAAACGAACGCCTCGACTGCCTCGAGCGCGATATCTGGATAGATTAAATACTTAATTTCAGACGGCCTATTACATGAAAAGCCCATTTAAAAACATCGGTATCGTTACGCGTCCCAATACGCCCGAAATTCAAGATACCGTCCACACATTGGTTTCTTTTCTGCGCGAAAACGGCTTCACCATCTATCTGGATGAATTGAGCGTAGAAGAACACTGCGTCTATATCCAAGATTCCGCCTACTGCGAAACCGTCAACAAAGCCCAGCTGGGCAAATACTGCGACCTCGTCATTGTGCTCGGTGGCGACGGTACCTTCCTCTCCGCCGCCCGCGAAGTCGCCCCGCGCGCCGTCCCCATCATCGGCATCAATCAAGGCCACTTGGGCTTTCTCACCCAAATCTCACGCGACACCATGGTTGAGGGCATCCGCCCCGTACTAGAGGGCAAATATCTGCCCGAAGAACGCATCCTCATCGAAGCCAGCATCATTCGTGACGGCGAAACGATTGAACGCGCCCTCGCCCTCAACGACACCGTACTGTCTCGTGGCGGCGCAGGCCAAATGATCGAATTTGAAGTCTTTATCAATCAAGAATTTGTCTATACCCAACGTTCGGACGGCCTGATTATTTCCACACCGACAGGTTCGACTGCTTACGCGCTTGCCGCCGGTGGTCCCATCATGCAGGCCGGTCTGCACGCCTTCACACTCGTGCCCATCTGCCCGCAATCCATGACCAATCGCCCGATTGCCATCTCCGACACCAGCGTAATCGAAATCCTCATTACCAAAAGCGGCGACGCACGCGCACATTTTGACGGACAATCCCATATCGACGTGCAAAACTTCGACCGCATCATCATCCGCCGCTATCACAACCCCTTGCGTGTCCTCCATCCCACCGATTACCAATACTTCAAAACCCTGCGCCAAAAGCTGCATTGGGGCGAACAATTGATTTAAACAACTTCAATAAATAGGCTGACCATGAAAACCATTTCAAAAACCTTAATCATTGCGCTGTGCGCCCTTTCCTCCCTCTCCGTCTCCGCACACGGCATGCACAAAAGCAAACCCTTGTCCTTTGAAGAGTTGCCGAAAATCTGCCAACAATACTTTACCCGTGCGGATGCGTGTTACCAAAAAGCAGGCGATAAAGCATCGTTCCAACGCGACAACACAAAATACCTGCGCCAAATCCTGCCTGCCGCCGACGTAGGCCAACGTGAACGCATGTGCCAAATTGCCATGGATACATTCGCTGAAAAAACAAAAGGCTTAAATTGCGAATAAAGACCTCTGTCTTAGCTCTAGCAATTTTTAATTTCATAAAAAGGCCGTCTGAAACATTGGATTGTTTCAGACGGCCTGATTACAAGCCTTTTACCTGTTAAGAAGAAACCACAAAATCCACTGTATGCGCTTCACTGTAATCAGGGATTTCCAGCTTTTCTATCATGCGGTGCAACACATCATTCGGCACAGAATGTTCGCGGTTACGGTTTTGCGATAGTAATTGCGTGTAAGGCACTTCCAAATAAATGAGATGCACGCGTGCACCGTAATCGGCAAACATCGGCAGCCATTTGCTGCGCAGATCGCGGTTAAGATTGGTCGCATTAAAGACAAATGACGTACGGGCTCGCAGGTATTCTTTTGCCTGCTCTTTACCCAAACGCACTGCTTCGGCAGTATGTTTGGAATCTGCGGGATCAAGTTTGCGCTCACGGCGAATCTCATCCAGCGACAGCATGGGTAAATGGGCAAGATGTTGCCTGATGTAACTGTCTTTGCCGCTACCTGCTATGGCGCACATGGCGTATACATCAAAGGTCCGATCATCAAATGGCTGATAATCCGGCATTTCGCTACGGCCGTTAAGATAGAGATAGCGTCCGTAGTCGCTGGCAAAAGTACGCGCCTTGCCCCAACAAGCATTTTCTTCACAGAGTTCACGAAACAAATCAATGCGCAGCAAAATATCCTGTTGATCGCAGCATATACGGCCTAAAACATCGGCTTTAGCAAGCATGGCAAGATACGCAGTGTTAACCTGCAAACTGGCTGCTATGACGGCTCGCTCAGGATTAGGCTTGTTAATCGCCCATAAGGGCAATCCGTGCAAACGTACAAGTTTAGCGATTGCTTCTCTTACGGCAAACGGAGCGGCAAGTTCGGTATACAGCAAAGTACGGGCGGTATGCTCGCCTTTTTTTGCGTGATGCGGCGAAACGATACGCTCTTTGCCGTTTTCTATTTCACGCTTGGTCGTACTGCGTTTTTCCACATCATGCAACATAGCGGCAGCAAACAGAATATGCTGCTCCTGTTCATCAATCGCTTGAAACTCGGGCAGTTTTAAAAGGGCTTCGCACACCATTTTGGTATGCGTAAATACATCGCCTTCGGCATGCCATTCAGGATCTTGGGGAACGTTTTTCATATCGACAAACCAGCTGAAACGACGTTCTAAGGCTTGCCAATCAGGAAGTTGGCCGGGTATGTAATATGGGAATGTCCACATGGTTGTCTTTCTTATTATTGAATAATTGGACTTCAGGCCGTCTGAAACTGCCAGCTTTGCCAATGGTATTTGTCGTAATCAATAAGATGGGCAGGCTTCCAAGTTTTCGTCCAATGAACATCGGTTTTAACGTGTTTGGCTCGTACCAATTTGAAAAGGTTGTCGAATTCATTGGATTGAACAGGCAGGTTGCCGTTGTTGGTGGCAAAATCAGCGGCGTTACGGATAACAAAACCTTCGCTGCATGCTGCTCCTGTATTCGGATCGTAGCCGCCAAGTTTGCCGGCAGTTTGTACGCTCTCCGTCCACGACTCTCCCAAATTAGCGGCCAGCCATTGCGCTAAAGCAATATCTTCATTGGCGTATTTTTGGGTAAAGTCGGCAAGAGGCTGCACAATGGGAATTTCTGGCACAGTCGGAAAATCAAACAGCTGCGCATAAAATTTAACCTCTTCCCATGAAAGCCAATGTCCGCCACGACGGACGGCGAATAGATAAAAATAGCTTTCCAATTGAGAATAGGCAATCGAATGAATGCCGTACATATTCTCGCCAAAAAGTTCGAGATCGCCCAAATCATCTTTGATTTGCTGCCATCGTTGCAGCAAAGGTTTATCCCACGGATGCTGAGTAGGCGCAGTATGACTACGGGCATAGAGGCCGTGTGCGGCAAAGCAGTTGTTTTGCCCATCTAATTTTTCGGTTAAAACCAATTTCGGCAGCGAGGCAAAATATGAAAGAAAGCCGCGCGGCATAAAGCGGTCGTCAGAGGTGGTACCGAGGCTGATGGGTGCGTGCAGGCTGCGGGCGTATTTTTGAGGTTCATTAGTTGTCATAATATTTTTTCCTTTTTATTTATTTTTTAATTTTCTTTTCAAATATTCCCAGCAACCCGTTACATTTTCCCCACCACATTTTCTTGCTTGGAAACCAAAAGTTGATCGATTTTCAAGTTTTCGGTATCGATGATTTCAAACTTATAACCGGCATAAACCAAAAAATCGGTGCGTTTCGGGATTTTGCGCAGGGAATACATCATAAAGCCGGCGATGGTTTCGTAGTTTTCCGAATCGGGAAACTCTTCGATATCCAGCGCACGCATGACATCGGCGAGCGGGGTCGCGCCGTCCACTAGCCAGGTGTCCTCGGTACGGCGGATGATTTGCGGCTCTTCTTCGGTATTGACCAGCTCACCCATCACAATGCTCATCACGTCTTTCAACGTTACCACGCCGACCACCAGCGCGTATTCGTTCACTACGACGGCAAAGTCTTCGCCGGAAGTTTTGAAGGTCTCCAACACATCATAAAGCGACAGCGTGTCGGGAATAAACAAGACTTTGCGCAATACACGCTTGTCGGTCAGGCGGACGTCTTTTTCTTTTAAAAACAAGGTCAGCAGCGTATGTGATTCGATGTAGCCGATGACGCGTTCCAAATCGCCGTCGCATACGAGGAATTTGTTGTGCGGTTTGTCGGACATCATTTCCAACACGGTATCGCTGTTGTCGTTTTTATCAAAATAGACAATGTATTCGCGCGTGCTCATGGTGGAAGTTACCTTACGCTCCTGCATATCAAAAATGTTTTCAATCAGATAGTGTTCCTGCTCTTTCAACACACCAGCCTGAGCGCCTGCATCAACGACGGCATAAATATCTTCCGAGGTCAGCTGCTCCTGACGGACGGTTGAGATTTTGAAGAGTTTGAATATTGTGTTTGCCAACCCGTCAAAAACCCAGACAAGGGGTTTTAAGATAAAAATCAGAAACATCATCGGACGGACAATGCGTACCGCCACCGCTTCGGGATGGGTCATTGCCATACGCTTGGGCATCAGGTCGGCAATTAAAATAAAGCTGCCTGTAACCAGCGAGAAGGTCAACAAAGAGGCAACTGTGCTGCCCCAACTGCCTGCATTCTCCAATAGCTTGCCAAAATAAGGACGTATTGCCGCCTCGCCGACGATACCGGCAAGAATGGCGACGGCGTTCAAACCGATTTGGACAACGGTAATAAAACTGCCCGGCTGCTGCTGCATATTGAGCACATCCAGCGCGCGCGTATCGCCGCCGTCTTTCGCCATGACCTGCAATTTGATTTTGCGTGCCGAAGCAAGCGCGAGTTCGGAACAGGACACAAACGCGCTAATGACAATCAGCAGGCACAATAATAGTAAGGCTTCAAAAATATTCATGAAAAAGTATGTGTATGGTATAGGTTAAAAATATTCAAACAGAAAAGGCCGTCTGAAAAATTCAATTTGATTTTAGATTTGCGTTTTATTTGTCAGTGATGCGTGAAGTAAATGATGTTTTGGAATAAATTTTACTTAGAAGTAAGTCATATTTTTTTCAGATAATCTTGAGGAAAACCTCATTATCTAGACAGATAAGGCACGACACTTTCCTTCAATATTTCTATCAACTCTTCATCCATGTATCTGTAATCATCAGGAATATCTAAAACAATCATTTCCTTATATTGCAAAGCACGGGGAAACTGTGCCAGCAGACGGCTCTTATGTTTTTGTTCCATCACGAAAATCTTATCTGCCCATGCAATATCATCTATGGAAACAGTATGCCGCGCATTGGGGCTGGTCCCTGCAGAACGTGCCTGCACATTTGGATAACGTCGAAATACGGTTTCAGCGGTAGGACTGCGCCATTGGTTACGACTACAAATAAAAAGTGCATTCATAAAAATTAAAAAAGGCGGAAAGTATCCGCCTTGTGAAAACCATCTCGATTGAATCGAAAATGTATCTTTTGAGTTAATCAAACCATTCAGCATCAAATTCATGCTGTCTGAACGGATAAATAAAACCCAGTTTTTGTGCACGTTTGATTTTATTGCTGCGGAGATACATCAAATCCCACTTTTTTTCAGGTTTATATTTCAAAGGATTTTTGCCATGTACACGATGACTAGGGCGTTGCTCTTGATGTCGTCGCCATGCACGGCTACGACTTTGATCTAAATTGTCCATTATCTGCTTTCTAATTTTGTTTCGGAAATCGGGTTCAGCAGCCGCGATTTTTTATGTATTCGATTATTCGGCAAGAAAATAGGGTGACAAAATTATAGCGAAACTAAAGATATAATGCCAATATTAAACAATTTATTAGGCTCAAAATAGCCAAAGGCCGTCTGAAACTTGAGACACATTTACTGTTTTAATCATCCAGCGCATCTTCATCCAAGGATTTCAACCATTTCAGCTTTTCGCCAATTTTGATTTCCAGTCCGCGCGGGACAGGTTGGTAGAAATCCGGCTCGTCCAAACCGTCGGGCATATAGCTTTCGCCAGCGGCGTAGGCGTTTGGTTCGTCGTGGGCATAGCGGTATTCGCGTCCGTAACCCAATTCTTTCATCAACTTAGTCGGTGCATTGCGCAGGTGGACGGGCACTTCGTCGCTGGCATTTTCTTTGACGAAACGGCGCATTTGGTTGTATGCCTTATAGCCTGCATTGGATTTGGCAGCGGCGGCAAGGTACAACACGGCTTGAGCCAAAGCAAGCTCCCCTTCCGGCGAGCCTAAGCGCTCATAAGTCGCGGCGGCATCATTGGCAATCGTTAAGGCACGCGGATCAGCCAAGCCGATGTCTTCCCATGCCATGCGGACAATGCGGCGGGCGAGATAGCGCGGGTCGGTACCGCCGTCGAGCATACGGCAGAACCAATACAGCGCGGCATTCGGATGCGAACCGCGCACGGATTTGTGCAATGCGGAAATTTGATTGTAGAAACTCTCGCCACCCTTATCAAAACGGCGGATTTGCGCACCCAAACTATCGGCGAGAAATTCGGCGGTTAAGGTTTTCAGACGGCGTGTATCGGCAGCACGTAAAAGTTGTTCCAATAAATTCAACAATCTACGCGCATCACCATCGGCGGTATTCACAAGCAATTCTTGCGCATTCGCTTCAATCGTAAAGTCTTGGTATTCGGGCAAAGCCAATACTTTAGCAATCAGTTTTTTTAGGTCGTCTGAAGACAAGGATTGCAAGACATAAACCTGCGCCCTGCTGAGCAATGCCGGATTGACTTCAAATGACGGGTTTTCCGTGGTCGCGCCGATAAAGGTTAATAAGCCGCTTTCGACATAAGGCAAAAATGCGTCCTGTTGCGCTTTGTTGAAGCGGTGTACCTCGTCAACAAACAAAATCGTCGCTCGCCCTTGTTGCAGAGCAATTTCAGCCTTTTCAATAGCCTCGCGTATGTCTTTCACGCCTGAAAATACGGCGGAAACAGGCAGAAACTGCGCATTGAAACTCTGCGCCAAAATCCGTGCCAGCGTGGTTTTGCCTACGCCCGGCGGCCCCCACAGCAACATAGAATGCGGCTTTCCGCCTTCCACCGCCACGCGCAAAGGTTTACCCTCGCCGATTAAGTGTTGCTGCCCGATGACATCATCTAAAGAATGCGGGCGCAGGCGTTCGGCTAAAGGGGCTTCGGGTTGGCGGGCGAAAAGGTCGGACATAGCGGCTTTCGTGCTGGCTGATTGAAAAGAAAACTCGCTAGCATTATACGGCAGTTTCGCAAACTCACATATCGGGCCGCATTACGGTATAATACATGCTATTTTGAGAACTCTTCGGGCGTTTCAGACGGCCTTGCTTACAGGAAACATCATGACTTCAAAAACTCTTTTGGCAGCTGTTACATCAGTTTTCTTATTGGGTGCATGCGCTACCGGCGGCGACTCTTTCGGCGGTTTGGGCAGCGGTACGGGTATCGGCAGCAGCGTAGTGAAAATGGCGGTAGACAGCCAATGCCGTACCGAATTGAACAAACGTAACGAATGGCGCGTCATTGCTTTGGCCATGAGCGCGGAAAAACAAGCCGAATGGGAAAATAAAATCTGCGGCTGCGCCAGCGAAGAAGCACCAAACCAATTGACTGCAACCGAAATGATGCAGGTATTGAGTCCGGCAACCCGCGAACAGGCCATTGCTTCCGTTACCGCAAAAACGGTTACCGCCTGCTTCAAACGACTCTACAAATAATCGTTCAGACGGCCTTTTTTCACATCAAGGCCGTCTGAATTCGTTTTGACTTTCTATTTGAATTTTAAATACATAGAGAAGAAACCATGAAATACATCAGCACCCGCGGTGCGACCGCACGCAAGCAATTTAGCGAAGTTTTATTGATGGGTTTGGCTCCTGATGGCGGTTTGATGCTGCCTGAGCAATACCCTCAAATCGACCGAGCTACTTTAGACCAATGGCGCACACTCAGCTATCCCGAGCTGGCGTTTGAAGTCATGAGCCTGTTTGCCACCGACATCCCTGCTGATGATTTACGCGACATTATCAACCGCACCTACACCGAAGAAGTATTCGGTACCAAAGCCATTACTCCGGTGCGCACACTTTCAGACGGCATCAAAATCCAAGCCCTGTCCAATGGTCCGACTTTGGCATTCAAAGACATGGCCATGCAATTCTTGGGCAATGCGTTTGAATATGTATTGAATAAAGAAGGCAAAGAACTCAATATCTTGGGTGCCACCAGCGGCGATACCGGCTCTGCCGCCGAATACGCCCTGCGCGGTAAAAAAGGCGTCAACGTCTTTATGCTGTCTCCGGAAGGCAAAATGAGCGCATTCCAACGCGCGCAAATGTTCAGCCTGCAAGATGCCAACATCCACAACATCGCCGTTGAAGGCATGTTTGACGACTGCCAAGACATCGTCAAAGCCGTACAAAACGATGCCGAATTCAAAGCCAAATACCATATCGGCACAGTCAACTCCATCAACTGGGGCCGTATCGTCGCCCAAGTCGTGTACTACTTTGCCGGTTATTTCAACGCCACGTCGAGCAATGACGAAAAAGTCAGCTTCTGCGTACCAAGCGGCAATTTCGGCAATGTCTGCGCCGGCCATATCGCCCGCCAAATGGGCCTGCCCATCCACCGCTTGATTGTCGCCACCAACGAAAACGACGTATTGGACGAATTTTTCAAAACCGGCGCATACCGTCCGCGCAACAGCGAACATACCCACGTTACTTCCAGTCCGTCCATGGATATTTCCAAAGCCTCCAACTTCGAGCGTTTTGTGTTTGACCTGATGGACCGCGATGCGGACGAAATCCAAACCTTATGGGCGGAAGTAGCCTCCGGCAAAGGCTTCAATTTGGAATTTGCCTTAAACAAAGTACATCAACAATATGGCTTTGTTTCCGGCAAATCAACCCATGCCAACCGCCTTGCCACCATCAAACAGGTTTACGAGCAAGATCATGAATTGATTGATCCGCATACAGCCGATGGCGTCAAAGTTGCCCGTGAAGTCCGCGAAGCCGGCGAAACCATCGTCTGCCTCGAAACCGCACTGGCCGCCAAATTTGAAGCCACCATCCATGAAGCGGTCGGAGAAGTTTCCATCCCCCGCCCTGCCGCATTGGAAGGCTTGGAAAATCTGCCACAACGGGTCCGTGTTGTCCCTAATAATGCGACGGCAGTGAAAGACATCATTAAGGAAGCTCTGGCTTAACCGGCCGTCCTTGACGACTGATGAGGCCGTCTGAAACTTTTTCAGACGGCCGCAACCGATATTTGAGAAGTGGGCAACATTATTGCCAAACCCACCAAACCATAGTCGTTCCCAATATAAAATCAAGGCGTTAAAACAATACCGACTCCTTTTGACTTTCAATTGCAAACATTGTAATGACAGATATTTTCGTTTAGAATTGCATGTTTGCTCTAAATTTGGATTGATATGCAGACAACACAAGCCACATCCAACTGGGAGCTATACAAGCGCTTGCTTGGATATTTGAAAAGCTATTGGAAGATGTTTATCGTCTCCGTAGTGGCCATGCTGATTGTCGCCGGTACGATGCCGGCTTTCGGTTACTTGCTCAAACCTTTGATCAATGAAGGTTTTGTCGATAAAAACATGAAAAGCATGTCATGGTTGCCGCTGGCAATTGTG
Source organism: Neisseria sp. HMSC066H01 (assembly GCF_001837375.1). Taxonomy (NCBI): domain Bacteria; kingdom Pseudomonadati; phylum Pseudomonadota; class Betaproteobacteria; order Neisseriales; family Neisseriaceae; genus Neisseria; species Neisseria sp. HMSC066H01. Next base: position 116,669 of record NZ_KV832195.1, read on the forward strand.
GCGCTGTTTTTCGTTCGCGGCCTGTTTAACTTCATCAACGAATATTGCACAACGTATCTGTCCAGCCACTTAGTGCAGCGCTTGCGCGGTGAAATGTTCAACAAAATGATGCACCTGCCGACTTCGTATTTCAGCAGCAATACCGGCGGCCGTTTGATGTCTCGTATCTTGAACGACGTCAATCAAATTACCGATGCAGGGTTTAACGTCATTACTGTGATTGCCAAAGACGGCGTGAGCGTAGTCGGCCTGTTGGGCTTGCTGACTTATCTGAACTGGCGTTTGACCCTGATTACTTTTATCATCTTGCCGGTTGTTGCCGTATGTATCCAAACAGTCAGCAAACGCCTGCGCAAACTGTCTGCCAACAACCAAATTTATCTTGGCCAGCTGATGCAGGTCTTGGGCGAAAGCATTAATGGCGAACGCGTTGTAAAAATCTACGGCGGCCAAGATTATGAAAACCGCCGCTTCGACCGTATTGCCAATGATGTTCGCCGCAACCTGCTCAAACAGGTTTCCGCCAGCTCTGCCGGTACCGGCATTACGCAATTGATGGCTTCGGTTGCACTGGCTGCGATTATTTACGCAGCCGCCCGCCAAGCAGGGCTTTCCGGCTTCAGCGCAGGCGATTTTATGTCGTTTTTGTCGAGCATGATCATGATGTTTGACCCCATCAAACGCATGACCGGCGTGATGCAATCCCTGCAGCGCGGTTTGGCGGCGGCTGAAAGCGTCTTCACCTTTTTGGATCAACCCGAAGAAAGCAACGAAGGCAAACAAACCCTCAGCCCAAACCCTGGCGATATCGAATTTTGCGATGTTGTACACCGTTATCCCGAAGCCGAACGCAACAGCTTGAACCATATCAACCTGCTTGTCCCACAAGGCAAAGTGACTGCCTTGGTCGGCGCATCGGGTTGCGGCAAAACCACCTTGGCCAATATGTTGCCGCGCTTCCTTAATCCCAATGAAGGCGAAGTTTTGATCGGCGGCATCAACATCAATGAATATACGCTCGAAAGCTTGCGCAGCCGCATGGCATTCGTCAGCCAAAACGTTGTCCTGTTTAATGGTACGATTGCTGAAAACATTGCCTATGCACAAGCTGACAAATTCAGCGAAGAAGAAATTATTAATGCCGCAAAAGCCGCGAATGCTTGGGAATTTATCCAAAAAATGCCACAAGGCCTGCACACTGAAGTCGGCGAAAACGGTTTAAAATTGTCCGGCGGCCAACGTCAACGTCTCGCTATTGCGCGTGCGCTTTTGAAAAACGCGCCGATTTTAATTTTGGACGAAGCCACCAGTGCATTGGATAATGAATCCGAACGTTTGGTACAAACCGCATTGGAAAACCTGATGCAAAACCGTACCACTTTGGTGATTGCCCACCGACTTTCTACCATCGAAAAAGCCGACAACATCGTTGTCATGCATGAAGGCAATGTCGTCGAACAAGGCACACACCAAGAATTAATCAGCGCAGGCGGACGCTATGCCGACCTGCATAGCCTCAGCGAAAAATCAGCCGTACCGGCGAGCAAGTAGCTGAAGCCGTATTCCACTCTTTTTATTAACCTCGGCCGCCCCGACTTATCCTATTCAGACGGCCTTATCCGACAGGAAATATCAATGGCAGCATTCAATACCCAGAAAGTCTTGTCCGTACACCACTGGACCGACGCTTACTTCACTTTTACCTGCACCCGTGACGAATCTTTGCGCTTTGAAAACGGCCAGTTCGTCATGGTCGGCCTGATGGTTGACGGCAAACCGCTGATGCGCGCATACAGCGTGGCTTCCGCCAACTGGGAAGAGCATCTGGAATTTTTCAGCATTAAAGTACAAGACGGCCCATTGACCAGCCGCCTGCAACACCTTAAAGTCGGCGACGATGTCCTCATCAGTAAAAAACCGACCGGCACACTGGTTGCCGGCGACCTGAATCCGGGCAAACACCTCTACCTCTTGAGTACCGGTACCGGCATCGCCCCTTTCTTGAGCATTACCAAAGACCCTGAAATTTACGAGCAATTCGAAAAAATCATCTTGGTTCACGGTGTACGCTACAAAAAAGACTTGGCATACTACGACCGCTTCACCAAAGAATTACCCGAACACGAATACTTGGGCGATTTGGTTAAAGAAAAATTGATTTACTACCCGATTGTTTCACGCGAAGACTATGTACACCACGGCCGTCTGACCGATTTAATGCGCAGCGGCAAACTCTTCGAAGACATCGGCCTGCCCAAAATCAATCCGCAAGACGACCGCGCCATGTTGTGCGGCAGCCCTGCCATGTTGAAAGACACCTGCAACGTCTTGGACGAATTCGGCCTGACCGTTTCTCCGAAAACCGGTGTCCGCGGCGACTACCTGATTGAGCGCGCATTCGTCGATCAATAACGTATCCCCGGCAACAGGCCGTCTGAAACCCTTCTTTCAGACGGCCTAAAACCTTAATAATTTATCCCACATTATGCCTACTCTACTCATCATCCGTCCGTCCAACCGTCCGCAACAAGATATCCAAACCTGCCATGCAGCTGGTTGGCAGGCTCAAGTATTGAGTCCGATCGAAATAGAGGCAGACCGTTCGGCACTAAACAAACTTCCCGAACAATTCAAGCAAGCCGATGTCGTGTTTTGGGTCAGCCCGACCGCTATTGAAACCGCAGCGCCGCACTTGAACTTTTCAGACGACCCCAAAGCACACATTACCGTCGGCCAAACCAGCCAACATACTTTGGCGCAATTCTCCCCCTATCCCGTATTCTCTCCCGAAGATGGCAACGACAGCGAAGCCGTCTTGAGAATGCCTATTTGGAAAAACCTGCCACCCAACGCCCGAGTTCTAATCATTCGAGGCCATGGCGGCCGTGATTTTCTGGCAGACAAACTGACCGAACTGGGTTTCCAAATCGACATCGCCGAAATCTATTTCAGACGGCCACACTCCATCGATTGGCAGAACTTTAAAACCGAAGACATCGCCGCCGCCTACGTTACATCCGGCGAACTCGCGCGCGAATTTTTCCATCAGATTCCGCCGCAATTTTCCCGATTCTTCGAATCCTTGCTATACTTTACCCATCATCCGCGCATTGCCGATGCGCTTCGCATCGTCGGTGCCAAACATGTAGAAACCGTCACTTCTCTATCCGCTGCACTTTCATCCATACCACAAAGGAGTCAAGCAGTGAACCCAGTCGAAGACAATCAAGATACCCAACAAGTTGCCAATACGGCAGCTTCGGCGCCTGAACGTTCTGAAAACACCAGGCCGTCTGAACCAATCAAACCTACCCAACCTCAGCGAGTGGAGGCGAGCATGCCCGAGTCCAACAATCTCCCACAAAACAACGCCCCTGTTATCATCAAACAATCCGGCGGCAAAGCCTTGGCCGCAGGTGCAACTGTCTTGGCACTGCTTGGCTTGGGCGCGAGCGGATTCCTGTTTGTACAGGGTCAAAATGTTTTAAAAAACCAAGAGCTCGAATTCAATCAAAAAATCGACAAAGCTGCATTGGGCGAATCTGAAAACGCCAGCCTCCTGAAAGACAACCTCAACCGCCAAACCGCTATTCAAGCCGAGTTAGACCGCTTGAACAACGGTCAAAAAAGCAATAGCGATCAAATTCTGCAAACGCAAAAAGCTTATCAAGAGCTGCTCAAAGGCCGTGTCAACTGGCTGGTTGACGAAGCCGAATCCATGTTGAACACGGCTTCGCAACAATTGATGCTGTCAGGCAACCTCCAAGGCGCGGTCAGCGTATTGGAACACATCGACAGCCGCCTGAGCCGTTTTGACCAGCCCGAGCTTATCCCCGTCAAACAAGCCATCAGCAATGATTTGGCCGCGCTGAAAAACCGTCCTTATGTCGATATTTCCGCTACCGCCCTGCGTATCGACCGTTTGGAAACCGCCATTTCCGGCCTGCCTTTGGTCTTGGACGGCGTATTGAAACCGGGTGCCGCGCCTGTCGAAACCGCCCATTCAGGAACTTGGTGGGAAAACACATGGGAAAAATCCCTCAATGCCCTCAAAGGCTTGGTTGAAGTCCGTCATCTGGACAGCAACGACGCCATGTTGATTTCGCCCGAACAAACCTACTTCATCCGTGAAAACCTGCGCCTGCGCCTTTTGGATGCGCGCATTGCCCTGTTGCAACACAACGGCGAAGTGTATCAAAGCGATTTGAACAACGTTGAAGCAACCGTGAAGCAATACTTCGACAGCAAATCCCCTGCTACCCAGTCATGGCTGAAAGAGTTGGCCGAACTCAAAGCCCTTGATGTCCGCATGATTTCAGACGACAGCCTGAAAGCCAGCTTGAGCGCCGTTCGCGCTTATCAAGAAGGTTCGCGTACACAAATGACAGCCGAAGAAACTGCCCAAACCCAAACCGCCGAGAAAACCGCTTCCGCTCCGGCGGCAGCTGCCGAGCAAGCTGCGACTGCCGCACCGGCCGCCGCTTCTGCCCCTCAATCTCTGGAAGCACCTGCATTGCCGTCTGAAAACAAAAAAGAACCGGCCGCCGAAGCTGCCAAACCACAAAACCAAACCAAGCCTGCTGCCAAAATTAAAGGAGAGCAAGCATGAAAACCGTCGTTTGGATTGTCATTCTGTTTGCCGCTGCCGTCGGTTTAGCGTTGGCTTCCGGCATTTATACAGGCAACGTATATGTCGTGGTTGAGCAAACCATGCTGCGTATCAATCTGCATGCCTTTGTTTTAGGCCTGCTGTTGAGCGTATTCGTCTTGTATTTCCTGATTAAATTCGCGTTCGGCCTCTTGAACATTCCGGCGCGTATGCAACGCTTCGGCATTGCCCGCAAAGGCCGTCAGGCTTCTGCCTCTTTGAACAGCGCAGGTCTGGCATATTTTGAAGGCCGTTTTGAAAAAGCCGAACAAGAAGCCGCCAAAGTCTTGCAAAACAAAGAAGCAGGCGACAACCGCACCCTGGCTTTGATGTTGGGCGCGCATGCAGCCGACCAAATGGAAAACTTTGAATTGCGCGACCGCTATCTGCACGAAATCGAACAGCTGCCACAAAAACAACAGCTTTCCCGTCATCTTTTGCTGGCCGAATCTGCACTGAGCCGTCGCGATTATCCGACTGCCGCACAAAACCTTGAAGCAGCAGCAAAAATCAATAGCAACTTAAGTCGCCTGGTCCGCCTGCAATTGCGTTATGCCTTTGATCACGGCGATGCTTCAGATGTCTTGGCAAAAGCAGAAAAATTGGTTAAAGCCGGCGCCATCAACGATTATGAAGCTGAACAGTATCAAAATTGGGCATATCGCCGCCTCTTGAGCGAAGTAACCGATGCAGGCCGTCTGAAAGCCTGTTTGAAACAGATTCCCGAAAGTGTGAAGTCTGGCGAATTGTGTGTCGCGATTGCCGAAAAATACGAGCGTTTGGGTTTGTATGCCGATGCAGTCAAATGGGTTAAAACCTATTATCCCCAAACCCGCCAGCCTGAGCTCTTGGAAGCTTTTGTCGAATCCGTGCGCTTCCTAAGCGAGCGCGAGCAACAAAAAGCCATCAACTTGGCAGACTCTTGGTTGCAGGAACAACCCGACAATGCACCGCTGTTGATGTATCTTGGCCAACTGGCCTACGGCCGCAAACTTTGGGGCAAAGCCCAAGGCTACCTCGAAGCCAGCATCGCCCTGCAACCCAGCGTATCCGCACATTTAGTCCTAGCGCGCGTGTTTGATGAAACCGATCAACCGCAAAAAGCGCAAGAACAACGCAATCTGGTTTTGGAAAGCGTGGCCGAAGAAGAACATCCGGCAGCCCTTCCTCAGCCAAATTGATGTTCTGATTTCGCATTAAGCGACAATATGAAATCTACAACAGAACCAACCATTTAATCATTTCAGACGGCCTCAATACATATCTAAGGCCGTCTGAACTTTGTCCAACACACCAAATCAGAAAACCTATTTATCATGACTACTCTGAAAAACGACACTTTCCTCCGCGCCCTGCTTAAACAGCCTGTCGAATACACACCTATCTGGATGATGCGCCAAGCCGGACGCTATCTGCCTGAATACAAAGCCACGCGCGCACGCGCAGGCAGCTTTCTCGATTTGTGCAAAAACACCGAGCTGGCAACCGAAGTTACCATCCAGCCTTTAGAACGTTTTGATCTGGACGCAGCAATTCTGTTTTCCGATATTCTGACCGTTCCAGATGCTATGGGTTTGGGCCTGTATTTTGCCGAAGGCGAAGGCCCGAAATTTGAACGCGCTTTGCAACATGAAGCCGACATTGCAAAACTGCAAGTTCCCGACATGGAAAAACTGCAATACGTCTTTGATGCAGTAACTTCCATCCGTAAAGCACTGGACGGCCGAGTTCCGCTGATCGGCTTCTCAGGCAGCCCGTTCACACTCGCCTGCTACATGGTTGAAGGAGGCAGCAGCAAAGAATTCCGTACCATCAAAACCATGATGTATTCGCGTCCTGATTTGCTGCATAAAATCCTCGACACCAATGCCCAAGCCGTTACCGCTTATCTCAACGCCCAAATCGATGCCGGCGCACAAGCCGTACAAATTTTCGACACTTGGGGTGGCGTGTTGAGCGATGCAGCATTTAAAGAATTCAGCCTGAAGTACATCCGACAAATCGTTGCCGGACTCAAACGCGAAAGCGAAGGCCGCCGCGTGCCTGTTATCGTATTTGTCAAAGGCGGCGGCTTATGGCTGGAAAGTATGGCAGAAATCGGCGCAGACGCATTGGGCTTAGACTGGACCTGCAACATCGGCGAAGCACGTCGTCGCGTCGGCGAACAAGTTGCCTTGCAAGGCAACTTCGACCCGTTTGCCCTCTTCGGTACACCGGAATCTATCCGCACCGAGGTCGCACGCATCCTCGCCGACTACGGCAACGGCAGCGGCCATGTATTCAACCTCGGCCATGGCATCAACCAACACGCCGACCCCGAACACGCCAAAATTTTGGTCGATACCGTACATGAATTATCCCGTCAGTATCACCGTTAATTAAAGCAACTCAAAGGCCGTCTGAAAGCAAAAACACGATTATCGTGTAAATTTGTTTTTAGACAGTTTTTCTATATACTTAATATTTGAAGCTTATCAGCTGACACCTTCAAACTTAAAACACATCTACTCCCGCTACCGAATATGAATTTTTTAAAAGACATTACCTGGACCGAAATTTTTATCTTCGCCCACACCTGCGCCGCACTCATCTGCATGCTGCGCGTGTTGTACAAACAAAAAAACATCGGCTCAACCTTTGCCTGGCTGATTATCCTATTCCTTTTCCCCGTATTCGGAACCATCGCCTACATCCTTATCGGAGAGCCTCGTCTAGGCACCGCCCGCGCCAAACGTACCGGCGAAATGAACCGCTTCTACCGCAACTTTGCCGCCACCCATCTAGCCGATATCTATCTCGACATTGCCGACCAAGTCAAATCACGTTACCACGGCATCAGTAAAGTTGCCGAAAAAGGAACGGGGCTGGGTGCCACCAAAGGCAACGCCATGAGCCTGCTCTCAACCACCGATACCATCATCGACAGCATGCTCGCAGACATACGCGCCGCAACCCATTCCTGCCTGCTGGCCTTTTACATTATCGAACCCAAAGGCCGCATTGAAGAAATTCTAAATGAAATTCTTGCCGCCAAAGCCAGAGGCGTAGACTGCTCCATACTGGCCGATGCCGTCGGCAGCAGGAGCTTTTTTGAAAGCGATTGGGTAGAGATACTGCGCCAAGCAGGCATTGAAGTACATACCTCATTGCCTGTCGGCATCTGGCGTACATTATTCACGCGCACCGACCTGCGCAACCACCGCAAAATCCTCGTTATCGACAGCAAAATCGGTTACACCGGCAGCTTCAACCTTGTCGACCCACGCTATTTCAAACAAAACTCTGGCGTCGGAGAATGGATAGATGCCATGATGCGCTGTACAGGGCCTATGGTTTTGGAACTGTCTGCCGTCTTCTTCGCCGACCTCGCCGTCGAAACCGATGAAAACCTCCAAAACGTACAAACATACCTCAACCAAGCCCAAAGCCTGCTGCCCCAAATCCTTCCTGAAAAAATGCAGCAAGGCAATATTGTTGCCCAAATCATTCCATCCGCCCCTGAGCAAGGCAGCTTCGTTATCTACGAAACCATCATCAGCGCCATCTATGCCGCCACCAAACAAATCACGATTACCACTCCCTACTTTGTCCCCGACGAGCCGCTTCTCATGGCATTAACCGTTGCCGCCAAACGCGGCGTCAAAGTAACTCTAATACTGCCTGCCAAAGTCGATTCACTGATGGTTCGCTACGCCTCACGCGCCTACTACCCTATGTTGCTGGAAGCCGGTGTCAAAATCGCCATGTTTGAAGGCGGTCTTCTACATGCCAAAACCATGACCATTGACGAAGACTACTCCCTCTTCGGCACGGTCAATATGGACATGCGCAGCTTCTTCCTCAACCTCGAAATCAGCCTCGCCATCTACGATCGCGACACCACCAAACAAATCTGCAACCTCCAACGTGACTACCTCAAAAACAGCAGCTACATTGCCATCAAATCATGGCAACAACGCTCCAAACTCCGCGGCCTCGTAGAAAATGCCGTCCGCCTGATGAGTCCTTTGCTGTAAAAAAGTAGTGAGGCCGTCTGAAAAACACTTTTCAGACGGCCTTTTAAAACACCTATACACAATATTGATCATCGATAAATATTCAACTCATCCCTTTTCTTCAGTTTCAAAAAAGTAAGCCTCAACATATTTTCTCTCGAAATAGTTTTACAAAATTTAACCATAAATAAACCAATTGATATTTATAAAAATATTCAAACCACAAATCAAAATGAAACCAATATGTTCTTTTACATTTATTTGTAGTTTGATAATCATTATTAAAATAATTAGAATAAGCGGTCAATTTTTTATTCCTTGGGAAAAATCATGAATAAAACCTCTTTTCCTGTATTCCGCCTTAGCCTCATTACACTCGCACTATCAACAGGCTTCGCCCATGCCGAAAATACGCACCCCGCAGAAACTGCCGAACTGAATGAAATTAAGGTTACCGGTACTGCCGTACCGACCCGCGTTACCCGCAACCAGCTTGACCGCGAAACTTCGACCGATTTGAAACAAGTCATGAAAGACCAAATCGGTATGGATGTCGGCGGCGGCAACGGCGTGGCTCAGTTTTACAGCATCCGCGGCGTCGGCGAAGACAAGATTAATCTGGAAGTGGACGGCACCAGCCAATCCACCAAAATCTTCCACCACCAAAGCCGCTTCCAGCTTGACCCCGCTTTGGTGAAAAGCATCAACGTCGAAAAAGGCACGGGCGCGGCGAGCGCGGGCTTGGGCGCGGTCGGCGGTACCATCCGCGTAACGACGGTTGACGCGAAAGACCTGCTGACCGACGGTAAACCTTTCGGTTTCAAACTCGGCGCAGGCTTGAGCAGTAATAAAGGCTCAACCGGCAACGCAGCGGTTTACGGCTATCAAAACGGCTTCGATGCCCTGTTTGCGGGCAACTTCCTCAACAACCGCGACTACAAAGACGGCAACGGCAATGTCAACCGCGGCAGTCGTCTGAAACAGCACAGCTACCTCGCCAAACTCGGTTACGACTTCAACGACGACCACGGCATCCGCCTGACCTACCGTCAGGAATACCAAAAAGGCAACCGCACCGACAAAGCCGAGTTCCAAAACGTTGATAGCTACGTCGGCGTGGACGGCACTTATCAAAAAGAACAATCCTACAATCTGGAATACCGCGGCCGCAACGTCGGCTTCCTCGACAAAATCGACGCCAACGTCTTCCAAATCAACACCGACGACACCAAGCCGCCTAAAGGCGCACCTTCCCCGAAAGCCCACGCCTCCGGCACGGCGCAAGGCGGCGTTCCCATCGGCCAACTTGAGTTAAGCAAAATCAAAGCAACTGGCGCCAACCTGAACCTCGCCAGCTCCTTCGGCGACGGACACATGGTGAAATACGGCGTCAACTACCGCCACGAAACCTCCGAGCCGTCCGACAAAGGCGCATGGCTGAAGATTCTCGGCCTGTATGACCGCGACAAAGAGAAGAAATCCGAATACGGCGTGTACGCGGAAGGCATTTGGAATTTGCACCCCGTTACCCTGACCACCGGCCTGCGTTACGACCATTTCAAATACAACGCCGCCAGCAAACAAAGCGCGTCGCACGGTCAGCTCAACCCCAGCATCAGCGCGATTTGGGACATCAACGACAACTTCTCCCTCTTGGCAAACCTCAATCAGGCAAGCCGTGCGCCCCGCCTGAACGAAGCCCTCTTGGCTAACGAACGTGCAGGCGCTGCCGCCGATTTGGACAGCAACCTCAAAGCTGAAACCGCCCGCCGCACCGAATTGGGCTTCAGATGGCGCAACGACAACTTCAACGTCAGCGGCAGCGTGTTCCACCAACGCATCAAAGACCTCATCGTCTATCGTTGGGCAAAAATCAACAACAACACCGCCTCCATCACCGAACGCGGCAAAATTTACAACGGCGGCACGCTCAAAACCTACGGCTACGAACTTGACGCGTCCTACCGTTGGGGCGGCCTGACCGCGCGCGCCGGCGTATCCTACGTCAAACCGCGTCTGAACGGCGAAATGTACTACGGCGAAAGCCCGATTCAAGCGGAAGACCACGAAAGCTCGTTCACCTTCTGGAACACCAGCCGCCAATGGCTGACCGGTCTGTCTTACCAGTTTGAAAACCCCAAACTCGAAATCGGCTGGCGCGGCCGCTACGCCCAAAGCGTGAAATACACCGACGTCTCCCGCGGACTAGGCACGATACACGGCAAGAAAGCCGGTTACGGCGTACACGACATCTACGCCAACTGGCAGCCGCTGAAAAAAGACAACCTGAACGTCAACTTCGCTGTCAACAACATCGGCAACAAGCAATACCGTTCACACAGTCAACGCTTCCCCGACGGCAACGGACGCGTGCCCTTCTACGAACGCGGCCGCGAGTTTGCCTTGGGCGTGAACTATCGTTTCTGATAATACGAACGACGTTATAAAGAAGCCAAAGGCCGTCTGAGATTCAATTTTCAGACGGCCTTTATTCTATAATATCTTCACTTAATGCCTACATACGTGTGCACTATACAGATTTCATGCAGACTTTGTTTTTAGTCCTTTATGATTGGTGCACAACCAACCGCTCGATATCATTTAACAACCTCCTGTCGCACAAATCAAACACAATCTTTCATTAGGCAAACTATGCTGTGCAAAACGTAAAAAACAGTTTATTTTTACCATAATTATATCTATGATAATGATTTTATGCCGTTTGACAAAGCACACTATGCTAATCTACAGAAAAGGGAACAATATGTCTGCAATCAACACTAAAATCAAAACCTTCATCTTAACTGCTATCAGCGCCGCAATCCTTTCAGCCTGTGGTGGAGGTGGCGGCGGTGGTAATGCAGCACTTTCCACTGGCTCAACCAATACCGGCGGTAGCAGCAGTCCTGAAAAAAATGGTGGTACAAACAATAATAACAATACAACCCCAAGTGATACCAATAACAGTAACAGCGAATCTCCTGCTGAAACCACTAACAATAAAGCCGACAAACTCGAAGAATTGACGGATGAAAAACCGATCTCTCCGTTGAATACAGATACTCCGTTATCTACCAGCTTCATTTCTTCAACAAGCGCGCAACAAGGCAATCCAAATATTCAGCTGCGCCGCAATAATGATACTAACAGACTGTTTTATACGGATAATCAAACAAATAATCAAAACGGTTTAGTTAGCTCTTTGGATTTTAAAGCTAATGATGAAGTTAAATTAGATGCAATCGTGTTGTATAACAAAACAGAAGAAGGCAATGCAACGCAGGTTCAATTTACTACTACAGACTCCATCATTGCCAAAGCATTTTCAGGCGGTAAAACCAAGAGTGATGTCAGCGGACAAACGGGACAAGAACCGAATCATGAGTTCAAAGTCGGACAATCCACGCTGGATCAAAAAATCGTTGAGTTGTATCAAAAGTCTGAAAACGCAAAAAGTGCTTTAGCTTCTGCCGAACGAAAACTGGCAAATGATACAAATGCTTTTGCCGAGGCGCTGAAAAACAAAACCCAAGCAGAACGACAAGCTGCTAAGGCATATAACTCAATGTTGGAGACACTTGGTACGCACTCTGAAGAAACGGCATCTTTTGAAAAAGCAAAAAAAGAATTAGAAGAAGCCAAAGCCAACTTTAAAGCTGCCATAGAAAAGACGACAGGAGAAAGTGTAGAAGAGTTAGAAAATGCCAATAAAGCCTTAAATACCGCACAAGATGAACTGGATAAACAAATCTCTACTTTAACAAAAAATTTGAATAACGAGGATTTGGCCAAATTCAAAGCGGCTAAAAATAATTGGGAAAATGCTGAGGAAAACCTGCAAACTGCAAACCAAAACGTAATATCCGCAAAAGCAACGCGCACTTCTAGCAAAGACGCAAGAGATGCCGCTGAAAAAGCTAAAAACACAGCTGCTAAAGCTTATGACGATGCAAGACAAGTACGCCAAGATTTAACAGAATTGGCCGAAAACCATGCCAACCAGCTTGCATACATTGCTAAAGATAAGAATGGAACTGTATTTGACAAACGATTTGACGGCATTTACATCATCCGCTTTGCCAACGGCACACAAATCGTCATGCACGACCCTGCTGCAGCCGGTTGGACTTACCAAACTTTTGCCCATTATATCGATCCGAAGTCTGGTGTCATTCACGGCTATCAAAGCCTAGGCGACGAAACCAAGTTTACTGCCCTCCCTGCCAGCGGCACAGCGACTTACAATGGTTTGACCACAGCCTATGTTGTGAAGAACAACGACCAAAACCGTCAGCTGACTGCCGATGTTAAAGCCATTGTCGATTTCGGCTTGAAAGGCGTACGCTTTGAGACTACCAATTCCCAATTCCATTCCCTCGACGCCAACGGTCGCCGTGTAACCGTAAAAGGTGCTGACTACGATATGAAAGGTACGGCGAAATGGGAAAACGGCAACCTATTCCTCGGCAAGGTCGAAGCTACCGCAGCCGGCTTGAAAGGTAATTTGAGCGGTAAATTCTTCGGTCCGTCTGCCGCAGAAATTGGCGGTACATACGGTTTGAAAAAAGAAGACGGCAGCGAACACATGATTGGCGGCTACGGCGCAAAACGCCAATAACCGTTGCTGAGTCTACCCAAAGGCCGTCTGAAAACTTGAAAACAGGTTTTCAGACGGCCTTTCCTTAACTTTTCTACTTAACCATCACCCTTTCCTTCAAAGTCTTCAATACGTTCTTCACTGTATTAATCCGCACTTCGATATTTTCCATCTCTATGGTAAATCGCAGCTTATCCGCGCCGGCAAGGCGGTATTTTTTGTCGTTTTGAATCAGCAGGATGATTTCGGTTGGATCGACATTGTTGTTTTTGCCAAAGGTTACCGTTACCGCTTCGCTGGTCGCATCAATGGCATCTATGCCTAATTCTTTTGCCGCAAGCCGTAAGTGGTGGCTTTCGATGAGGGTTTTGACGGGTTGTTCGGGCAGGCCGAAGCGGTCGACCAGTTCTTCGTGTATGGCGTTGATTTGCTGCACGGTTTCGCAGACGGCAAGGCGTTTGTAGAGGACGAGCCGTTCGTGGATGTCGGGGCAGTAATCTTCGGGCAATAATGCCGGGCTGTGCAGTTTGATTTCAGTGGTAATGCCCAATGGTGCGTCGAGATCGGGCTGACGGCCTTTTTTGAGGTCGCGCACGGCTTGTTTGAGCATTTCGGTGTAGAGCGTGAAGCCGACCTGCATCATTTCGCCGGATTGCCCTTCGCCAAGGATTTCGCCGGCGCCGCGGATTTCCAAATCCTGCATGGCGAGGGTGAAACCTGCGCCGAGTTCGTCTGCCGCCGCGATGGCATCGAGGCGTTTTTCTGCGTCTTTGGTGATGTATTCGGGCGTGAGCAAGTAGGCGTAGGCTTGGTGGTGACTGCGGCCGACGCGTCCGCGAAGCTGGTGCAGTTGCGCCAGCCCGAATTTGTCGGCGCGGTTGATGATGATGGTGTTGGCGTTGGGAATGTCGATACCGGTTTCGATGATGGTGGAACAGAGTAACACGTTGAATCGTTGCTGCAAAAAGTCGCGCATGACTTGTTCCAGTTCGCGCTCGCGCAGTTGTCCGTGCGCCACGCCGATGCGGGCTTCAGGCAGCAGGGTTTCCAGCCGCTCGCGCATATTTTCGATGGTATCCACTTCATTGTGCAGGAAAAATACCTGCCCGCCGCGTTTGAGTTCGCGCAACACGGCTTCACGCACGCTGCCTTCGCTGAACGGTTTGACAAAGGTTTTGACGGCAAGGCGGCGGCTGGGCGCGGTGGTAATCAGCGAGAAGTCGCGCAGGCCTTCGAGCGCCATGCTGAGGGTGCGCGGAATCGGCGTGGCGGTCATGGTGAGGATATCGACATTGGCGCGCAGGCGTTTGAGCTGCTCTTTCTGACGCACGCCGAAACGGTGTTCTTCATCGATAATCACTAAACCTAAGTTTTTGAATTTGATGTCGTCCTGCACCAATTTGTGTGTGCCGATAACGATATCGACCGTGCCGTCTGCCATGCCTTCCAGCGCGGCTTTGGTGGCTTTGCTGTTGTTGAAACGCGAAAGGCTGGCGACTTTCACGGGGAAATCGGCGAAGCGGTCGGCGAAATTTTGCGCGTGCTGCTCGACCAGAAGCGTGGTCGGGGCAAGTACGGCAACCTGTTTGCCGCCCATCACCGCCACAAACGCGGCGCGCAGGGCAACTTCAGTTTTGCCGAAACCGACATCGCCACACACGAGGCGGTCCATCGGCTTCGCCTGTGTCAAATCTTTAATCACAGCGGCGATGGCGGCGGCTTGGTCTTCGGTTTCTTCGTAGCCGAATCCGTCGGCAAATGCCTGATAGTCCATCTCGTTGATTTCAAACTTGTGTCCCGATTGGGCGGTGCGTTGGGCGTAGAGGTTGAGCAATTCGGCGGCGGTATCGCGCGCTTTTTCGGTGGCTTTGCGTTTCGCTTTGTTCCACGCGCCGCTACCAAGCTTGTGCAAAGCTACGTTTTCATGCGCCTGGCCGGAGTAGCGGCTGATTAAATGCAGTTGAGAAACAGGCACATAAAGCTGCGCTTCGCCCGCGTATTCAAGCAACATCATTTCGTTGGTTTCATCGCCCAGATCCATCGTTACCAAACCCATATATCGGCCAATGCCATGTTCTTCGTGAACGACGGGATCGCCGATATTGATTTCAGCAAGGTCGCGCAACAGGCCGTCTGAAACGGCGGCGTGTTTCTTGCGATGATGTTTGCGCGAGCGGGCGACGTATTGGTAGAGGTCAGATTCGGTGATGACCGCGATGTTTTGATCTTCTAATTTAAACCCGTATGCCAACGGCGCGACCGTAATCATCAGCGGCTCGTGTGCCGATAAAAAGCCCTGCCAGTCGGACACAGGTTTGGCTTTCAAGCCGTTTTGCTGCAAGAAGCCGAGCATGGTTTCGCGCCGTCCCAAACTTTCGGCGCACAGCAAAATCCGCCCGTCAAAGGTCGTCTGAAAATCCTTCAATGCCTGCAACGGCTCGTCGGATTGGCGGTTGACGGCAAGATCGGGCAAGGTGTGTTCTTTTCCGGAAACATCGGGCAGCACTTGTCCGTAGTTTTTCAGACGGCCTGCGAATACATCGGCAGAGAGATACAAATGCTGTGGAAGCAAAGGCGGATAGGTTTCGTCGCCCTGCGCCATGGCGTAACGTGATTTGACGTCACTCCAAAAACGGTTTGCCTCGGCGTCAACATCGCCCAAAGAGACAAACAGCGCATCTTTGCCGATATAGTCAAACAGCGTGTCCAGCTCGTTTTCAAAAAACAGCGGCAGATAATATTCCACGCCCGCGCCGAAGTGGCCGTTGCTGACGGCTTTGTACACGGCGGCATCGTTCGGATTGCCATCGACTTCCTCGCGGAAGCGGCTGCGGAAAATCTTTTGCGCCTCGCTGTCGGTGGGGAACTCGTGCGCCGGCAGCAGGCGGATTTCGGAAACGGGCGAGATGGTGCGCTGCGTTTCGGTGTCAAAGGTTTTGATGCTGTCGATTTCATCGTCGAACAAATCGATGCGGTACGGCATTTCGCTGCCCATCGGGAACAAATCGACAATGCCGCCGCGCACGGCAAACTCACCCGCCGCGACAACATGGGAAACATGGTTGTAGCCCGCATCCACCAAATCGGTTTTCAGACGGCCTATATCCAAAGTCTGCCCCGTTTTCAGCCAAAACGTGCGCCCCATCAAAAACGGCACGGGCGGCAGCTTCTGCATCGCCGTGGCAACCGGTACGAACAACACGTCCGCCGTGCCACTCTTAATCTGCCACAACGCCGAGAGCCGTTCCGACACCAAATCCTGATGCGGCGAAAAACGCTCGTAAGGCAGCGTTTCCCAGTCCGTCAGGAACACCGCCGTATCGTGCGGACGGAAAAACAGCCAGGCCGTCTGAAGGCGCAACGCCTGTTCCGCATCCTGGGTCAAGACAACCTTGAGCTGCTTATGTGGCAGATAACGCGCCAAAGCCAAAGGCAGCGAGCCTTGAGACAGATTGAGCCAACGGGATTTTTCACGGGGTTTGGGAATCGGATAGGTCATGACAAAAAACAGTGTGCAATAAGTCAATACAAGCACCGCAGGCCGTCTGAAAATTTTTCAGACGGCCTTTAGTGAGCAAATTAATTTTCAATTTTACTGGATACAGGTTTAAAAGAATACAAGGCCTTACAATCAGACAGCCACGCCTGCCAGTTTTCCAATAAACCCGGTTATCGCCAATGCTGCCACTCCCCACAGGCACACGCGTATAACCGCAGGAACAACAGGTGCGCCGCCCAGTTTGGCGGAGACATAACCCAGTAATGCCAGACCGAACAAAGTGGAGACGGCCAAGGCCGGAACAATGGCACTAGAAGCTGTCAATGCGACTAGTAAAGGTAAAATAGCGCCGGCGCAAAATGAAGCGGCAGAAGCCAGCGCGGCCTGCATGGGACGGGCGGCAGAGGCTTCGGTAATGCCGATTTCGTCGCGCGCGTGGGCGGCGAGTGCATCGTGTTCCATCAAGGCTTGCGCGACTTCGGCGGCAAGCGCGTCAGACAAACCGCGGCGGCGGTAAATTTCAGTCAGCTCTTCCAACTCTGCGTCAGGATTGTTTGCTAATTCGTGGCGTTCTTTGTGCAAATCGGCTTTTTCCGTATCCGATTGGCTGGACACGGAAACGTACTCCCCTGCCGCCATTGACACCGCCCCCCCGATAAGCGCCGAAACGCCCGTCAACAGCAGGGTTTGGAAATCTGACGCGGCTGCGGCTACGCCCGTCAACAGCGAGGCAGTGGAAATCAGGCCGTCATTAGCGCCCAATACGCTTGCCCGAAGCCAGTTGTTGCGGTCGCTGAAATGGCGTTCACTGTGGTGTGAATACATATATGCTCCGATAAATTGGCAGTGTCCAGATGATGATAACATTGTATTGTTTTTTGAAATCCATGTCAGTTTATCCCTTCAAATCAAGCATTCTTAAATCTTTCTGCTACCATTTCAAACCATAAAAACCAACGCTCCTCTTTAGATTTTTTCAGACGGCCTGAACGCTTTTACAAGCAAATTTATTGTTCCAAGTCATGGCATTATTACAAGACAGTTTTGTACTGCTTGGTTTATCGCTCTAAAGATGCTATCTTTATGAATCTTTCCACTCCCTAATCCATTGAAAGGATATATCATGGCTGAAGAAAACAAAATCAAAGTAAACGATTTGCCTGAAGATAAAAAAGAGCAAACCGAAGAAACCGAGCTGCCCGTTGTCAACAACGAAGAAAAACGCGGCGGCCATGGCGAAGGCGGTTGCTGCGGTGCATGCGGCGGCTAATCTTCCCGATAAGGCCTCAAGGCCGTCTGAAAAGTCTTACTTTTCAGACGGCCTTTTCTTTTCTAAACAATAACAGGTAAATGAATGAAAGGACGAAGTAAGGGAATTTAAACCTTGCCGTGTTTGTGCTACATTCATATCCTTACAAACCACAACAATCTGCACACGCAGACACACAAGGAAGAAAAAAATGTTTTGGTATATCGTTGGTTTTTTCGCCTTCATCGTTTCCCTGCTTTCCCTTTGGGTCAATGCCAGCGCATTCGGCATGGAAGAGGATGGCACGCCGCAATCCGAATATGAAAAAATGTTGGGCTTAGGTGCGAAATTGAAAGATAAAGAAACAGCTGCGAAAGAACGCGAAGCGGCGCGCTTTCATCCTGACGATTAAGCCTTATAGACTGGACAATCGTGCCGAACTGGGCTAATGTTCCAAACGCATAACGCACACCAACACAACTATACGAGAAGGTAAGAGAAATGACTGTACGAATCGAACACGATTTATTGGGCGACCGCGAAATCCCTGCCAATGTTTATTGGGGTATCCACACGCTGCGCGCCATTGAAAACTTTAAAATTTCCACGCAAAAAATTTCCGACGTACCGCAATTTGTCCGCAGCATGGTGATGGTTAAAAAAGCCACCGCGCAAGCCAACGGCGCATTGGGTGCCATCAAGCCGGAAATCGCGGCCGCCATCGAAAAAGCCTGCGACGAAGTATTGATCAAAGGCCGCTGCCTCGACCAATTCCCATCCGACGTTTATCAAGGCGGCGCCGGTACTTCGGTCAACATGAACACCAACGAAGTCATTGCCAACCTTGCGCTGGAAGTGTTGGGATACGAAAAAGGCCGCTACGACATCGTCAATCCGATGGACCATGTCAATGCCAGTCAATCCACCAACGACGCCTATCCTACCGGCTTCCGCCTTGCCGTGTATTACAGCATCGGCGAATTGCTCGACAAACTGGCTATCCTGAAAAACGCCTTTGCCGCCAAAGCCGAAGAGTTTAAAGACGTTTTGAAAATGGGACGCACCCAGCTTCAAGACGCCGTGCCGATGACGGCCGGACAAGAATTCCAATCTTTCCAAGTGTTGTTGGAAGAAGAAATCCTCAACCTCGACCGCACCCGCTCCCTGCTGCTTGAAGTCAACCTCGGCGCCACCGCCATCGGTACAGGCGTGAATACACCCAAAGGCTATGCGGCTTTAGTCGTTGAGAAACTCTCCGAAGTCAGCGGCCTGCCTTGCAAACTGACTGAAAACCTGATCGAAGCGACCTCCGACTGCGGCGCATATGTGATGGTACACGGCGCATTGAAACGCACAGCCGTCAAACTGTCCAAAATCTGTAACGACTTGCGCCTGCTCTCTTCCGGCCCACGCGCCGGTTTGAAAGAAATCAACCTGCCTGAATTGCAGGCCGGTTCTTCCATCATGCCGGCCAAAGTCAATCCGGTAATTCCCGAAGTCGTCAACCAAGTGTGCTTCAAAGTCATCGGCAACGACACCACCATCACTTTCGCAGCCGAAGCAGGTCAGTTACAGCTGAACGTTATGGAGCCAGTCATCGCCCAATGTATGTTTGAAACCATTTCCCTCTTGGGCAACGCCGCGGTCAACCTGTCCGAAAAATGCGTCAAAGGCATTACGGTCAACCGCGAAATCTGCGAACGCTATGTTTTCAACTCCATCGGTTTGGTTACTTACCTGAACCCATACATCGGTCACCACAACGGCGACTTGGTCGGCAAAATCTGCGCCCAAACCGGCAAAGGCGTGCGCGAAGTCGTACTGGAGCGCGGTCTGTTGAGCGAAGAAGAGCTCAACCGTATCCTCTCTCCTGAAAACCTGATTAATCCTCATCTGTAATCAGGATTTGAAATCAAAGGCCGTCTGAAACTTTAAACGTTTAAA